>SVQK01000110.1 GCA_015065385.1 Oscillospiraceae bacterium | reverse complement strand
CTGGAAATCCTCGATAATCATGTTCATCTGCTCGATAGCGGACACAAAGAGGTTACGGGTCCCGGAGCTCGGCAGACGAAGGATCATATTCTCCTTCCGGATGTCGGAGAGCGTCACCATGCTTTTCTTCGCCAGTGGATGGTTGTTCGAGAGGACGCAGACCAGATAGTCCGTGTCCAGCAGTAGGGCTGAAATGCCGGGATCCCGGGGACGTCCCTCTACAATGGCGAGATCGATCCGGTAGTCGGACAGCATATCATAAAGATTATTTATGGTGTCCGTAAGAACAGTTATGCTTCGGCGATGGCCCTCCTCGCTGGCGTACTTCCCCAGCACCTCCGTGATGATGTTGCTCTCCGAGGTGTGGGTGATGCCGATCTTCACCCGGGTCATGTCCTTCGCCTCGTCGGTGAGCTCCTCCCGCATCTTTTCATACAGCGCACGGGTCCGTCTGGCATACCGCAGGACGATCTCCCCCTCCGGCGTCACAAGCAGCCTGTTTTTCCCCCGCTGAAAGAGCCGGACGCCCAATTCCTCCTCCAGGGACGAGATGTGATGACTGACGGCGGGCTGGGTCAGGGACAGCGCCTGGGCCGCCTGTGTGAAATTCTGCTTCTCCGCCACCATGAGCAGTGTCTCCAGTCTGGTGCTGAACATGTGCGTCTCCCTCCGTGTGGATTGAATCATAACAATATCGAATGACTGTCTATAAAATACTAATTTGACATTATGCCTCGTCGGTGTTATAGTATAACATATTCACTCGAAAAACGCAAGCACGGCGGCTTACTTTTTGTTCAGACTCTCGAAAGGAGTTTCGAAGGAAGCTGCCGGACGCCGGGAGGACAGCATGGATAAATCTCTGAAGCGGGAATCTCTGTTTTCATCGGCCCCAGTCTGGAAGGCGGTGGCGCATCTGGCCCTGCCCACCATCGTCAGTCAGGTGATCCTTGTGCTTTACAACATGGCGGATACCTTCTTTATCGGCCAGAATGGCACAGACGCCATGATCACGGCGGCGGCGGTCTGCATGCCTGCCTTTATGATCCTCTCTGCTGTCTCCAACCTCTTCGGCATCGGGGCCGTGGGGGTCATCTCCCGTGCCAACGGAGCGGGCAATCCGGAAAAGGCCCGGGAAGCCTCCTCCTTCGCCTTCTGGGGATGCTTCGCCGCCTCCGCCCTCTACGGTCTTCTCTGCCTCCTCTTCCGGGATCCCTACGTCAATCTGCTGGGCGGGGGCAGCCCCTTGGTCCACGGCTTCGCGGCGGGCTATCTCTTCTGGACCGTCACGGCGGGTGGCATCGTCACGGCGGAAAACACGCTGATGGGCCATCTGATGCGGGCGGAGGGGCGTTCCCTTGCCGCGTCCGTGGGCATCAGTCTGGGGGGCGTGCTGAACATCCTGCTGGATCCTCTCTTCATATTCGTGATCTTTCCGCACGGACAGGAAGTGAAGGCCGCAGCTCTGGCTACTCTACTTTCCAACCTCTGCGCCTTTCTCTATTTTCTCATCGTTCACTTCGTCGTGAAGACCCGGGGAGAAACCCGTCTGACTCTGAAGATCCGGAAAGCAGCGCGGGATACGATCCGGGAGGTTCTGACGACCGGCGCCCCTGCCTGCCTCATGACCTTTTGCGAAAATCTGTCCTACGCCATTCTCGACAACCTCATGGCCCGAAACGGCGTTCCCGCTCAGGCCGGGATCGGGGTAGCCAAGAAGATCAACATGCTGGCCCACTGCATCGTTCGGGGCATGTCTCAAGGCGTACTCCCCCTGATCGGCTTCACTTACTCCGCCGGGATGCGCAAACGGATGCGGTCGGCGGTGAGGATCTCGGCTGGAGGTTCCATCGTGCTGGCGCTGCTCTGTACGGCGGTGTCCTTCGTCTTTGCTATGCCTCTGGTGCGCATTTTCAACTAGAACGGCGGCGAATCCATCGTGTTCGGCGCTGAATTTCTGCGGATCCTCTGTCTGGGTGGTTCCTTTTCCGCTTGGGCTTATGCCTGTATCTCCATCTTCCAGGGAGTGGGACGGAGCAAATCCTCTCTGGCGCTGGCCCTCATGCGAAAAGGCGCGCTGGATATCCCCCTGATGTTCCTTCTCCGCCTCGTCTCCCCGGTATATGGCATCGTTGCCGCAACACCCGCCGCCGACATGGTGGTTTGCCTCGCCGCTGCCCTGCTCTACGTCCGTTTCGTTCGCCGTCACGGAGCGGACAAAGCGATGCCTGCCCAGTCTGAGTTCCCGGATCCCACGGACGACTGAGGTTTCCGGTCTTTTGGCATATCCTGTGTGTCCGCGTATCATAATCCCCCGGCGGGTTACCAAAAATGCTTCTGAACTTCATCCGGAAGATGCGGCCCCATGGCAGTGTGAGCGGATGTGAAGCACTGGAGCCCCCGTCTCGGTTTGTGACTCCGTCTCAACCCGAATAAAGACAACACTTTACATAGGATCGCACATTACGACGAGGTGTTTCAGAACTCTCCCGGTTTACGACGCAGGGGTCGGTACAACCGAGGTCCGAGTTAACAGAAATGTTTCTGGACTTCCGCGGCGACCTGTGGTATTGTTGTGTGCCGGAAGGACGGTGATCCGGATGAAACTGCTGAAAGAGCTTGCCTGCGGCAATATCCAACCGATGACGCGGAATTTCAAGAAAGATAGCGTCTACGCGAAACTACTGGAAGAGGTAACAGCGCGTCAGGAGAAATTGATCGAAACCCTGTCCCCGGAGCAGAAAGCCCTGTTCGACGCCGCTTCTCAGGTCGAAATTGATCTCTCCGTCGAGAACGACCATGACCTCTTTGTCAAAGGCTTCGTCCTCGGCGCGCAGATGATGCTTGAAATCCTGACAGCAGACCCGATGGAAGACGTGGTCAGATGAGCGGGGACGGGGGAACGATTCGTTCGGTGGTCTCGAAGTCAATAAAGACAACGTCTGAAACGCCCTCGTTGTTTGCGAGGCCGTATTTGAAACGCAGAAAACAGACGGGGGAAAACCGTCAGGCGAACTGACGGAAACCCCGCCCTGTCCGCTCCGTCCGGGCGATTTGCAGGGGTACACGGCTGGGTAGGGCAACGGCTCCTCCCACCGAAAGACCTCCCACAACGCCGCTGTGCGCGCACGTAGAAGAACAGCTCGCTGCGCGGTCTTCTCCCCCATCCGTTTTATGTGTCAGTGCTTTCTGTGCTTTTCAATAACGCCTCTGTACGCCTCGTTTTCGAGCAATGCGATGTTGCGCGGATGCTTCCATGTGAGCGCGCAGTCGATTGTGAATAAAAGCAGGTCCTCCGTATGATGGTTTCCGACAACGGCGTCGAACAGCGGAACGTCGATTGCGGCAAGCTCCGACAGGTTTTTGACCGCGGAAAGGTATTTGTCGGTTATCCGAATGATGTCCTCTTCTTTTCCCCCACGGGTTTCGCGGGCGATCAGATCGTTGTGAAGCCTTCCGAAGATCGTTTTTGCCTGCGCGAGCAGATACGCGTTTTCCGTCTCGCATCCGAGCCGATAAACACCGTCCCCGATCTTCTCGACGGTCTCTACCATCTGTTCGTAGGGGATTTCCGGATCGAAGAAAAAGGATTTCACGAGCTTATCGGCGGCGAATTCGACAAGCTCATACATATT
Source organism: Oscillospiraceae bacterium (assembly GCA_015065385.1). Classification (GTDB taxonomy): domain Bacteria; phylum Bacillota; class Clostridia; order Oscillospirales; family CAG-272; genus UMGS1696. The sequence goes on along the minus strand of SVQK01000110.1, from coordinate 235,094 downwards.
GCGCTTTGCCCAGTAGAGGAATTCCGGTCTGTCCTTTGTGAATAGCTGCTCGTTCATCTGCCCCGAGGAATAGTACCAGCCCCCGAATTTCTCTTCATGGATTTTCAGCGCTTCGTCGGTCTTTCCTTCCGCGTGGAGGAGGATCGCCTTCATCTTCCATGCGCCGAGACAAAGCGGCACGTCAGTACATCCTTCAATGATCCTGTCGCATATCTGACCGATCTCATCCTTGTGCTCTTGTGCAACTCTCAGATCCGGTTCCGCATCGAAGACCCCGAGAGACCACATATAGTGGTACATGATGCGGTAATCGTTCGGGTATTCTTTGTATGCTTCCGTAATGATCCGCTGCGCTTTTTCCCAGTCGTGCCGCAGACATTCGCGGTATTCCGCAATCGTTTTCTCGATTTCCTCGTTGACCTTTTCTTTGTCATATCCCATCAGATCGTCCACGGTCACGCTGAAATACAGGGCAAGGGGAATGAGCTGCGTAATGTCCGGCAACCCGTCCTCGCGTTCCCATTTGGAAACGGTCTGCGGCAGAACGCCGATTCGCGCGGCGACGGCTTCCTGCGTCACACCCATATCCTGACGCAGTCTGCGGAGGTTGGCTCCAATGTTCATTTTCATTCCAAACACCTCGAATAAATGATTGAACCGGCCGATTCTGTCTTCATGATAGCATGATTCTTTCCCGGTGTCAATCAACTTGTTCGCTTTCCGACTCAACGGAACGGCGTTTTTTCTTTCGTTTGGAGAAAAGCCAGACAAACCGTTACTTTCGAACATAGAATGAAGCTGACAGAAATGATCTCATTGATATTGTCCGAACGGTTGACTAAATGCTCCAGTCACACCCTCCCCTGTCTAACGGCATCATCCGACGAAAAGCAGCCAACAACGCCGCTGTGCGCGCACGTGGAGCAGGGGCCGCCGCAGGCGTTATCTCCTCCGTCCGACCCGTCCCCGGCAGTCACTGGACTCGAACAAGGCAACCTTGTTCAACAGTCAGTATATTAGCGCGGAGAAAAAATATAAAAATATTTCTTGAAACCTCTTGACAAGAGATTTCGGGTGTGGTATAATACCCAAGTCATGAGTCTTCATCTGAACCTGATCGTAAGACCGACACAATAAACAGCGATGTCCAGTTCCTTGAAAACCGAATACCCCTTCAGCAGATACGTTCCCGCTGTTGCCCTCACAGGCGAGCGACTGGGTAACGAGCTCGAGCCGTCGTATGGTGTCGAGCGTGCGAGCCCGACCATCGGATTGCTCCCGGTGGATGCACGATGACAGGCAGCGGGGATAATGATACTTCCGTAGCGAAAGCGCGGCCGGCGGCGTACCCGGCGGGGGTGAAAGTCCCATGAGAACAGCCAGCAACTGTTCGTCTGCTGATGCAAGTATGACAGAGGTCATAAACCACTTAGAGGTTCTATCCGAATGACGAAGAACCGTCGGATGTTGTACCCATCCGAGGGGGAAGAACGAAGTAACATTCGGATATCTTGTCTGATCCACATCAGACGGAGCTGCGCAGACAGGTACGTCCAGATCGATGAGATCGCATAAAGACTTTGTCTGTGACCGATAGGAGTTCCTATCCACTTGGAAAACCAAGGGATACGTCTGCCTATCTACAGCGGCCTGTGTGGGAGGGGTGTTTGGTTGCTGTGATAGGCATGTCGATATAAGCTCTCATCAGAGTAGGATGGGAGTTTTTTGTTGTCTCGAAAAAAGTTTTCCGCTGATGGAATAAATCACGTTTCTTCTGTCGGGGTATATATGAGGACGTCATCAGAAAAACCTTCGGACGGGAAAATAAATCTTCGGCACTTTTTGGGGAAATCCTGAAAATCCTCCACAATACGTTCGGAGGGATACACTCAAAATTCCTCTTGCCCGGAAAATTGTCAGACGCGAAAATATATTGTCCCGTTATTTTCTGCCCGAGGAAAAAAGTCTCCACAATATAGGCGGAGGGGAAATCACGACAGAGGGATCCCCTCCAAACCAGAAATCGGAATATAGATACTGCTCCCACAATTTCGTGCCGAGCAGTTTTTCTTTTCGGTGTCGGGAAATGACGAATCCTGCCTCAATCAGTTTAGCAAAACCAACATACAGATCAAGCCCTGCGGCGGAGAGGAAGGTGATGACGATGGTCGCAGAGAGAAAGCAGTACGAAAATCGGAATATGAAATCTGCGTTGAACGAAAGCGAGGTAAGTAAATGAACGAATACGCAAATCTGACAGGCGCGTCCGTGATGACGCGAAGAAATCGCATGGGAAGGTGCTTCGATCATGTCATCGACGGCCCGACGCTGATGGACATGAACCGCGAGCGGAAATCCTTCTGCGTCGAAACGCTGATCCCGAAAGGCGTGTGCATCCTCGGCGGCGCTCCGAAGGTGGGGAAGTCCTGGCTGGCTCTCGATCTCTGCATCCGCGTCGCAAAAGGCGAACCGCTGTGGGATCTGCCGACGAGGAAAGGTACGACGCTGTATCTCGCGCTCGAGGATGGCATCGACGATCTGCAGGATCGGGCGTACATGCTGACGGACGACATCCCGCCCGATGCGCATTTCGCCGTCACCGCCGAAAAGCTGAACAGCGGTCTCTGCGATCAGATCGTGTCCTTCGTCACGGAGCATCCGGACACGGTGCTGGTGGTGATCGATACGTTTCAGGTCGTGCGCGGCAAGTCATCCCGCGCAGGGTACGCCGGAGAATACGCCGAGATCCGTAAGCTGAAAGAACTGGCGGATCGGTTCGGGATGACGATCCTGCTCGTCCACCATCTGCGCAAGCAGGGAGACAGCGATCCGCTGAATCGCATCTCGGGTTCGTCTGCGCTCACGGGCGCGACGGACGGCGTGTATGTGCTGACACAGAAAGGCCGCAGCAGCAACGACGCGGATCTGATCTGTGCCGGTCGACGGATCAGGAAGCGGGAGATGCAGCTGCGTTTCGGGATCGGTCACTGGGAACTGCTGGCGGACTCGCTCGGCGCGCCGGATCACAGTCTGCCGGAGGAACTGCAGAAGCTCGTCGCGTTCGTGCGTGCGGTCGGTCTCTACAGCGGGAGCAATGGTGAATTCGCGGAGCGGTACAATTCGTTCGCAGGCGAGAATACGGACGCAAAACATCTCAAACAGCTGATGCAGCAGCGCGCGGACGATCTCGAACAGCACGGCGTGAAGTATCTGAACTGGCGGAGCAACGGTCAGCGGCTGATGAAAATCTGGTACGAGCCGCCGGAGAGTGACGACGGTGACGGTCAAAATACTGTACACGAATCGGTCGTTCCGGTCGGCACTGCGGATACGGATGCAGTCTCTTCGGAATCTGCTGAAACCGTTGATACGGTTGAGCTTGAGGTACATCGGGATACAATGTCGGATCAGTCCGAAAACAGTGACGACCGTATGCGTGACGGTGATGCTGTCGGCACTGCTGACGGTTCGGATGAAATGGATTCCGGCTGGGTGGATGAAATCCGGGACGCGCTCGGCGTTACGCTTCCGGTCTCTCATCCGGACGACAACAGAAGGGGTGAACGAAACGGTCACCCCTTGGAAATGATGAAGATCGACACGAAGGAGGTGAGCAACGGATGAAGAAATCCACGATCAAGTCTTTCGATGAGCTTCCGCTCTTCCTGAACGCGGAGATGCTCGCGCAGGTGCTCGGCGTCTCGCAGGCGACGGCGTATGAACTGCTGCATGAGGAATCGTTCCCCAAACTGAAAATCGGAAACCGCCTTGTCATTCCGAAGGATCGGTTCGTCGAATGGGCGTCCGCCAACACGAAGGGGGGATGTGCGTGAGAGGGAAGAACGTCGATCACATCAGAAACTACTTCCCGGTGCCGAATGAAATCTTCCGTCTCGGTCTGTCGGGTGGCGAGATTCTCGTCTATGCCTATCTCATGTACTGCGAAGACCGGACGACGTACACATGCCATCCGAGCTACACGACGATCGGAAACGCCGTGGGTATGTCCAAGCGCACGGTCATGAAATACGTGCAGATGCTTGAGCGCAAGGGTTTGATCGAGACGGAGCCGACGACGGTGACAAATCACGAGGGGAAAAACTGGCACGGGAATCTGAAATACACGATCATGCCGATACAGGATATCGTCGACGCGAGGTTCCAACGTGAGCTCCGGAAAGCAGACACGGCGCGGCGTCTGCAGGAGTACGATCAAAAACATCCGAGAAAGGAGGCGACGTGATACCGGAAATACAGGCGATTTCGGGAGGGGGACTTTCCGTCCTCAAGGGGGTATTTTCGCCCTTGAGGAATCGAGGATTTACAAGGGGTTTGAGGGGGTGCCGGGGCCGAACGAAAGCGGAGCAGGATAAAGCCGGGTCTCTCGGCCCCGACGGATCACACTGTCCGGCAACGCCGGTCGGGGATTATGGCTACGTTGAAGAGGTTTCCGGAAAGGCTCGGATTGCGGTCAGGGCTGAAAACCGGAGTCTCGCGGGTTTTTCAGGCAGATTTTCAGGCAAATAGGCAGGAGATTCCGGCATGGGCTCGGTTTGCGGACATGGGCAAATGCCGGGATCATGATTCAGAAACGGAGGATCAATATGGCGAAACAAAAAGAACCGATGCCCTCGAACGGGGTTCGGATGCCCGCTGAAATGTGGGCGAAGTGTGACGAGATGACGCGGAAGCTTGGTCTCGAATCGCGCAACGAATATATCCGAAACGCGATTGAATTCTACACGGAGTGGAATGAGCGGACGAGCACGCAGAAGTTCCTGACGCCCGTGCTCGAATCGGTGATTGGCGCGAAGGTCAGAGATTCGGAAAACCGGATCGCTCGTGTGCTCTACAAGATGGCGGTGCAGCAGAACGCGATGACGCATGTGCTCGCGACGGCGTACAACTGGACGGAGAAAGAACTCTCGGATCTGTATGACACGGCAGAGGACGACGCGAAGGGTTGGAACGGTACGCTCGATCTGCGCAGCTTCGATTACGAGGAGGTCGAGTGATGGCGGGGCTGATCTTGAAATCCCCGTACTACAAACCGAAATCGCGTGACAGGAAAAGCGGATCGCGCGGCGGGATGGTGAAGTACATCGGCACACGCGAAGGAGTAGAAGTGCTTCGTTCCGGGATGGCGGGATACGTCAACGCACGCCGCGGATCGAACGGTCTGTTCACGGACGAGGGCGAGACGATCAACATGGCGGCGATCATGAAGGAGGTGGACGAGCATCCGGGAAACGTGTGGTGTCACATCTTCTCGCTGACGCGTGAGGACGCGGAACGCCTCGGATACAACCGCGCGGAGGAATGGATGAACCTCCTGCGCTCACGCCGCAACGACATCGCTCGCGAGATGGGGATCGATCCGGCGAACCTGAGATGGTACGCCGCCTTCCATCAGCACCCGACGCATCCGCACGTCCACATGATGGTGTGGCCGAAGAATCCGACGGAGGCGTACCTCTCAAAGAAAGGGATCGCAAATATCAAACGCTTCATGGCGCAGGATATTTTCCGTCAGGACATGATCAGCGTGTACAGGGAGCAGACGTTCGTGCGGGATGAGCTGAAAGAGTCCTTCCGCTCGCAGATGGAAACGGCGCTGAACAGCGTCACGAAGGGCGAGTACACCACGGATCTCACGATGCTGCTCGCCGATCTGTCGGACAGGCTGAAGATAACGAAGGGCAAAAAGGTCTACGGTTATCTCGAACCGAAGACGAAAAAGGTTGTCGACGCCATCGTCAAGCTGATCGCGTCCGAGCCGGAGATCGAAAAGCTCTACGATCTGTGGTACAAATACCAGTGCGATACCTACAAACTCTACACCGACGCGATGCCGGAGAAGATTCCGCTCGAAGAGAACAATGAGTTCAAGTCCATCCGCAATACGGTCGTGAAGATGGCGAGCGGGTTCACGCTCCCGCCGCCGATCATGATGGACAAAAATGTTGATCGTCTCTACCGTCAGGGCAGAAGACAGATCAGCAGCGGTGACGCGGACGCGGGGATCCGGTCGCTGGCGGAGGCGGCGGAATACGATCCGTGGTGCCGGATGCAGCTCGCGATGGCGTACGATCATCTCGGAGATCGCGAATCATGTCTGCGGGAGCTTCGCAGAGCGGCGGAAGAGTACGAGCCCGCGCGGACGCTGCTGGACCGGGTGGAGAGAAATCAAAACCCGTATCTCTTCAACTGCGCCGTGAACCTTTTGTATTACGCCGGGCGGATGCTGACGGAGGATACGGAAAACGTCGCGCCGGTCGTCCGTCAGGGCGTCGACTCCAAGCTCGCGCGCGAGATCTGGGCAAAGGATCACGGGGTCAGGATGACGATGTGAATGAGTGTCAGTTCAACTGACGCTCAACGACTTGTAGAACATCAATCGGCAAAATCAGTATATCAGAACAACGCCAGAAACGCAAGATGCCGCAGCCAAAATGTGTCCGGAATGATAAAGTTCCGGTACGGCTGGACTTCCGGACACGGTTGTGGTATGGTGTGTGGTAACGAAAACGAGAAAGGATGGTTCAATATGGCAAAGAAACGCGCGAACGGCGAAGGCAGCATCCGAAAACGTTCCGATGGACGGTGGGAAGGACGTTACACCGTCGGTCATGATCCCGTGACGGGGAAGCAGATCTTCAAGAACGTCCTCGGCAAGACGCAGACGGAGGTCAAGGCAAAGCTGGCCGCCAAGCTCGCGGAAGCGCAGAAGATCGACGTGGTAGTCTCCGACAAGATGACAGTCGGAGACTGGTGCGATACATGGCTCGAAACCTTCGAGAAGCCGAACATGCGGGCATCGACCTACGAATCCTACGAAGGGAACATCCGGCTCCACGTCAAGCCCGGCATCGGCGATCTCACGCTGAGCAAGGTCACGACCCTCGACCTCCAGAAATTCTTCAACGCCCTGCTGACGGACGGTCGGATCGAGCGGAAGGAATCCAAGAACAAGCCCAAAGGCTTGAGCGTCAAGACGGTCGGCAACATCCGCACGATGCTGTACTCCGCGTTCGACAAGGCGGTCGCGGAACACCTGATTCTCACGAATCCCGTTGCAGGGTGCAAGCTTCCGAAGCGGGAAAAGCAGGAGATGAAGACGATGCCCGTAGAAGACCTCGGCAGGTTCTTTGCGGAGGCAAAGGCCAGCGGCAAGTTCGAGTTCTACTATGTGGAATTCTCCACCGGACTCCGGCGCGGGGAACTGCTCGGGCTCAAGTGGGAAGACGTGGACTACGCGAAAAAGACGCTGACGATCCGCCGACAGGTGATCCGCGTGCAGGGCCACATCGAGGAAGGCCCGCTTAAGACCAAGAACGCGTATCGCACGGTGGCAATCGGGGATGACGTCATCGCCATCCTGAAAGACCTGCAGGAACGGGAAGAGAAGCGGTCGCCGTACCTCTTCCCCTCGCCGAACGGAGGCCCACAGGATCCGGACAGTGTACTGCCCATGTTCAAGCGGATTCTGAAGCGGGCAGGACTGCCGGAGATGCGTTTTCATGACTGTCGACATACGGTATCAGTTCTTGCATTGTCGAACGGAGTGGATTACAAAACGCTCTCGGCGATGTTAGGCCATTACTCGGTTGCGTTCACTCTGGACGTTTATGGCCATGTGACCGACGACATGAAGCGCGACGCGGCGGATAAAGTGAGCGGGGTGCTGAAGGGAGCGGTGTGACAAAAGTTGCACCGCTCAAACAAAGAAAGGGTGATGGCAAAAGAATGATAAGTACGCTTTGTCGGTATGTTTGATAGAAGCCGTCCGACCGGATACAATATAGGATACGCTTCGAGAGAAAGGAGAAATAGCCATGAAACCGAAAACCTACGGCTATATCCGCGTATCCACAAAAGAACAGAACGAAGACCGGCAGGTGATCGCCATGCGGGAATTCGGCGTCCCGGACGGAAACATGGTCATCGAGAAACAGTCCGGCAAAGATTTCGAACGACCGAAGTATCAGCAGCTGATCAAGCGAATCAAGCCGGACGATGTTCTTGTTGTGAAGAGCATCGACCGGCTCGGCAGAAATTACGATGAAATCCTCGAGCAGTGGCGGTTGATCACGAAAGAAAAGCAGGCGCATATCGTTGTGCTCGACATGCCTCTGCTTGACACCCGGAACGGACGGGATCTGACGGGAACGCTCATCGCCGATATCGTCCTGCAGCTGCTCAGTTACGTTGCCCAGACAGAGCGGGAATTCATCCGCCAGCGACAGCGCGAAGGCATCGACGCCGCAAAGGAAAAAGGCGTCCGATTCGGCAGGGTGCCGTTCGAAAAGCCGTCGAATTATGAAGAAGTGGTTGAGTTGTGGCGGCGGAAGCAAATGAACGCGCACGAGGCGGCGGACAGGCTTGGCGTGTCCCGGACGCAGTTTTACAGATGGGCGTCGACCGAAAAAATCCCAGAAAGTACACTTTCTGGTACATGAGGACGAGTCTCCGGATTGACCGAAAAATAGTCAAAATCAAACAAATACATTATAGCAAAACGAGCTCGCCCTGTCAAGTATGACGGGGGATTTTTTTGTCCCTGAAAGTGTACTTTCGGGGACGCTCGATGATTTGTAAAACTATAATAGGGAAAGGGGGATTATTGGGTTTCGCACATCATTGTAATGTAGTGTATGCATTGTTACAAAATCGAATAGTATGCTCGACCGACATATCGGTCTTGGAGATGGTTGCTTTAGAAAAGTCATGATAAAGAAAGGATTTTATCAGATATGAAGAAGATTCACAGAAAAGCACTTTTTGCTATTACGATCATGTTTATCCTTGCAATGACTATGGTAGGGTGTAGTTCTCCGATCGAGACTATTGAGATTAGTTTTGAAAACGGATCTTATGAAGAAGGTCTCAAAGCCTTTCGAGATACTGAATTGCACGGAGAGGATCTGGAGAAGCTTGCGGTATCAATGCGGGAACAAATTGATCGTGCGATTGAAAGTTATAACAACGATCTGACCGATTATGACAACGTCAACAATTTGATCGCATCAGTATTAAAGATGGATATATCCGACTTGAATTCATACTTGATAGAAGCGTCGCATACGATCAATTTACTCAAAACATCAAAAAACTATTACCAGAGAGGAATGGAATGTGTTCAAAATGAAGATTATATCGCAGCGATCGGTTATTTTGCAAAGGTAATCGGGGAGGATTACGATTATCGAAACGCTGCGGAGGAGACAGAAAGAGCTGCGTATCAGTATGTAGAGAATACCATCAAAACGGTGGATTCCCTGACGGAGAATTCTAACTTTAGGCAGGTAATCGCTGAACTGAATAACGCAAAGTATAATATGCAATCCATTTCCGCTTTCACGGAAACACAAAAAGCAAGGATCAAAGATAAATATGTTGAAACCATATTAAAGGAGGTGGACTTATCCATAGTGAATAAAGCGTATCCAGATGCTATAGAACTGTTGAGTAATAATAAAAATGATATATCCGAATTGGTGGATTATAATAATAAATGGAACGATGTCTTTGATCTATATATTGAGGACATTATGTCGGAGCTCGAACAATACGACAGAAACGGAGATTTCGAGTCTTCTGTCAGAACAATTGAATCGGCGTTACAGTTTTTGAGCAGATACAGCAATACAGAAAACCAGAAGTATGAAATCCTCTCAAAATATGAAGCAACTGTCTATCAATGGATCAGAAAGTATATTGCAGAGAATCAATATGACGAAGCGGAACATATCATGCAACTGTATATTGACGACGAGAGTATCAAGGACAGAACAACTTATGATACGCTTACGCAGGAGATTAATGACAGTAAAAATCAATATTTGTACGAGGAGGAAAGAGACGGAGTTCTGGCAGAGGCCGCACAATATGCATCTGCAGGCTTATTAGAAGACGCAATAGTTGTTCTTAATACCTTTACAGAAAAGTATGCTGCAGCGGACGAAAGCATTGTCTCAAAACGTGCAATGTACGAACAGGAATATGTGAATCGTATGCTGGAGACCGGAAACCGTTTCTACAACGAAGGGAAATATCTGAAGGCTCTCTGGTTTTTGGAGGAATGCAGTAAGATCGTACCCGCAAACGAATTCAGTCTATTGATAGAGAAAATTAACAGCGTCAAGCCGACTTATCTATGTGAACTGAAGTATCAGGAATCAGGTAGGTATAAAGAAGTTATGGGGGATCCTTTGACGGATACACTGGGTAATAACTATCACTCTGAAGACTTGAATCTATTTGAAATTGCAGTTGAAGACGGGACCGTTGGTTATGCAGAGTATTATCTTGGATACCAATACAATACTTTGCATTGCGTTGTGTCATGCGATGATAGATCATATTCAAATTCACAGGGGGAGTTCAAAATATCAGGAGATGGTTATACCCTTTATTCAATACAATTGGATAGAAAAACAATTCCAACAACTATTGACATAGATGTGAGCGGTGTGAGGTATCTACGAATAAGTCTTGATGTCAACTGGAGTATTAATAAAAAAATAGTGTATTGTATATTATCCGATTGCTACTTGAGAAAATTGAGTTCAGGAGAGAGCGCAGAAGTTCAAAGTGAGGTAAATTCAGTTGTCGAAACGCGGGTAGATACTGACAACCCATATATATTTGCTTATATGAAATCGGGGATAGCAAATTGGGAGTTTATACAGATGGACACTTATGGGGATACAATCATAAACGCCACCGAAAAGATTTGGGCATCAGAGGAATCGCAAGGATTGATACAGTCATACAGCATTTGGAATAGTCCATGGGGACTGTGTATATATGTACGCGAAAATACCGGTAATTCATACTATATCTTTTCATTGGATGAAATCAGAGGTGTCATTACGTCGTTGGGAATTTCGGAATACGATGTACCGTCAAATTCGCAACAAGAATGAAAATCAAAATTGACAATAAACAGGAGGCATTGGATATGAATATCTCAATAGCAAAGGGGACAAAAAGGTTAAAATCTGCAATTATCATCATTTTGAGCGTTTTGCTGTTCTCGTCTTGTGTGATTTTTAGAACGACAGGAAATGAGAATATCAACGAGAATGATCGAAATGAAGGGGAAGGAGAGATTCAAGAAGACATTTCCGATTCCCTGAGCCCTGAAGAACAACAGCTTAATAACTATACTTCTATCTGCAATAAGATTTCTTCTGAAGAGAATCGCTTAGCTGCATTAAAAACACATGCAGAAGACAAATTGAAAAACACTCAAGATAGCGATGTCGCAGATATGGTCGTTCTGGAGTCTTTGTCAAACACTCTTTTAGAGGCTATGGAATATAACAATTATTCCCCTATTTCGATAGAATTTGTGGACGTAGATGTTTCACAAGAAATAACCGTTGCCGAGGAAATTTATAACCATCTAACCCAAATAAATCAGTCCTTAGTGAATGCTGTTAAAGATGTTGATGATAGCGTTTATGAAATGGAGAGACTTAACAAGGAGAAAATGGCGGCATTGATTTGGCCTGGGAAAACATACACATACGAATATAAAGATTATAATGGATATGTGGTTGAAAAAAAGATGAAATTTGGTAGTTGGATAAGGGCTTCCGATACTGAGAACCTGAATTTGGCATGGCAGAAAGCGGGCGGTGAGGGAAATGCTCCTGATATTTCAACTTTTTCTCTTTATAACCTCGAATTTAGAGGCGATAACGCTGTTATGACCTTTGCGACTTTGGAGTATACGAACAAGACTTCAGGTTATGATTTCTCTGAGCAAAATCCATATACCTGTATTCCAACAACGTGTACCAGTTTATATTCATTATCAAAAAGTTTGTCTGATAGATGGCAAGGATATGTTTATTTCAGTAATGGCGCGTGGGCTATGAACGCTTATTGCACACAAGTTTCTATGAAGAAGAATCATTGGGGACCGGTATTGATTGCAATTGCTGTTCCATATATATTTGGCCCTAACTTTGATGAAATGGGTGATCCGGCTTTGGACGATGTCCGTTTCTCTTTTGGTAACGAGCCGATTAAAATTTCAGCGCTATGGAAAACAACAGAGCCAATTAAACTGGCAGAATGTGACTACCAAGAGCCAAGGGACTATTATGATAAAGTGGCATGGCATTTTTGTTACGGAAAAAAGATTACGGATGAACATACGGAAGGATGGATTGAAGATGCGAGTCATGGAAATAATTTGAGTTTGGTGCTTAAATATGTTCGCTTTATGAGTAGATTGCAATATGACCGTGGTGGGAATTCAGAAATGAATGTATATCTAAGTCAGCTATATACGGATTTCCAAGGTGATATAACGGTTGCAGCTGAAAGTAAGGAGAATCAAGGGTATTTGACTGTCAAGATTTATGGAGATGGGAAATTACTCTGGGAAAGTGAAAAAATAACAGGCGCCTCAAGTGATATTCATTTCGATATAAATGTGACTGATGTGCATAAACTTCAGATAGAGTCAGTAACAGATGAGAATAATCCTGGGCCGAGTGTAGCAATAATTAATGACATTATCAGTTAATTTTCAATTCTTCGTCAAAGTGAGATCTTTGCGATGACCCTGCCGTTTGATCGCTTTCAGACGGAGATGATAGGATTTTGCCTGTTTGCTGGGAAGGACTTCTTCGCGTTATGCGTTCGTGTCTATTGCAAATGATATATTGCAATGATAAAAACACTTATGAATTGGAGATAAGTTGATGGACATTTTATTTTCCATTTTACGAGAGATAATACCCGCTCTTCTGTTGATCGGTATTTTCGTTCTTATAGCAGCGATCAGGAGAAAGAAACTGAAAAATAACGGTTTGACCCGTAACCAGAGCGGAGATTTCGCCTATACCCGCTTTATCTATACGCTCCGTTCGGTTTCCTGTCCTGATATTGTGAAAGCTCTGAATCGTAACGATTTTGCATCCTTAAATCTTCCAAAGCTCGAGTTTTCATGTGAAGTGGATAAAAGAAGCATCAAAATCTTCGATAACTGCGGAAAGCTGCGCTGGAACGCGCGGATCAGGCTTGAGCGTGATGATGGTAAACGCTGTCAATACTCGTTTCACTTTCTTGAGTATCCGGACGCTATCTCGCAAAACATGATGATATTCCATACGATTATTGAAAAAACATTCCTCGATTTTGACATGGATACCGAGATCGAATCCGAACTTTTGAAAACACGGACAAAGTCCAGCCCTTCCATGGGTTTGAAATATTCTATTGAAAGAGTTGAGGTTATAGAATAATGGAATGGTTATATGTGTTGATCGGTCTTGGAGTTGTCCTGTCTATCGGAATCAGTTTGGCAATCGGCTTCGCGGTAAACAAAGCGGCTGACAAGATAAGGAACGCCCATGCAGACAGTAAAAACAGTCAAAAGTGTTCATTGACAAGACAGAAACTGCGAGATCTATATCCCGATTACACTCCAAACGTAATAAAACCTGCGTATAAAAATAAAATTACAAAAATCAACGATTCGGATACAACCCATTATCAGGAAAAACAAGTACGCGGAATCAGCGTTTCCGTTCAGATTAAAACCTGTTGTCTTTGCGGAGGAAATTTGGAGGACGACAGCTCGATGATTCAGGTAATTCAAAAGAATCAAGATGAAGAAATACATATCTGCCGGAAATGCGGTCAGGCGCTCGGTACAATACTGAAAAGCAACAATATCAATGAAGTCATCAAAGCTGGAAAATACATATATGCTTGTAAAACAAACGCGAACGAGGACGCTGTCGAAAGGCTGAATTATTATTTGAAAATCACAGCATATAGACTGGATAAGTTGAAACGGGAACAAGAACAGCGAACAGAAACAAATGTCGCCGCCGACGGACGCTGTCGGAAAATAGACGGCGCTGTTTGACGTGGAGAGACGGCTGACGGACGACTGAACCTGTCGCAAAAGAAAGAGCGGTGCTTGTGGCATCGCTCCCGGCAAAACCCTGCAGGGCGCTCATGTTGCTCCCCAGCATTGCACTATCCTCCCGGCAGGTAAAAGCCCAGATTCAGGTGACCCGTTCTTCCAACACCTCGGACACCATCCTGTCATCCACAATGAGACGATTTGTCTGATAAGCAAGACATAGGGACAAGGTACATGCACGGTTGATCATACGAGGCAGTCCGGAAGAATACTCATAGATTTTCCTGACGGCAGCTTCAGAAAAGATCTGTTCGTTGCCTCCGGCATATTTCAGCTGGCTGGAAATGTAGGACTGGGTACGGGAAAGGTCGTACATTTCCATAAAGCATTCCACATCCAGCCGGTCACGGATGGCGCGGTAGGACTGGGTTTTCAGTCGGTTCCAGAGCTCACTCTGTCCGGAAAGAATCAGGGCAAGCGGGTTCTCGGAATCCATCCGGTAATTCAGAAGAAACCGGATCTCCTCCAGCATCTCCTTATCCAGCAGATGCGCTTCGTCTACGATCACAACCAGTTTTCTGTTGTCCAGACCTCTGAGCAATTCGATCTGCTTGAAAAGCTGGTTTTTGGCATCCGATCTTTTGTACCGCTTTTCACTCCCCATCTGCTTCAACAGGATATTGTAGAAACTCGTGGGAGTGAGCTTTGATTCCGTCACATAGAGCACTTCGTAATCATTCCGCGGAAGCGTATCATGGAATCTGCGGAGGGCGGTGGTCTTGCCGCTGCCCGAATCTCCGATCAGCAGCGCGAACAGCTGACGCTGCGACACATACACCAGTCGGTTTTGTATCTCAGTGTTCTCCTGATCCATATACAGCTGATCGACAGGAATCCCGCGGATGAACGGCGTATGCTTCATGGAGAAGAAGATTTCATACATCGTCTCCGTCCGCCTTTCTCACTTCCTGCGTATAGGACAGGACGTTCCGGTGCTTCATTTTCCGGTTTTCATACCGTTCGGATGCGGCGTCCAGTAAACGCGAGCGATCCGTCGGGACAGTTTCGACCGCCGCCCGCTTAGATCTGGGAGCGACGTGTTCGCCAACAACCAGCTTGTGCGCACGGAATGGTGCGATCCCGTCTGCTTCAACGGTCAGAGAATCCGTAGAAGATTCGTCGAAGATGATGTCCACCTTTCTTCCGGCGAAACGGACGCCGAGATCGTACTTCTCTCCCCGGAAACTGATGCAGCCGCTCTTGTCCGCCTTGCGCTGTTCACAGTGCAGGAATGCCCTGGCGAGAACGGCGCTGTCGATGAAGCGGGGCGGCATGGAATCACTCCTGAAGGAAATCTCCGGCGTAGTTCCGAGTGCGCTGTGCTCCACCGTCAGATAGCATTCGTTCAGCCATGCGGAAAACAACGTATTCAGTTCTTCGAGCGATTTCGGGGGCTTCAGGGCGATCTCGTCCAGGAAGGCTTCCATGGTGAGATTGAAGCGTTCCTGCTTTCCCTTGCCCTGCGGATTGCGAGGCTTGGCGTACAGGAGCCGGATCCCCATGAGACCGCACGCTCTCTGCATCCAGTGAGTGCGGTACTGACTCCCGTTGTCAAAGTAGAGCCGACGGGGAGCACCGTACTTCATGACCGCCTTGCGGAGGGTGTCTTCGACAATCCCCTGTTCCATGTTGTCGTAGAACTCCCCGTGTACGATATACCGGGTGCAGTCGTCGATCAGGCAGGAGAAATAGGTCTGCGTCGGCTTTCCGTTTAGGTTGAGCGTGGGACCGTACTTGATGTCCCCCTGCCAGAGATCGTGGCGGTGTTTGCGCTGAAACCGCTGAGACGCATAGCCGTTGTCCTGATAGATCTTCATCATGCCCGCGGAATACCCGGCGCGGGCGAGGGCATCCTGCAGGGTGGTCCGTTTCAGTTCGCCTTCCGGGACAACCCCTTCCATCTCCAGAATATGGATGATGGTGGGAATGCTTCTGGACGGCTGTTCCCTCCGCAGCAGGATCGCCGCGTCAAGGATTTCCTGACTAATCTTAAACTTCAGAGCAGTGCTCCGGCCATCGGGCTTCAGTCCGTCAAACCCCTTCTCGTTGTACGCGGCAAGATACCGTTCGAGGGAGCGGACGGATACGCCGGTACGTTCGCTGACGTCTTCTTTGAGACGCGGAAAAGGTCTGCCGCCGGGATCGGGCTGCAGCAGAGGGGCAATAAGCCTGAGCCGTTCCTCCGCAATCTCGTCTGCGTGCTTCCTGTTCTTCATTTCTGCCATCAAAAGGCACCTCCTTGTTCAGGTTGCCTTCATTGTAGCAGATCAGTCCGCGACAGGATATGCGGAACGGTTGTGTACCCAGTTTCCGCTGTTGACGACCAGACGGACAAAATACGTCAGCCGTTCAGCCAGCGGTGCGTTGTCGGTAATCGGGCTGAATCCCGGGTACAGGATCTTCATCGCTTCCACGATGTGCCGGACGTAGATCAGAAACCACTCCACCCAAAGCCGGACAATGGCGATCGTCGTACCGTCGCAGCAGACCTTCTCATTGTCTTCCGCGATTTCAGCGTACATCTCCGCGCTGCACCGCTTGTACGGGATGATCCAGTCGGGCAGTTCCCAGTGGGTCTTCCGGCATTGCCTGCACTGCATGACGCGGAGGCACCAGATCTCAGGAAATTCGCCGTCCGAGTGCTCGTTGAATCTCCGAACTTTCCTCCGGCATGTTCCGCGCACAAAGAGGTCGCCGGAGCAGCAGGGACAAGGGACAAATTCGGCATATCGCAGATGGTGCGGTCGGTGCGGGTCTTCCTCCGCCTTCCTGACGCTGATCATGATTCATCGGAAGGAGATCTTCTCCCGGCTTCCGATCCCCTCTGCCTCCGGGCTCGTTTCTTTGGGTTTATCGCTTTGGTTTTCCCGGGAGCGATACCCTTACCATTATACCATATTCTTCCGACAAATTGGCCCGGCTCTCTGACAATTTGCTCCGGCGTCGCGTCAGGTTACGTCGGCGATTGGCAGACGGGGTATTCTGTCGCTAACAACAAAATCGTAAGCAAACTTCACATTGTATTCTGTGTGCGAGATATTCACCGCATAGTCAAAGAAAAGCCCCGCGCGGAGAGGGCAGGGAACCACCGCCAGTAAGAGCATGGAACACCCCCGCGTCGTAAACTGTTCCGTTGCGAGAGCTACACTGTCCCCCGCCATAACCTCCCGGCACACTCCCGCCCCTTCCCCCGCAAATTCCGCTCGAATCTCCGCCCGATTTCTCACCCGGAGGTTTCCGCCCGGTTTCAACCCTTTCCGCGCCTATCCGCGTATGGGTCGGGGTATGGGTCAGCACGCAGCCCGGAGGTGAAGCGCCGGTGCGGACAGCCCGTTTTTCGTCGATAACAAACAAAAATCAGCCCGATCTTGAAGGATCAGAGCTGATTTTTTGTTGGTATTCACCAACTGCTCTTGCGGGGAAGGGATTTGAACCACATGACCTCCGGGTTATGAGCCCGACGAGCTACCAGACTGCTCTACCCCGCGATATTCGGTTCAACAAAGGAAATGCCGGACACCGGGCTCGAACCGGTACGATACTTTCGTATCATGGGATTTTAAGTCCCAGGCGTCTGCCAATTCCGCCACTCCGGCACATAAACCCCACGGGTCTTTCCCTTGTTGCCCGAACAGTATATCACACCGGGCGTCCGTTGTCAAGGGCTTTTTCAAAAAAATTTTTATTTTCCCCGCCTTGTCAGAATACCGGTCGTTTTCAGCAGAAGAGAAGCGGAAAAACGGCAGCAGAGAACCGGAAAACATCCGCCCATCCCTCAGAACCGAAGCTGTTCCTGGAGCCCTTCCGGATCTTGGCCTTTGCTGCTTCCGCCTCGTCCGCCACGATTTTTCCGGCCTGCTTCGCGCTCGGGACGGCAGATCACCGCGTCTCTGAGCCGTTTTTCCTCCGGGCAGAGCAGAAGGGAAACCGAGGGCTTGAAAATCTCTGCGGCACGCGCCAGATTCCGGACCGCGTCCGCTGTTTTCGCCGCGCAGACCACCGCGGGATTTCCTTCCGCGATGAGATCCGTGAAGGAACATCCGCAGTCTTTTCCGCCCTCCCGAGCGGGCAGAACCGGACGGCGGAGCAGATTTGTCCGGCGGCAGAAAGACGCGCTGTCGAGAAGCAGGATCTCCCGCCCGGGGGATGTCAGATACCCGAACACCGACGCGAAGACCGGATAGACCGTACCGGTACCGAACTCGCCGGGAAGATAGACCGTCGCGCCCGTGTTTCCGATCCCGGACCGGGTCAGCGCGAGAAACGAGGCCAGCGCGTCCCGTTCCGCAGGGGTGTCCGTCAGCAGAAGGAGCTTCGTGAAGCCTGCCTCCGCAAGCGACGCGATCACAGCCGCCGCCGCGACGAACCGGTCGCAGTCCCCGGGCTGAACGATGAACCGCATCCGCCGCGCGTATCTTGCAAGATCTGCCTCCGGAGCTTTTTTCAGCGAGGGCAGGGCGGACAGCGCATCCGTCACTGCGTCCGCCGGGAAGTCCGTCCGGTTGCCCCACGCCGAGGCTTCTCCCGTCATCGAAAGCTGTTCCCCCTGCTCGGTCGGGAGAGGGTAGGGGAAGGAGGCGACCCGGCCCGCGGACAGGACCCGTCTCACCGATGCGCGGATCTGCTCTTCCGCCGACGCGCGTTTCGTTTTCTGTGCCATGACTTCACCTCGGGACGTCATTTTTTTCAGTATAGCACAAAATCAAGCCGGAATCTGTCGGATTTTGTAAAGAACGCGCCTCCCGGACCCGCTCGGGACTCCTGTTTTTTCCTGTTACCATAAAATTCACAGATTGTATTTTGACATGCGCGTCCCTGCGTGGTATAATACTCTGTCGTAATGTAATCTGGGAAAGTATCATCCAAAACGGGAAAACGGAGGCTTCATGGTCATCTTGGGGATCGATCCGGGCATCGCCATCGTTGGATGGGGCGTGATCGAGAGTTTCGGCGTCGGGAAAAAACTGCGTCCGGTGGACTATGGAGCCATCACCACGCCGTCTACGATGACTACGGAGGACCGCCTCTGGGAGGTTCACCGGGAGCTCAGCGCCGTCATTAAGACCTATTGTCCGGAAGCCGCCTCCATCGAGGAACTCTTCTTCAATTCGAACCAGAAGACCGGCATCATCGTGGCAGAGGCACGCGGCGTGCTGCTCCTCGCGTGCAGACAGGGCGGCGTGCCCATCTACGAATATACCCCCCTCCAGATCAAGGGAGCCGTGGCGGGTTACGGACGTGCCGACAAGCAGCAGGTCATCCGCATGGTCACCACCTTCCTCGGCCTGAAGGAACCGCCGAAACCGGACGACACCGCGGACGCTCTGGCAGCGGCGATCTGCCACTCCTTCACAGGCACGTCCAAGCTGGCGGAGTACTATAACCGCCCGACGACCATGGCCGGAAAGATCGGTCAGGAAGGGAAGGGCAGCCGCGCCGTCTGGGCCTCCAAGCTGGGCAATGAAAACGCCGCTCTGCTCGCCCGGATCGAGCGGATCGAGGAACGGCGTCAGGCGGAACAGTCCGGCGGGGAATCCGCTGACTGACGCGCCGGACAGCGTGACCGCGGGCAGAACAACGGAGTCAATATGTTTGTTTCAGATAAATGGAAGAGCTACGAGCTCATCGATACCGAGGGCGGGGAACGGCTCGAACGGTGGGGGGACAAGATCCTCATCCGGCCCGACCCGCAGGTCATCTGGACGGGGGAGCGGACCAATCCCCTCTGGAACCGTCCGGACGGCGTGTACCGCAGAAAGGGCGGCGGAGGCTCATGGGTCGTGAACCGCATGCCCGAATCCTGGTGCGTGTCCTATCCGTCGGCAGCGGGGGATCTGACCTTCCGCCTCCGTCCCATGGGATTCAAGCACACCGGCCTCTTTCCGGAACAGGCCGCGAACTGGGACTGGGCCGCCGGTCTGATCCGGGGCTCGATCGACGCGGGCAGAGAGCCGCCCAGAGTTCTCAACCTGTTCGCCTATACCGGGGGAGCGACCGTAGCCTGCGCCAAAGCCGGAGCCTCCCTCGTCCATGTGGACGCGTCGAAGGGCATGACCGGCGCGGCGCGGGAGAACATGCAGCTTTCCGGCCTCGAGGATGCGCCCTGCCGCTATATCGTGGACGACTGCATGAAATTCGTGGAGCGGGAGATCCGCCGAGGAAACCGGTACGACGCCGTGATCATGGATCCTCCCTCCTACGGACGCGGACCGAAGGGCGAGCTGTGGAAGCTGGAGGACATGGCGGACAGCCTCGTGCGGACGGCGGTGAAGCTGTTGTCCGGCGAACCCCTCTTCTTCCTCGTCAATTCCTATACCACCGGCCTCTCTCCCGCGTCCATGCAGTATATCCTGCTCCGCGCCCTCCCCGAAGGACTGCGCTCCCGCGCGGAAACGGACGTCGGCGAAACCTGCCTGCCCGTCACGGAAACAGGACTCCCCCATCCGAGCGGGGCGTCTGTACGAGTAGTCTTCCGCTGAACGAATTCCCGCTCGGATGAGTCCCAGCGGGGCGTCTGTACGAGTAGTCTTCCGCTGAACGAATTCCCGCTCGGATGAGTCCCAGCGGGGCGTCTGTACGAGTAGTCTTCCGCTGAACAAATTCCCGCTCGGATGAGTCCCAGCGGGGCGTCTGTAAGGGTTACTTTTTAACCGGGAGACGCCGTACCGACCGATCAACGAAACCTGACCTGCTGCCGCGATTCCTGCGGCGCGGGATCACGATAAGGACCGCTATGAATCCGATCATCAAAGCCGAAAACCTCACCTTTTCCTATCCCGGCGATGAGGAGACAAAGCCGGTGAGAGCCCTCTGCGGGGTGTCCTTTGAGATTCCCGAGGGCTCCTTCACCGCCGTCCTCGGCCACAACGGATCCGGAAAATCCACGCTGGCCAAGCTCCTCTGCATGGTCAACCTCCCCGACAGCGGACGCCTCTGGGTGGCGGGACGGGAGATCACTTCCCCCGACGCCGACGAATCCGACGTTCTGAAAGCAAGGCGGGACGTGGGCATGGTCTTTCAGAATCCGGACAACCAGATCGTCGCTACCATCGTGGAGGAGGACGTCGCCTTCGGGTGTGAGAATCTGGGCATCCCGCCCGCCGAGATCCGCAGGCGCGTGGACGACGCTCTCGCCGCGGTCGGCATGACGGAATACGCCCGGAAACAGACCTACAATCTGTCCGGCGGGCAGAAGCAGCGGGTCGCCATTGCGGGAACCATCGCCATGAACCGCCGCTGCGTCATTTTCGACGAGTCCACCGCCATGCTGGATCCGATGGGACGGCGGGAGGTCATGGAGATCATCAGGAAGCTCAACCGCGAACAGGGCGTCACCGTCCTGCTCATCACCCATCATATGAACGAAGCCGCCCTCGCCGACCGCATCATCGTCATGAACGAAGGCGCGATCTATCTGGACGGCTCGCCCCGGGACGTTTTCGGCAATCCCGCCGCCATGTGGGCAGCAGGGCTGGACGTGCCGCAGACCACGGAGCTGGCCTACAAGCTCGGAAAACACGGCGTGGACGTCCCGCTGGATCTCTTCGATCCGGATGCCTGCGCGAAAGCCGTCGCGGATGCCGTCCGCCGGAAACGGAAGCCGACCGGGGGAGGAAAGTCATGAACGCCATCGAGCTGAAAAACGTCACCTTTACCTACGGCAAGAGCATGCCCGGAGCCACCCCCGCCCTCGACGACGTGAGCATCGAGGTGAAGAGCGGCGGCATCACCGGTCTGATCGGCCACACCGGAAGCGGCAAGTCCACGCTGGTTCAGCTTCTGAACGGCCTTTTGAAGCCGGATTCCGGAACGGTCCTGCTCGACGGGATCGATATCTGGGCGGAGCCGAAGAAGATCCGCGAGGTCCGGTTCAAGGCGGGGCTGGTCATGCAGTACCCCGAATACCAGCTCTTCGCCGAGACCGTGGCGGAGGATATCGGATTCGGGCCGAAGAACATGGGGCTGAACGGGGCGGAGCTGGACGCGCGCGTCAAAGAGGCCGCCCGTTTCTCCGGGATCCCGGAAGAGCTCCTTTCCAAATCCCCCTTCGATCTCTCGGGAGGGCAGAAACGCCGCGTCGCGCTGGCCGGGGTGATTGCCATGAACCCGAAGATCCTGATTCTGGACGAACCCGCGGCGGGACTCGATCCGGCGGGTCGGAGGGATATCCTCGGCGGCGTCAAGCGGTTTTCGCGCGAGAGCGGCACCACCGTCCTCATCGTCAGCCATTCCATGGAGGATATGGCCATGTACTGCGACGACATCATCGTCATGGCGAAGGCGAAGATCCTCATGCACCGCCCGACCGCCGAGGTCTTTTCCCGCGCGGAGGAGCTTTCGGCCGTCGGACTGGACGTTCCGCTCATCACCCGGGTCGCCGCCGCTCTGCAGAAGGAGGGCGTGGACATCGGACTGGACGTCTACACCGTGGATTACGCCGTCGAACAGATCCTTTCGCTGCTCTGACGCCGGACGCCGTCCCCGCCCCTATTCCAATCGAGAAAGCCGGACAGCCATATGAAATCCGATATCACCTTCGGCCAGTATGTGGAGGGGGATTCTCTCATCCACCGGCTGGATCCCCGCATCAAAATCGTGATCGCGCTGATTTACATCGTCGTGATCTTCCTTGCCAAAAGCGCGACGGCCTTTGCCCTGCTGACCGCCGCCGCCGTGGTGTTCGTCCTCATGACGGGCATCCCGCCGCGCCTGATTTTCAGAGCCATGCGCCCGCTCGTGTTCATCATCGTCTTTACGGCGGTCATCAACCTGTTTTTCATGCGCGGCGAGCATCTCCTCTTCGAGTTCCATTTTATCAGGATCTACCGGGAGGGGATCGTCAACGCCTTCCTGATCGTGCTGCGCATCCTGCTTCTGATCGTGGCGACCTCCGTGTTCATGACCTATACCACCACGCCCCTCGCTCTGACGGACGCGCTCGAACAGCTTCTGAATCCGCTGAAAAAGCTCCGGGTGCCGGTGCACGAGTTCTCCATGATGATGACCATCGCGCTCCGGTTCATCCCGACCCTGATCGACGAGACCCAGAAGATCATCAACGCCCAGACCGCCCGAGGAGCGGACTTCACCACCGGGAGCCTTCTGCAGCGGGGCAGGGCGCTCATCCCGATCCTCATCCCGCTGTTCATCTCCGCCTTCCGCCGCGCCGACGAGCTGGCTACCGCCATGGAGTGCCGCTGCTACACGGGGGGCGAGGGCAGGACCCGGATGAACTCCCTGAAGAGCGAGCCGAAGGACTGGATCTTCTTCTCTCTGATCCTTCTTCTCGGCGCCGCCGTCGTATGCCTCAACCGCTTCTTCCCCCTCGTGACGATCCGCCTGTGACGGAAGAGGTGCCGGAATGAAGCTCCTCTTGAAACTCATGTTCGTCGGGACCGGATACGCGGGCTATCAGGCTCAGGACGACGAATCCGCGCCGAAGCCGTCGATCCAGCGCACCCTGACCGCCGCCTTTTCCGAATGCTTCGGGAGACCGATGCGCGTCACAGGCTGCAGCCGTACCGACGCGGGCGTACATGCCTCCGGATTCTGCGCGGCCGTGGAACCGTACGACGGGAACTCCCCGGACAGCTGGCTCCGGATCCCGGTCGGGAAGGTCCACCGGGCGATGAACCGCTTTCTGCCCCCGGACATCTCGATTGCCGGGGAAGCAGCCGTGGAAGACGATTTTCACCCCCGGTATTCCGCCGTCGGAAAGACCTACCTCTACCGCATGACGGACGCTCCGTGGCGGGATCCCTTCACCGCGGCGGTTGCGTGGCAGCTTCCGAAGCCCGTGAGCGAAGACGGCATGGAGCGGATGCGCCGCGCGGCCTCCTTCATCCCGGGGGAGAGGGACTTCTCCTCCTTCATGGCCGCCGGATCGAAAATTACAGACGCCCGGCGCACCGTGAAGGTCCTGACCGTGGAGCGGACCGGAGCGCATTCCATCGAGCTGACCGTGTCCGCGGACGGATTTCTCTACCACATGGTCCGCATTATCGCCGGAACGCTGGCGGACTGCGCCGCGGGTACGATGGATCCGGACGAGCTGCCCGCCGTGCTCGAAGCGAGAGACCGGTCAAGGGCGGGAAGAACAGCCCCCGCGCACGGACTCTGCCTCGCCTCCGTCGATTACGGCAGGCCGATCGGGTGGAAATGCCTGTGAGCGGAGCCGGATCCGCCGCGTCCCATCTATACAATCAGGATGAATGACCATTCAGACGGAAAGGAGAACGCGCCCATGCCCCAGAAGGAAAAGCGGCTGGCCGTGGCCGGGAAGATCGAGCCCGAGGTCAACCGCTACTACGCAAGAATCGCCAAACGCTACACCGCCGCCGGGATCGCCGCGCTGTTCCTCTTTCTCGTCTATCTCGGGGGCGTGATCGTGTTTGCCTCCGATTCCATCACCACCGAAAACCTGAGCTATCTGGTCCGGGATTTCGGGACCGCCGCCGACGAGAGCGCGAGAGATTTCGGACGGATCGTCTACAACGGTTCCTCCGACACGACCTTCGCCTGGTTCCGGGGCGGCCTCTCCGTCTGCGGACCGGACAGCTACCGCTATTTCGACAAAAACGGCCTGTCCGTCATCTCGGATCCGTTGAACTGGTCGGATCCCGTCCTCGTACCCGGGGAGAAGTACATGCTGCTTTTCGATCTCGGCGGGACCGGATGGGCGGTGTACAACCAGCTCACCGGCATCGTCTCGCGGGAGAGCGACGAGCGGATCATCGCGGCGGATATCGCCTCGGACGGATCCCTCGTGATGGTCACCCGGTCGAGGGACACGCGGTATGTCGTCAGCCTGTACAACGCCGCGTTCAATCAGACGATGCTCAACTATAAGGACAGCTACGTCCTCGCCGCCGCCATCTCCGGGGACGGGGAACAGTTCCTTGTGGCCTCCGCCGTCCCGTCCTCCACGGATTTCGACTGTGAGATCGAGGTGTGCAGGCGGGGGGAGGAGACGCCCCTGACCACCGATATCCTGAGTCACGCGATGCCCCTCATGGCCCGTGCGACGGAGAGCGGATTCGTGGTACTCTGCGATTCCGCCGTCCATTATTACGACACTTACGGCGTGCGGCAGAAGACCGTGTCCCTGGCCGGCATGACCTTAAAATACGCCGATATCCTGTCCGGTCGCGTCGCCATGGTCGGGCAGGTCAACGCCCTCGGCAGCGAGCACCGGATCCTCGTCCTCGATTCCGACGGATCCACGCTTTGCGACGAGGTGCTTCGCCAGCGGATCGCGGGCGTGACGATGGGACGCAATCCCTCCGACGCCGTCTGTTACCTCCGCACCAACGACTCCGTGATCCGCATGCGCGCGGACGGATCCTTTGAATCCTACGCCCCGGATTCCGGAGAGATCATCGGCGTCGTTCCCCTGTCCTCGGGCGCGCTTCTCTGTCAGAAGGCCGCCGCCTGGCAGATCTTTGCCGATGACTGAGCGGGGATTTTCCCCCTCGTCCCGAGCTGATTTGATTTATCCGAACGCAAACGCGCAGAACAACCTATTTTAAGGAGGGTGTGCCATGGAACTGGCCATCGACGCCATTCTGATTTTCGCAGCAGTGTTCTGTATCTGGGCAGGAACACGCCGGGGCTTCGTGCGCTCCGTCATGGGGCTGATCAACACCGCCGTATCCGCGCTCGCGGCCTATGCGTTTACCCCGACCCTCGCCCCTTTCTTTGAGGAAAAGTTTTTAGCGGGACGGATGGTGAGCGACATCGAGGGCATCCTTCACGCCTCCCTCGACACCACCACGGATCTTTTCGATCTGGATGCCACCCTTGCGAATCTCCCCGGATGGTTTACCGATCTTCTGGACCGCTACCATGTGAGCGTCGATTCCGTATCGGAGGTCATGCGCGGGATCACCGGAGCGGACGGGACCTCCCTTCGCAACCTCTCGGAACGGCTGGCCTATCCCACCGCCTCCGCCCTCGCGCACGCCGTTTCCTTCGCCCTGATCTTTATCGGCGCGTTCCTCGTCATGAGCATTCTCACCGCGATCCTCGACGCCGTTTTCCGGATGCCCGTGCTGAACAGCGCGAATATGTTCTTCGGCTTCCTCGTGGGAGCGGTCGAAGGCCTCGTTCTCGTCTCCGTGCTTGCGCTGGTGCTGGACGCCGGAGTCCGCGCGCTTGGCGCGTTCGATCCGTCGTGGTTCGGCGACAAGGCCGTGGACAATACCATCCTCTGCCGGTTCCTCGTCGAACACAATCCGCTTGCCTTTCTGACGCAGGTGCTCAAATAAATCCGTCCGCGTTTCCGATGGAAGCGGAGCGATTGACGATCAAGTCTCAATTACAGCCAACATAAAGGATTGCCTCCATGATCATGTGTTCAAGATGCCACAAACGCGTGGCCGTAATCTTCCTCCGGACCCTGAAAGACGGCGCGGACACCCAGGAGGGTTTCTGCGTCAAGTGCGCCAAGGAACTGGGGATCAAGCCCATCGACGACATCCTTGCCCAGACCGGCATGGACGACGAAACCATCGACCGCTTCAACAGCGATATGCAGGCCATGATGGAGAGCGGCGAGTTTCCCGGAGCCTCCGAGAATCAGGACAGCCGCGCGCCCCTCTTCAACTTCTCCAAAATGATGGGCGAAAACCGCAAAAAGGAGAAGAAAAAGAAGGAGCAGCAGGACGGAGCGGAGGAAGAGCCGGAGTATAAATATCTCTCCACCTATACCACCAACCTCACCGCCCGCGCGAAGGAAGGCAAGCTCGACAAGATCGTCGGACGCGACCGGGAGCTCGAGCGCGTGGTGCAGATCCTCTCCCGCCGCCAGAAGAACAACCCCTGTCTGATCGGCGAACCCGGCGTGGGCAAAACCGCCATCGCCGAAGCCCTTGCCCAGCGCATCGCCGCCGGAGAGGTCCCCTACAAGCTGAAAAATCAGGACGTCTGCCTTCTGGATCTGACCGCGCTCGTAGCCGGGACCCAGTTCCGCGGGCAGTTCGAGAGCCGGGTGCTCGGCCTGCTCAACGATGTGCGGGAAAAGGGAAACGTCATCCTCGTCATCGACGAAGTCCACAACATTGTCGGAGTCGGCGACGCGGAAGGCTCCATGAACGCGGCGAACATTCTGAAACCCGCGCTCTCCCGGGGCGAGATTCAGGTCATCGGCGCGACCACGCTCACCGAATACCGGAAGTATATCGAAAAGGACACCGCCCTCGAACGCCGCTTCCAGCCCGTCATGGTCAACGAGCCCTCCGTCTCCGACACCGTGGAGATTTTGAAGGGCATCAAATCGTACTACGAGGACTACCACGGCGTGAAGATCGCGGACGCCCTGCTCGAATCCGCCGCCGCGCTTTCCGAGCGGTATATCACCGACCGCTATCTGCCCGACAAGGCCATCGATTTGATCGACGAAGCCGCCGCCCACATCGCGGTTCATTCCCCCGAGATCGGGGAGCGCCACGAGCTGGCCGACCGCCGCGTGGAGGTGCAGAAGGAGCAGACCGACCTCGAGAACGCGATCAACTCGGAGACCTCCGGGGATCCCGACGCGGCGGAGGAGCGGTACAAGCAGCTCGCCGACCTCAAGGCGGAGGAAATGCGCATCGACAAGAGACTGCGCTATCTGGACGAGCTCTGCGGCAATATCCGCATGAAAGAGTCCGATCTGGCCGACGTGATCGAGATCTGGACGGGCGTTCCCGCGTCCACCATCGCCGAGAGCGAATACGAAAAGCTCGAGAAGCTGGAAGAGAGGCTCCGCGCCCGCATCGTCGGTCAGGACGAAGCCGTCGAGGCCGTGGCCCGCGCCGTCAGACGGGGAAGGACCGGCGTCTCCTACAAGAGAAAGCCCGTCTCCTTCATCTTCGCAGGCCCCACCGGCGTCGGAAAGACAGAGCTGGTCAAGGTGCTGGCGAACGATCTGTTTTCCTCTCCCGAGACCTTCATCCGCCTCGACATGAGCGAATATATGGACAAGTTCTCCGTCTCCCGCATCATCGGATCGCCTCCGGGCTATGTCGGCTACGACGACGCGGGACAGCTCACCGAGAAGATCCGCCGCCGCCCGTATTCCGTCGTTCTCTTCGACGAGATCGAAAAGGCCCATCCGGACGTGATGAACATCCTGCTTCAGATCCTCGACGACGGGATCATCACCGATTCCCACGGCAAGCAGGTGGATTTCACCAACACCATCATCGTCATGACCACCAACGCGGGATCCACCTATGCTCAGAACAAGCCCGGCTTCACCTCCAATCCGAAGGGAATGACCGAGGACAAGACCAAGCGCGCGCTGGAGGATTTCCTCCGCCCCGAGTTCCTCAACCGGGTGGACGAGATCATCACCTTCAACAGCCTGACGCCGGAGAACTTCCGCGGGATCGCCGCCCTCATGCTCGCCGATCTGGTCTCGATCCTCGAAAAGAAGGGCATCGAAGCCTCCTTCACCGACGCGGCGCGGGACTATGTGGCGGAAAAATCCTATTCCGCCAAGTACGGAGCCCGCAATATGCGCCGTTTCATCCAGACCGAGATCGAGGACAAGATCGCCGGCCTTCTCGTGGAACGCCGCGGAAAGCTCGATTCCCTCGTCATCGACGCGCCGGAGTCCGGAGAGGGCGTCGTGCTCCGCGCGGAATGATCCTCCCCGGCCGGAGCTGAATCCGAACGCCCAAACATCGACCGAATCAGGATCGGGACTGTATGATTTCTTCCAACACATGGCATTTGCTCCTTGCCGACGAGGTGCTCCGGACGCTCGGAACCGACATGTACCGGGGCCTCACCGCCGACGAGGCAAAAAAGCGGAAGCGGCGCCTCCGGGGAGAAGTCTGGCATGTTCGCCGGACCTCCGCGTGGGAAGCCGCCGCCGCCGCGCTATTTGATCTTCCCACGCTGCTTCTGGTCATCGCCGCCGCAGCAGCAGCCGTGTTCGACAAGCGCTTCGAAGCCGGAGCCATCGCCGCCGTGCTTCTGATCGGGGCTGCCGTCCGGACGATCGTGAGCGTCCGCGCCAACCGCATTCTCGAGGATATGGCGCGTTCCCGCATCCCCGTCGGATCCGTGATCCGGGACGGCCGGGTCCATCTGCTACCCGCCTATGAGATCGTTCCCGGCGACATCATCTTTCTGGAACCGGGGGACACCGTTCCCTGCGACGGGCGGGTCATTACCGGCGACGACTCCGTGGTGAGCGAACGCGGGATCACCTCCAACGACCGCCCTGTCCATAAGTTCGCAACGGTTATCGCAACCGATGCCGACAGTGGGGAAGTCCCCTGCGAGTTCCGCTCCAACATGCTGTTCGCCGGATCCCTCGTGCTGTCCGGTTCGGTCCGCATCGCCGCAACAGCCTGCGGAGACGACACCCTGATCTCCATGAAGCAGGACGGCGTGACCATCGAGGCGGACCGGGACTTTCCTCTGGTCGAACGCCTGAGACGGCAGAGCCGCGCCGTGAGCCTCTTCATGCTGGCAGCGGTCATGCTCCTGTCCGGGCTGGCCGTGCTGACCGGAGGAGGGATCGCCCTTCCGGACGTCTTCCTCAGCGGCATGGCTATGGCCGTGGCGTCCATGAGCGAGTTCATCTCCACCATCGCCGCGATCATCGTCGCCGTCACCGTCCGAAAGGCCGCCAGCGCGCGGGAGAATCCCGGATGCGGACGGATCCTCTTCCGCGATCCCACAAGAATCGAAGACGTGGCGGCGTCCGGCGCGCTGGTCTTCTGCGGCTCCTCGTTCTTCAAATCCGGACAGGCGGAGATTCTGGCCTACCGGCTCGGCGACGTCGCCATCGGAGCGGATGAGAGGGGAAGGGATCCGGGAGAGCTGCTCTCCCTCGCCCTTGCCGCGACGACGCAGACGGCCCAGCAGACGGGCCTTGCCGGAAACGGAAAGAAAACGCCCGTATCCCATAAAACGCGGGAGAGGGCCAATCTCGTTACCCTCGCCGCGGAGGCCTATTCCAAGCAGTTCGGCCGGAGCCTTCCCCCCGCCTATGCCGTCGGAGATCACCGGGATTCCTCCGACCGTCTTGCGGTCGGGCTGGAAATCTCCCTGTGCGAGCGGGAGGGCGCGGTCTGGGCGGCTGCCTGCGGAACGGCGCGGGATATCCTTTTGTGCTGCGGAGCCGTCGAGACCGGATCCGGTCTTCTTCCGCTCGACTCCGCGCTGACGGAAAAGATCCTTGCGGAAGCCGCGGAACTTGAAGCGCGCGGGGCACGGGTTCTCGCCGTGGCGCGGAGGATCAGCCCCTACCCCCATCTCAACCGCCTGGCGGTTCTGACGCAGGCGATGAATTTCGTGGGGTATTTCGCGCTCTCCATGGAGCCGGAAAAGAACGCCCGCGAGAACGTGGACTATCTCAAAAAGACCGGCGTCAGGCCGATCCTCTTCACGGAGAATCCGGAGGCCGACCTTTTCTACGGCATGCGCCTCGGCCTTTTCGACGGAACCACCCGCCCGTATCCAGCGGCTCAGTTCGACGCTCCGACCGCCGGAAGGATCCTCGCGGAGAAGGACAAGTCCGGAGTGCTCGTGGCGTTCGACGCCATCGGAGACGCCTACCTCGGAACAGCATACGCGGGCGCCATGACCTCCCTGATCGCCGGCCGGGACGCCTCCGCCAAGATCGGATCATCGTCCGCCGGCAGAAAAGGGGAAGGAACTTTCTCCGCCGAAAAAGGCCCGATCGTCGCCGCGATGGGCATGGAGGCGTGGGACGCCGGGGCTCTCGGGCGTTCCGATGTGGGATTTGCCGCATCGGGATCCCGCCTCCGCGCCGTCCCGGAATCCATCGCAAGAGGCGCCGCCGTGGTGATCCACCCGGAGACCGGCGGAACCGAAGCGGGATTCGGCGGTCTGTCCGGAGCCGCGGAAGCCGTCCGATACGCCAGATGTGCCGTCGTCAACGTTGCCCGGATCCGGTTCTATCTGATCGCGGCACAGGTCGCGCGGCTGCTCCTTCTGATCGCGGCGGTTCTCGGGGCGATCCCTCTGCCGTCCGCCGTATTCGTGCTGATCTGGGGACTTCTCTTCGACTTCGGGGCCGTGCTGGTCCGGGCGTTCGGGCGCGGATCGGAGACCGACGTGTCAGCAGAGCCGGAAGGCAGAGCGGAAACGGAGAAATCCGCCATGATTGCGGCGTCCCTTACGGGCGTTGTCTGGGGCGGGCTGCTCATTCTCGGATCGCTGCTGGCGGGACGGTTTCTGCCCTCCGTGCCCCTCTTCGCCTCCTTCGGCGGGGCGGGGGATCTGCGCGCCTTCTTCTCCGGAACCGCGATCCTGACGGGACTTGTGATCGCGGCGGAATGCGGACGGCGCGGGAGCGTCTTCAAGGCGGATCCGGCCAGACCGAGGACGGTGCTCACGGCGGAGCTCCTGTTCCGAATCATTTCCGGCCTTTTCGCCGTCTGGACGCTCTTCACGGACTCGGGCGCGGCTGTTTCGGGCGGAACTCCCTGCGGACCCGCCGGGCTCTGCGCGCTGATTCCCGCCGCGGCGACCCTTGCCGCCGTGGAACTCATGAAGCTGCGCGGAAAACACTGATTGCTGATTTTGATTTACGGACGCCGTACGCTTCTCCGATGGGGAGGCATGCGGCGTTTTTTCTGTTCCGAACGGCGCGTTTGGGTTCAATACCCACTGATCTTGTGTGTTGAAAACTGTTAAAAAGAGAAAATTCTGATCTTTTTTCACGATTTTTTTGCGATTTTTTCGCCGTCTTTCGTCTCGAATCTCTTGTAATTCGGAGCGAAATGTACTATAATATCCTGAGACTATCATGCGAACACCCGCGGAACGCTCCAAGGCGCGACCGCAAGCGAAAGGAATTCTGTATTATGGCCGATACCACCAACTGCACCCACGACTGCTCCACCTGCGGCGAGAACTGTCCCTCGCGCGCTCCCGAGAAGGAAGCGCCCAGAGAAGGTACCCGCATCCGCCACGTCATCGGCGTCGTGTCCGGCAAGGGCGGCGTGGGAAAGTCCCTTGTCTCCTCCATGCTGGCCGTCACCCTGAAACGCCGGGATCTCTCCGTCGCGCTCATGGACGCGGACATCACCGGCCCCTCCATCCCGAAGGCGTTCGGCGTGAAGGGCGATATCCTGATCGGCGAAGGGGACGGACTCATCCCCCTTGAAACCAAAACCGGCATCAAGACCATTTCCGTCAACCTGCTCCTTGAAGACGAAACCCGTCCCGTGGTCTGGCGCGGACCGGTCATCGCCGGAACCGTCAAGCAGTTCTGGACCGACGTGCTCTGGGGTGACGTGGACTATATGATCGTCGACTGCCCGCCCGGAACCGGCGACGTCCCGCTGACGGTCTTCCAGTCCCTGCCCATCGACGGCATCGTGATCGTCACCACCCCGCAGGATCTCGTCTCCATGATCGTTCAGAAGGCCGTCAACATGGCCGCTCTCATGAACATTCCGGTGATCGGGCTCGTGGAGAACATGTCCTATGTGAAATGTCCCTGCTGCGGCGAGGAAATCGAAATCTTCGGCAAATCCAAGGCCGAGGAGACCGCGGCGAAGTTCGGCATCCCGCTGCTCGGCAGAATGCCCGTGGATCCGAAGCTCTCGGCTCTCGTGGACCGCGGCGTCGTCGAACTGATGGAAAACGACTACCTCGAAGCAGCCGCCGATCAGATCGAAGCGTTCTGCGAAAAATAAGCGACCCGTTTTTTCAAATTTATTTATCATACTCCTGAGGAGGTTCTTATCCCCATGAAAAAAGTCATGACTTCCGTTCCCTTCAAGGGCACGCCCGAACAGCTCGCCGAGCTTGACCGCGTCATTGACGAGAACAAGACCGAGCCCGGCGCGACGCTCGCCATCCTTCAGAAGGCTCAGGACATCTACGGCTACCTGCCCGAGGAAGTCCAGCGCCACATCGCCCTCGCCCTCGGCATCCCGTTCTCCGAGGTCTACGGCATCGCCACCTTCTACGCCCAGTTCCAGCTCAATCCGAAGGGCGAGAATCCGGTCAGCGTATGTCTTGGCACCGCCTGCTACGTCAAAGGCTCCGGTAAGATCATGGAGAAGCTCGAGGAAATGCTCGGGATCCAGCCCGGCGGCATCACGCCCGATCTGAAATTCTCCCTCGACGCGACCCGCTGCATCGGCGCGTGCGGCCTTGCTCCCGTCATGACCGTCGGCGAAGACGTCTATGGCAGACTGGATCCCAGCATGCTGAAAGACATTCTGGCGAAATACAACTGAACCCGGCCCGCCCTACCGCTATCACGCCTTCGGGCAGACAACCTGTGAAAGGCAGGAAGGGGAGAGCGGAAGGACCGGCGTTCCCGGATCCGGCGCGCTTCCCGAACGGATCAGACAATGAAAATAGCTGAAATTCAGGAACTTCTCAAAGCCGAGGTGCTCAGCGGCGAAGAATGTCTCGAAAACGACGTTTTCGCGGCCTGCTGCAGCGACATGATGAGCGACGTTCTGGCCTTCGTGAAGGATCAGGGCGTGCTGCTCACGGGTCTGCTCAATTCTCAGGTGATCCGCACGGCCAACATGATGGACATGGTCTGCATCGTGATCGTGCGGAACAAGGTTCCCACGGAAGAGATGATCGAGCTGGCCCGGGAACACGGACTCGTCCTGATGCGGTCCCCCCTGCGCGCGTACGAAGCGAGCGGAGTCCTCTACTACGCCGGTCTCGGCAGGGAGGGAGCCGATGTCTGAGCCCATCCGTTTCCACTACGACGTTGACGGCGAAAACTTCACTTCCGCGGGCGAAGCGTCCGTAGCGGTGAAGAAGAAGCTCAGACAGCTCGGCTATCCCCCGGATGTGATCCGCAAGGTATCCATCGCCATGTACGAAGGGGAAATCAATATGGTGATCCACGCGAACGGCGGAGCGGCCGACGTCGAGGTGTACGACGACAGGATCGTCATCATCCTCGCGGACCACGGCCCCGGCATTCCGAACGTGGAGCTCGCCATGCAGGAAGGCTATTCCACCGCGCGCGACAATATCCGGGCCCTCGGCTTCGGAGCGGGCATGGGCCTTCCGAATATGAAGAAATACACCGATGATATGAAGATCGACACCGAAGTGGGCGTCGGCACGACTATCACCATGACGGTCGATCTCTGATCGGCGATCCTCCGTCTACGACCATCCCGCGACCGGTTTCTCCGACCGGGAGAACCGCTCCGGCTCAGCGAGGTGATTATGGCAGATTATAAACATTCGGTCTCGCTGGACGTCGGCAAGTGTACGGGCTGTACCACCTGCCTGAGACGCTGCCCAACCGAGGCGATCCGTATCCGCGACGCGCACGCCGTCATCAGTCCGGTCAAGTGCATCGACTGCGGCGAGTGCATCAAGGTGTGCCCGCACAAGGCCAAGAGAGCCGTCCACGATTCGCTCTCCTGCCTTGAAAAGTACAAATACAAGGTCGCCCTCCCCGCTCCGTCTCTGTACGGCCAGTTCGACCATATGGACAACATCGGCTACATCATCCGCGGACTGAAGGATCTCGGCTTCGACGACGTGTTCGAAGTGGCCTGCGCCGCCGAGCTCGTTTCCGCCTACACGCGCCTGTACATCAAGCGCAGCGACGTGAAGAAGCCCGTCATCAGCTCCGCCTGCCCGACCATCTCCCGCATGATCTCGATGAATTACCCCTTTCTCATCGAAAACGTCATGCCCATCCTCCCGCCCGTGGATATCGCCGCGTTCCTCGCGCACGAACAGGCGAAGGCGCGGTTCCCCGAGCTGAAGGAGGAAGAGATCGGCATCGTCTTTATTTCCCCCTGTCCCGCCAAGGTCAGCTATGTGAAGAACGATTTCGCCGGCGAACGGAACTACATCACCGACGTGGTGTCCGTCCGCGACGTGTATTTCGCCCTTCTCGACGTGATGAAGAAGCGCGAGGACGAACCTCTCGAGACCACCGAATCCGGCATGATCGGCATCGGCTGGGCGACCACGGGAGGAGAGGCCACGGCCATCTTCAACGAGCGCTATCTTGCAGCAGACGGGATCGAAAACTGTATCCGCGTCCTCGATCAGATCGACAACGAGGACATCACGAGTCTGGACTTCGTGGAGCTGAACGCATGCGACGGCGGCTGCGTGGGAGGCGCCATGACCGTGGCGAACCCCTACATCGCGCAGGCCAGACTTCAGGCACTGAAACGCTATCTCCCCGTCTCTCCCAACCGTCCCGCCTCCGAGTGGATCCCGACGGAGTTCTTCAACGAGAATTCCATCGAGTACACCCCGGCGCACCTCCTATCCGAGGACAGGCGGATCGCAAGGCAGATGATGAGCGAGATCGAATCCATCAAGGAAAGTCTGCCCGGGATCGACTGCGGTTCCTGCGGCGCGCCCACCTGCATGGCCTTCGCGGAGGATATCGTCCGCGGGGAAGCCACGGCCGACGAGTGCACCGTCATCATGAAGATGCTGTTCCACCGCTATCTGGCGGAGCACAAGGAAAAATCCGTACTCGACAAGCTGGCCTCCGACGCCGCCTTCGCAAAAGGAGCGCGCCAGGACGGGAAAGCTCCCGGCGAGGCATCCGAAAAGACGCCGGAAGGAGAAGCGGAATGAACTTAACCGAGCTGTCCGCCCGTCTCGGTCTCGAAACCGTCTCGGGCTCCACCGAAGGCAGGGAATGGCGCGGCGTTTACGCGGGCGACCTGCTCAGCCGGGCCATGAGCCACGTCAAGGCCGACAACCTCTGGATCACCATCATGCCGAACGCGAACGTCGTCGCCGTGGCCTCGCTCACCGAAGCTGCCGCCGTCATTCTCGCGGAGGGCGTGGAGCTTCTTCCCGACGCGCTTGACGCCGCCGAGGACAACGGGATCATCGTCCTTTCCTCGAAGCATACGGTGTTCGAGCTCTGCGCGGCGATCTACGAAGCTTCCCGCGGCCGGGCATGACCGAATACGTCTGCGACCTGCATATCCATTCCTGTCTGTCCCCCTGCGGCGACGAGGATATGACCCCCGGCAACATCGCCGGCATGGCCTCCCTGAACGGTCTGATGCTCGTCGCGCTCACCGATCACAATACATCGAAAAACTGCCCCGCCTTTTTCAGCCAGGCGAAGCGGTACGGCATCGTTCCGGTCGCCGGGATGGAGCTGACCACGGCGGAGGATATCCATGTGATCTGCCTCTTCCGGACGCTGGACGACGCGATGGCCTTCGACGCCTATGTCTCGGAGCACCGGCCGAAGATCAGGAACAAGCCGGATATCTTCGGACACCAGTATGTCCGGGACGAAAACGACGAGATCGTTTCCGAGGAACCGTACCTTCTGATCAACGCGTCGGACCTCACGCTGGAGGACGCGTACCGGGAGGTGCTGGCAAGAGGAGGCGTCGCCTATCCCGCCCACATCGACCGCCCCGCAAACGGGATCGTCGCGGTGCTGGGTACCGTTCCGGAATCCCCGCCCTTCACGGCGTTCGAACTGAACGACGGGAACAACGAGGCGGAGTACCGCGAGAAATACCCCGTTGTGCGGAATCTGCCCCGCGTGGTGTCCTCCGACGCGCACTACCTCTGGAATATCTCCGAGGGCGGATTCTCCATCGCTCTGGACGACGAGCCCTATTCCTCCGCTCTGGTGCGGAATCGGCTGATCGACTATCTTCTGGGCAGAACACAGCCCGGGAAAGGAGAAGAAGACCATGGATGAGCTCTCCCTGTATGTCCTTGACATTACCATGAACTCCGTCCGCGCCGGCGCCACGGAAATCACCATCACCCTCCGGGAAGACGGCGAATGGCTCTGGTTCACCGTGGAGGACAACGGCTGCGGCATGACGGAGGAACAGCTGAAAAAGCTGACCGATCCCTTCTTCACCACCCGGAAGACCCGGAAGGTGGGACTCGGGATCCCCTTCCTCACCATGCTGGCGGAAATGACGGGAGGATTCGTCACCGTCACCTCCGTACATGAATCCGTCTCCCCTCATCACGGGACGAAGACCGAAGCCAAGTTCGGAAAGAACCACATCGACTTCATCCCGCTCGGCGATATCGTGGAGACGATCAAGACGCTGATTCAGGGCGCGCCGGACGTGAATTTCACGTTCAACCACATCTTCCCGAACGGGACGGTGGAGCTGTCCTGCGCAGCCATCCGCGAGACTCTCGGCGAAGAGATCCCGCTGTCCGAACCCGACGTTCTCATGTGGATCGGCCAGTATCTCAGAGAACAGTACGACGAGCTCGGGCATCCTGTGGCGCAGAGCTGAACGGGCTTTTGCCAAATTCTTTAGTTTATTCTTTAATCCACATATGAAAGGATCCACACCATGAAATCTCTTGCAGAGCTCCAGGCAATCAAGAACAAGATGGCCGACCGCGTTTCCGTGCGCACCTCGTCCGGCAGCACCCGGATCGTCGTGGGCATGGCTACCTGCGGAATCGCCGCCGGCGCGCGTCCCGTTCTGAACGCGTTCGTTGAGGGCATATCCGAAGCCGGACTGTCCTCCGACGTCATCGTCACCCAGACCGGATGCATCGGCATCTGCCAGTACGAGCCCGTGGTCGAGGTCTTCGAGAAGGACAGGGAAAAGACCACCTACGTCAAGATGACCGCGGAAAAGGCGAAGGAAGTCATCGAGAAGCACATCAAGGGCGGTACTCCCGTCGCTGAATACACCATCGGGGCGACCCAGCTCTAATTACAGGAGGAAAAAACACCTATGATTCGTTCACATGTACTGGTCTGCGGCGGAACGGGATGTACCTCTTCCGGCAGTAAGGCCATCCGCGAAAAGCTGGCCGTGGAACTGAAGGAAAAAGGTCTCGAAGAAGAAGTCAAGATCGTTCAGACCGGATGTTTCGGCCTCTGCGAGCACGGTCCCATCATGATCATCTATCCGGAAGGGACCTTCTACTCCCGCGTCACGCCCGAGGATGTTCCCGAGATCGTCTCCGAGCACCTCCTGAAGGGCCGTATCGTCGAGCGTCTGGCCTACACCGACACCGGCGAGGAGGAAAAGAAGCCCATCAACGAGATCTCCCTGAGCGACACCGCTTTCTACAAGAAGCAGCACCGCGTCGCCCTGAGAAACTGCGGCGTCATCAACCCCGAATCCATCGACGAATACATCGCCATGGACGGCTATTTCGCCCTGAACAAGGTCCTCACCGAGATGACGCCGGACGACGTCATCAACGAGATCTCCAAGTCCGGCCTGAGAGGCAGAGGCGGCGGCGGATTCCCGACGGGCCGGAAGTGGTCCTTCGCAAAGGCCTCCGTTTCCGATAAGAAGTATGTGGTCTGCAACGCCGACGAAGGCGACCCGGGCGCGTTCATGGACCGTTCCGTTCTGGAAGGCGACCCGCACGTCGTTCTCGAGGCCATGACCATCGCCGGTTATGCCATCGGAGCCGACGAAGGCTGGATCTACGTCCGCGCGGAGTATCCGATCGCCGTCAACAGACTGAAGATCGCCATCCAGCAGGCTCACGAATACGGCCTCCTCGGCAACGATATCTTCGGCACCGGCTTCAACTTTGATATTCACATCCGTCTCGGCGCGGGCGCGTTCGTCTGCGGCGAGGAGACCGCTCTTCTGACGTCTGTCGAGGGTAATCGCGGCGAGCCCAGACCGAGACCTCCGTTCCCGGCCGTCAAGGGTCTGTGGGGCCAGCCGACCATCGTGAACAACGTCGAGACCTGGGCGAACATTCCCCAGATCATCATGAAGGGCGCCGACTGGTTCGCCTCCATGGGCACCGAAGGCTCCAAGGGCACGAAGGTCTTCGCCGTCACCGGCAAGATCAAGAACACCGGCCTTGTCGAGATTCCCATGGGCACCACCCTGCGCGAAATCATCGAGGACATCGGCGGCGGCGTTCCGAACGGCAAGAAGTTCAAGGCTGCCCAGACCGGCGGTCCTTCCGGCGGATGTATCCCCGCCTCCCTCATCGACACTCCCATCGACTACGACAACCTTGTCAAGATGGGCTGCATGATGGGTTCCGGCGGTCTGATCGTCATGGACGAGGACACCTGCATGGTCGATATGGCGAAGTTCTTCCTCGAATTCACCGTTGACGAATCCTGCGGCAAGTGCTCTCCCTGCCGGATCGGCACGATGCGCCTGCTCGAGATCCTGAACAAGATCACCGACGGCAACGGCGAGATGGAAGACCTCGACAAGCTCGAAGAGCTCGCCAACTACATCAAGTCCGCTTCTCTCTGCGCTCTCGGCCAGACCGCGCCGAACCCGGTTCTGTCCACCCTCCGCTTCTTCCGCGACGAGTACATCGCCCACATCGTGGAAAAGAGATGCCCCGCCGGCGTGTGCAAGAAGCTGCTCAGCTACGTCATTGATGAAGACAAGTGCAAGGGCTGCAAGCTCTGCATGAAGAACTGCCCCGGGAACGCGATCTCCGTCAACGCGAAGAACGAGGTCAAGGAAGGCAAGAAGCTGCCCTATCTCGTCATCGATACGTCCAAGTGCGTGAAGTGCGGCGCTTGTATCGACAACTGCAAGTTTGGCGCTATCTTCAAGAAATAAGAAAGGGTCGGATACAGATAAAATGGCTATGGTTAATGTTAAAATCAACGGCGCGGATTATTCCGTTCCGTCCGACGTCACCGTACTGGAAGCGTGTCGGTATGCGAACATCGATATCCCCACGCTGTGCTACCTGAAGGACGTCAATCAGATCGGCGCTTGCCGGCTCTGCCTTGTGGAAGTGAAGGGCGCCCGCGGACTCGTTGCGGCCTGCGTATATCCCGTCAATGAGGGCATGGAGATCACCACCAACTCTCCGAAGATCCGTCAGATCCGCAAGACGAACCTCGAGCTGGTTCTCTCCGCTCACGAAAAGAAATGTCTCTCCTGCATCCGTTCCACCACCTGCGAGCTCCAGAAGCTGGCTCAGGAATACAAGTGCGATGAGACGAAGTTCTGCTACTCCCCGAAGGAGAATCTGGAGCCCATCGACGCGTCCAGCCCCTCCATCATCCGCGACAACAACAAGTGCATCCTGTGCCGCCGCTGCGCTGCCGCCTGCGAAAAGCTCCAGGGCATTTCCGCGATCCGCGTGGTGAACCGCGGCTACGACTCCAAGGTTGCCACCATGTTTGAGAAGCCGCTCGCCGAGACCTCCTGCATCAACTGCGGCCAGTGCATCGTCGCATGTCCCGTGGGCGCGCTGTACGAGCATGACGACACCCAGAAGATCTTCGACGCTCTGTCCGATCCCACCAAGCATGTTGCCATCTGCTGCGCTCCTTCCGTCCGCGCCACCATCGGCGAATGCTTCGGCTACGAGCCCGGCACGGACTGCGAGGGCAAGATGGTCGCGGCGCTCAAGAAGCTCGGCTTCGACGGCGTTTACGACATGAACTTCACCGCCGACCTGACCATCATGGAAGAGGCGTACGAGTTCATTGGCCGCGTCCAGAACGGCGGCAAGCTGCCCATGATGACCTCCTGCTCTCCCGGATGGGTCAAGTACTGCGAGCACTACTTCCCGGAATTCGTGGACAATCTCTCCACCTGCAAGTCCCCGCAGCAGATGTTCGGCGCGATGTACAAGACCTACTTCGCCGAGAAGATGGGCCTCGATCCCAAGGACATCGTCTTCGTCTCCGCCATCCCCTGCACCGCGAAGAAGTTCGAAGTCGGCCGCGACGGTCAGGACGTGAACGGCATGCCCGGCGTGGATATCGCCGTGACCACCCGTGAACTGGGCCGCATGATCAATCAGGCCGGCATTGACTTCAAGGCCCTCGCGGACGAGAAGTTCGACCAGCCCATCGACATCGGTTCCGGCGCGGGCGCGATCTTCGGTGCTACCGGCGGCGTTATGGAAGCTGCGCTCAGAACCGCGGCGGAAGTGCTCACCGGCAAGCCGCTTGAGAAGCTCGACTTCGAAGACGTCCGCGGCACCGAAGGCCTCAAGTTCGCCGCTTACAAGATCGGCGATCTGGAGCTCAAGGTTGCGGTCGCTTCCGGCACGGCCAACGCGAAGAAGCTGCTGAACGGCGTGAAGGACGGCACCTACGACGTGCAGTTCATCGAAGTCATGGCCTGCCCCGGCGGATGTGTCAACGGCGGCGGTCAGCCCACTCAGCCCGCGGACGTTCGGAACAAGGTGGATCTCAAGAAGGTCCGCGCCTCTGTTCTGTACAACGCCGACGCGAACAAGCTCGAGTACCGGAAGTCCCACGATAACCCGATCATCAAGAAGGTTTACGAGGAATTCCTCGGCGAGCCCAACTCCCACAAGTCCCACGAGCTGCTTCACACCCACTATGTGAAGAGAGGTCTCTGATCCTTTCAGAATCCCCTGCGGAGGAACGTACACACACGTTCCTCCGCCTTTTTTCGGACAACGGAGACAGGGCGGGGAACTTTTCCCGTTTTCCGCCGTCTAATGGACGAGATTTCCTTCCGGAGGTGTTTTCTTCATGGAACTGAGCAGAAGAGCCCGGGCGCTGATCGTCGCAGCGGCGGCGTTTGTTGTCGTTCTTTTCTCCGTTGTCTTCTGGTATGTTTCGAACAACCGCGCCGTGACGTGGAGCGGCATTGCGGAATCGGTCACGAACGGGGATCCCGCGCCGGCGGAGTTCGTGCTGGATCTCAAACGGCACCCGCTCCTCTTCGGGAAGCCGTACTACACCGGCTCCGTGACCGTGAACGGACGGCGGTACGAGGATATTCACGCCTATGAGTATCCCGAGAATCCGTTCGTTCCCGCCGATCTGAAAGCGGATTTCGGAGGCCACCAACTCGAGGTCTATCAGGACTGCGTGATCCTTGCGGAGGACAACGGCCTGCTCCGCATCTCCGTACGGCAAAACGGCCCCTTTCCGATTTATGAAATCGACCCCCGGGGATAAAGCCCGAAGAAGAGAGGACCGTCATGAAACGGGAACTGAAACCGAAACAGATCCGCGGCGTGAAGATCATTCTGACCGCCTTTCTCGTCTGCTTGATCCTTGCCGTTCCCTTTGTGACCGACTGCCTGCTTATCGGTGAGGTGACCGCTGTGCAGCAAACCGCGAACGGCGGCTATGTGACCGTGGAGCTTGCTAACCCCGCGCTGTTCCGCTGGATCGAACGCCTGTCGCTGAGAACGGGGCCTTATTCGACGGTAAAAGTCTTTGTGAAGGATCCCGGAGCGTATGCGGAACGCGATCCTTTTCTCGCCCTGATCCGGGGAGAGACGCAGACCTCGGACCCTCCGATCGTCAGCGCGTGGATCATATTCTGACCTCCGCCGCTCCCGCCGGCGGGATCATTTTGCAAACCG
This sequence comes from Oscillospiraceae bacterium, assembly GCA_015065385.1. Lineage (GTDB taxonomy): Bacteria > Bacillota > Clostridia > Oscillospirales > CAG-272 > UMGS1696. The sequence goes on along the minus strand of SVQK01000110.1, from coordinate 192,886 downwards.
CGTCGGTTTCTTGAATTTTCAGTGAATATCGGGTGAAAGTCCTTGACATTCCCGAGCCGGAAGGGTATAATGAACGTATATGCAGCTACAGTTTTGGCTATGCCGATTTGACCGTATCACAGAATCAGAAAGGATCAGCCCCTCCGACGGGGACCATCGAAAGAATATGAAGAAAACGCTCGCTCTCATTCTTGCCGGACTGACCGTCGCAGCCTCCGCTCTCTTCTCCTCCTGCTCCACCTCATCCGAGCCCGAGGATCAGGCCACCGCAGGCGCGGTTCTTGAGAAAAAAGCAACCGAGATCATCCTGCAGGGGTCCACTGCCACCTGCGATTCCTCCCACGTCTACGTCGGCGAGGACGGGAAAATCAGCATTCAAGGCGCCGGGACCTATCTGATCTCCGGTACGCTCGACGACGGGCAGATCTATGTGGACTGCGTGGACGCCGGAACCGTGACCCTCATCCTCAAGGACGCCAACATCTCCAACAACGACGGCGCCTGCATCTACATCAAGAAGACTCAGGAGGCCGTCCTGACGCTCTACGAGGGAACGACCAACACCCTCACGGACGGCACGGTCTATAAGTTCGACAATCCCGAGGACAACGAGCCCGACGGCGCGCTCTTCTCCAAGGAAGACCTCACCATCAACGGCACGGGCACGCTCGTCGTGGACGGCAACTATTCCAACGGCATCGTCTCCAAGGACGGCCTGAGGATCGCATCCGGCGTGATTCAGGTGGACGCGGCCCGTCACGGCATCAAGGGCAAGGACTATCTCGTCATCGACGGCGGCACCATCACGGTCAACGCCCTCCGCGACGGCATCAAGTCCACCAACTATGACAACCAGACCGTCGGCTATATCGCCATCAACGGCGGTACGGTCAACATCATGAGCGAGGACGAAGCGGTTCAGGCCGTCTCCTATGTCAGCTTCAACGGCGGCTCCGTCTCCATGAACTCCACCAACAACGGCATCAAGTCCGACGGATCGATCAACTTCAACGGCGGTACCGTCTCCATCGACGTCGAGGACAACGCCCTGAACGGTTTCTCCGTCTCGAAGAGCGAAAACTGCACGGTCACCATCGGCGGCGCTCCGTACAACGGCTGAGACGTTTCGCTTTCCCGGTTTCACAGCTCCTCCGGATCTCTTTCGGGGGAGCTTTTTCACGCCTGCGGGAGAGACCGGTTTAGCACTCTCCTGCCCGCTCTGCGCAAACAGACCTTGTGAATAAATTGTAAACTCTTGAAAAAACCCTTGATTTTTCCTTCGCTCCGGCGTACAATAAGGGCACGAGGTTAGCAGTCAGTCAATTTGAGTGCTAAACCTTCGATCCAACAATCATGTACTTTAGCATAAAGAAGGAGAGATTAAAATGACACTGAAACCTCTTGCAGACAGAGTTGTCGTGAAGCTTGTCGAAGCGGAAGAGACCACCAAGACCGGTATCGTGCTCCCCGGCGCGGCCAAGGAAAAGCCCCAGGTTGCCGAAGTGATCGCGGTCGGCCCCGGCGGAATCGTGGACGGCAAGGAAGTCACCATGACCGTGAAGGTCGGCGACAAGGTCATCACCTCCAAGTACGCAGGAACTGAAGTCAAGTGCGACGGCGTGGAATACAACATCGTGAAGCAGAACGACATCCTCGCCATCGTTGAGTAATCTGAGTGAATCATCAGTTAAGGAGAGATACAGTCATGGCAAAAGATATCATTTACGGAATCGAAGCGAGAAACGCTCTGATCGCCGGCGTTGACAAGCTGGCAGACACCGTGAAAATCACCCTCGGTCCGAAGGGCAGAAACGTCGTCCTCGACAAGAAGTACGGCACACCCCTGATCACCAACGACGGCGTGACCATCGCCAAGGAAATCGAGCTCGAGAACGCCGCCGAGAACATGGGCGCCCAGCTCGTCCGCGAAGTCGCCACAAAGACCAACGACGCGGCCGGCGACGGCACCACCACCGCTACGCTGCTTGCTCAGGCGTTCATTCACGAGGGCATGAAGAACGTGACCGCGGGCGCGAACCCGATGGTCATCCGCAAGGGCATCCAGAAGGCCGTTGACAAGGCCGTTGCCTCCCTCGGCGCCGCTTCCAAGGCTGTGAACGGCAAGGAAGACATCGCCCGCGTCGGCACCATTTCCGCCTCCGACGAAGTGATCGGCAACCTGATCGCCGACGCGATGGAAAAGGTCACCTCCGACGGCGTCATCACCGTGGAAGAGTCCAAGTCCGCCGAGACCTACAGCGAGGTCGTGGAAGGCATGCAGTTCGACAGAGGCTATCTGTCCCCCTACATGGCCACCGACACCGACAAGATGGAAGCCGTTCTCGACGACGCGCTCGTCCTCATCACCGACAAGAAGATCTCCAACGTTCAGGATATCCTGCCCCTGCTCGAGCAGATCGTTCAGGCCGGCAAGAAGCTCCTCATCATCGCGGAGGACGTGGAAGGCGAAGCCCTCACGACTCTCGTGCTGAACAAGCTCCGCGGCGTGTTCAACTGCGTTGCGGTCAAGGCTCCGGGCTTCGGCGACAGACGGAAGGAAATGCTCCGCGACATCGCTATCCTCACCGGCGGCGAAGTGATCTGCGATGAACTGGGCCTCGACCTCAAGGAAGCCACGATCGAACAGCTCGGTCAGGCCCGTCAGGTCAAGGTCAACAAGGACAACACCATCATCGTCGGCGGTTCCGGCAGCTCCGAGGACATCAAGGCCCGCATCAACCAGATCAAGGCTGCGATCGAGACCACCACTTCAGACTTCGACCGCGAGAAGCTCCAGGAAAGACTGGCTAAGCTGTCCGGCGGCGTTGCGGTCATCAAGGTCGGCGCTGCTACCGAGACCGAGATGAAGGAAAAGAAGCTCCGCATCGAAGACGCTCTCAACGCGACCCGCGCGGCTGTCGAAGAGGGTATCGTAGCGGGCGGCGGCGTCGCTTATGTGAACGTGATCGACGACGTGGCGGCTCTGCTTCCCACCGTGGAAGGCGACGAGAAGACCGGCGTGCAGATCGTCGTGAAGGCTCTCGAGGCTCCCGTCCGTCAGATCGCCGAGAACGCGGGCTTCGAAGGCTCCGTCGTGATCGACAAGATCAAATCCTCCGGCAAGGCAGGGTACGGCTTCAACGCTTACACCGAGGAGTATGTAGACATGATCGAGGCCGGTATCGTTGACCCGACCAAGGTCACCCGCTGCGCGCTCCAGAACGCGGCGTCCGTGGCTGCGACCGTCCTCACCACCGAGGCTCTCGTAGTCAACCAGCCCGAGAAGGAACAGCCCGCGGCTCAGCCCGGCGGCATGGGCGGCGGCATGGGCGGAATGTATTGATTCCGCGGCGAACCGGTTCAAGCATATAAAAACGGGTACGGATCCGATATGGGTCCGTACCTTTTTCGTCAGTTTTCTCTATCCGCATTGGTCAGACGGTACAAATCCCCCCCGCCCTCCGGGTTTTTCCGCCTTGTGAGCAGCCCGAAGGAGATCATTTCTCTCCGGACAGTGCAGTAGTCGGGGATGCTGCGGGTTTCGAGGAAGGCGTCGAGCTCTGTCTCTCCGTATTCCTTCTCCGGATCGAGCGCGGCAAGAAGGTGGCGGAGGACGATTTCCCGCTTTTTCCGCTGGGAGGGCATCTGTGTCAGCTTTCCGTTTTCAAAGAAAGCCTTGATGACCGATTCCCGGTACTTTGTGTCGTCGTCCGGCTCCGGCGTCCGACCGATCAGGGATTCCAGCGTCTGGCCAAAAATCTCCCGGTTGACGGAATAGATCCGGTAGAACTGCGTGCGATGGCAGGATACGAGTCCCGCGGCTTCCAGTTTTTTCAGATGAAAGCTGACCGTCGCGCTGGTCACCCCGAGTCGGGACGCCAGAAGCTCCACATAGGATTCGTCTTTCAGAAGGATCCGGAGGATGGCAAGGCGCGATTCGTCTCCGAGCGCTTTGAAAACCGCGGTGGCGTTGTTCTCCACCATGTCATCCCTCCTCCGAACCGTCCGGAGCGTCCGCGCCGTTCTGCTCCCACGGTACGTCCTCATAGGTCCAGCGTTCGAAGGGATAGGGCCCGTGTTCCCTCCACCACGCGAGCCACTCTCTCAGGATCGTGTACAGCGTTCCGAGAACGATCCTGCTCTCAAAGACCTGATCCGCGTCTCCGGATTCATGGGCAGCTTTGAGCTTTTCGATATGCCGGTCGATAAAGGCCTGATGGAGGAATGCGGTCGGTTCGGCAAACTGAACCCATGCGGTTTTCCCGTCCTCAGACAGCGCGGCGTATGCGGGATCATCCGGTTCCCCGTTGCCGAAGCGCTGAAGAAGGATCTTTTGAACCTTGTGCTGCTCCTTCATCGGTACGCGGTTGTAGTTGAAGCACAGAAACGTCCGCGTGAGTTTCGCCATATTGAGTTGGATGGACAGCGCGCGTTTTTCGAGCCTGCTGTCCTTCGGTACGGATCTCAGGGCGGCTTCATATTCGCCGATGAACCGCTCCGAGAGCTTGCACAGGGCGTCCCTTGCAGCGCAGCTGACAGGAAAGGCCGCTCTGTCTTCCGGGGTGTAGTTTCGGTCGTTCTGCCGAATGCTCATCCAATCACCTCCCTTGTGTGACAGTATTATTATAACCATCTAAATACTTTTTGTCAAGATGTGTTTAGAGAAATATCTAAATAATTTTGCCGTCTGATTTTGGCGGGCGGAGCGGAGGTTTCTCTTGCTTTTTCATATCCTTGCGCGTATAATAAAAGCGATCACCGGCGGACGGCGGCGTTTTGCCGGAACTCTTCGACGGAGCGAAAGGAGCAGAAATGTTGAACTGTCTGATCATTACGGAATCTGAAAACGATCTGACCGCGGTGCTGGACAGCTGCGGCGCGAACATGACGAAAATGAGGATGAAGGAGGCGATCGGAGCAGATCTTTCACCCTACGACGCCTTCTGCGTGCTGGCGTACGGGAAGGTGCTGGATCCGAGACTGCGGGCCGCGCTGGAAGAGGAGGCGAAGCGCGGGAAGCGGATCTTCACAGAGGCTTTGAACAGCTTTTTAGGGGTCTATTCCGCGGGACCCGCCGACACCACCCGCCGCCGTCTGGTCGCAGTTCAGCCGGAGGATCCCGGAAAGGCCATCCCGGGACTGGAGACCGGCGACCTGCTTGACGATATGGGCAATGCCATGATGCAGCCGTGGTACGGGATTCCGGGCATGACATCCCTGCTGGTCTATCGGGATCATGTGATCGCGCACCGCCATCTCGACGCGTCCCGTGAGGAGATTCTGAACGGGAGCGGCCTCGGCCTCTGGACGGTCGGGGAGAACGTGATGATGTGCTCCTTCACGCTGCACAATTTCAACAAGGCGCGCTTTGCTCCCCGCGAGTCATGGCGGAAGCTGATTTCGTGGATCGCCGAATGGATCACGGGTTCCGCTCCCGCCTTCCTCCCCGAACCGGTTGTCCGGTATGGCGGGGACTGCGATCTCACGGACGAAGGCGCGTTTGAGAAGGAAAAAAAGGACGCCGTGGAGCGTGGGATGCGCTGGCTGCGGAGATTCCTCGTGGACGGCGGATCCGGCGGCATTATGGAGGGGATGCGCCACACCATCAATCCCGAAGGGGTTCAGGCGATGGCGGATTCGGTTCGGACGGACTGCAGCGGAGAGGCGTCGGGCGCGTTCCGGATGTTCGCCCGGTTTGCCGGGGACTCGGACGCGGGACGGGTCGCCGACCAGCTGGAGGATTTTGTCTTCGGGCCGATGATGGCGCGCGGAGGTCCCTTCGACGGGATGCTCCGCTGGACGGATACGGCATGGGAAGTATGCTATCAGGATGACGCCGCGCGGGCGATGCTGCCCGTTCTCTACGGCTGCCTCTTTCTCGGGGAGGATCGGCATTTTCCGGACGTCTGCCGGGCGCTGGACTTCCTTGTGCGGACGACGGCGAAGGACGGATGCCGCGTAGCGCGGACCGACGCGCCGAATCTCACGGAGGACGGGCTCCGGGCTCTTTCCGAAGCGGAACACGGGCTTCCCTCGGCGCACTACAACGCGTACTACCACGCCGCGCTGCTGCTGGCTTACCGGTACGGCGGGAACCCCGTCTATCTCGAAACGGCGAAAAAGGGTATTGAGACGATCATGTCCCTCTATCCGGACACTCGGCGGGAACAGAGCGAAACCGAAGAGCTCTGCCGCCTGATCCTGCCCCTTGCCGCTCTATACGGCGCGACCGGGGAGGAGAAGCACAGAGCGATGCTCGAGAGGGTGACGCGGGATCTTGTGACGCATCAGCATCCTTCCGGCGGATTCTATGAGTGGGATACGGGCTACAAGGCGTCCTGTTCCCGCGAATCAAGGGGCGAATGCTCGCTCCTGACGGAAAACGGCGATCCGGTGGCGGATCTGCTCTACTCCACGAACTGGCTGCCGATCGGATTCGCCTATGCGTACCATGTCACCGGGGATCCGATGTACCGGGATCTCTGGCGCGATACGGCGTCGTTCTGCATCAAAGATCAGATCCGTTCCGGAGATCCTCTGACGGACGGGAGCTGGTGCCGGGCGTTCGACATGGATATGGGAGAGGCGTACGGCTGCCCGCATGACGTGGGCTGGGCGGCCTGCTGCAGCGAATCCGGCTGGACCGACGCCGAGATCCTGATGGGCCTGATGCTGCCCGAGCTGATCGAGAAGAGCCAACGAACCGCGAGCGTATGAAAAAAGCGGGATCGTCAACGGGGAAGCGCGGCTGAACCGCGGCGGATTCCGGAAATTGCAGAAATTCGCGGCCTTCGCAAAGGGAGCGTGAATACATGAACTATATCAAAAACGGCGGATCTTTGCTGAACGGGAAGATCCGCGAACTCCTCTCCGATCCGTCCAACCCACGGACGCTGACCGTTTCCGGGAATTACGAGATCGACGAGACCGTTCTGCTTCCGGCGGACTTCACGCTGATTCTGGAGGACTGTCATCTCCGCATGGCGCCGGGGACCTTCTGCAACCTCCTCCGCAACAAAAGCGCCGGCACCTCTTCCGCGGACAACCCGGACCGGAACATCCGCGTGATCGGACGGGGGAGGGCGATTCTGGACGGCGGAGAATACAACGGCCTCTCCGAGCGCAATTCCGAAAAGGACGGACTGCCGCACATCTCCGTAAACAACCTGATCCTGCTTGCCAATGTGGACGGATTTCACATTGAGGGAATCCATCTGCGGAATCAGAGATGGTGGGCGGTCAACCTTCTTTGGTGTCGCCGCGGTTTGGTGCGCGATATCGATTTCTGCGCGGATGACCGCCATGTGGAATCGGACGGGACCCTCGCGCCCTATCTGTCCCATCGGGAGAACGGATATGCCGCCTGCCACATCCACAACGCGGACGGGATCGATCTGCGCTGTGGCTGTCACGACATTCTGATCGACCATGTGACCGGCTTTACTCAGGACGATACGATCGCCCTGACCGGCCTCCCGGGGAAGCTGGAATCCCTCTTCCGCCCCGCGGGCAAAGAGAAAGGGGCGGTCTGCGACGATATTTACAATGTCACGATCCGAAACGTCAATTGCGAGGCCTTCTGTTCCAACATCCGCCTGCTGAATCAGGGAGGCGTGAAGCTGTACAATATCCTCATCGACGGCATGATGGACACATCGAAGGACAGCCCTCACATGGACCGAGGGATCTGCGGGGTTCGGATCGGCGACAACCATCTGTACGGAGCCCGCCATTCCACCTTTGAGGAGACGTATAATATCACGCTGAGGAATATCTATTCCCGTGCGGGATGCGCCCTGCGTCTGGCAGGATGTATCTCCGGACTGCGGGTTGAGAACCTCTTCGGCTTTGACGGATGCGGGACCGTCGTCGAGAACGACGCCAGCTTAGCGGACGCGGAGGGGATATAGGTTCTGCCGCAAATTCCGTCGTGTCGGAGGATTGCGAATCTCATACAACAAACAAGCCGTTCCTTCGGGAGCGGCTTGTTTACGGAGAACTTATACTTTATCCCTTCTGCTTAGCTTGAGATTCGTATGAGAACCCAGCGCACGGTTGTCGGATTGAAATGCGTTTTTTGTCTTTATGATCCTTCCGTGTCAGGCAGTCGTTTTCCGTCCGAAAAACTGTGCCGCATCCTTCTCCGACCGTTCGGGAATTCGTTTCTGCCCTTTTCTTGACTTCTCCGATATTCCTTCCGAAGGGGAGGACACGGCGCACCGCTCCGTTTTGTCATTCCGGATCGACGGTTTATTCCCGGAGCATGGCGATGATCTGCGGGAATTTCGGGATCTTGCCGCGGTAGAGGGACATCGCGCGGTAGACCCGGCCTGCGATCAGGATGAAGACGACCGAGAGTGTGAGGATCACCGCGAGAGAGGCCAGTCCAGCGCTGAAGCTCACCATCCCGAGAAGGACGCGGCTCGGCGTGATGAGGATCGCGGTGAACGGGAAGAAGTCGAACCACTTCGCGCCCTCCGCCATTTCGCCGTTCAGAAATCCCGCGCGGATCGTCACGAGCATGCTGACCACCAGCAGGATCGAGAAAATGCTGAGCGTCCCGGACAGCTCTTCGGGCTTCGACGCAAACGAGGCGCAGATCGCCGCGAGGCAGCAGTAGAGGAAGAATCCGGCGGCGATCATGAGAACGGAAACGATCACTTCGGGCAGAGCGAACATCTTCGTCACACCGCCGAGGAAGTCGAAGAGGCGCAGGATCCCCATCGTCGAATCCGGGTTGATCGTCTTCACGAGGAAGGTTCCGGCCGAAAAACCGCCGATCAGCGCGAGCACCCACGCTCCGAACTGGATCAGGGCGGCGGTCCATTCGGCGAGCACCTTTCCGAAGATCATGCTCTCCGGCTTCACGGCAACGAGGAAGGAATCCATCAGCTTCGAGGTCTTCTCGAGGATCACGCTGTTCGCGGAACTCTGACCGTAATACAGCACAAGGAAGTAGATCAGCATGATGTTGATATACGGCAGGATCATGACGGCGACCGTGCGGAGCATTTCGGCCTCCTGTTCCTCCTCGCTCATGAGGTCCGAGGAATCGGGGCCGGAATAGTCCATGAAGAAGGGCTTGACCGCCTCAGCCTTGGTTTCCGCCGGAAGACTTGTTCCTTCCGCGGCGAGCGTGGTAATCGCGTCGCTCGTCCGTTCCGCGGCGTACCGGGCTTTGTTCACGTCGAGCGCGGATCCTTCCGGAACGATGCCGAGCGCTTCGAGCAAATCCCCGTCTTCACGGAGCAGGAGGATCAGAATCCCTTCCTTCCCCTGCGCCGCCGCGTTTGCCGCTTCGACGGAATCGGTCTTTGAGAACCGAATGCCCTCCAGCCCGGGGATCTCGGCGTTTTCAAGCAGATCGTAGCCGAGGGCGTCCGACGTCTCGTTTACATAGAGGATCTCGTCGATCCCGTCTCCGTTGATTTCCTCAAAAGGCTCTTCTGGAATGAGGTCTTCCGCGGGGGGATCCGCTTCGGTGTCGTCCCGGCGGCTGATCTCCGTGAGGGTCATTGCCGCCGCGGGAACGAGGAACAAGAGAAGCGCGATCACGATCGTGAGCGTTTTGACCGCGGGGATCTTGAGCTGCTGCTGCAAAGTGAATACGAATACTTCTTTCAGTCCCTTCATTTCTTCTCCTCCTTTCCGGCGCCGGCCATAGCCAGGATTTTACCGAATCCGATCCGCTTTCCGTTGTACATGATCAGCGAGCTGTAGACACGGGCGCTCAGCCAGACGAGGAAGAAGATACCCGCGATCTGGAATACCCAGGACAGCGCGACCGTGCCGAATCCGATGCTGCCGTCCATGAACTGGAGAGGGGCCAGGAACATCGAAAGGACCGGGAACACGCAGGCCACGCGCAGAAGAGTCCCCCCTATCATGGGCGCGAAGATGGAGAACATATACCCCGCCATGACGAGCAGAAGACAGGTCGAGATCGCGCCGCTGCTCTCGTCGATGCTGGAGCATCCCGCGCCGCAGACACCGCCGAGCAGTCCGAACGCAAGGCAGCCGAGCACGCCGGTCACTACGATCACCGCAAGGCTCACGGCATCGGGGCGCATATTCAGCAGTGTGCCGATCGTGGCGGGAGCAGCAGAGAGGTCGAGGAAGCGCGAGGACACGGCGTAAGAGAGGAGCATCCCGCCGAAGAGCAGGACCATGTAAAGGAACACGAAGCACAGCGCCGCGAGTACCTTGCCGAGCAGAAGCGCCGCGGGCTTGACGCTCACCATCAGAAGATCGACCAGCTTGGACTGCTTTTCCTCGATGACCGCGCGCACGACGTAACTGACCGAGTAGATGCAGAACATCATGATGACCACGGAATACCCGATCTGAAGATTGTAGCGGGAGCTGTCGAAGTCGTCTCCGTCGGAAAACGGGAAATCCGCGCCGGGTTCCGAGAATTCGGCATAGGTCAAGCCATCCGGCACAACGCCTTTCTGAAGGAATTCGATTTCCTTTTCCCCGAAGCCGGCATGTCTCAGCCGCCCGGTGTTCACACAGTCATAGGCGGCCGATCCGATCGCATAGACGGAAGACATGTCGGAGAAGTCCGCGCCGTTCCATGAGACGGTGAGTCCGAAGGCATCGTCGTTTTCTTCGAGCGTCAGTCCGACCCCTTCCGCCTCGTCCTTCGGGAGGGGACCGGAGAGGAGCGTGACGTCGGTCGGGGCGAGTGCCTCTTTCAGCCGGGATTCAAGCTCCGGGAGCTCGATGGGGGTCCGGTTGTCAAGATAGACGGCGACGCTCTGCTTCACACTGGACGATCCGCCGTTCACGAGCGTCATGACGGGGAGAGCGGCAAGCGCAAACAGAAGCGTGATGAGCAGCGTGACGATGGTGGAGCGGGATTTGATCAGCTGGAGGAAGGTGAAGCGGAAAACCTGCCCCGTCCCTTCGAATTGCTCCTTAATCTTCGAGAGCGTCATTCGCTTCACCCACCTTTTCCACAAAAATCTCATGCAGAGAGGGTTCCCTCAGATCAAAGGTGATGACGGAAACGCCCGCTCCGATCAGGGAGGACAGCAGCTCGTTGGCCTGCCGTTCACCCTTCACCTTGATCTGGTATTCGTACTCCTTCTCGCCCGTGATCTCGGCTCCGGACGCGCGGATCAGAGCGGACGCGTCTCTCTCGCATTTGAGGTGAAGGTTGACGCGGCCGTAACTCTTTTTGATCTCGTTTAGATTTCCCTGCAAGATGGCCTTCGATCGGTTGAGGATCGTGATTTCGGTGCAGAATTCCTCGACGGTCGGCATCTGATGGCTCGACATAATGAGGTATTTCCCGCGGGCGATCTCCTCGCGGATCACGTCGCGGATGAGGTCGGTGTTGACCGGGTCAAGGCCGGAGAGCGGCTCGTCGAGGATAATCAGTTCGGGATCGGAGAGCAGGGAAGCCATGAACTGGATCTTCTGCTGGTTGCCCTTCGAGAGCTGGTCGGCGAGCTTCGGCTTTTCACGCTTTATTCTGACTGCGGGTTTTGATCCGTTTTCGGGCAGAGCCGGCTGCTGGTTCGGGTAGAGATATTCCTCGACCTCAAGACGTTCCGCGAGGGAGCGGATGCGTTTTTTCGCCTCCTCCCGCCCTACGCCGCGGAGGGACGCGAAATAGAGAAGCTGATCCATCAGTCCGTATTTCGGGTACAGCCCGCGCTCTTCGGCGAGATATCCGATGTTGCAGCTCCCCGTGGTCAGTGGTTTTCCGTTCCACAAAACCTCGCCTCCGTCCTTCGCAAGCATGCCGAGCATCATGCGGATGGAGGTCGTCTTTCCCGCTCCGTTTGTTCCCAGAAGCGCGTAGACGCCCGAATCGTCCATTGAGAAGCTGAGGTCCTCGACCACTACTCTGGTTCCGTATATTTTATGCAGATGCGATACTTGTAAGCTCATGGCAGTCTCCTTTTCCGAACCGGAGGATGCGTTCCTTCCGTTCGGATTTATGACATGGTTTTTCTTGAATAAATGATCCTGGACGGATCGCTGTAATTCTCCCCTGTCGCTGCGTTCGGTTTCGCAGGGGCTCAGTCCTCGTAGATCTCCCGCTCCTTTGCGATGCGGTATGCCTTGATTCCGAGCCGCACCGCGCCGAATGTACAGAGCAAGCACATCGCAAAGGAAAAGCAGAACGAGAAAGCGGAGATCCCCTGATGGAAGCGCGTCCAGACGAACAGATTGTACAGTCCGGCGTACAGATTCAGTCCCGCCACGGCGCCGACCAGAAGGATGATCCGGACGAGGTGCTCAACCTTGGACTTCCGGTCGGACAGCAGTTCGAATTCTTCGCCGTCCGCCTTTTTGCGCACATAGATCCACCGCATCCACGAACCGACCATCTCGACGCCGGTTTCCTCCAGAAAGCGCAGATACTGCTCGCTCTCGGGATGGTTCAGGCGATGCGGCAGCAGTTCCATGGCGATCCGGTATTCGCCCGGCTCCGTTTCCTCGAAGTCGTACCGGCAATAGCCGTAGGAGACCATTGCGAGTCCTTTCGCGGCCATTTCGTTCAGCCAGGCCTGTTCTTTGTCAAAATCCCATGCCCAGAACCACTTGCGGATCGTCTTTCTCATCAGAAATCCCCCTTTCCGAGAATCAGAAGTCCGTTTTCATAGAGTTCTCCCAGCCGCTTCACTTCTCCCCGCAGAACTTCCAGCCCGCGGGACGTGATCCGGTATGCGTGACGCCTTGCCTCCCTGCCCGTAGCCGGTGTGCCGGGCTCGTCGGGTACGGATTCGATCCATCCCCTCACGGCCAGATTATTCAAAGCTCCGTACAGGGTCCCCGCCGCCAGACGCACCCGCCCGCCGGACAGGGATTCGGTCTTCTGCATGATCCCGTATCCGTGAAGCGGCTCCGTCAGGGACAGGAGAATATAGTAAACGCCTTCCGTCAGCGCGCTCTCCGCCATGTCTTCACCTCCGATATGCGGATCCCGATATATCTCAGGCCGTTATTTCGGCTGCTTTTGTATCGGACGACGATAGTATATCACAGTTCTTTTTCCCTGTCAAGAGGTTTTTCAAAAAATCGGAGCTCCGAAGAACTCCTCCGAAAATCGTCATGAAATTGGGGCTTTTCCGTAACTGCCGGGGTATGGATCAGCCCGGCGGGAGAATATTTTTGCTTGACCGTTCATATTTCAGTAATATTTTTCTGCTATACTCTCTCCAAACGAAACTCACTTTGCGGGGGAGACGATTATGAAACTGCACACGATGGGAACGAAAATCTATGACGAGAAGGACGGGGAAGTCCTTCTGCGCGGCGTGAACTGCGCGGGGCTCGAATGGGACGCCGGGAACGAGTCCGTCCTTCGCTCCGCCCTGATCGCGGCAGACGAATGGAACGCGAACACTATCCGCCTGCCCGTATCGCAGGACCGCTGGTTCGGGTGGTGTCCGGAGCAGAAGGATCCCGACGGCGCGGAGCGGTACCGTGCCCTCATCGACCGGATCATCCGGGAGCTGGCGGAGCGGGGATGCTTTCTGATCCTCGATCTGCACTGGAACGACCGCGGAGACAGAACCGTCCGCAGCGGACAGCAGAAGATGCCGGACAACAATTCCGTTCTGTTCTGGCAGGACGCGGCGGCGCGGTACCGGGACTGCGGGACGGTCCTCTTCGGTCTGTACAACGAGCCGCACGACGTGGACTGGGAAATCTGGCTGGACGGTGGACCGATCACCGAAGCGGACGGCACGGTCTGGGAATCGGTCGGGATGCGCACGCTTCTCAAAACGGTGCGGGGGACCGGCGCGGAAAATCTCTGCGTGATCGGAGGTCTCGACTGGGGCTATACGTTCAAAGGATTCGACGCATACGACGCGCTCCTTGAGGCGGGCGGGAATATCGTGTTCGATTCCCATGTCTATCCGTGGAAGCCCCTCGACTGGGATCGTGACGTGGGAGAAGCCGCGTCGCGCTGTCCGCTGCTGATCGGCGAATGCGGGCATTACGGGGACGACGCGGAACCGCGAGAGGGAAAGCAGTCCCTTCCCGCCGCCGAGTGGGTGCCGCGGATCCTGTCGTGGATCGAGTCGCACGAATATCACCTCACCGCATGGGATTTCCATCCGCACGCCGGACCCTGCCTGATCTCCGATTTTGACGGTACGCCGACGCCGTGGTACGGAGCGCTCGTCCGCGACTATCTCAGACGCGATCGGTAAAACATCATTTATCCGAATCGGAGGAGCAGTCATGAGCAGGGAGCGAAAAATCCTGTCCGTCCTTCTGAAAACCGTCGTCATCGTTTCCGCCGTTCTGGGGACGATCCTCAGCGCGATCGCGGGGCGGAATGCCTTCATGGGCGGCGGAAGCGTCTTTATGTATTTCACCATTCAGTCCAACCTCGCGCTGGCGGTCATCTGTGCGGTCGGGCTCGTGCTCCTGCTGGGGAGAAAAAACGTCCCGGACCGCTGGTACACGGTGAAATTCGTCGGAGCTGTGTCGATCACCCTGACCGGGATGGTGTTCTGCTTTGTCCTCGCGCCCACGATGGGAGGCGCGGCGTGGACTCCCGCGAACATCCTCACCCACGTCGTTGTGCCCGTCTGCTCGGTCGCGGATTTCTTCGTCACGGGCGTTTACGGACAGATTGCGAAGAGTAAGATCCTCTGGGTCACCGTTCCTCCGCTCATCTACGCCGTGTACGCGGGGATCGGATACGCGCTCGGCTGGGAATTTGCCCGGGGGGTCAACTACCCCTACTTTTTCCTGAACTGGGGAAGTTCCGCCGGAGCCCTCGGGTTCACAAAGGAACTCCCGTTCATGGGATGCGTCTGGTGGATCCTTGCGCTGCTCGTCCTTCTCCTTCTGTGCGGAACGTTCTATCTGTGGATTTTGAACCTTTGCCGGAAAAGAATGCTCCGCCGCGCGGGGAAAGGGGGAGACCGTGGGTAAGCTGCAATTTGTCTTCGTTCACGGTCTGTCCGGCTGGGGCAGCTACGACGAGCAGTACCGGAGAATGCCCTATTGGGGAATGCGGGGCGGGGATCTGACGGCATACCTCCGCGGGAAGGGATTCGACTGTTATGCCGCGTCCGTTGCCCCGACCGGGAGCGCGTGGGACAGAGCCTGCGAGCTGTACGCGCAGATTGCCGGAACCCGGACGGATTACGGCGCGGCGCACAGCCAGAGGTACCGCCACGAACGGTATGGACCGGATTTTTCGACCTGTCCGCTGATTCCGGAGTGGAACGGGGACACGAGGCTCGTTCTGATCGGTCACTCCTTCGGCGGCGCGACGGTGAGGCTCTTCTCCCATCTGCTGGCATACGGGGACGAGGAGGAAAGGAGGGCGGGGAGCGAAGACCTCTCCCCTCTGTTTGAAGGAGGTTTTGCGGAGCGGGTTCTCGCCGTTGCCGCTCTGGCCGCCCCGATGAACGGAACCACGGCCTACGATCTGTTCGCCGATCCGTCCTTCGAACCCGCCGGAGTCAAAACGCCGTGGTGGAGCGGGATCCTCGCACGGATGCTTTCGAAGCGCGTTCGGACTCGGAAGGACGACCGGGACGAGCGGGACTTTGCGGATTTTGACATGAGGATCGACAACGCGCTTGCGATGAACCGACGGATCGGCACGCTCCCGGGGACGTACTATTTTTCCGTTCCCTGCGGATTCACCGAACCTCAGCCGGACGGAACGCACAGGCCGATTCGCGGAATGGAGCCTCTTTTCGTGATGCGGTCCTGTCAGATCGGCGCGTACGCCGGGACGACCGGGGGCGGATTCCGGATCGACGAAAGCTGGCGGGAGAACGACGGGCTGGTCAACACGGTGTCCGCAAAAGCCCCGTCCGGCGCGCCCGCGAAACCCCTCGACCGGATGCGCGTCCAGCCGGGAGTCTGGAACGTTTTCCCGACGTACAAGGGAGATCACATGGCCTTACAGGGCGGGCTGACGCACAGGCACGAGATCCGCGGTTTTTACGAAGATCTTCTCTCCCTGATCGAATCGCTGCCGTCGGCCGGCCCTTTTCCCAAATACCATCATAAACAGGAGCGAACGATATGAACCGCAAACCGAACATCCTCTGGATCTGCACCGATCAGCAGCGGCGGGACACGATCGGCTGTTACGGCAATCCGTTTACCCACACCCCGAACATTGACGCCCTCGCCGCAGAGGGAGTGAAGCTCGGCTGGATGTATTCCCAGAGCCCCGTCTGCGCCCCTGCCAGAGCCAGCTTTCTCACAGGCCGCTATCCCCGGACCTGCGGCGTGCGGCAGAACGGACAGAACATCCCCGAGACGGAACTTCTGCTCCCCCGGCTGTTCGCGGATCACGGCTATGTCTGCGGGCTCTCCGGGAAGCTCCACATCAGCGTGTGCAGCCCGTCCGTCTGTCCCGACACGGAACGCCGCATCGACGACGGGTATTCCTTCTTCTCCTGGTCCCATCATCCGGCGGCCACGGGGCGTGGAAACTGGACCGGCAACGCCTATACCAACTGGCTCACCTTTCAGGGACTGGATTTTCACACCGAGCCTTTCCCGGATTGCCGGTTTGTACGCAAGGGCATGACGAAGGAGTTCTCCCAGACGACGTGGTGCTTCAATGAGGCCATGCGCTTTATCGGGGAACAGGAGCCGGATCAGCCGTGGTTCTTCTCGCTGAACTGCTACGATCCCCATCACCCGTTCGACCCGCCGGCGGAATTTCTCGAACGCTACCGCCCGATCCTCGAGGAAATCCCCCTCCCGGACTACGTTCCCGGAGAACTCGATCACAAGTCCGTCTTCCAGCGGCACGACCATGAAGGCGCGTACAACACGCCGGGGCATCTCCCCTACGACGACATGACCGACACGGATCACCGGTGGCTCACCGCCGCGTACTGGGCGATGGTGGATCAGATCGACGACAACGTAGGGCGGATCGTCTCATACCTCAAAGAGATCGGACAGGCCGAGAACACGATCATCCTCTTCACCTCCGACCACGGGGAATCCCTCGGCGATCACGGGATTTATCTCAAAGGCCCGTACTGCTATGAAAACGCCGTGCATATTCCCTTCGTCGTCCGCTGGCCGGGACATACGCTCTCCGGCGTGACGCGGGAAGCCCTCACGGAAATGATCGACCTCGCTCCGACACTGTGCGAAGCCGCGGGGATCGACGCGCCGCCGTCTTTTCAGGGCCGCTCCTTCCTGCCCCTTCTGACGGATTCAGACGCCCCGGACGTTCACCGAAAGAGCGTGTACAGCGAATACTACAATTCCAACATCAACCACCGGGATCCGCTGGCTTTTCTGACGATGGTCTCGGACGGTCGGTGGAAGCTCACCCGGGTGCACTCCACGGACGCGGAGGAGATCCCCGGCAGCGAGCTCTACGATCTGGAAAACGATCCCGGCGAGCATGTCAACCTCTACGGCAGGCCGGAGTATGCCGCGGAGCAGATGCGGATGTTCGAGCTGCTGGCTGACCGCATGGCGCAGACCTCCGATCCCCTGCCCGTGCGGAAGGCGTTCTGGTGATCTGGAGGAGGAGAGGGCAAAAAGATGACAGCCGATTTGCAGATATATGTTCCCCGTATGGAAGACGGCTGGTTCTATGTGAAAATGATGACCGATCCGGAGACGATGGCATACAACGCGCCGTGGTTCCCGCCGGACGGCTGTATTCCGGAACCGGAATCGGAGTGGCTGAACCTGCAAAAGCTTTGGATCGGAAAGCAGCCCGAGCGGTTTTACGCTTTCCTCAGGCGGAAAAGGGACGGCGCGTTTGTCGGAGACGTGAATTATCACCGCAATCCCGCCTTTGGCCGGTGGGAAATGGGAATCGTGATTTACGCTCCGGAGCGGGGAAAAGGGTACGGAAAAGGGGGGCTTCGCCTGTTGTTGGACCGCGCGTTCAGAGTGGACGGCATCCCCGTCCTGCACAACGATTTCGAGCCGACGCGCGGGGCTGCGGTCCGCATCCACAAGGCGGCCGGCTTTCGGGAAACGGGCATGGCAGGCGGGTGTATTCAGCTGGAGGTGTCGCGGGAGGACTACTTGCGCAAATGCTCCGTTCTCACGGAAGAATGACGGGAATGCAAACCGTCAAACGGGAATCTGTCAGCCTCACCCGACCAGTCCCAGCAGCAGAAGAACGGCGGCAGTCACAGTCGGGACCGTCACGGTATCCCATTCGCTCGGGCTGAAAAGCTCCGTCGCCGTACCGAACAGGGAAGCGGTCAAAGCGGCGAAGAGGGAGTACGACACAGGCATTCCGCTCCGGAAACGCAGGACGCAGAAGCCGGAGACAAATGCGACCGCAAGCATGGCCGCGCTGCCCTCCCAGGATTTTTTGCCGTCCGCCGGCTTCAGCCTGACTTTGTGCTTTCCAAACGGAATGCCGATCAAGGCTGCGGCCGCGTCTCCGGTCCCCCACATGAGGATCGCGGCGGCGGCGACGAAGGGCTTGCCGAACACGCCCCACGATACGGCGGTGACGGCTGAGAACATCAGAAAGAGCATCAGAAGACTCTTCCGGACCTCTCCGGGCTTCTTCTGCACAAACAGATCCGCAAACCACGGCTCGTGCTCCAGCAGGCGCAGAACGGGGTACAGCGCCGCCGCGACGACGACGGACGCAAGGGACGCCGACTGCCAGGACCCGGCTGTCAGGATCATGACCGTCACGCAGGAGAACGCGACGACGTGCAGCAGCTTGCGGAAAACGAACGGCGGAACCTTTGTGAAAAAGCGGACGGGGAGAAGCACGATCAGGCATTGGAGGATATACGCCGCAAGAATGCCGAGACATCGGAGCGTATCGACGAATAAGGCAAACTCCGAAAGGAAATTCCAATAGTTCAGGATCAGCATCGCCGCGCCGAGGACCGTCAGCACCGCGCCGGTCACAAGCCCCACGGTGCGGTTTTTCACTTTGTTGGCGAACTTCGCCGACGCAAGGCTCGAGGCGGTGGCGACAAGGATGCAGACGAGCATCGCGTCCCGTTTTTCCAGCACGATGGCGGGGTGGATCAGGATATGGCTGACCGAGGCGATCAGCGCCGTGAAGGTCATGATAAAGGTGCTTGTCCCGACGGCGGTTTTCAGCTCCATCCCGAGAAAAGCGGTGAAAACGACGAGCATCATCATCCCGCCGCCCGTTCCGACAAAGCCGGTTCCGAATCCGATCGTCAGGCCGAAGAACAGGGATATGATGACGCCCCGCCAGTCGAGCTTCTCCCCCTTCACCGCCCGATCCTTCCGGCTCGTATCGGGCTTTGCAAGGAAGCGGATGCCGATGAAAAAGGTGAGGAACAGGGTGAAGCCGCCGAGCACCGCGTTGCCGACAATGAACGCGGCATAGCTGCCGACCGTGCACATCCCGAGGATGCACGCCAGCATGACCCAGCCGCGTTTCAGGTCGATATTCCTGTGTTTCGCATAGGTGCAGGCCGTGACTGCCGAGCCGAGGATATCCGACGCCAGCGCGATCGCCGTTGCCTGATATGCGCCGGTCTCCCCGGCAAAGGACGGGCAGAGCACGATGAGGATCGGCACCATGACGGTTGCGGCGGAAAGCCCGGCGAGTCCGGTTCCGAGCCCTGCGCCGAGAGAAGCGATGATCAACCAAAACCATTCCATAACACTTTACGTTTGTCTATCCGTGTTCCGCCGAGCGAATCCGGCTTTCATAGCCTCCGCGAAGTTTTCACGAAACGCTTCCACCGCCTGTTTTGAGACGTCCAGTTCGGGATATAGCATATCGAACGCGTGGATATCGGTGTGATAGACGTCACAGCGCGCCTCCACGCCCGCTTTTTTGAGGTTTTCGACATAGGTCAGGGTTTCCGCGTAAAAGGGCTCGCCGTCACCGACGAAGGTGTAGCAGGGCGGAAGTCCGGAATAATCGGTCTGCCGGGCGGGCGAGGCATAGGGCGTGACGTTCTTCTTCGCGTTTTTTCTCAGATACATCCGCCAGCCGAAATGATTGCGGCGCGTGTTCCAGACCTTGCCGTGATTGTTTCCCGAGCTTTCGGTGTCGAAATTGTCGAGCATCGGGTAGAGAGGCAGCTGACAGGCGATCTCCGCGCTCTTTTCGTCCCGGGCCCTCATGCAGACCGCCGCGGCAAGCCCGCCTCCCGCGCTCTCCCCTCCGACGATCAGCCGGTCGGGGCAGATGCCCAGAGAACCGCAGTTTTCCGCCATCCACAGGAGTGCGGTATAACAGTCGTCAAGCGCGGCGGGGAAGGGATGAAGCCAGGCCAGACGATACCCCGGCGAGACCGCGACGGCGCCGAAGTCCCTGACCAGATCGACGGCGCGGGACATATACGCCATTTCCTTCATCCCGGTGACAGTTCCGCCGCCGTGGATCCACAGAACGCCCGGCGCGTCCTTTGCGCCGTTATCGGGCGAGAGGATCAGAAGCGGGACCCTGTGTCCGCCGCATAACGCCTGTGCTTTTGTGATTCTGACGTTCTTCGGTTTTCGGAGGTTGACTTTCATCTTCTGTCTCCCGCGTCGTCGCGGACGCTGTTTTCTCCCGCCGGTTGAGGGATTCGTCCCGCGAACCGGCCTCGCAGTCAAGGCGCGGACACGGGGTTCACTCCGGCTCGACGCCGAAGATCCGCACATACTCCTCCCGGTTGAACTTCGCGCGGCGGCCGATGCAGTCGTACTTGCGGCAGAGGGAGCAGTTCTGATAGCCGTGACCCGAGAAGTGGATGTGCGAGGTCGTATTCCACGGTTTCATATAGCCGTTTTCCCGGATCGTCACGCCGATTTCCGGCACGTTCCCGATGAGGTCGAAGAGGGCGAAGTTGTTCCGGATTGGCCAGTCGGGCAGGGAACCCGGGTTGAGCATGGAGGAGCCGTCGAAGCCGAAGCTGTCCTTCATGAACCGGATCGTGTACGCCGTCGCATGGGCAAGAAGCGCGCCGTTCAGCGTGTCGAGAAAGGGATCGCCGTCAAAATCCGGACAGTTCTCCAGCCCGCTTCCCGCCGTGATGACGGACAGAAAGACGCGCGGCGTATCTTTCAGCTTGTCGGCTACCACCTTGCTCTTGAAAACCGTGCCGTCGATGTCGGTGATGTCTCCTTCGACTCCGTTGACCGTCGCCCATTTGATGACCGCTTTCGGGGCGGCGTATTCGTTCACGGCGTCCAGCGATTCCTCCACGACCTCGAAAGCGGCGGAATCCGGCTTTACGCGGCAGAGTTGGGCGAGCTCTCCGGCGGAGAGGCTGACGGGGATTTGCAGGACAATCCGTTCAGATGACATCATTCGCGCCTCCTCGGGTTCTTTTTTCGTGTAAAAGCGGTGATCCGGATGGATCCTGCCCCATTATACCATACCTTTCGGGGGAGTGTCAAGCGCGACGCGGCAGCACTGCCTTTTCCGCGCTGACGCCATGGGTTTCCAAAAGATCATCCCACAGAGGGATTTGCGGCCGGGATCGCGTTTTACAGCGCACTCCGACACAAAATTTATCATTTCTTCATCCGTTTTTCCTTGTCTCTTCATCGTTCAGTGTGCTATAATGAAGCCGATCGGAATCCCACGGACGTGCGAGGCGGCGGATGCGTATGAAACGGCATGAAGTACAAACGAATCAAAAAACGGCGGACAGGATCCGGGACGCGCTGGAACGCCGTCCTTTCCTCTGCTTTTTCCTTCTTGCCTTTGCCATGAATCTGATCATCGAGTCGATGGCGAGGCTGTCCCCCCTCGGCGGCGCTGCGTATCTTGCGGAGAGACCGGTTCAGTTTCTTCTGAGCACGGCGGTGCTGTTCGCCTGTTTTGCGCTGTCCCTGCTGTTCCGCAGACGGCTCTTTGTCCTGACGGTCACGGTGTCCCTTTGGCTGATTCTGGGAATCACAAACGCCGTTCTGGTCGCGCTCCGGGTCTCTCCGCTTTCGGGAATCGATTTTTCCATCCTCCGCTCCTGTCTGCCCATCGTGAAGGTCTATCTCCGGGCGTGGCACGTCGTTCTGATCGCCCTGTTTCTCGGCCTGATCGTATGGCTGGCCGCGCGTCTGTTCAAACGGTCCGGATTTTCGGCGGTTCGGTTCGGGAGGGAAGTCCTGCTCTGTTTTTCCGCCCTTGCCGTGACCGGAGGGTGCCTTTTCTTCTCCGTCCATACGGGCGCGGTGGAGACTTCCTTTTCCGATCTGCCCGGCGCGTATGAGCAGTACGGCTTTGTCACCTGCTTTTCGCTGACCGTTCTGAACCGCGGGATCCGGGAGCCGGAGGACTATTCGGAAGAGACGGTCCGGACCCTGCTGACCTCCCTTGAAGACCGTGAACCGTCGATACAGGAGACGGAGGACATCCCCGTGGAAGAGCCGTCCGCGGCGGTTTCCGGGGAAAAGCCGAATCTCGTCATTGTTCAGCTCGAATCCTTCATGGATCCCGGGCGGATCGCGGGAACGTCCTATTCCGAGCCGCCCGTGCCGTTTTTCGCCTCGCTCAGAGAGAAGAATACCTCGGGCTTTCTGCGGGTGAATACGGTCGGGGCGGGCACGGCCAATACCGAGTTCGAGGTGCTGACCGGCATCGATCTCGGCTATTTCGGGGCGGGTGAATATCCCTATCAGACGGTCCTCGAAGAGGAGGGCACGGTCGCGGAATCCATGGCGTCCGATCTGAAGGCGGCGGGATACGCGGCGCACGCGGTCCACAATCACTCCGGCTCCTTCTACGACCGCTGGAAAGTCTACGAGGCGCTCGGGTTCGACGACTTTACCCCGCTGGAATACATGAACGGCGTGGAGGTCAACGCTCTCGGATGGGCGAAGGACGCGATCCTGACGGACTATATCCGCGCCTGCCTCGATTCCTCGGAAGGGCCGGATTTCGTCTTTGCCGTTTCCGTGCAGGGCCACGGCCTGTATCCGGACGCTTTGGACGATCCGGACGGGGCGGACGAGCGGGAGGATCCCCGGGAGGATTGTGTGCGGGTGCTGACCTTCCCGGACGGCTGGACGCCCGAGGAATGCGCGCAGCTTTCCTACTACGCGGAACAGATGCGGGAGATGGACGACTTTCTGAAAGAGCTCTGTTCCATGCTGGAGGAATCGGCGGAGGAGAGCGGGGAAGAGACGCTTCTTCTGCTCTACGGCGATCATCTTCCGCCCCTTCCGTTTGACCGCGGCGATGGATCCGGGAAGGGCGAACCCGCGTTCCGGGACGGATCCGACTGTCTGGATTCGGAATATATCTTTATGCGCATCGGCGGAAAACGGAAACCCGCGGAAGACCGGGATCTTGAGGCGTGGGAGGCCGGTATGGCGATGCTGCGGGAAGCCGGGGCCGCGGAAGGACTATTGAACCGGTGCCATCGGATCCTCGAAGAGCCGGATGAGCTGGACGGCGCTCTTCGCCTTCTGGCGTACGATATGCTGTACGGAGAGCGGTACGCATGGAACGGGGAGACGCCGTTTCCCCGCGGAACGCTTCGGATGGGCGTGCGGGAGATCCGGGCCGATTCCGCCGTGCTCTCGGAGGGAGCAGACGGGGATATTCTTCTGACCGTCCGCGGAGAGAATTTCACGCCGTATTCCGTTGTGGCGGTCAACGGGCGCGCAAGACCGACGGAGTTCGTCTCTCCGGATGAACTGCGGGCCGACGTCAGTCTGTTCACGCTGAATCCCGAGTTTTTCGACGACGCTTCCGTTTCCGTCCTCCAGAGGACGGCCGATTTTACGGTCCTCGGCGGGAGCGGATCCGTTTCTCTTGAGACGGGTACGGTTTTGGCGGGAGAAAGGACGGGCAGACGGACGGAGAAGTTAGGGCCCGGATAACGGAACGCTGTGCCGACCGATTCGGGAAAAGGACTGTGAGGATATATCTCCCCAGTCCTTTTTCTGCATGTGTTTTCCGTTTCTCACAGAAAGCGGCTCTGATAGGGAGGTTCTGCCCGCCTGACCCGTTTCTGACGGCAATCGCAATCGACGGTTGCGCGATCGGGTAAAACAGTCAAGGGAAATTGGTGGAAAAACCGGTCCGTTCCCGCTATAATGATGATGCCGCGCGGAGAAAAAAACAAAAAGGAGAAGCATCATGAATCTCGGAAACAATCTTCAATACCTGCGCCGTCTGAGGAAGAACATGACGCAGGAAATGCTGGCGGAGCAGATCGGCGTCAGCCGCCAGACGATATCAAAATGGGAATCGAACGCCGCCGTCCCGGAAATCGACAAAGCGATCGAGCTGTGCGGAGTATTCAACTGCTCCCTCGACAGCCTGTTCCGGGAAGAGATGGACAAAAGGAGCGAGGCGTATTCCGATCTCCGGGTCGAAGAGGTGGAGGGATTCCGGTATGTCGAACATACGGTCATCAGCGCCGATCCCGAGAGCGACGCCTGCGAACGCCTGTACAGGCTGGCCCGGCAGCGCGGAGCCGACGATCCGAAGGTGATCGGGTGGGACTTTCCGTATGTTTCCGCCGAGCAGATCAACGTGTACCATATGCACGGATACACGGCGGCGTGGATCGTTCCGGACGGGATCGATACGGAGGGCCTGACCGTAAAAGAGCAGCCGAAGCACAGGTACGCGGCGGTCCATATCGACCGGCCTTTTGACAACCCCTTCGTCACGATCCCCGGCGCGTACCGGACGCTCGATTCCTACATGAGAGTCAACGGACTCTGCCGCGCCGAAAACGGCGTGATCCCGTGCTTCGAGGCCGACGGGGAGAGCATGGACATTTATATCGCTTGCGAGTGATGAGACGCACGGTACCGCAAAATCACAGCCGCCGGGACGCGTGAAGGAGGTGATGCGGAATATTCGTCCGTCTTGCAAAACACCGGGGATTGGGCTATAATATACAGGACAATACGATGCTTTACGAGGACGGGACAATGAGAAACACCGGAAAAGAGGAAAAGAAACGGATCCATCTTGTCAATCTGTTCCGATCCTGTTCGTACTGGTCTTCGGGCTCGGCTGGCTGATCCGGATCGTGTACAACAGACTCCTTGCCCGCCGCCGGAAAACGCTCAGGCGGATCTGGGAGGACGGGCTGGATCCCGTCACGGTCCGGATCGAGATCTATTCGCTTGGCGTTCACGCGGGCCTGCGCGAGGAAAAGAACGCTCTGACGGTTCCGTTTGACATCCTCGAGGAGGTTTCCGAGCGGTTCGGGATCAGGCTGGAGGATCTGTCAAGGGCCTATATCAAGGGCGCGATCGAAGGACTCAGGGGAAAAGAAACGGGGAACGTGAATATCTGAACGATCCGTCCGGGATCATGATAAAACAAGCCCGCGGGGGATCGGGTTCAACTCCGTTGAAGACGGAAGCGGATACGATAAACAATCAGAAAAAGAAGAGCGGAATCGATCCGCAGGAGGCCCTTTCATGAGAAATCGATTCAGTTTCATCCGGAATCGCGGAGCATTCCATCGGTGTGCCGTCCTCTGCGCGCTTCTTCTATTTCTGCTCTCCGGATGCGCGGAGGAAAACCCGATGAAAGCGGAAGTCCTCGCTTCTGCGGGGGAGAACCGGGCGATCGCGGGGGAGTACGACCGGGATCTGTCCGTGAAGTGCCGCAACGGGGTTTTCGTGGGTCTCGATACCGACGGCGTGCTCTCCTTCAAAGGGATTCCGTACGCAAAACCGCCGGTCGGGGATCTGAGGTGGCAGCCTCCCGTCGATGCGGCGGAGGGAGAGGGCGTCTTTGAAGCCTATTACTTCGGAAAAAGCCCCGTCCAGACCGAATGGCCGTCCGAACCGGGCTCCTACTATCCCCAGAGTGAGGACTGCCTGACGCTGAACGTCTGGGTGAACCGGAACAATCCGGCAGCGGACAAGCCGGTCATGGTCTTCATCCACGGCGGGTCGTACGGATGGGGCGCGGCGTCGGATCCCATCTACGACGGACACAATCTCGTGAAGAAATTCGACGATCTGATCCTCGTCACGGTGGAATACCGGCTGGGGCTTTACGGATTCATCGATTTCTCCGGAGTGCCGGGCGGGGAGCGGTATCCCGAGAGCGGCAATCTCGGGCTGCTCGATCAGATCTGCGCCCTGCGGTGGGTGCGGGACAACATCGCGGGATTCGGAGGCGATCCCGGGAACGTCACGATCTTCGGCGAATCCGCGGGCGGGGGCAGCGTGATGCTTCTCCCCCTGATCGACGGGACGGAAGGACTGTTCCGCCGGATCATCGCGGAGAGCGGCTCGCTGAACCTGACCTCAAGCCGGGACGAATGCCGGAATCTGACGGAACTGCTTCTGAAGGAGACCGGATGCTCCGACATGGCTGCTCTTGCGGCTCTCAGCGAGGCGGATCTGAAAAAAGCGAACGAGGCTCTGAACGATTACAACAATTTCCCCGAACGGGACGGCCTCGTGCTTCCGGAGGATCTCTACGGGGCGTTTGCGGAAAAGGCTGCCGGGATCGATTTCATCACGGGAAACAATGCCGACGAGGTCCGCTACTGGGTCAACGAAATGGGATATACCGTTCCCCTCCTGCCGCCGATGACCGTCTACCGCCATGCCATAGAGATCCTGTTCGAGAACAATCTCGCCCGCCTGACGCCCGAAGACCGGGATCTCGTCGAACGCTTCCTCGCCATGCAGTCGGACGAGCGGATTTGGAATCTCTCGGAGTTCTACAACGAGCTTTTGTTCCGCGTACCCGCACTGAAACAGGCACAGCTCCATGCGGAAAACGGCGGGAAGGCGTACAACTACCGCTTCACCGTGTCGGGCGCGGACGAGACGCTCGGAGCCTGTCACGCCATGGAGCTGGCCTATGTCTTTGACAACCTCGGCGCGACCATTTACACGGGCGGACGCGTGAACGAGGAACTGGCGAACACGATCCAGCAGCTGTGGGTCAGCTTCGCGCGCACGGGAATCCCTCGTGCGGACGGGATTTCGTGGGATCTCTACGAGCCGGATACCCGGTTGACGCTCATTCTCGGAGACGAGGTGCGGATGGAGTCGGACGTCAACGGAGAACAGCGGGAACTGATCGAACCCCTTCTGCGGTACTATTTCAACGGGCTCTATTCCCAGCTTTCCCTGAACGTGCCCCATGTTTATCTCCTTGCCGGATGCGCCGCCGCGGTTCTCGCCGTGCTGATCATTGCGGCGGCGGTGATCGTAAAGCGGATCCGGAGAAGAAAAGCCGCGCCGCGTTCCTGACCGGATCCGGGGCATCCGTCGAATGGGGGAATCAGTCCGCGTCTTCCTCTCCGAGAAGGACAAGGGCCTGATTTGGCTTTACGTCCAGCTCCACCGTCCCGTCCTTCACCCGAACTTCGGTCAGAAAACGGTTCCCCTCCGCTGTGATCTCCCATACGGACGCTTTCCGGAACGCGGCGTCCGGTACGTTCAGGCAGCCGGATCTTCCGCCTTCCGAATAGGCGATGAAGGTCCGGTTGCCTTCCGTCAGGGGGAGGATCACGTCCGTCCCCTCCTTGAGAAGGACTCCGTTTTTGAAAATCGATCCGTCGCGTCCCCGGCTCACGACCCCGTCCGAGAAGCCCGCCGTGTAGGTTCCGTCCGGATCCTGCTCGAGCGTCAGGCGCGCGTGCCGGTTGAGATAGAAGTACGGGAGCTGAACCGTGCAGAACTCCCGGAGGAAGGCCGGCACCCAGTCCTCGTTCCGGATCCCGCGGTTCAGCCAGATATCCTCCCCGTGCATCGCCCCATAAAACACGGCGAACAGCGCGCCGTCGGTCAGCCTTCCGCTGTACTCGGACGGAGGGATCTTCATGCAGTCCTCCGCCGTCATATTGCTTGTCCACCAGGTCGCCGGGATCCTCCCGAGCGTGCGGACAGGCGCCTCTCTCCAGGTGGAGACGGGAAGATCACCGCAATGCTTCGCGTAGAAACGGCGGATCGGGTGGCCCGGATCGTCGGCGCGAAGGGGCAGCTCGCGGTAGGTGTATTCCGAGGTAACGTCGATCCCTTCGCTCCGGATGTAGTCGAGGATCGCCGCCCGCGCCTCATCCTGCTCCTCCACCGTTGTGCGGGGAGAAAAGCTCTCTGCAATGCAGAAATTGTCGAGATGGACCGTTCCAGCCTCGCGCACGGGAACCGTGTCGAGAAACTCCTCCCAGATTCTTTTGAAAAGCCCGCTCTCCCAGAACTGCTTGTAGGAGATCTTATACGCGTTCCGGCCGTTGAATACCTCGATTACGGCGGGCGTTCCGTCCGGGTTCTTCACAATGGCGTCCGCCGCGACAAAGTCCGGGTGGGACTCGTTCTCCCCGTATTCGTCCGCCAAATTGCCGTGGACGCTGACGACGGTGTGATACCGCTTCGCCTGCTCGAAGAGCCAGAGAAGGCTTTCCCGCCCGTCCCGGTCTTCCTCCCGTTTCAGAAAGTCGTTCACTTTGCGCATTTCCGGGTAGCAGTCGTCGTGCCCGAGTCCCTGCCATCCGACGAGGTAGACGATCTTCCGGATCCCCTGCGTCAGGTTGTCAACGGTTTTGATGATCTCCAGTGCGTCTTCGAAGCGGATCCGGACATTCGAGGTTCCGCGCCCGAAGTCCGGCGTCGCCAGATACATCTTCATCCACAGCGTTTTTGAATAATCATAATTGAATTTGCTCATTCTGACTGCTCCTTATCTTTCTTTTCTGCCGTCCGCGTTCAGTCCGCGTATGCTTCCTGCATCTTTTCGAGAGCCTTCTCGTAGCCCTTCTTGTTTTGAGCGTAGGAGGAGGCGAAGTCCGTCGAGCCCACTCTTACGAGCTGGACGAACAGGTGGCCCGCCGTGTTCAGCGCGAAGCTGTTGAGATAGCCGAAGTCGAAGATCAGGCTGTCGCGGATGATATCGAGCATTTCCGCGCTCTCGGCGTCCCGGTTGTACTTGTCTTTCAGCGCGACGTCGTAATAGGACGGGATCACGTCGGCGGAGTTGGCCACGCACATCGCCTCGGTCATGCACCCGGCGAATTCGGGATCCGTCTGCTCGCTGCACGCGGGAAGGAGCAGAAGCAGGGCGAGAAGCGCGGCGGGAATGCGTCTGGTTTTCATGGGAATCTCCTTATTTGCGCGGGCGGAACCCTTGCGGTTTCTATCATATACGGTCATTATATCACCGCCGGCGGCGATATGCAAGAGTGGCCCGCGGATTTGCCCGCCTGAACGCTTTATCAGGCAGAGCCGCCCTGGGACAGTTGAAAGAAAGCGGAAAATGTGATATACTACAGCAAAAGCAATCGCTGAAAAAAGGAGCATCCCATGCAGGAACTTGAACTGATCGCCGCACTGTCAAACGCATTCGGGCCGTCAGGATTTGAGGACGACGCCGTCGCTGTGGCGCGTTCTTATGCCCCGGAAGGGTTTGATCTCGAAGAAGACAGTCTGCGGAATCTGTACATCCGCCGCGCGGGAAAAGACGAGGACAAGCCGGTCGTCATGCTGGACGCCCATTCGGACGAGGTGGGCTTCATGGTACAGGCCATCCGCCCGGACGGAACATTGAAGTTCATTCCCCTCGGCGGCTGGACAGCGTCGAATATCCCCGCCCATCGGGTGAAAGTGCGCGCCCGGGACGGCAGGCTTCATACCGGAATCACCGGATCGAAGCCCCCGCATTTTCTCACCGAGGCGGAGAAGAACAAAGCCCCCGACATTGCCGATATGTGGATCGACGTCGGCGCGTCAAGTCCCGAGGAGGCAAGGGAACAGTACGGGATCCGTCCGGGAGCACCGGTCGCGCCGGATGTGACCTTTGAATACGACGCGGACCGTGACTTGATGTTCGGCAAGGCATTCGACAACCGCCTGGGCTGCGCCGCCGTTCTCTCCATCCTCCGCGCGCTGTCCGGTGAATCTCTCGCGGTGAACGCGGTCGGCGCGATCGCTGCACAGGAAGAGGTCGGAACAAGGGGCGCGTCCGTGACAGCCCGACGGGTCAAGCCGCAGATCGCCATCGTGTTTGAAGGAGCGCCCGCCGACGACCGGGGGACCGAATCGTGGATGATCCAGACAGCAGTTCACAAAGGTCCCATGCTCCGTCACATCGACACCCGGATGATTACGAATCCGCGCTTCCAGCGGTTTGCGCTCGATCTCGCGGAGGAACTGGGGATCCCGGTGCAGGAAGCGGTCCGGTCGGGCGGCTCCACGGACGGCGCGCCGATTCATTTGTCGGAGGAGGGGATCCCCTGCATCGTGATCGGTTTCCCTGTGCGCTATGCTCATACGCACTACGGCATCGCCAGCCTTGAGGACTTTCGGAATGGGGTGAGGCTTGCGGCCGAGATCATCCGGAGACTGGATGCTGAGATCATCGCCGGATTTTGACTGACCGGTTTCTTCACCGCCGTTCTTCCCGTCAGAGGAGCTGTCACATTTCATGAGAATGCGGCAGCCCCTTGTTTGTCAGCGGGGATTCAGTGCTGTTCGGCGACGGACGGCCGCAGTCCGAAATGCGCTTCGACGACGTTGCACAGCAGTTCTTCTCCGTCCGGGAAGGAGCGGATGAACCGATAGATCTCGTCCTTGTCGTCGCGGTCGAAATAGTGCTTCCGCTTCATCTCAGCCGGAAGCATGCTGACCCTCACCGGCTCCGGCACGGACCAAAGCGGCGCCGGCGTCACGCCGCGGAAGATCAGGACACCGTTTTTGAGCCGATCTTCTCTTGACACTGTTTTACCTCCATGATATGATCAATATGCCTGAGTTGATTGCCGATACCGGGCGCTATCTTGCAATTCCGCTTTGTATCCTCTCAATTTGCATCAATACTTTCATTCCGATCCATACGAGTTATCTGCATATGCTGATCAGTCAGACACGCGGTTATGCCGGAGAAAAAGATCGGACCCGCGTGATTCATAATGACCGGGAGACCCGTTTCACCGCGCTCTGCGACTCTGCCGACGCCGCATACTGAGTCGATTTCCGGCTTGACGCCCCGATTTCCGACACCTATATCATGATCCCCGGCTGCGCCTACAACGGAAACCGCTTCGAGACCGTCATGCGCTGCTATCCCCCCATGTACACCGAGGAAGAGTTCGGCGTCGATGCCCCCGTGCGCATGACTTGCCCTCCGGCTCTCGCGCCCGAGGGGGATTCGTTCATGGACGTGACGACGGGCGACATGGCTCTGCCCTGCGTGTGCGTCCTGCGCAAATCGGAAAAGCGGGCGTTCATGCTGTTCTTCGGGCAGGGGGCGCACGGACGCAACCACGGCGTCACGCTGGAGCAGACGGGGGACGAGCTTATGATCCGATTGCGCGCGCCGGCAAAGCGTCGTCTGGTCTATCACTGGTACGACGGAACTCCGTCCCTCAGAGAGCAGCCCGAGGCTGATCCGCCGCTCACAGTCCGCGAGGGCGAGGAGACGGTCATATCGCACCGCGTGTTTACCTTTGACTGCGAGGATATCCCCGCGCTCTTCCGGGCGTTCTTTGAGAAGAGATCCCTGTTATACAAGGCTTCCGCCCACGCCTCCCTCCCCTTCTCCCGGTTCTGGGAGCTGGCCGAAGCGGAACAGAACGGCAAGCATTTCGACGAAAAAGAAGGGTACTATGCCTTACAGCCGGTGGGGAGCCATCCCTCGTGGTTCGCCAAGTGGCAGGCCGGATAGGCCGGGGGCGGGATGCTCACGCTGGCTCTTCTGTGCGAAGGCGGCGAGCTGTCCCGTCGGCGCGTCGTGCAGGCTCTCCGGTTCGTCGCTCGGTGGCAGAGCAGGGCCGGGTGGTATTACGGCATTGTGTCGGAAGGCGAGATCCATCACGACTGCTTCACGCATTACGAGGGTAAGTACAACATGCTCCTCGTCCGCAAGCACGCCGATCTGACCTATTTTGTGTTCCGCCAGATCGAGGCGATGCGCAGGCTCGGCATGGACGTGCCGGAGGAAATCATGCGCAGTGCGGTCATGGCGGCGGACGCCCTGAAAGGCATGTGGGAGCGGTACGGCCAGATCGGCCAGTTCGTCAACGCCGAGACGGGGGAGATCCTCGTGGGCGGCACGTCCTGCGGCGCGATCACTCCGGCTGCTCTCTGCGCCGCGGCGGCGGTCACGGGGAACGGGAGCTACCTTGAAACGGCCCGCGCGGTCGGCGACTATTACGACAGGTGCGCGATCCGCGTCGGCTATTCCACCGGAGGACCCGGAGAGATCCTCGCCGCGCCGGACAGCGAGAGCTGCGCGGGACTGGTCGAGGGATTCACGGCTCTGTACGAGGCCGACGGATCCGACAGGTGGCTCGAATGCGCCAAAGCCGCCGCGCACATGCTGTCGAGCTGGGTGGTGGGGTACGACTACGCCTTCCCGCCCGAGAGCCGGTTTGCGAAAATGGGCATCCGCAGCGCGGGCAGCGTCTGGGCGAGCGTTTAGAACAAGCATGCGGGTCCCGGGATGTGCACGGCGGGAGGCGGCGCGCTTCTGAAGCTGTTCCGGGCGACGGGGGATCCGCTTTACCTCGAGCTTTTGAGCCGGATCGCGCACTTCATCCCGCAGACGGTTTCGTACCCCGAGAGGCCGATGTACACCGTGCAGGGCCCCGCCCTGAGACCCAGCGAAATCTGCGAGCGCGTGAACCTCTCCGACTGGGAGGGCGCGAAAAACGTGGGCGACGCCATCGCCGGAAACAGCGTGTGGCCTACGGCTGCGCTGATGCTGACATGGCTGGAGACGCCGGGCGTGTACGCGGACATAGAAAAAGGACTGGTCTTCGCGCCGGATCACGTCAACGCGTGGTTTGAAGACGGCGCGGTCGTGATCGAAAATCCCACGCCCTTCCCGGCGGTCGTCAAGGTGATGATCGAGTCGGACGAGGACAGGAAAAAACCGCTCGGGCTGCTCTGGCAGGAGAAATTCACCCGCGTCAGCGTCGGTCCGGGGGAGGTCGTAAAGGTCGGATAAAACCGTCTGAGGATTCCGCGAAGACGCGATCCTCGGGCCGATTCGAATTCCAATCAAAGGAAGGAGAGATCCTCATGAAGATGAAAAAGACCGTCTCAGCGATTCTGGCTTCACTGCTCCTTTTGACAGCGTCCGGGTGTCAGGATCCGGATGTCAAAAAAGAAACGGAACTTCCGCAAAGCACGGGGGAGGACGCAGCTCCCGCAGCCGAAACCGAACCGGAGACCGAAGCGGATTCCGAATGGAACAGGCTGTCCGCGATCGATTACGGAGGATATGCGTTCCATATCCTTCTGTACGCCACCCCTTCCCTGACCGAATGGATCACCGCCGAAGAAATGACCGGCGAGCTTCTGAACGATTCCGTCAGAGAACGGAATATTGCCGTCTAAGAGTTATACAACATCGAAATCAGCCAGCACGCCGTCGATTCTCAGGACGCGTTCAATTCCATGATGAACGAGGTCAAGGCCGCGTCGGGCGCGTACGATATCGCGTACCAGTGGGCGATGAAGCTCCCCGGGGCGGCGGGACAGTCGGCTCTGTACAACATTCTGGACATTCCCGAGATCCGGACGGACGCGGCGTGGTGGAACTCCAATTCGGTCGAGGCGCTCACGCTCGTTCCCGGCAAGCTGTTTTACGCGTCGAACGCCATCAACTGCTTCAACGCGAGCGAGGCGCACGGACTCTATTTCAACAACCATCTGGTGGACGCGTACGGGCTCGAATCGCCTTATGAGCTTGTCAAAAACGGCGGCTGGACGCTCGGCAAAATGTACGGAATGATGGAAGCGGTCATGTCGAACGCGGACGGTTCGGAGGAGAGGACCGCCGAGGATATGTACGGCATCACGTCCGGTTGGGGCGCGGTCATGGTTTACTACCACGGCTGCGGCGAGAAGTTAGGGGAGATCCGGTACGAAAACGACACGCCGTCCATTGACATCACCTTTACCGAAGAGCGCGGGCTGAAAGCGGCGGACTGGATCTATAAGGTTCAGACCGACCGCGCCATGACGGCGGATCCCGTCTCCGATCCGTGGGCGAACAGCGTTTTCTATAACAGTCACGCGCTGTTCTACGTCGCCGCCCTTTACAATATGACCACGCTCCGCGAGAACATGGAAGATGATTTCGGAGTCATCCCGAGCCCGAAGCTCGACGAGGCGCAGGAGCGGTATTATGTCACATGCGGCGGGAGAAATTCTCCCCTGATGTGCGTTCCCGCGGATCAGCAGGACGCCTCGAGGACGGGGAACATCGTGGAAGCCCTCAGCATCTATTCGGCGGAACGGCTGGTGGAGCCCTATATCGAGGTCCTTCTGTCGGAAAAATACGCGCGGGACGAGGATACAAAGGGAATGATCCGGCTGATGATCGACAGCGTGACCTGGGACGCGGGGTTTTTGACGGTTCAGCTGTTCTTCGACGCGTGGTATCCGGCGGTTGCGCAGGGAGGCAGCGAGACCATGGCTTCGACCGCGCAGAAAATCAGAAGCAAGGTCGATCGGGAATTCGCAAAGTACATCGACGGCATAATCGGTTGAGGAAATCGCGGCAAACGGATCCGACTCCGCGAAAAGATTCAGCCGATTCACGAAAAGGCTGTGCGCATTTTTCTAAGAAGAGAGGCATTTCAATGACACAGCGAGAAAACATGCTCCGCGTCATCCGTTTCGAGCGTCCGGACTACATTCCGGTCGTGTTCCATGTGCCCGAAACGGTATTCAGCCATTATGACCCCCATGCGGTCGAAGAGCTTCTCGAATCCCATCCGATCATCGCGGGGAAAGGCCGCATGCGCTGGGATCTCGTGCCGAAGGATGGAGACAAGGTAGACGAGGAAGTCACCTACTTCGACGAATTCGGCGTGGAGTGGAAGGGCGCCATCGACGGGATCCGCGGCGTGATCCAGAAGCACCCGCTCGAGGATTTTTCAAAGATCAGGGAGTATCGTTTTCCCGCCATCCCTCCCTTCGATCCGGAAAAAGAGCGCGGGGAAGTCGAGGCGGCAAAGAAACAGGGCCGCTTTACTTCACGCGGTCTGCCCCACGGACATACCTTCCTCCGCCTGACCGATCTGTGCGGATTTGAAAATGTCCTCATGGGAATGGTGGACGAGGACGAAGACCTGATCGCCCTGATCGGAAGGCTCGAGGAATACAACGCCGTATTTGCGGAACACTACGCGCGGATGGGATACGATATGATCACCTTTCCCGAAGACCTCGGGATGCAGGTGGGACCGATGATTTCCCCCGACTTATTCCGGAAGTTCATCAAGCCCTCCTATCAGCGGCTGATGAAACCTGCCCGGGACGCCGGAGCGATCATCCACATGCACTCCGACGGGGATGTCCGGACGCTGGCGGACGATCTGATCGACGGCGGCGTGGATATTCTGAACATACAGGATCTTGTCAACGGGATCGACTGGATCCGGGAGCGGTTTTTCGGAAAATATGCCATCGATCTGGACGTGGACCGGCAGAAGATCACCGTATTCGGCACGCCCGCCGATGTGGACGCGCTGGTGCGGGAGGAAGTGGAAAAACTGTCCTCGCCCGCCGGAGGGCTGATGCTGAAATTCGGCTGGTATCCGGGAACGCCGCTCGAAAACATCAAGGCGCTCATGGACGCGTTCGAAAAGTATATGTTTTACTGGCACTGAACTCGAGGGAGGGAGAAGGAACGATGAATCAAACGGGCATCTATATCGGGCGCGGGACGCCGGAAATGCGGGGCGAACTGCTGGATTTTCTGAATCTGGCGTTCGGCATGAACGGCCATGACAGGGATCTTTTGAAGTGGCTGCCGAAGTTGTACAACGAAGAAAACGATCCGTGCGGTCACAATTACGTCATCACGGAAAACGGCAGAATTCGCGCCGCCGTCGGGGTCTATCCGAGGACGCTGCATGTGTTGGACGAGACGGTCATGACCTACGGCGTCGGCAATGTGGCGGTTCATCCGTATCACAGATCCAAAGGGTACATGAAGCTCTTGATGAACCGGGCGGTTCAGGATATGATCGAAGACGGCGCGGATATGTCGGATCTCGGCGGCAGGCGTCAGCGGTATCAGTATTTTTCCTATGAGAGCGGCGGATCAAACGCGAGCTTCCATTTCGACACCTACAGCATGCGCCACTGCTTCGGCGACGCGCCGATGAAAGAATTCCGCTTCGAGCCGGTGACGGATCCGGAAAGTCCGTGGCTGGAGCCGATCCGGCGGCTGCACGACAAAAGGCCCCTGCACATGGAGCGAACAGCCGACCGGTTTTTCGGGATCGCCTCATCATGGGGGGAGCAATTGTATGTTATTCTGGAAGGGGAACGCTTCGCCGGATATTTCATCGGTCCTCTGCGGGAACTGACCTTAACGGACGAAGCGGATTTCACGGATGTACTGCGGGCTTATACCGCGGAACACGGCAGTCTCGATCTTGCGCTTCCGCAGTACGAAACCGGGATGATCGAGACGGCGCACAAACTCTGCTTTTCCTATTCGATGTGTACGGACAAGTACTTTTCGCTGTTCCGTTTCCGAAAGGTCGTTTCCGCCTTCATGAAGCTGAAAGCGAGCCGCATTCCGCTCATGGACGGCAGTCTGACCGTACAGACGGAAGGACGCGCGGGCAGGGAAGTCTTCCGGATAACGGTGCAAAACGGGATCCCGTCTGTAACGGACGCGGAGGAAGAACCCGAGATCGTTCTGGAACACAAGGAAGCCGAACTGTTTTTCTTCGGCTTGCTGTCCCCTGCCAGAACAAAGCATCCTTTGGCCGCCGCGTGGTTCCCGCTGCCGATCCGGATCGAATACGCCGATCAGGTCTGACGGTCACCGTCTTCCCACGCTGCCTGCGGTCTTCCGAAACTCAATACCGTTCCCAGTGATACCTTCCGGATTCGTCTTTCTGATCGATCACGCGGAACACCTCATAGATCGGCTTCGGCGCGTCCAGCTCCGGGCCGTCTTTTTTTCTGCGCCAGAGGCCGAGGTTCAGGCCGAATTCCTGCCAGTTGTCCGTGTGGGCGTGAAGGATGAAGCTGTCGATCTCCGGGATCTCCATACAGATCCGGTACGCCCTTCCGTAGGCGCATGCCTGCAGGATCTCGCTCTCCGGCGTGAAGTGGGAGTTGAAGCCCTGCTCCGAGAGGATGATCCTTCGTCTGTCTCCCCGGTAAAGATTTTCCTCCCGGTAGAGAAAGTCCCGGAGAACGGTGAGATTCTTGAACGTGACGCGGCAGGTGTCGTTCGAGTCCGTCGCGGATCTGTCGTTCCAGAAGTCCGGATAGCGCAGATCCTCCGGATAGGGATGTGCCGCGACGTTCCACGGGAATTCTCCTTCCTCCCGCGCCCTCCGGCTGAGCTCCTCCAGTACAGGGCGGCTGCCGTAATACTTCGTGTCCTCCGCCGGGTTCTGCGAGCCCGTCCAGAAATGGTCGAGGGAGATATAGACCCGGGCTTCCTTCCAGACGGAAGCGGCGGTCTGCCAGGTCAGGCGCATGGCGCGGGTGTATTCCGTCATGTATTCCCCGACCGTTTTGTGCCCGGCGTTGCCCCAGATCCACTGGGAATTGACCTCGTTCGAGACGATCATGCCGACAGCCCGTCCGTGAGGGTATGTCCCGTCCCCGTCCGGCTTCATGTACCGCTCGGCGAGGAAGGCGATGAAGGCGCAGTAGTACCGGGTCCCTTCGTCCGTCGTCATGTTGAACGCGCTGAGATGGACGTCCGGCTCGTTCATGAAGGGCAGAAAATCCGGGTGGAGCAGGGGAGCGTACAGAGCTTTCGACGTGTCCTTCTGCCAGTGTTTGGAGTTGAGCAGGATCAGGGTGACGAGGATGCCGTGGTCGGAGAGGGTTTTCAGCCTCTTGTCAAAGGACTCGGCGTGATCCCCGTCGAACGTGTATTCCGCGCCGTCGTGCGTGAAGCGGACCGGGTTTGCACATTCGTCGGCGGGCCGCATGAAGTCCCCGATGCAGACGTTCTGCGCGGCGTGCTTCACTCCGAGTTTCACGGCGTCCTCGATCATCGTGACCTGAAGTCCCTTCTTGCTCTCCGCCGCCGGGTACGGATCCGCGCAGGCCGGGGAGAACGCGAGATCCTCGACGTATTTCTTCCCGCCCGCCGTTTCGCCGTCCCGCGACAGCTCCCAGCGCAGGGTCAGCCCGTCCCGTCCGTTTACAAACCGCGGAACCGAGACCGCGCCGTCCCGGATTTCGGCGGACAGTTCGCCGATCAGAAGCGGTTCGCGGGAAGCAGGGGTATGCGCGCGTACCGCAACTTTTCCAGAGGCGACGTCAGTGCGGAGGACGACGGTGTCTTCTTTGCAGGTGATGTTCAGAATGTTCATGAAGCAGTCCTTTCTGTTCGTGTCCGTTTATATGTGTGTCCGGTATTGAAAGCCTTGCGTCAGTTCTTTCTCAGCAGGAGAACGCTCACGGCCAGCAGGAGAGGGAAGCAGACCCCGGCCAGAATTCCGGCCTGTATGTTCTCGCCCATGACATGGGAGATGTTTCCCACAACGGACGGGCCGACCGCCGCGCCGAGATCCCCGCCCAGAGCCAAAAGGGCGAACAGGGCAGTCCCTCCCTTCGGCATTCCGGCGGAGGAGATGCTGATGGAGCCCGGCCACATGATCCCCACCGAGAATCCGCACAGCATGCACCCGAAGAGGCCCATGACCGGCCAGACGGAGAGGGCGGCCAAAAGGTAGCTGACGAGGCAGAGGATGCCGGACGCGATCATAAAGCCAGACAGCTTCACTTTTTCCCCGTACTTTCCGTACCAGACTCTGCTGCACCCCATGAATACGGCGAAGCCGCAGGGGCCGAGCAGATCCCCCACCGTTTTGCTGACGCCGAGGGAGGACTCCGCGAACGCCGACGCCCACTGCGCCATGGATGCCTCGGAGGCTCCCGCGCTGATCATCAGAACGATGAACAGCCAGAAAACCTTCGTCTTCACGAGCTGTCCGATCGTCATGCTCTCCCCCTCGTTCACGATGGGCTCTATGGGGCAGGAGGCGAAATTGACGATGTTGTAAAGCGGGATGATCGACCACAGACAGGAGAGAATGCGCCAGTGCTCCGTTCCGAAGATCGAAAAGAAGAGCGTGGAGCAGAGGATCGTCCCCACGGCTCCCCAACTGTAGAAGGAATGCAGAAGGCTCATCGTTCCGGCCTTGTTGTCGAACGGACAGGCTTCGATGATCGGACTGCACAGCACCTCGATCAGTCCGCTCCCGACGGCGTAGATCATCACGCAGAGCAGGATCCCGGCAAAAGGACGCGGGCAGAGATCCGGAACGAAGGACAGAAACAGCAGTCCGCAGCCCGACGTCGCCTGCGCGATGATGATGCTCTTCCGGTAGCCGATCTTATCCACAAATTTCGCGCTGAGAAAGTCCACCGCAAGCTGCGTCAGGAAAAAGGCAAGGGGGATGAGCGCAAGATCCGCGTAGGAAATGCCGTAGGCTCTGTAAAACGTGAGGAAGAGCAGGGGGGTGAAATTGGCGGAGATCGCCTGCGTGACAAATCCGAGATAGCACGCGGTCTTGGTCCGCCGGTAATTCTTCTGTGTCATGTCGTCGGATCCTTTCAGGGTACGCCCGATAATCCCGCTTCACTGCGGTCTGTCCGTATTATACACATCCGGCGGGCGAAATGCAACGCAAAAATCAGAAAACGCGGGCAGATCCGGAATACTTCCGGGCGGCGGGGCGGGAGAAAGATCGCCGAAAACGCATAAAAGCCCCAAAGCGCGCGCGTCGCATCGGGGCTTTCACGGTCCGCGGGCAGGTACCGCCTGCGGATCACGGATCGGAAGCTGTCACTCGGCCGATTTCCACAGTCCGTGCAGGTTGCAGTACGCGTAGGCGGCGACAACCTCGTCTCCCTCCGTCAGGGCAAACATGGCCTTCGGTTCGTCTCCGGGCTTCAGCGTTTTTCTCTGACGGCCTTCTTTGGTTTCGAGCAGGATCCATTCGATGTAGTGAACGTCGAGCATGGGGTGGGCGACGGAGCCGACGCAAACCGTGACGAGGCATCCTTCCTGTCCGATCACGGGGACATGCTT
Source organism: Oscillospiraceae bacterium (assembly GCA_015065385.1). Classification (GTDB taxonomy): domain Bacteria; phylum Bacillota; class Clostridia; order Oscillospirales; family CAG-272; genus UMGS1696. The sequence continues at coordinate 152,991 of SVQK01000110.1, read as the reverse complement.
TTCTCCCGCGGCGTCCGTGGTATTGGGAACGATGGCTTCCATGGGTTCTCCGCAGCATACGCAGCGCACGCCGGAGTCGTTCAGGTGCGCGATGATGTTGCCGCAGTGCTTGCAGCGATAGATGGTCATGGGGGATTCCTCCTGTTTTTTCTTTTATCATACCATACATTTCGAGAGAAGTCAATCTTTTTTGAAAAAGGGGAACTTTGGAGAGGATCTCGGCGTCTAAAGGGCAGAATCGATACACAGAGAGGTGAATTCCCATGAAGCTCTCCCGCATGACCTCGGCCCTGCTTCTTTCCGGGCTTCTGCTCACGACCGCAGGATGCGCCGCGCCGAATCTGTCTTCTTCCGCCGACCTCATGGAGGGGATCGTACCTTCGCAGGAGGCGGTTCTCGGAGCGGAAATCTCCGATCGGGGCACGGTTTCCGAAGCGTTTGCGGACTTTGCCGTCCGGCTGTTTCAGCAAAGGATGCGGGCCGCATACGGCAAATCCGGAGAAACCGGATTCAGGAAAGCGGATCTCTGCTGCATCCATGTGGACGGAAAAGCCCTGATGTACGAACGGGAAGCGCCGGGAACCGGTTCCCTTACCCCCAAAGAGAGGTTGGACTGGTTCAGCGAGGAAACGGAAATAGAAGGCATTTTCTGGGAGGTTTTCTCCGTGGAGGAATATCCCGATCTGTCCCATATCGTTCTGATCTCCGGCTCGAACGGCTCCTGGACATTCCGTGCTCTGGAAGCCGCTGAAAATCCCCTCGTCTCGCCGCTGTCCGTCCTCTCCGCGCTCGCCATGACCGCAAACGGCGCGAAGGGGGAGACCCTTTCCGAAATGGAGGCCGTACTCGGTCTTCCGGTGGGGGAGCTGAACGCGTCGTTCCGGGATCTGCTCAACCGGACGGAGCCGGAGGACGGAGAGCCCCGGTTCCATCTCGCAAACTCCATCTGGTTCACGGACGACGAGCGTTTCACGGTGAACCGGGACTTTTTGCAGACCAACGCGGATTTCTACAACGCCGGGATCTACCGCGCGCCGTTCGACGAGGGGACATTGAAGGACATCAACAACTGGGTGAAGGACAACACGGACGGGATGATCCCCGAAATCCTCGATCAGATCCCGGAGTCCGCGGTCATGTTCCTTGTCAACGCCCTCGCTTTTGAGGGGGAGTGGGCGGAGGTGTACCGGGAGCATCAGGTAAAGAGCGGGACATTTACCCGCGAGGACGGCACAAAACAGACCGTCGATTTCATGCGCTCCGGCGAGTATTTGTATCTCGAGGACGGGGACGCCGCGACGGGATTCATCAAACCCTACAAAGGCGGGAAATACGCCTTCGCCGCCCTGCTTCCGAAGGACGGGACGACGGTCGCCGACTATGCCGCGTCCCTCGACGGGGAAAAGCTGATCGGGATCCTGTCCTCGGCGGAGCAGACGCTTGTGGAAGCGGCTCTTCCGAAGTTTGAAGCGGAGTACGGCGCGGAGCTGTCCGAAACGCTGAAAGCGCTGGGCATGCCGACCGCGTTTCATCCCTCGAGGGCGGATTTCTCCGGCCTCGGCACATCGACGGAGGGCAGCATCTATATCGGCCGTGTCCTGCACAAAACGTTTATCTCCGTCCATGAGCAGGGGACGAAGGCCGGAGCGGCGACGGCTGTGGAGATGATGCCGGAAGAAGGAGCGATGGAGATGCCCGAGCCGAAATGGGTCACGCTGGACCGCCCGTTCGTATATTTGCTGATCGACCGCGAAACGAATCAGCCGTTCTTTATCGGCGCGCTGACAAATATGGAAGGTGAATGATCATGAAAAAACTGTTCTCATTTTTGCTGACGCTGTCCGTTTGCGCGGCGCTTCTCGTCCCGGCCTCGGCTGCCGGAATGATCATATCCGACGGCGATCCCCTCTACGCCGAGGCGACGAACGACGCGATTGTCGTGAGCAACAGCGCCGATCTGCCCGACGCGCATCTCGTCCGTCCCGCCGTCTACAAAATCAAGGGAAACAATTACTTCAAGCTCCGCGACGTGGCCATGATGCTGAACGGAAGCGAAAGGCAGTTCTCGGTGGACTACGACGACGCGGCGAAGACCGTCTCGATCACCTCCGGCAAGCCGTATGAGGCAATCGGCGGGGAGCTGACCGGGACAGCCTCGGCAATCGCTTCCGCGCGTCCGACCAACAACGCGATCCTCATCGACGGGGAGACCGTGACGCTGGCTGTCTTCAAGATCGGTGGCGCGAACTATTTCAGGCTCCGGGACCTCGGCAAGGCGCTGGATTTCCACGTCGGATACGACGACGAAACAAAAACGGTTTCCATCTCCGGCGCAAGGGGCTACGAAGAGGAAACCGCTTCCGAGAAGGGATCGTTCGAGGCGCAATATATCCGCACCAACGGGTATCACGACGGCATGAGCTATCCGAGGGTGACGCTCATCGACAGCGCGGAGGAGCTGAACCGGTATTACGACGAAAACAGGGTTCTGTACGATTTCAGCCACAAAGAAAAGGTGTATTCCGATACGACGGTCGGATTCATCGACGCGATCGAGCAGTATGACGGCGCGTGGTTCCGGGATCATCAACTGGTCCTCGTTCTGCTGGAAGAGGGGAGCGGCTCCGTGCGCCATAAGGTGACGGAAGTGAACGCCAGAGAGGAGCCCTCCGTGATAATCGCGCGTCTGGTTCCGGAAGTCGGGACGGACGATATGGCCGAATGGCATATCCTGATCGGAGTGGAGCGTGTTTTCGACGCGGACGCGGAGATCCGGGTGGTTGTGGAAAGCACGAGGATGTAAGCGTATCAAGCATTTATAAAACGGTGTAATCCGCGATCACCCAGTCGTACGCCATCAGATCCAGATTTCGCCCGCAGTACGCGCAGGTTTTTCCCTCCATCAGGGAGAGGGACGCGCCGCAGCCCCTGCACGTCAGCACGGACGCGCCGCAGACTGCCTGCGTCTTGCAGTCCGCAGCCTTGATCAGCGTCATCTTTACCTGTTCGGTTTCTTCCTTGATTTTGTCTCCCCGGAGCCGGAAGAGACGAAGCTCCGCGCTGACACCCGCGACCTGAAGGGTTTCGTCGGCATGGTAGGAATCCATGGTGATGTTCATAAAATCGACGTCCACGACGCCCCGGTACCGCCCGATCAAGGAAGACAGATCGTTCGTGGAGAACGCGTTGATTTCCACCGGGGATTCCGCGTAGTGAATGGCGGACAGCTTGTTCTGGATCCCGCCGAAAAAGCTCTGGATGGAAAAGAGCGGGTCGGTCGTCCGGACAAATTCCGCCATGCTTTTTTCCTGTTCCTCTTCCTTCTTGCGGTTGTAGATCATCTTCCTGTCGATCGATTTGGAGGACGCGCTGACGAGAAGGAACAGCGGAGCGATCAGAACCAGAAAGATCGACTTGAGGCTCCATCCGAGCAGTCCCAGCAGAGAAGCCGCGAACAGTCCGGTCACCAGCCGCAGGAAGATGTTGAAGTCCGGCATGTAGGCAAACGCGCCGATGAACCCGAAATAAATCAGCGGGAGCATCACAAGAAGCGTCGTCCATGGGAACAGCAGTTCCTTGACCGCTTCTTTTTTTGTCGCGCTCGTGCGGAAATCGCGCCTCAGTCCGAAGCTGTCGATCCTGTCCTCCATGTCTTCGACAGTGAATTTGGTACCGCAGTAATCGCAGCCGTCGAGAAGGTTTTCCCGCGAGGTCTTGTTTCCGCAGTTCGGGCAGACGATGGCGTCCGGGCCGACCTGATTCGCGGAGAGCAGGGTGAAATGCGCCACCTCGCTGTCCCGGATGCGCCCCACGATCTTCCCGCCCCGTTTGATGGTCCGCAGGGCGGAGATTTCCTCGTAAATGTCGCGCACATTGTATCTGCCGTCAAAATACTTGTTGACCCGTACACAGGTCTTCGGATCGGTGTACGCCCTGCGCTCGGAATCCATCTCGAGGGTCAGTCGGTTTTTCGAGAGACGCTTTTTCTGGAGCGCGGTGCTGTGCCACATCAGCTGCGACGCATAGCTTTGAAGAGTGCTGTTCTCCTCCTCGCGCCCGCTTGAGAGAAAGTCGCTGTAGCTTTTCCGGAATGCGCTCAGCCTCCGCGTCAGATCGTTCTTGTCCTCCACGACGGGGTAATTCGGGAAGAAGCGTTCCAGAAAAAACGGCCACTCCTTTCCCGTCTTGCTGTATTCCCGGTACAGGGCATAGAGCGCCCACAGGGTCCCGAGGCACAGCAAGAGAAACCCGAGGCCGACCATCCCGTTCATATAGACGGTCTTCGGCGCGTACAGGAGGACGAGCACAAGCCCTGCCGCCCAGACAAGCCCCGGACCGATCAAAACCTTGAAATTGAATTTGTAATCCTTCATTTTGTGCCGTGCTGCCTCCCGAAATCCAGTTTTGTCACATTCATCATACCACAGAATCATGACGAAACTGTGTCCGCGGAGCAAATTCCGACAGATTGTTTTCAGCTCGCCACTCGCTGACCGAAGCCTTCCCGGCGACTCTTGACTTCCCGGGAAAAGAACGGTATAATGGTACTGCCGTTTCTGCGCCGGTCATCCTGCGAATACCGGCGGGGATATGCGGAGGGCTCCGCTTTTCGGAACATCGGAGCGGATTGAGATTCTGGGAGGTTTGACGGGATATGCCATACCGTTTTTACGGCTGGGAGACGGCCGATATCAGGGACGAGTCGGGACGCACGCCCCGCGACTATTACGATCTGCTCTCGGGGCTCTGGTGCGCCGAATCCTGCGCGCCGAGGATGCGGGCGGATTGGACGCCGGAGAACAAAACGCTCGGGCAGTGCTCGATCACGGCCTTTCTCATACAGGATATTTTCGGCGGCAAGGTCTACGGCGTGCCTCTGGGGGATGGAAACTATCACTGCTTCAACGTGGTCGGGGACTGCGTGTTCGATCTGACCAGCGAGCAGTTCGGGGATCGTAAGCTGGACTATGAACACTGCCCGGAGCAGAGGCGGGAGGTCCACTTTGCCAAAGAAGAAAAGCGGCGGCGGTACGAAAAGCTGAAAGCCGCGCTCTTCTCCGCGTCCGGACGTCCCTCCCCCTGCGATCGGGATGAAAGCGGGGCGGAGTGATGGCAGGAGAGAAGGGGAAGACCCGGATCCTCTTCGTCTGCTGGGGCAATATCTGCCGCAGTCCGATGGCGGAGTTCATCATGAAGGACATGGTGAAGCGGGCGGGGCTGGAAGAACAGTTCGAAATCGCTTCCGCGGCGACCAGCGACGAGGAGATCGGATGGGACGGGCGGGGCAATCCGGTGTACCCTCCGGCGAGAAAGATGCTGGCACAGCACGGGCTGGACTGCGGGGACAAGCGAGCCCGTCAGATGACCCGGGAGGATTACGGCAGATGGGATCTTCTGATCGGCATGGAGGAGATGAATCTGCGCTACATGAAGCGCATCGCGGGCGGGGATCCGGAGCGCAAGATCCGCCGCCTGCTCGACTGGACAAAGCGGCCGCGGGATATCGCCGATCCGTGGTATTCCGGGGATTTTGACGCGACGTGGCGGGATCTGACCGAAGGCTGCGCCGCGCTGTTCGACGCGCTGAGGGAGAAATGAGATCCCGGCGGGGCGGCGGACAGAAGACGTTTTGATTTGAAGCATAACACAGGGACAGTTCACGAGGTGAGCGGAAACACATGAAGATTTACGGGAAAATCGACACGATCCCGACCGGAAGGGCGACGGACGAGATCACAAAAGGCTGCCTCGTGCTGGAGGGCGGAGGGTGGAAGGGCCTTTATACGCTGGGCGTGCTCGACCGCATGATGGAGCGGGGGATCAACTTCTCGTCCGTCGTCGGCGTTTCAGCGGGCGCGCTTTCCGCGATCGGCTATGTAGCCGGACAGATCGGATGGAGCGCGCGGATCGACCTCACCTACCGGCACGACCGGAATTACTGCGGACTCGGCGCACTGAGGCGGGACCACGGCATTACCGGTTTTTCCTACCTGTTTGACGATCTTTTGCGGAAACATCCTCTGGACAGCGCAAGGCTGAACGATCCCGCGCGGCGGCTGGCTGTGTCCGCGACGAACCTTCTGACCGGAGAAGCGGAATACTTCGAGAAGGGACACTGCGACATCTTCAGAGCTGTGCAGGCGTCGGCAAGCGTTCCGTATGTCACCCGCCCCGTCATGATCGGCGGCGTTCCGTATCTCGACGGAGGCTGCGCGGAGAAGATCCCGATCCGATGGGCGAGGGCAAGCGGAGAAGAAAAGATCGTCGTCGTGCGCACCCGCGAGCTGAGCTTCCGCCGGAAACCGGGCGCGCCGAAAATCGTGAGAACCCTTTACCGGAAGTACCCGGCGTTCGTCAAAGCGTTCGAAGCGGCGAACGAGTCTTTCAACGATACGGTCGATCTGCTTGACAGAGAAGCGGCTTCCGGAAAGGTTTTCGTGATCGCCCCCTCCGAGCCGGTCACGGTTTCCCGGTTCGACGGGGATATGGAGAAGCTCGGCGCGCTGTACTGGCTCGGTTATCACGATATGGAGCGTCAGCTTGACGGACTGCGCGGATACCTCGGGCAAAAGTCGGATTCCGCATCAAATCCGGCGTTGACGGCTTCCGTGCGCCGCGCGACGAGGTGTGCGGGTTCGTCAGGATCCGCGTGATCCCCGGCGCGGCCATCGCCAACCGCGGCGAGAGCGACATGCCCGTCCGGATCAGCGTGAGATGCCCGGCGTCCGGCAGCGGAGAGCAAAAAACTCTTGCGTTTCCCCGTCCGGATGTGCTATAATAGTGCGACTGCACCGGCTGTCACAACCATATTTCATCGAAAGGAATCTGGACCATTCAGAATGAAAAAACAGACTGCTGCCGCCTTGTTTTCTCTCTTTATGATTACAGAGCTGGTCTGTTCCGCGTCCCCCGTCTCAGCCGTACTGCCGACGGATCCGTTGGATATTCCGGAAAGCGGACTCTGGTTCCGGTTTGACGGAGACGCGGACGAGGCGTCCGGCGCGCTGACCGGAAAGCTCAGGGGAAATCCCCGCTTTGTCGAGGGAAGGGACGGGACGCCCGAGGGAGCGATTTACTTTGAGACGGATTCGGATGCCGTCGGTCTTTATTCGGACGATATCGAAGGGAACTGGACCGCGAGCTTCTGGGTGAAGGCGTCCGACGTTCCGCATCACGTCTTCTTGTGTTCGAGCCTCACGGGCTCGCTCCGCCTGATTCAGGACAACGGGACGGTCGGAGCCACCATGAACGGGATCGTGGACAAGTCGGTCCCGTACAGGGTTCCAGCCGACACATGGACGATGCTCACCTTCACATACGACAACGATATGGAGCTCACGTCCGTTTACGTCAACGGGGAGTTCCTCGACGGCATGTACGGCTGGCAGACGCTCGGCATGACGCTGCTCGGAAACGACGCGCCGGAGCAGAAGGGCTGGCAGAGCGCGCCGCAGTACGCCATGGACGACGCGTGGTTCTTCGGACGTCTTCTCACGGACGCCGAAATCATGACCCTCTACGAGACGAATACCGTCCCGCTGCCCGAAAACCCGCCGGAGCCGGATCCCGAAGAGCCTGAGACACCGGATGAACCGGAGGCGCCGGAAGAGGAAGAAACCGTGCCGGAAGACGATCCGCAGGCCGCGGAGGAAGCAGAGAACTTCGAGGATGAGGACGGTTTTGACGCCGAAGACTCCGGCGACGATCCGGCTGCGGAGGACGGTCCCCGCGAGAGAAAGCCGGGCGCGTTCTTCGCCATGGGCGGGATTCTGCTCGCCGCGCTGTTCCTCGTTTACATGGGAGGCCGCGCGCTTTTCGGAAGGAGGTCAAAATGAATCGCAAACTGTATCTTGCCGCGCTGGGACTGATCTTCATCGTTCTGCTGTTCGGCGCACCCTTCATGAAAGCCGGGGCGGACGCGGGACTGTTCGAGGTGCGGGATCTCGGCAACATGGGAGAAGAGGCGCAGTTTTATGAGAACGCGCCCGAGGACGGCGTGCTGAATACGCTGGTCGGATTCAAAAAGACTCTCACAGACCTCTATACCGATTTCATGCCCGGGTATTACGAGACCGTGTTCGCGTACGGAAAAGCGCGGGACACGCTGAACGCCCCGACCGCCTCTCTCTACGCCGACATGAGATCGAACGCGGGAAAGACCCAGACCGAGACGCCTACCGAGCCGACAACGTCGTTGGACACGCTCTCGAACCAGCCCATCGGCGAGGAAGCGGTGGACGCGGATCTGCCCGAACCCGAGCCCGAGGAACCCGTCGATCCGAGAGATCAGGTCGTGTCCGTATCCTCCACCCTGCTCAAATCGACGGGCACGCACCGGTACTACCGGATCGACGCGACGTTCGGCGACGGCTTTGAAACCTCCTTCCTCGACACGGCGGTCGATCTGACGGACAAGGCGAAGGAGGCGCGCGTCACGCTCCAGGCGAAAAAGCTGAACAAAATCGCGGAGGCCGTTCCGGACGTGAATTTCTATTTCATGCTCCTCACGCGGATGCAGGACACCGACTATTACGAGGACGTGATCGTCGGCGAGGAATCGACGGGGAAATACGCCGACCTCTTCCTCTCCCTGCTCGACGAGCGGATCACCGCCCAGAAATGGGACATCGGCACGCTCAGGGACCGGGTGGAGAAGGTCTATCTGACCGACCACCACTGGTCAACCTACGGCAGCTACTGCGGCTTCTGCCAGCTCTGTGAAATGATCTGTCCGGATCACGAGCCCGTGGCCCTCGGCGAACCGATCGATTTTCCCGAAACCCGGTTCTACGGGAGCGCGGCGAGAACCTGTCAGACGCTCGATCTCTGGGATCCGTTCCGCGTGTACGACTGCGACCTCGGGACGTATAAATGCTCCCCCATATGGAAGTTCGAGCGGCAGGTCAAGTTCCTCGCCAAGCAGAAGTATGTGACGCCGGACGTGAACGTCTACGCGGTCTTCTTCCCGGAGGTCTATACCGTGGAGTATCCGGACAACCACACCGGGCGGAATCTCCTCGTGATCGGCGACAGCTACACGCAGGGATTCGTCGAGCTGCTCGGGAGCGCGTTCGACAAAACGGTCGCGTACTATTACACCCACTACTCCGGAATGGACTACCGCGCCGTGATCGAGGAAAACGGGATCACCGACGTCCTGTTCGAGCAGTTCTCGGACCGGATCCTGTTCGACATCTACGGGGACGACCGGCTGTCCGCAATCGTTCTGGACTGACGGGAGGGGATTCGCATGCTGTTTTCATCTTTGATTTTCGTCTGCGCATTTTTCCCGCTGTTCTTCGCGCTCTATTACCTGCTTCCGAAACGCGCGTTCAAAAACGCCCTCCTTCTGATTTTCTCCCTGATTTTCTACGCGTGGGGCAGAGTCGTCTATCTTCCGCTGATCCTCGCCGCGTCCCTGATCGGCTGGGGCGGAAGTCTGGCGATTCAGGCTTTCCGGGAAAAGAACAGGCCGGGGGCGGCGAAGGCTTCGCTCGTTGTGTCGCTCGTTCTGCTGCTCGGGATGCTCGGGGTGTTCAAGTACGCGGGATTTGCCGTGGAAAACCTCAACCGGATCGCGGGGCTGGATCTTCCCCTGCCCGCGATCGAGCTTCCCATCGGCATCAGCTTTTACACGTTCCAGATCCTTTCCTACGTCGCCGATGTGTACCGCGGGGAAGTCAGGGCGCAGAGGAACCCCGGGATCGTGATGATGTATCTCTGCGCGTTTCCTCAGCTGATCGCCGGGCCGGTCGTGCGGTACAAAACCGTCGAGGGAGAGCTGACCGGGCGCGAGGTCTCGCGGGACGACGTGTATGCGGGACTGCGCCGCTTTGTCGCCGGGCTCGGGAAAAAGGTGCTTATTGCAAATGTGGCGGCGGTTGCGGCGGACGGGATTTTCGGATACGATCCTTCCGCCTGCGGAGCGGTCGCGTCGTGGATCGGCGCGCTGGCCTATACGATCCAGATCTACTTCGATTTCTCCGGCTATTCCGATATGGCGATCGGCATGGGGCGCATGATGGGGTTCCACTACCTTGAGAACTTCAACGATCCCTACGCGGCGACCTCCGTGACGGATTTCTGGCGGCGGTGGCACATCTCCATGTCCTCGTTCTTCCGGGACTATGTCTATATTCCCCTCGGAGGCAACCGGGTTTCGAAACCGCGCTGGATCTTCAACATCGCAGTGGTCTGGATCCTGACGGGACTCTGGCACGGGGCGGCGTGGACCTTTGTCCTCTGGGGCGTCTATTACGGCGTCCTTCTGATCCTCGAAAAGCTGCTCTGGGGTAAGAAGATCTCCGAGATCCCGGTTCTGAACCGCGTGTACACGCTTCTGATCGTGGTGATCGGGTGGGTGATCTTCCGGGCGGAATCGATCTCCTACGCGTTCGGAATGCTCCGCGCGATGTTCGGCGGCTACGGACTCGGCAGCGGGACCGTGACTTGGGGCATGATCCTCGAGCGCAGCGGCGTGAACGGCATCTTCATCCTTGCCATGATCGCCGGGATCGTTCTCTCCACCGGCATCGGACGCAGAATGGCCGAAAAGCGCGAAACAGCCGCACCGAAAGGCCGGGCCGTCCTGGAAACCGCCGCGTGCGTGTGCTCCGTCGCGGTCTTCCTCCTCTCCGTCGTCTCCATCGCGGCGGGATCGTACAACCCGTTCATCTATTTCAGATTCTGACCGTTTCCGTGTTTGAAGCTCTCTTTTCCGTGGATCTGCGTGTGCCGATCCACGGGTTTTTTTTGAATTTGTGCCGTCCGCATTTGCGGAATCTTGATTTTGCCCGAGATTTGTGCTAAAATAACATTACGGCGTCTCGTCAGACGATCTTTATTCTATAAATTTAATCAATCATGACGAAAGGAATTGAGCGTTATGAAACGATGTGTCGCCCTCCTCCTTGCGCTGCTTGCCGCGGCGGGGATGACGGCCTGTTCGGAGCAGCAGCCCGCACCCGAGGAAAAAACGTCCGTTTCGGCCGAGGAGACTCCCCGCATCGAGGATGAGACCGTCCCCGAGGAAGAAGCGGAGCCTACGCCGGCTTCGATCATCGGAGAGCAGTTCGCCGACCTCGATTTCGGGGGCAGGGAATTCCGCATTCTCGGGATCGAACCGGGCCAGCAGTTCTACGCCTTTATGGGTCCCGACTTTCAGGAGATCTTTGCGGAGGGCTATACCGGAGAGATCACGAACGACGCCATTTATGACCGCAACAGCCGCGCGGAGGAGCTGCTCAACATCAAGGTCGTTCCGGTCTTGGAGGGCTCGTCCGCCAACCAGAACAAACGGTTCGCGCAGGCGGTGACCGCGGGATCCGACGATTTCGACGCCTCGCTCAGCGGACTCTCCTCGACGGGCGAACCGCTTCAGGCCGGTTATCTTGCCAACCTTGAAACCTTTGAGAATCTCAATATCGACAGTCCGTGGTGGGACGAGAACTTTGTCGATACCTTCCGGCTGTTCGGCGACCGCCTGTACTTCCTCTCGGGGGATTATCAGCTGGCCGACGACTACGCTGTGTGCCCGATCTACTTCAACAAGGTCATCGTCGCCGACGCCGGGCTTGAGCAGCCGTATGAGCTTGTCCGGGAAGGCCGCTGGACGATCGACGAGATGTACAAGCTGGAAAAGGCATGCGAGCGGGATCTCAACGGCGACGGCGTCCTCGACATGAAGAACGACATTGTGTCGCACATCGAAAATTTTGACAAGGTCAAACACTTCGTCTACGCTTTCAACGAGAAATCCATCGAAATCGACGAGAACGGAGAGTTCATGATCAACACGCTGAGCGAACGCCACGTCAACGCCGTCGAGCGCATCTTCGAATATGGCTATGAGAAAAAGCTGATCTACACCGACCAGACCGGCACCTCCTACGACGAGGCGTTCACTACCGGCCATGCCGTTTCGTATCTCATGAACCTCGGCAACATCAACCTGTTCCGGGATATGGCGGACGATTTCGGCATCGTTCCCGGTCCGAAGTACGACGAGGAACAGAAGACCTACGGAAACTATATCTCGAACTACGTCGTCACCTCGTTCGTCTGTCCGGTCACGGCGACCGACCGCGCCTTCATCGGAGCCTGCATCGAGGCGCTCGGTGCGTTTTCCACGGAAACGGTCGATGCCGCGCTGTACGACACGCTGCTCGCCTCAAAGCTCGTGAGGGACGAGGAAACCATCGAAATGCTGCACATCTGCATGGCTACCAAGGTGTACGACTGGGCGGTGGACTTCTCGTGGGGCAATACCTACGCCAACGCGTACAACAGCCAGTACGACAGCGGCACCTTCAATTTTGTCTCCATGGCAACGAAGAATCTCAAGATCCAGCAGAAGACCATGGAAAAGCTGATCGAAACGATCCGAGCGTTTCAGGAATAAGCAGACTGAATTCCCCTCGATAATCCCGCTGCATCGGACGGCGGGATTTTTTCTGCGTCAGGATCTTTCCGGAAAAAGCAGATCGGAAGACCGGCCTCCGAAAAACCTCTTGACCCTTCCCGTCGAAATATGGTATAATAACACGATATAGTTCGAACGGTCAGGAGGTAGGGTCGAAGCAAATGGGAAAACCGGATAAGAAAACCGTCTGTCTTCTCGTCGCAATCGCCGTTGTAGTGATCGTCATCATCGTTGTCGTCGCCGTGGGACTGAGCGGTCGTTCGGAAGACGCGGCTGCCGTTTCGGTTCAGGTTGAAGCCGAGAACAGCAAAACCGCCGGTCACGGCATTCAGATCATCGAGGTGGAGCGGGAGATTTCCGTGGAGTCGCTTGAGGAGGGCATACGGGATATCGGAACCCTTGTCACGCAGGAGTACCTGTTCACGGACGCCGTCTCGCAGTCCAAGGTCAAAACGCTGTTCAGCCTGACGCTCGGCTTTACCGAATCGAGCTATCTGGCGACCTATGACGGCGTTGTGACGGCGGGGATCGACTTCGGAAGCATTTCGGTGGATCTCGACCGGGAGGTAAGGGCGGTCACCGTCAGGATGCCGAAGGCCGCGATTCAAAACGTCGATATCGATCCCGCAAGCTTCGTGCTCTATTCGGAGAAAAACGGGATCGGAAATCCGCTCTCCGTGTCCGACTTCAACGGCTCGCTGGTCGAACTCGAGGAAAAAGCGAGAGAGCGAGCCATCGAGCGCGGGATCCTCAAACAGGCCGACGAAAACGCGCGCCGCGTCGTGGAAACCTTCATCGGCGGGGTTTTGGATCTGAGAGAGTACAACATCCTCTGGGAAACTGAGTAAGGGAGGCGCATCATGGATAAAAAGCTGACAAAGGTTCTGATTTCGCTGCTGCTCGTGCTGATCGCCGCGCTCTCGTTTTTCCCGGTGGCCCGTCTGGCGGAAAACGCGCAGCTCAGCAAATCCCTCATCGATTCGATCGACGATAAGACATCGACCGTTTTGAAGCTGACTTCCGCCTCCGCGGTAGCCTCCGCCGGGATTTCTGCGATTCCGGGCGATACCGCGACGCCGATCGCGGATAAGCTGGCGGATCTGACCGGATACTTTCTGATCATCCTGAGCGTGCTCTATACCGAAAAAGCGCTTCTGACCCTGCTCGGAGCCGCGGCGTTCAAGGCGTTCATTCCCATCGCCTGTTTCATCGGGATCCTCGGGATCTGGGTCTGGAGAAAGGGAAAGTTCCTCGCGGCCAAGATCGCGCTCTTCACGGCGGCGGTCGTCGTGGCGATCCCGATCAGTCTTCTGATTTCCGACGGCGTTTACGAAACCTATTCCGCTCAGATCGACCGGACGCTCGATTCCTCGGAAGAGCTGAACGACGAAACCGCTCCCCTCGCGGAAGCCGACGAATCGCTCATCAAGAGCATCCTCGCCAAACTGTCCGAGACGGCGTCCAGCTTGTCCGACAAGGCCGCCGATCTGTTGAACCACTATGTCGAATCCGTGGCGATTCTGATCGTAACTAGCTGCATTCTGCCGTGTCTCGGCCTCGTGCTGATCGCATGGCTGATCAAAACGCTCTTCGGCTTCGATATGATGGCCCGCGTCCGTCCGGTTCTCGACCCGGAGCGTTCGGGACGGAAGCAGCCACGCCCATGACGCCCCGCGAATTTTCCGGGAGACGCATTTTGCCTCTTCCGCCTGCATCAGCCCGTCCGGGGCGATATCATGTCAAAAGAAAGATTCAGACTGAGGTGAACTATGACCAACCGCGACCGTTTTCGGGCCGTTTTGAACTTTGAGAAACCGGACGACCGCCTTCCCATGATAGAATGGGCGGGGTGGTGGGATAAGACCGTCCGGGCATGGCGGGAGCAGGGCCTTCCGGAGACGCTCGGCTGGGGGGAGATCGCTCCGTTTCTGGGCCTCGATCAGCATGTTCAGTACTGGCTGCCGCATACGGGACCGGGATGCCCGTCCCCCGCGTTCAACGGAGGCTCGATCATGGAGGATGAAGAAGGATACGAGGCGATTCTGCCTTACCTCTATCCCGACCGCAGCGCGGACGGCGCGATGGCGGATATGGCTCGGCGGAAAAAGGAGCACGACGCGGGCGAGTATCCCATTTGGATCACGCTCGAAGGCGGGTTCTGGTTTCCCCGGAGGCTCTTCGGAATCGAGGGACATCTCTATTCGTTCTACGATTATCCGGAACTCTATCACCGGATCCTCGGCGATCTCGCGGACTATGAGCTCCGCCTTTTGGAGCGGGTTTACAAAATCCTCACCCCGGATTTCATGACCTTTGCCGAGGATATGAGCTACAACAACGGGCCGATGCTCTCCGAGGAATGCTTTGACGAATTCCTTCTGCCCTTTTACCGCAAGGTGGTTCCGTTCATCCGGGAGCACGGGACGAAGGTGCTCGTGGACACGGACGGCGACGTGACGCGGATGATCCCGTGGCTCAGACGGGCCGGGATCGAGGGCGTTCTCCCGCTCGAGCGGCAGGCGGGCGTCGATCTTCCCGCGCTGAGAGAGGCCTATCCCGATTTTCTCTTCATCGGCGCGTTCGACAAAATGACCATGCGAAAGAGCGAGGAGGCCATGCGGGGCGAATTCGACCGTCTGTTCCCCGTGATGAAAACGGGCGGATTCATCCCCTCGGTGGATCATCAGACGCCGCCCGACTGCCCGCTCGAACGGTACCGCGCCTTCGTCTCCATGCTCCGGGAGTACGGGGAAAAAGCGGTGCGGGAGGGATGAGGCGATGCTTTCTCCGAAAATCGCGCTGATTGCAGACGAACTGAACGGCGCGCTTGAAAAGCTGTCGGGCGAAGACGTGGAGCGGGCCGCCCGGTGCATTCTCGCCCATGAGCGGGTATTCGTCGGCGGAGCGGGGCGTTCCGGCCTGATGCTGAAGGCGTTCGCCATGAGACTGATGCAGACGGGCAGAACCGTCTACGCGGCCGGGGAGGTGGTCACGCCCGCCGTCGAAAAAGGAGATCTGCTCTTTCTGGCCTCCGCGTCCGGCGCGACGAAAAGCGTTCTTTCCTATGCGGAGACGGCAAAAAAGGCCGGAGCGGATCTCTTTGTCGTGTCCGCTTCCGACCGTTCGCCTCTTGCCGCGATTCATCCGGCTGACGTCGTCCTTCCCTGCGGGAGCGGGGATGCGGGATCGGGACAGAGGCTCGGGAGCCTGTTCGAGCAGGTTCTTCTGATTTTCTGCGACGCCGTTGTCCTCTCCCTTCCCTCGGATCCGGACGGGATGCGCCGCCGCCATGCCAACCTCGAATAGACGTTGACGCTATGCTTCGACTGTGACCGACACCGTGAAGGACAATCCCTGACAGGTCGCCGTGACGCGGGTCGAACCGGGCTTCAGCGCGACAAAATCCGATCCTCCGACGCAGGAGATGACCGAATCGTCAAAGCCGGACAGCGCGATCCCCTCATACACCTCGAACCAGCTGCCGTCGTCGTAAATCCCGCGGCCCCGGATCTGCTTGCGCTCCTTTGCCTCAAGTGAGAGCCGGTATTCGGATATCTGAGGCAGGAACCGGACAAGTTTCCGCGAGCTCTCGTCCCGAATCGGGGTGTCCTCGGGCTGAACGCGGATCCGGAATTCGACCGACCGATCCTTTCAATGCGCGACTGCCGACGTCTTTCCGGGGCGGAGCGGCGTGCAGGTCAGACCGTCGAAGCGCACGATCATCGGATCGTATTCGTCCACGGTCACTTCCGCCTCGGGGCAGGGGCGAAGGTCGTAGGCCGTGTCCACCCAGCGCAGATCGATCTTCACAGGCCCCTCCGAGACCTTCATGACGTGGGCGTGCGGAACGGTGGTCAGATGGATCGGCCACGGATCCGACGGCATGGGCCACGGTTTGACCGGATAGGGAGATGAGGGATTGGCGGCGTCGGAGAAATCCGGCTCGTCTGTCAGCTCGACGACGGCCCGGTGGAACCGCGTTCCCCAGTATCCCCACTGACTTCCGTAGGCGTATCCGACGACGGTCTCCCCGCCGAGCGAAATGTGGCGGTCCGGCCCTCCGGCGATACCGCAGTTGTGGCATTTCTCGCCGACGTGTGCCCGCACCTCGCACGACCGGGTGAACCGGAGCCCGTCGTCGGATTCGTACACGGCGAGACAGCTGTTTTCCGTGAAACGCCGGTCCGTGCAGAGGATCAGAAACTTGTCCGCCCCATCGACATACACGACGTCGCTGGAATCGCAGGTTCCGTTCGGCCTCCGGATGGCGACGCCCCGGTCGGTGAGGGTGGCCGGCCACCTCTCCCCGGCTGTGAGATCGGCGGTGGCGACCCGGGTCTGGCTGAATCCGACGCCGTCCTTGTCTTTCGACGTCCATGTGTAATACAGGTAGAGGGTATCGCCGACCCGCACGAAGCTCGGTTCTCCGGCGCCCCAGTTCTCCCACGGCTCGTCGTAGTAGACGATCGGCGCGGGGTCTCCCTGCCAGCGGAGCGTGAGCGGATTTCCGTTTTCGTCGGCGGTTTCGCGGGTCTCGCCCCAACCGCTGCCCGTCCATTTTTCCCACGGCCCGTCCGGCTTTCTCGATCTTGCGACGAAGGCATTGTTGCAGACGCCGCCCGCGTGGGAGAAGATCGTGGACGTGTACCCCATATAATACCATCCGTCGATGAAGATCACCGCCGGATCGCAGACGGAGTAGAAATCCATGGAGTCCGGCGTCGGGCAGAGGACCACCTTTTCGTCCGTCCAGCTGACGCCGCCGTCGTCCGAATGGCGGTAGGTGAACCAGTCCGCCTCCACGCCGCCGGCGCCCGGAGAAGCGAACCACGCGTCGATCCGCCCGTCCCCGTACTGCATGATGGAGGGCCCGTAGCGGTATCCCCATGTTTTTCCTTCTCGCGGGGCGAAAACGTCGGTTCCTTCATCGAGGAGTCTTACGCGGAGATGTTGTTTTTTCATAGCTGCGCATCCTGTCTGTCAAGTTGAAATCTATATCAGGGCAGGGGTGCGATTCCCCCGTCCGCCGAGTCTTCCGAAAAGGCTCGGCGTTGTTTTATCAGAACCGGACCTTCTGTTTCGCTTTTTCCAGCGTTTCCCACGGCACGCGGTACGCTTTCACAAGCGGGGCGAGGCGGCGTCCGTTCAGAACCACCGTCTTCTCCTCGTCGGCATAGGGCAGAAGCGCGTCGTCCGGCTCGGCGTATACAAGATCCCCGTCCGATACGACTCCGTCCTCTCCCACGGAGGGAGTTCCCGTGACGTCGGCGGCGAGTAGTTCCCGATTGGTCTTCACATAGCGGAGCCCTTCTGCGAGGCGCATCGTGCAGCAGAAATACGCCTCCTTCATCTGCGGGAAAAGATCGTCCCAAGGACTGTCCGCCGTCACGACGGTGTCCGTTCCCGCGCCGCCGTTGTCCCTCTGCGCCGGGGCGAACCCGTTGTGCCAGATCCGCGCGGCGGTCTTTTGGCAGTCCTCGCGCCCGGTCAGCTTGTAGAGCTCGAGGGAGAGCATGAGGGAGTCCACGATGGCGCAGGGTTCGGTCCATGTGTCCGGACGTCCCCACCAGTTGAGGTTCTGATACGTCAGCGTCATACCTCCGCCGTAGACGTACTCCGTCCAGATCCCGAGCGCGCTTTTCAGATAGAAGGGATCGCCGGTTTCCCGGAACATGCGGACCATGCCGCGCCCCGCCGTCAGCGTGCAGTGCGTCTGCGCCCGGACCGCCCGTTTGTCAAGAGGCGCGAAGAACGAGACCATTTCGCAAAGCAGGTCGCGGATCCTCTCGTCCCGGAGGATGCGGTAGGCGTGGGAAAGCCCGTCGATCGACATGAACGCCGCGCAGGTGTCGCTGGACAGGAGCCATTTTCCCGCCGTCCCGATCTCGCTGCCGCTGACGCCTCCCGTTCCTTCTCCCGCGCGGAGGGGATAGTTCCGGAATTCGCCTCGAAGCGGCAGGTAGAGGTTTTCCGTGATCTCCCGGATCAGGCCGAGGGAGTACGCGTCGCCGAAGGCCTCGTAGTGCTCGCACAGTCCGCGGAGCATCCACGAGTGTCCGGAAAGCTGTTCCTCGCGGATGAATTCTCCGGAGCAGTCGCCGAGATAGTGCTTTTCGTTGAGCATGGACGGCATTTTTTCAAGCATCTGCTCCATGCAGGGGATGATTCGGCGCGACATCCGGTAATGGGAGACGAAGGCCAGCAGCGCCCGCCCCTCCTTGTCCCCCATCCAACCGTAGGAGGGCGGGGAAAAGATTTCGCCGATTCCATAATACGGATCGTTGTTCAACCGGCTGTAATTCAGCTCGATCCGTTCTTCAAGTTCTTTTTCCGAGACGGGCAGTTTCATGGCGGTCCTCCTCTGTTTGCGGACTTGAGTTCGGATCCAGTGTATCACAAATCCGGCGCGTCTTCAAGTCAATCTTTTCAAAAACAGCATTTTTCACCTGCGGAGAAGCGCTTTTCTTCCGCCCTTGACAAGCATGCCGGATCTATGCTATCATACAGGCGGAAGCGATCGGAAACGGCAGCGCGGGGAGGGCGGATATGGTTTTCTTTCAGCAGTTTTTTCTGGACAGGGAAAAGGACATCGCCGTGGATCTCAGAATGGACGGGGAGCGGCTTTTCTACACGATCCGCACGCCGAACCACCACACGGGCAACCTGATCTGCAATCTGGGACGGCTCTGCTCGCTGGCCGTTTCGGAGGATGAACACGGGCTCCGGGTGATCCGCGGGGAGATCCCGTGCTATTTCGACGGGGACAACAGGCGGATGTACATCATGCGCCTCGGAAACACGAAGATCGCCAACATCTATCCGGACGGAACGGTCGAGCTCAAGGCCTCGATCCCGGCGATTTCCAAGACCCTGATGAGCCAGACCAAGGACTATTCGCTCGGCATCGAAAAGACCATCGTCAAGACCTACATCAAGAGCGAATGCAAGTTCCGCACGGATCTGCACACGCACATGAACGGAAATCTTCCGCCCGACGTCCTGATCGCGCTGGGGATCGTCCATCAGATCCGGTATCCGTATTATTACGTCAAAAAGCTCGAGCTGTCGTGTTCCGCGGAGCAGACGGAGCGGCTGGAGCGGGCGCGGCTTGCGGCGGAGCGTGCGCTCGGGGAGACCTCCCTCACCGGACGCCACCGGGACCGCAGGATCGACGACAACACCTTCATCAATTTCGCCGACCTGATCCTCGGCAATCCGGAGGACGCGGCCTCGAACATTGCGAAGATCCGCAACTCCCTGACGATCCCGAAGGACGGGCAGGCGGTGTTTGCGGATCTCGAGAAGGTCTATCTGTACCGGTATGTGTTCACGAAGGGCGTTCCTGCCGAGGATAAGCTGGCGGGCATCAACACCGACGCGATCCCCGACCGGGACGTGAACGCCCATGCCGCCCGGATGCGCCGGGACCGGGAGAGCGATCTTTACCGGAACAACACGCTGTATCAGGATCTTCTGCTCTGGATCGCGCGGGAATACCGGAAGCGCGGCATCGAATACGCGGAGATCTCCGACACGGCCTTGCTCAACCGGAACGAAGCTCCCCTGAGACTGCGCCAGATCCACGAGGTCATGCCGGGCGTCACGCGCGAGACGGGCGTTCTGCTCCGGTTTCTTGCCGGAATCCGGCGGATCCCCCTGACGATCGTGCGGGACCGGGTCACGCCGAACGACTATCTCGCCGACAACCTGCGCTGTCTCCGGGCGGTGGCGGCGGATCCCTATGTGGCGGGGAGCGACATCCTCGGCGAGGAGATCAACGATATTCTGGAGCTGAAAAACCTGATCCGGGAGCTGACCGAGATCGCGCGGGAGAATCCGGGCTTTGTCATCCGTATCCACGCCGGGGAGAACGACGGGCTCCGCGACAACGTGTCGAACAGCATCCGCTGCGTTGCCGACGCGCTCTCCCCCGGTCAGCCGATGCCGCCGCTGCGGATCGGACACGGACTCTACACCCGGGATCTCGGCAGCGCGAAGGGGCAGAAGCTTCTCGAGGAGATGAAGCGGTACGGCGTCGTGCTCGAGTTTCAGATCACCTCCAACGTGCGCCTGAACAACCTCAGCCGTCTCGAACACCATCCGCTGAGGCAGTACCTCGGAGCGGGCGTGCGGTGCGTGCAGGGGACGGACGGCGGCGCGCTCTACGGAACCAATTCCATCGACGAGGAACTGAGCCTTGAAAAGCTGCTCGGGCTGAACGATGCGGAGCTTTCTGCCATGCGGGAGGCGGAGGACGCGGTTCTTTCCGAAAGCCGCCGGGTATTCGAAGAAAAAACGCGGGCTTTCCGTCTCGCCTGTCCGGGCGGGGATACCGAGCTCTACTACCGCGCGCGGATCGAAGGGGAGGCACTGAAACCCGGGATCTTCTGGAAGGGGGACGGCAAGCTCCCGGCGGAGGAAGTCCTTGCCGACCGGCTCGCTCCTCTCCCCGAAGGGCTGTTTCCCATCATCGTCGGAGGAGGCAGCTTTCACAGCAGCGCCCACCGGTCCCGGATCCGGGAGGAGGACTGCCGGTTTCTCGACCGCCTTCTGGAGCTTGCGGACCCGGAGAAGGTGTTCTTCGTAGTCGGCCACAGCCTGAGCGGGCAGGAGGGCTATCTTGTCCGGAAGGCGCAGGGGAAATTCCGCGTCTGCGCCATCGTTCCGACAAGGATCACGCAGGCGGAGAAGAGCCGTCTGACGGAGTCCGGGATCGGGATCCGTTTCGGCGTGGAGAGCTCCGGAATGGGGCTGTACAAGAGCTTCGCCTATGAAATCTTCAAGAACCGTCCGTCCGCGCTCCTTGCGTTCGACGGCAATTCCGCGCTTCTGAACCTGATTCAGGAGGCGAAAAACGGACGGTACAAATGCAAAATCTACATCAACGGCCGGTCGCGGGGACTCTCCGCCAAAGCCCGCGCGCTCGAAGGCTATGTCCGGCCGATGGGGGATGCGCAGGCGTTTTGGGACGGGCTGGGTCTCTGAGTACGCTCGAATGCCGTCTTTCGCTGAGACGATCGGCGCATTTTGTAAAACATACACTTGACAACAAAAAGAAAGTGTGCTATACTTTGCTCGACGGATTCAGAATAAACCGCGAATCCGATCGGAAAAGCCGTGCGCACTTTTTCTGTTTTTGACGCGGAGGGAGGTTTCCATGAACATCCGGAGAGCGATTGTATGTGTCCTGCTGCTCGCGCTGCTCCTGCCGTCCTGCCGGGAGAGCGGAGGGCTTCATATCCGGACCGATGCCGGGGACGGCGCGTCCGGAAGCGCACAGGGCGGCATGCTCACGGGCGTTTACCGCGGAGCTGAACTCCCCCTTCCGGACGGCGTGTCGGTGGATTCCATGCGCATCGGGCCGGGCGGGGTCCGGGTTGACGGCGAAACGGGCGAGGTGACCCTTTGGACGATGGACGCGGACGGGCGGATCCGGCTGGTCACGACGGGGGAGGACGGGGTGAAGAGCGACACGGCCCTTGATATCCCGGAAAACTCCTCGGTCGTGACGGGCGCGGTCGGGGAGACGTGCTTTGTCTGGGTGACGGCGGAATATGCCGACCGGAGGTGGAGCGGGGAGATCCTGAACCGGCTCGACTTTGAAACGGGCGAGGTGAAGACGTTCGATGGCGTGCGCTCCTTCTTTGCGACGGCGGACGAACAGGAGGCGGAATTCGGACGGTTCAACCTTACCTCCTCTGCAGTGGATGCGGATGGGGATATCTGGCTGGAATCCGCCGGTGAGATACTTGTGCTCTCCCCGGAGTTTGTCCTCAAAACCTCGTTTGTCTCGCGCGGCTATTATACTCCGCTCATTGTTTCTCCCGACGGGACGGTCTGGATCCCGGAGAACGCGGGTTTTCTCATGCTCGACAAAAACACCGGCAGGGGGTCTGCTCTGCGCATCTGGAAACAGCCGGACAAAGGCGCGTTTAGTCCGGCCTCGGGGTACGACTTTTACTACGAAACGGACGAGGGGGTGTCCGGCTTTTCGGGCGGCGAGAGCACGCTGCTCATGAATTATCAGAATTCCGGCGTGATGCCGGGCGAATCGAATTTCTGCGGTGTTTTCGATCCCGAAACCTTCCTCTTTGCGGAATCCGACGGGAGGCTCATGAAGTACGCCTCGGTCGGAGACATCGACATCTCGACCCTCCCGACCATTGAAATCGCCGTGAACGGCGCGGGGGCTTTGATGATGGAGTACTCCATGGGGATAGTGAACTACAACCGAACCCATCCCGAAACGCGGCTCATCGTGACGGATTATACCGGGTACAACACGGACGAGAATCCGTTCGCAGGGGGGCAGAAGCTGGCCATCGATCTGGTCACCGGAGTCATCCATCCGGATATTGTGATCGCCAAGCTGCGCAGCAGCTACGAACCGGACGCCGGCATGGAGGTCGAAGCGATGCTGAAGCACGGACTTTACACCGATCTGACGGAGTACATGGAACGGGATCCGGTTCTGAATCCCGACAATCTCTTCGGCGCGGTTCGGCGGACTTTCACGGCGGAGGACGGCGGGATATGGGGGATCACGTCCGGTTTTCAGGTGAGTACGCTCTTCGGGCCGACCGCGCTTTTAGAAAAGTGGGCGGACGGGAACGGATCCTCCCGCGGCTGGACCCTGAGGGAGATGCTCGACTTCGCCGACAGTATTCCATCCGGATCCTGGCTGATCGGCGGGCTGAACCGGCAAACCGCCGAACAGATCCTGCTCGGACCGGACGGATACTCCGCGTTCATCGACCGGAAAACCGGCACCTGTTCCTTTGACAGTCCGGAGTTTCTGCGCTGGCTGCGGTTCCTCGAATCGCTTCCGCCCGGCGGACTGAAAGTGGAGGAAGCGACGCCGGCTGCTTACGGAATGAGAGCCGACACGCTGGAATATTACCACACGGGCCGGGTGATGCTGAATAAAGAAGAATTTGCGTTGGTCGATTCAAGTGTTGAGTCTATGGAGTCTGTCTTTGGCACAAAGGACTGGACGATCCTCGGATATCCGGCGGACGGTCATAACGGCTCCTATGTTTCGTGCGAAGCGGCGCTCCTTATGACAACGGATTGTTCCGACAAAGAACTTGCGTGGGATGTGATTCGCACGCTGGCAGCCGGTTTCTCACCGATGATCCCCGCCTTCAGACAAGCCTTCAAGGATCAAGCCGAGGAGGTTTTGGAACAGAGGGAATATATGGTACTGTCCCTGACCCACGACGCGGATGGATGGAGCAGGACAAGTTCCCGCAGACAAGCGCCGGACGGGAATTTTCCGACTCCTGCCGATCTCGATGTCCCCGGCTGGGTCAGCGTTCCGACGGCGGAGGATTTCGCGCGCTTCGAGGCGTTTCTCGACAACGACGCCGGGTATCCCCTGACGGAGCGGCTGTCCCCGGAGATTTCATCGATCATCAAAGAGGAGATTTCCGCGTTTCTCTCCGGGAACGGGACGGCCGAGGACTGCGCGAAAAAGATCCAGTCCCGCGCGTCGATATGGATGGCGGAGCATAACTGAGGGAAATACACCTTCGGCCGGCGGTCACATGGCCGGGGATCTTCATTCTGCCGCCTTCTGCCGCCGCTTTGCTTATGCCGGTTCAACCGAAAATGAAAGAGGTTTTGCATGTTCTATCACCTGATGTTCAAGCGGTGCTTTCCGAAATACCGGAAAAGCTGCTTCAATATCCTGTGCATTTTCACGCTCTCGATGATGATGTTCACCTTCATGAATATTTACGCGTCCTCAACGCTCTACTACACTCACGCGGTGGAAGTTCCGTATCTCACAAGGGACTGGACCTGCGATTTCCGCATCATCAACGCTTCCGAGGAACAGGCGGCGTACTTCCGCGGCGTGGACGGCGTCCGGGTGGAATACAGGGACGGCAATATCGAATTCCATCTCGCCGATTCTGCGGACGCCGACGCTGTCTGGGAGGAAGTGGAGCAGATCCATATTGAGAAAATCAAAGCGGCTTACCGCGGACCGATCGAAGACTATCCGAGCATATACACCTACGTCGGGAAGACCGGTCTGGAGGGAATCGTCGATTACATCGATCATATCGATCAGATCCATCATGTGATATGGTTTTTTCAGGCTGTGCTGGCCGTTCCGGGACTGGCCACGATGGTCATGATCTACCGCGATTACATCGTGGAGCGGACGCCGGATATCCGCACGCTGATCGGGCTCGGGATCAGCCGGAAGCAGCTGCGCCGTCTGTTTTTCTCGGAATGTGTCATCCTGTACGGCATCTCGCTTGTCGTCGGGTTTCTGCTCGGCGCGGGACTTGCGTATCTGCTGTTCTCCGGCGCGAGGGGGATCGAGCCCACCCAATCCACGACGGAGTATCCCGTTTTTCACATCGACCTTCTTTCGCTGCTTCTGCCGCTGGCGTTGAGCTGGTTGTCCGTTTTCATCACGTTTCTCGTCATGATGCGGCGGATCCGCAAAATAGACGCCTCCTATACCTGCATGGAGACGGAATCCGCTTTCCCGGAAAAGAACAGGGCGTACTATCAGAGAGCGGACGGGCGGTTCGTGACGTTCTTTTCGGCGGTCCTGCGCAAGCGCGGGTCGGGGCTCGGGCGGGTTCAAAACGTGCTTGTGAGTTATTCCGTCGCCGTCGCGGTGTTTGCCATGAACGCCATCAATTATCTCGTCGCCGAGAGCGTCCGCTTCGACGGGGTGAACCGGATCGTGATCGTCCAGTCGATTGCGAACAACAGCGTCTTCTTCATGCTCGGCTTCTTCGTTTTCCTGTTCAGTCTGGCCGTCATCCGGATCTTCACCAAACGCCATGCCGAAGCCTGCGCGGAGCCCGTCGGGATCCTGTACGCGCTCGGAGCGGAGGAAAAAGACGTCTTCGCCTGCTTCCGCCGCCTGACCGTTCGGAATCAGATCGTCAGCCTGACGGCAGGACTGGCGGTCGGGTACGCGATTACGATCCTGATTTTCCGCCTCGCGGGATACGCGTTTTCCGTCAATTTCTGGTTCATCCTCGCGCATTTCCTGCTCGTCGGCGTTTTCGCCCTCGTCGCGTGGATCAGCGCAAAGACGTCGTATGGAAAAAACTGCCGGAACGATCCGGCGCTTCTCAGACAGGAGGATTGACATGCCGATTTTGGAACTCAGCCATATTCGCAAGGAATTTGTCAGCGGACCGCGCACTGTTCAGGCGATCCGCGATCTGAACCTGAAAATTGAGACGGGGGAGATGACAGCCATCGTCGGCCCGTCCGGAGCGGGGAAGAGTACGCTGCTCCAGATCATGGCGGGGCTGATGAGACCGACCAAAGGGCAGGTCCTCTTCGACGGGCGGGATCTCTACGCGATGAAGGAGACGGAGTTTGCCGCCTTCCGCCGGGATCACATCAGTTATGTCTTCCAGCACTTCAATCTGCTCCCCATGCTGACGGCGCGGGAGAATATCGCCGTCCCCGCTCTTCTGAACGACGTCAAGCCGACGGAGGAGACGATCCGCGCGATCACGGATCCCTTCGGGATATCGGGGAGGCTCGATCACTTTCCAAGCGAGCTGTCCGGAGGCGAGCAGCAGCGGGTCGCGATTGCCCGCGCGCTCATCAACGATCCGGATGTGATTTTCGCGGACGAGCCAACCGGGAACCTCGACAGCGCGGCGTCCGGGGATGTGATGGAAATTTTCGCAAATCTGAACCGGGCGGGGAAAACCGTTCTCATTGTCACGCATGACCCGCAGGTGGCAGGCTATTGCACAAAGATCATCAAAATCGTGGACGGCAGCGTCGCCTGAACGACCCGAGCATATGATACGGACGAATCGCGCCGATCTTTCCGGAATCAGCGAGGCGGTTTCGGACTCGAGCGGGCATCGCTGTCCTTGCACGAACCCGTTATTTCGTCCTTCGAGCTCTTCGGTGCGGAACTGAACGAACGAGAGCATAACATGTCTTGGGAGTTTCTGTTTATACGAGTGATTAAGGCGGGAGAATATGAAAAGAGAAACAAAAACAGGCTTTATTTCTTTGCTGCTGGTGCCAATCGCTATTACGGCAATAGTATTTTGTATTATTGCTCACCGCAGAGCTGTGAAAACAGAGAAAAATGACTACATGTTTGGGGTTATGTATTCATACCACGATCGAGATGCCGTTGTACAGTATTATTCGGAGGATGGCATTTATCTTTTTGAAGATTCTATACCAAATGTCAGAGCTTGCGGATTGTGCTCATCAACCGGTAAACCCTATATGAAAATCAATGGTATGTACTATTTTGCTTCTGACGCCGCTTTTGACAATTCAATTGATAATTGCATATTGAAAATTGACCCGGTACAATGTACATATACATCAATTCATACCGGGATGGAGAATAATTTCACATACACATTTACAATCGATGACCGTAATGGTATAGTATATTCTTATTATTCCGGAGAACCCGAGTGGGGTTGTGTATATTCTTCAAACCTGAATGGCGTGAAACAGGATTACTACCCTTTCAATGCTCTGGAAGGGTATGCGAAATACATATCCGATACTGAACACTTTTGGCCTCTGGATATGGTTTGTGTTGACGAGACACAATACTATATTGGTTATATTGTGAATTCTGTTGAACGAACTCTTTGTATTTCCAGCGTGACAAACAATGAATTTAAGGTATTGGCAACATTAAACGGTTATTTGTTTAGTAATGGGATGATTTTCAGCGACGGTGATATCTATTTTTCTGTGTTTCGTGAAGGCACAAGAACATGTATATACAGATACAACGTTAAGGATTGTTCTCTCGACAAACACATCAGTTTGCCTTATGTGAGCAACAACGTCGATATAGTTTCACACAAAGACCGCCTTGTTTTGCTTGATTGCAGCCGTTCCGCTTCTGATGCAGTCAAACAGATTCTTTATATTAATAGTGATCTTGAAATACTTGATGAATTCGTTGTTTCTCACGACCTGCGGGTTTATGATTTCCGGAGAGACAGTTTTGTCTGTTCGGACGGTCGTTTTGTCTATATCTATGATCTTAACTGGAATGAAAAGCACGCCTTCACTCTTCCCGGTATACAGGGAATGAAGTTTTCGGGGTTGATCGTCCCATAAATCACATTTTTCTTCTCTGCCGGATCCGTCTTTGTGCTGAGGACAACGCAAAATCGCGCTGGCGCTGCTTGATACGGAGGACGATCCCATTGAGGTGGCAAATCCGTACCCGGACAAGCCTGGAATCTGCCGCACCTTCGACGATGAAGCGGCGGAAAAGATGAGAACCTTCTTTGACAGCGTCGTCGCACCTCATCTTTCTGGGATCAGCGAGGACGTTTCGGAGATCGAAACGGGTGAGCTGTCCGCCATAAGCGCGGGAATGGCATCACCGGAGGAGTGCGCGAAAAAGATCCAATCCCGCGCGTCGATCTGGCTGGCAGAGAACCGGTGAACCGTTTCCCGCTCTGTCTCATTCGAGGTCGTCCCCTCCGTCCCCGGCCCACATCGCGCCGAAGACCTCATAGGATCCCACCGGATTACCGAGCCCGTCGGATACTTCCAGCGTCCAGCTCCAATCCTGCCTCCGGAAGCGGAGGGTATAGCCGCCTTCGATCGGGACTCCTGCCGCGCCGTAATACATGCCGTCTTCCGAGAACATGTGGACGACGTATGTCCCGGGGCCTCCGAGCGAGGAAAGCGACAGCCGGATCTCTCCGTTTTCCTCAAGATCATTGACGGTCGGAGTCGAGTAGGGAAGATCCCGGTTTTCCTCCGTGTCGGGCAGGATCCAGACGTCTGTTTTTTCGACCTCGTTCACGAAGAGGATTTCGTCCGCGCTTTCGGCCCCGCCGACGGTGGGAGTCTCCGGGTTCACGCCGACGTCCGGAGCGTTTTTCCGGCATCCGGCGAGAAGGAACGCGGCGGCTCCGATCAGAAGGGATGCGAGGATGAGAAGGGATGGTTTCATAGAGGCGCGCCTCCTTTGCGGTTTGTTCACGGTTGATTATACAGGATTGCGATTCTTCTGTCAAGCCGGTTCGGAGGGTGAAAACCGCCCCCGCGCGGCCTCTGTTCCGGGGACTTGACAAAAAACCTCTTTTTGTGCTATGATAAAAAGAAAGGGTCCGGCAATCCCCGTTCACGGGAGCGTGAGCCGGACCGGATAAAGCATACAAGAGGATTTTTATGAACTGTAGATGGAGTCTGCGGCTGCTCGTTTTCGCGCTTGCCGTACTGATTTTCGCGGGGATCGGACCTGCCGCCGCGGCGTATTCCTACAATCCGTTCACCGACATTTCCGAATCCGCGTGGTATTACTGGGACGTCATGACGGCGGTGCAGTCGGGACTGGTGAACGGGAAGACGGCGACGACCTTCTGCCCGGACGATTACCTCACCTACGCCGAGGCCGTAAAGCTCGCGTCCTGCCTGAATCAGCTCTGGTGGACGGGGACGGTCACGCTGACAAACGGCTCGCCTTGGTATCGGACCTACGTCGATTACGCGTGGGAGACCGGCATCCTCACGGAGGAATACTACTGGAACGGATACGCGACGCGCGGCAGGTATCTCGCCCTGTTTGCGAACGCGCTGCCGGAGAACGCGCTGACCGAGATCAACGATATTCCGGACAACTCGATCCCGGACGTTTCCGTCTACGATCCGGACGCGGAGGAAATCTACGCGCTCTACCGGGCCGGGATCGTGCAGGGCATCGACGAATGGCACACCTGCAACCCCTATGACTATATCAAGCGCAGCGAGGTCGCGGCGATCCTCACCCGGATCATCGACTCCTCCTCCCGGCTCCGTTTTTCGACGGCGTGGGACTGGGACACGGAATCCTCCGACGGCGGATGGGATTGGGATTCCGGCGTGCAGAAGTACTGGATCGTCGTGGATTTCTGGGACCGGGAAGACCTGACGGTCTACACCGAAGCGACGACGCTCGGCATGATCCTTCTTGACAACGGGATCACGCTGGAGTCCGACGAGATCCCTTCGGTCGATCTCTGGAACGACTGGCTCGATGAGGACATGACGATCACCGTGGACCGCGTGGTCACAGACTACGAGAATATCCGTCAGGTCGTTCCGCGCACCTACGAGGAGACCGGCGTGGACACCATCCCGCGCGGCGACGTCAGCGTCGTTCAGGAGGGAGCGGACGGCGAGAGCATCCTGCACTATTCCGTCACCTACAGAAACGGCGTGGAAATCGACCGGCGTCTGGACTGGGAGGAGGTCGTCACGCCGATGGTTCCGGAAAAGGTGGAGGTCGGCGTCGGCGGAACGCTCGTCGGAGGGGACGGGGTGACCTATTCCTATTCGTGGCGCAAAATCTGTAAGGCGACGTACTACAACATCTACGGCAACACCTATTCCGGCAACTACGTCAGCACGCACACCGTGGCGACAAATTTCGACTACATTCCCCTCGGGACCCGCATGTACATCAAAAACGACCGCTACGACTTCGGATACCGGGTGTCGGAGGATACCGGGCATCTCGACCCGTGGCAGGTCGATATCTGGATGCCGGACGACGACCCGAACGCGCCGCTCATGAGCATCGAGGGCGTCGTCAAAGATATGGTGGTCTACTTCCTCGACTGACGGCCTCCGTAAGGACAGAAAAAGAAAGAGGGAGCTGTACGAAAATGTGCGGCTCCCCCGTTTTTATTTGTTTGCCGGTTATTTCATCGCGCCAAAGAGCATGTCGAAGGCGTCGGCGTAGACATCCGCGATGAAGCGTGCTCCGGCCTCCGTGGGATGAACGCCGTCCGCCGCCCATGCTTCCGGAGCTTCCCCGATGCAGCGGGAGGCAAACAGGCCGTCCATCGGCAGAAAGGCGTCGGCGTATGCGCGGGCCAGTTTCCGGGTGATTTGGATCTTCGGGTCGAGATCGACGCGGAAGAACTCCTTGTCCGGCACGGGAAGAAGAAACTGCTCGATGATGAGGATCTTCGCGCGCGTCTTCTCCTTGATTTCCGTGAGGAGGTACCGGTAACGCTCCTCGAAGACTTCATCCGGCAGCCAGCTGCGGTCGGCGGCGCGGTGCCATGTGTCGTTGATGCCGATCAGAATGGAGACGAGATCCGGCTGGAGATCGATACAGTCCTTTTGCCAGCGGTCCATGAGGTTTTCCGTTCGGTTCCCGCTGATTCCGAGGTCGATGAACTCAAACTCGGTGCCGGGATGGCGGTTTTTCATGAGCTCGGCGGCGTATTTCGGATACCCGCGGCCGAGATCGTGACAGTCTTCGTACTTTCTTCCGGCGTCGGTGATGCTGTCGCCCTGAAACAGGATTTTCATGAAGGTGCCTCCTCATACATGTGATGCGGGAACAGTATAGCACATCCGGGCGCCGATTGCAAGCGTTTCGCACAAGGCGGGGAAGGCGCAAAAAAGCCCGGGCTCACACTGAGTCCCGGGAACCTTTTCTGCCGGTAGCGGGGGTCGAACCCGCACGCCTTGCGGCAACGGATTTTGAGTCCGCCTCGTCTGCCAATTCCAACATACCGGCGTCTTGCTTATTATACAGGATTTCGCTCCGGATTGCAAGAGCTTTTTCGTATTTTTTCGGGCAGACCCGATCATCGGCGCAGTTTTGCGGAGCATCCCGCCCGAATTTGCGAAAAACCCCTTGCAAATCTGCCGCCGGAACCGTATAATGAAATCAAATCATTCCCCCGTTCGAAAGGATGAAATCATGGTTCTCTCCACTCAGACCGACAATCTGTTCCACCGCTTCGGACCCGACCGCGGGATCGCCCTCTTCGCCGAGGCAGGCTACGACGCCATCGATTACTCCATGTTTGGTATGACCGCGGACGACTGCCCCCTGAATACCGTCGATCCCGAGGCGTACGGGCTCGAGCTGCGCAAAAAGGCGGAGGCAGCCGGACTGCGTTTCAATCAGGCCCACGCGCCTTTCCCGTGCTGGCGGAACGGCGACAGCGCGTACAACGAGAAAATGCCCGCCCGCGTGATCCAGTCCATCCGGATCGCCGGGGTCCTCGGGGCGAAGGCCATCGTCGTGCATCCCATCGCCTATGTGAAGCAGGGCGAGGAGCAGAAGAAGGTCAACTTCGAATTCTACCGCTCCCTCGAACCCGTCGCGCTGGAATACGGCATCCGGATCGCCCTCGAGAATATGTGGGGATTCGACGGACGGCGGAATTACATCATTCCAAATGTCTGCTCCTTCGGCGCGGATCTGGCCGACTACTACGACGGACTGGACAACCCGGACGCCTACACCGTCTGCCTCGATCTCGGGCACTGCGGACTGGTGGGAGAGGAACCGGATGACGCCATCCGCGCGCTCGGAAACCGCAGGCTCGGCGCTCTCCACGTCCACGACAACAACTACAGGGCCGACTGCCACACCGTTCCCTACGACTACGGCATGAAGATGAACTGGGACGCCATCACGAAGGCCCTCGGTCAGATCGGCTATCAGGGCGATTTCACCTTCGAGGCGGACTCCTTCCTCGAACGGTTCGACAGCGACACAGTGGGCGAGGCCGTCCGGTTCATGGCGGGGATCGGGAGAAAGCTCATCGCCAAGATCGAAGCGGCCAAAGCGGCAGAGTGACGGACGCCATGAAAAAGAATAAACCCGACAAAAAGGCCGTCGCCATCGCAAAGCTGATCGAGAACGTGGCGGACGCCGGGGGGCCCATGGAGGCCGCGAAGGTGGTGGACGACCGGGCGTACCGGCGGGGCGTGAGGGACGGCAAGCGCGCCCAGAGAGCCTCCGACCTGTCCGTCACCCTCATCGTCAGCGGGGCCGCCGCGCTTCTCTCCCAGATTCCCCATCTGCTCCTGTTCCTCCGCCGCCGGAAGACGGAAAAGGAAGCAAAGGAGAGGGAAGAGGAGGAACGGCTTGAGTCCGTCCGCCGGGATCTCGAAGAAAAGCTCCGGAAAGAGGGACTCTGACCCTCCCGGAAGAACAGGATCCGCGCACTCCCCGTCTTCGCCTCCGGGACCGCCGGAAAAAGAGTTCGCATGAAATCCATATTTATATCTGGAGGTTGACATGAAAAAACTCTTCTCATTACTGACAATCCTTGCAGTTCTCGCATCCCCCGCCCTCTGTGCCTGCGGAGAATCCAAACCGAACACGGATCCGTCCGCCGAAAACACGACCTCCGATATTCCGGCGGCAGTCGAAGCGGAGGAAAACGCTCCCGCGCCTGAGGAAACCGCATACGATCCCGGAATCGAACAGAAGGATTACGCCGGGCGGACCTTCACCATTATGGACCGCTCTCCGGATTCCAGCGGCTGGTGGATCAGTATGGACGTCTATTCCGAGGAGCTGAACGGCGAACCGCTGAACGACGCGGTCTTCAACCGGAACGAGACGGTCAACGCGTATTTCAACGTCAAGATCACACCGTTCACCATTCCGGACGGAACCTTTCTGGCGACCCTGCGCAATTCCGCCTCGGCCGGGGACCACATCGCCGACCTCGCCATGCTGACGCTCGCCACGTCGATCACGTCCGCCAAGAGCAGTCTCCTGTTCGATCTGAACGGGTTTGACGCGTTTCACCGGGACGCTCCGTATTACACGGGGAGCATCCTTGACGACACCTCGATCCTCGGACGGAACTATCTGGCCGTGGGGGATATGACGCTGGTGGCCAACGAGGGGACATGGTCCATGATGTACAACAAGCAGGTTGCGGAAAACTATGAGATAACGGGCCTCTACGACATGGTGCGCGAGGGAAAATGGACCGCGGATCAGTTTTATGCCCTTACCAAGGACATCGGCACGGATCTGGACGGCAACGGAACCACCGATCTGAACGACTTCTTCGGCATGCTCACCACCGGCGACGCATACACGGGCTTCCTCTACGCGCTGGATTACCGGGTGCTCGATAAGGACGAAAACGACGCCTACGTCTTCTGCGGGTTCACCGAGCGTCTCGCCGCGGCCGCGGAGAAGATCAACATGATCCTGAACGACGACCGGATCACCTGCCACGGACAGCTCGGCGGAGACTGGTCGGTCTTCCAGAAGATGTTCGAAGCGAATCAGTCCCTGTTCTACTCCGAAGTGCTCCAGTGCGTGACCCGGCTCCGCAACATGGACGTGGACTTCGGCGTTCTTCCCCTCCCCAAGCTGGACGAAGTGCAGAGCGCGTATCACACCAATATCCACTCATGGGCCTCGGACGCGCTGACGATCCCCACGGTCGCGGAGGATCCGGAAATGTCGGCGGGCGTGTTCGAGTACCTGTCCTTCGCCTCCATGAGCACGCTGAAGCCGGCGTATTACGAGAAGGTCCTGACCTACAAGGCGATGCGCGACGAGGACTCCGTGGAAATGCTGGACTACCTGCTGGACGGCAGAGTCGTGGATATCGGCTATCTGGACAACACCGGCACCATATACAGCGGACTGGTCAGCCAGATCTCCAGCGGAAAGATAGAGATCGCCTCCTTCTTCCAGAAGTGGGAGAAGCCAGCCAAGAAGCAGCTCGAAAAGTTCATGTCTTCCTTCACGGAATGACCGCATCCGAAAAACGCCCCGGCCCGAGGTTTTCGACAACCCGAGCCGGGGTCTCTTCTCTTTCGTCCCCCGCCGCACTCCGGTTTCGGCGCGAGCGCGGCGGTTCTCTGTATATCCGGTTTTCCGTTATTCTTCCTTGTTTTCGTCGATCGTGTAGATCACGGGCTCTCCGACGTCCTCGAAATCCTCGTCCGGGACGGATTTGGTGAGGATCCCGGTGAGAAAGCTCTCGAGCATCCCGGCGGTGGTTTTGTCCGTGCCTTTCAGAACGCTCATGGCGTTCTTGCGGGTTTTCGTGTCCGCGGCCCGGTAAGCCTCCACGAGCTTTTTCTCCGTGGCCGTCAGCTTCACGGAGGACGTCGAGGCGGTACTTGTCTTTTTCTTGGCCAAGGACGTCGTCGTCGAAGTGGTCGCTGTGGTCTTGCCCGACGCGCCGGACGGAGCCTCGAGCAGGGATTTCTGCGTCACGCCGGTGATTTTGGCGATGCTTTTCAGCTGTTCCTTGGTGAGTTCCTTTTCCCCGCGCTCCGCCTTGCTGATATCGGCCGCGGTGAGTCCCTTGATCTTCCCGGCAAGCGCCGTCTGCGTCAGTCCTGCGTTTGTGCGGGCCTCTTTGATGAGATCGCCGACTTTTTTCTTGGCTGCCATAAGCTCCTCCGATTGATTCCGATAGGATTCTGTCTTTATTGTACCCGCAAAGGCGCTTTTTGTCAAGGAAAAACGAACGGAAAAGCCCAAAAATCACGGATTTCTCTCCTCAGCGAGGATGTCCCCCGGTCCGACGGGCGGAAACGAGGCCAGAGCCGGGTGTTCAGTCAGCGTCCGCGCGATCCGCCAGCCGGTTTCGCTGTGAACGGCGTTTTCCGGAATCGGACGGCACCCGAGATCCAGATAGACCTTCACAGCGAGCCAGGTGTTGGTCTGGGTCGGGATCACGACGCGCGTGTATCCGAGGGCTTTCATGACCCGGAATGCTTCCGAAATAAGCGGTTTCGAGAGCCCGAGCCCCTGACGGTCCCGCCTGACGGATACCCAGTGGAGCCATGCCGAGCCGGAGGTATCCCGTCCGAATACATCGTACATCGCCGTAGCTGTGGCAACCTTCTCTCCGCTGTCTGATTCGACAAAGAGCATCCGCCCGGGCAGCTCGTCCTCACGGTCCCCGTAGTACCGGGCCCATGCCGCCTCTCCTTCCTCAAAGGAGTCGAATTCCCGCGCGCTCTCTTCGATCCGGATCCATTCGTCCCGATCCCCCGGCGCGTACCGGACGAAGCGGTATCCCGCGGGCAGGGGAAGGACCGGAAGATCGTCGAGGGAGCGGCAGAGCATCAGCTCGAAGTGGCGGATCCGCCTGTCGTTGTTGTCAAAAACCATCGGGGCCTCCTGTTCCGTGTTCTCTCCGTCCCATCCGCAGACGTTCAGATCGACCCGGCCCTCCCCGTCGAAGCGGACGCCCTCCGATTCGAGCATCATCCGCTGTACGCCGGAGCCGCCCGGAGGATCGAACGCGGGAGTCGTGCCGCCGAACCGATTCACGACGCGGTGGCAGGGGACGGAGGGATCCCTGCAGGCGGCCATGGCGAATCCTACGGTCCGGGCTCCGCGCGGCAGTCCGAGCAGAAAGGCGATTTGTCCGTAGGTGGCGGCTTTCCCCTCCGGAATCCTGCGGACAAGGGCGTAAATGCGTTCGTAAAGCGGAGAGGACACGGCGGACTCCCTCCTTCCGGTTTTTCCGATCAGACCGTTCGGTCATCCTTTGCCGACAGTATAGCAGACTCCGGTTCGCTTTGCAAGGGGAGCGGGCCGTTTTCATTGCCGCGCCGTACGCCGATCTGCCGGTTTCCGCCCGTTTTTCAAGCTCCCTCTTGACTTTTGCGGCTTTATGATTTACCATAGAGACAGAAGCAGGCGGAGTCGGAAGAAGAATACGCACGGGATCGGAGATGCGGAATCAAAGTGAACGAGGCGCTTTAGGGGAGGAAAGAGCATGCTTGCACTTCTGAAAAAGAGATTTGAAGAAAACAGAAATCGTCATCCGGATCTCGACTGGGCGGACGTCGAAAAGCGGCTTCTTGAGAATCCGGACGCGCTCCAGGTTCTCGAAAAAATGGAGAAAAGCGGAGGGGAGCCGGATACCATCGGCCTCGCTCCGGACGGCGTGCGGATCCTGTTCTGCGACTGTGCGAAGGAATCCCCCGCCGGACGCAGAAGCGTGTGTTACGACGAAGAGGCCCTCGCCAAGCGGAGTAAGAATCCCCCCTCGGACAGCGCGGTCCGTCAGGCGCATGAGACGGGCGTCGAGCTTATGACGGAAGACCTTTACCGGAGATTGCAGGGGACGGGCGAATTCGACCTGAAGACATCGAGCTGGATCCGGACGCCGGAGGAGATCAGAAGGCTCGGGGGAGCCCTGTTTTGCGAGCGGCGGTACGGGACCGTCTTCACCTTCCACAACGGCGCGGATTCCTACTATTCCGTCCGCGGCTGGCGGGGAGTTCTTACTATTTAGGCCGCTTCGGACGGTCAAAGGAAAGGCGATATGGAAATCATCAGAGTTACAAGGGACAACCTCGAGAGCGAGCACATCTGCTGCGCCATCTCGAACAACAGGGACATTCAGGTTGCGTCGAAAAAGGCGTGGCTGGCGGACCGCTTTGACGACGGGCTGGTCTTTCTGAAAAGCACGGAGCGCGGCAAGTGCTTCATCGAATACATTCCCGCGGAGCACGCGTGGATCCCGATCGAGGCGGACGGATATCTCTATATTGACTGCCTGTGGGTGTCCGGCTCTCTCAAGGGCCACGGCTATTCGAACGAGCTGCTCGGCGCGTGCATCGAAGACGGCAGGCGGCAGGGGAAGAACGGACTGTGTATTCTCTCCTCCGCGAAGAAAAGGCCGTTTCTTGCCGACCCGAAGTATTTGAAATACAAGGGCTTTTCCGTCTGCGACGAGGCGGCGGGCGGGATCCAGCTCTGGTTCCTTCCCTTCGCGGACGGGGCGGAGGCGCCGCGGTTCAAGGAATGCGCGAAGCATCCGCAGGTCGGGGAAAACGGCTATGTCCTCTACTACACCCATCAGTGCCCGTTCAACGCGAAGTATGTGCCGATCGTGGAGAAGACCGCGGAAGAACACGGCATTCCTTTCCGTGCGATCCGCCTTGACAGCGAAGAGGACGCGCAGAACGCTCCGACGCCGGTCACGACCTACGCGCTGTTCCGGGACGGCGAATTTCTGACGAACGAACAGATGAACGAGGCGAAGTTTTTGAAGCTCGTTTCCCGGTAAGGCGCGGGCAGAGACCGGGGAGCGAAGGAAACAAGGAGGCGGCGGAATATGAAGTGGACGTGTCCGGCATGCGGAAGAACGTTCGAGCGGCAGGGACAGTCCCACTACTGCGGGAAACCGCAGACCGTGGACGAATACATCGCAGCACAGGAGGAATCGGTCCGGCCAAGACTGAGCGAGATCCGCGCCATTCTGAAAGAAGCCCTGCCGGACGCGGAGGAGTGTATTTCGTGGTCGATGCCGACCTACCGGAAAGGAAAGAACCTCATCCATTTCGCCGCGTCGAAGAAGCATCTCGGGCTCTACCCGGGAGGCGAGGCGACAGCGGTTTTCGCGGACGAGCTGGCCGGATTCGACGTGAGCAAGGGGACGATCCGGCTGCCATATGACCGGGAGCTGCCCGCGGAGCTGATCGGCCGCGTCGCAAAATGGTGCCGCGAGACGTACGGAAGATAGCCGGAGGGCATTTTCATAAACTGTGACTGGGGGGAACGGGATATGGAGCTTTGCAGTAAGGATCGGGAGACGCTGCGGACGCTGGCCGGGCGGTACATGGCGTACGCCGTCTCCGGGAAGAACAACGAGAAAAGGGAACTCTGGCGCGCGCTGAATCAGGGGCATATGCAGAAGCCCATGATCGCCGTCGATCAGATGCCGTGGAACGAGCTGGACGTGGACGGCTCCCTGATCTGTACGGTGGAGGATCCGTACTTCCGGAATGTGGAGTGGACGCTCCGCTCGGAGATCTACAAGTGGGAGCATCTTCCGGCGGATATGGTGCTCAATCCGTACGTCCTTCTGCCCCGTCCCATCGGAAATACCGGCTACGGCCTGGGATTCATCA
Organism: Oscillospiraceae bacterium; assembly: GCA_015065385.1. Classification (GTDB taxonomy): domain Bacteria; phylum Bacillota; class Clostridia; order Oscillospirales; family CAG-272; genus UMGS1696. The sequence goes on along the minus strand of SVQK01000110.1, from coordinate 114,926 downwards.
AGGAGACGAAGGCGACAGATCCGACAAGCGGCGTGCTTGCCCAGCATTTTGTCAACCAGTTCGAGGAGCCGGAGGACGTGGAGAAAATCAAGACGCCCGTCGTGACCATCGACCGGGAGGCGGAGGCTGAGATGATCGCCGCGGCGCGGGAGCTCTTCTCGGGGATCGCGGAAGTGAAGATGCAGGGCGTTATCCTCCATCTCGGGATCTGGGATTCCATCACGCAGTGGATGGGCGTGGAAAACTGCTATGTCGAGCTGATGGACCGCCCGGAGATGATGCACGCCATCATGGAGCGGCTGACCGCGGCGACGCTGGACGAGATCGAGCAGATCAACCGCCTCGGCGTGTACGATGTGAACACGAATATGTGCCACTGCTCCTATACCTTCTCGGACGCCCTTCCGGGACCGGGGTGCGACCGGGACAACCCGACCACGAAGGACGGCTGGGCGTTCGGGCTGGCGCAGCTCTTCACCTCCGTCTCTCCGGAGATCACGGCGGAATTTGAGGTTCCGTATATGCAGCGGCTGTTCCCGCACTTCGGCTCGATCTATTACGGCTGCTGCGACCGTCTGGACATCATCTGCCGGATGCCGAATATCCGCAAGATCTCGTGCAGTCCGTGGAGCGACCGGGAACACTTCGCCGCGAACCTGCCCAAAGAATATATCATGTCAAACAAGCCGAGCCCCGCGTTTCTCGCGCAGTCTTCGTTCGACGAGGAGGCCGTGCGCCGGGATCTGCGCCGAACCATAGCGGCGGCAAAGGCCCACGGGCTGAGGCTGGAGATGATCTTAAAGGATATCAGCACCGTGAAATACAAGCCCGAACGGCTGTGGCGGTGGTCGCAGATCGCGGAGGAGGAAACCCTCAGCGCGGCGTTGTCATAAGCGCGCAAGGGGAAAAGCGTCTGTCAGAAGGGCAGGCGCTTTGTTGCGGATACACGGACTTCTCTTTGCCGCAGAGGATCCGCAGTAAAAACCGCCTTCGTTCATGAAATCTTAAAAAATCTGTGGTATGATGAAACGGTATGATAAATCGATTATTCTTTACAGGGGGATATCAGCATGAACAACGAACCGCAGATTCACGAGACTCCGGAGGCGAACCGGGACCGGGTGATCGTCCGGACCAGCGTCATCGGGATTCTCGCAAATGTTCTTCTCGCGGCGTTCAAGGCGGGGATCGGGATCCTGTCCCACTCCATCGCCGTGATCCTCGACGCGGTCAACAATCTCTCCGACGCGCTTTCCTCGATCATCACCATCGTGGGGACCAAGCTGGCGGGGCGGCTTCCGGATAAGAAGCACCCGCTCGGATACGGCAGGATCGAATACCTCAGCGCGATGATCGTGTCCGGGATCGTCCTCTACGCGGGCATCACGTCGGCTGTGGAATCCGTGAAGAAGATCATTCACCCCGAGACGCCGGAGTACAGCGTGATCTCTCTCGTGATCATCGCGGTCGCCGTCATCGTCAAGATCCTGCTCGGACGCTACGTCAAGGCGCAGGGGAAGAAGGTAAATTCCGGTTCGCTCACGGCCTCCGGATCGGACGCGATGTTTGACGCGATCCTTTCGGCGTCCGTGCTTGCCTCCGCCGTGATCTTCATGGTGAGCGGCGTCTCGCTCGAAGCCTATGTCGGCGCGGTCATTTCCGTCTTCATCGTCAAATCCGGCGTTGAAATGATGATCGAAACGCTGAACGAGATCCTCGGCGTGCGGGCGGACAAGGAGACCACGGACCGGATCAAGGCGCTTCTGACGGAGGAGCCGGAGGTCAGCGGGGCGTACGATCTGGTTCTGTACAACTACGGCCCGGACAAAAATCTGGCGTCCGTCCATCTCGAGCTTCCGGACAGCATGACCGCGCGGGAGATCGACCGTCTCACGCGGAAGCTCGAGGGGAAGGTCTACCGGGAGACAGGCGTCATTCTGGCCGGCGTCGGTCTGTATTCGTACAACACGGAGGACGACGAGACCGCGAGGATCCGGAACGACGTGCGCGAGTTGGTGCTGGCTCACGACTGGGCCGTACAGCTTCACGGGTTCTATCTGGATACGGAGACGAAGGAGATGACCTTCGACGTCGTGCTGAGCTTTGACATCGTCCCGAAGGAGGCCTTGAACATCCTCTACGCCGAGATCGGAAAAGCATACCCGGGATACACCCTCCGCATCGCGCCGGACGTCGATGTCTCAACCACGGACTGACCGCTCCGCGAGCGTTTCGCCGCGCCTTCTGCCAACCCGGTTTCGGCCTTTGGCGGAGGGCACTTTTTTTCTGCGTCCCGTCCCCCGCGAAGGCCGAATTTTCCTATCTCTCTTGACAAACCCGCATTCGTGGTGTAAACTACGATAGAGAAGGTACGGGCGCGGCGAAGGGAAACAGCGTGAGGAACCGGAGCAGCCGTTTTCCCGCCGGGACCTTTTCTTATACTGGCAATGCTGTGACATTTTCCATTCTTCATCAAAGGAAGGTGATATTCCGTGTCCCTCGTAAATATGCGTACCCTGCTCGCGGAAGCCGAAAAGGGCGGGTATGCGGTCGGTTCGTTCAGCGTGGCGAATATGGAGTGCGTCCGCGGCGTCCTGCAGGCGGCGGAGGAGAATCACGCGCCGGTGATCATGCAGATCGCGGAATCCAGACTGACGGGATCCCCGCTTGAGCTGATGGCTCCCATGATGATCGCGGCGGCAAAGATCGCAAGCGTGCCGATCGCCGTCCATCTGGATCACGGCAAGACGGTCGGATGCGTGAAGCGCGCGCTCGAGCTCGGGTTCACGTCCGTGATGTGCGACGGGTCCGAGCTGCCCATCGGGGACAACATCGCGCTGACATCCGAAATCGTCCGGCTTGCCGCGAAGACCGGAGCTGCCGTTGAAGCCGAAGTCGGGCGCGTGGGGAAGACGGAAGAAGGCGGGGAAGCCGAGGAGAAGATCGCCTCCATCGACGACTGCGTCAAAATGGACGAGATCGGGATCGACGCCTTAGCGGTCGGGATCGGGAACGCGCACGGACTGTACGCTGCCTCCCCCGTCCTCCGGTACGACGTCCTCGAGAACCTCCACGGCAAGCTGCGCGCCTCGCTCGTTCTGCACGGCGGGAGCGGACTGACGGACGAGCAGTTCAGAAAGCTGATCGAGCTCGGCATGCGCAAGATCAACATCGCCACCGATATTTTCATCGCGCAGGCGAGCGCGTGTCAGAGCAGCGACGTATATAAGAACATCAAGGCCTCCACGGCGGCGGTCGCTCAGGTCGTGGGTCGCTACATCAGACTTTTCGGAAGCGAAGGGAAGGCATAAAATGATCTCATTCGATCTCACAAAAGCACTGCACATCATCCCCGTGGGCCGCGTCGCCATCGACTTCAACCCCACGGACTACAACCGGCCCTTGAACGAAAGCTCGAACTTCAACAAATATCTGGGCGGCTCCCCGGCGAATATCGCGGTGGGCATGGCCAGACTGGGCAATCGGGTCGGATTCCTCGGGCGGGTTTCGGACGACCAGTTCGGGACGTTTGTGACGGATTTCTTCAAGAACGAAGGCATCGACACTTCCCACATCTTCCGCTGCGAGCACGGGGAAAAGCTGGGGCTGACCTTCACGGAGATGCTTTCGCCGACCGAATCCTCCATTCTGATGTACCGCGAGGGCGTGGCCGATCTGATGCTCAGCCCCTCCGACGTGGACGAGGACTACATCAAGTCCTCCGCCTGCCTTCTGATTTCCGGCACGTCCCTCTGCACCTCTCCCACCCGGGAGGCGGCGTTCAAAGCGCTGACCTTTGCTCTGAAAAACGCGGTTCCGGTCGTGTTCGACGCCGATTACCGCGCCTACACTTGGAAGAACGACGACGAGATCGCGGTCTATATGTCCCTCGTCGCCGAAAAAGCGGATATCATTCTCGGCAGCCGCGAGGAGTTTGACCGCATGGAGCGTCTGCTCGGTCTCGACGGGACGGACGCATGCTCGGCCGCGTACTGGCTCGGCAAGCGCGCCTCCATCGTCGTCATCAAGCACGGGAAGGAAGGCTCCTGCGCCTACAGTCGGGAAGGGAACTACAAGGTGAAGCCCTTCCCCGTGGACGCGCTCAAGGGATTCGGCGGAGGCGACGGCTACGCAAGCGCTTTCCTGCACGCTCTGATGCGCGGGGACTCCCTGGCCGGCGCCCTCGAACAGGGCAGCGCGTCCGCCGCTATGCTCGTCGCAAGCCACGCGTGCAGCCGCGACATGCCGAACGAGGAGAGCCTTGCCGCGTTCATCCGCGAGAAGAAGGCGTCCTGCGGCGGCGTCGTGACCGCGATGTGAATCCGGAATTCCGGAACCGAACCCGAACCTTTCAAACATACAAGGAGACAGAAGCCATGGCAGAGATCAAAGTGATGAAACCCTTCATCAACGGAGAATTCATCGAAAGCAAATCGGAGAAGTTCAACACCATCTACGACCCGTCCACCGGCCATGAGATCGCAAAGGTTCCGTGCTGCACGAAGGAAGAGGTCGAATCCGCGATCGCGGCGGCGAAGGCTGCTTTCCCGGCATGGAAGGATACCCCCGTCCGCAAGCGCGCCGCCGTCATGATGAAGCTCAGAAACCTCATCGAGGAACACATGGACGAGCTCACCCTCCTGTGCGCGACGGAAAACGGCAAGTGCTGGAGCGAGGCCGCGGGAGACGTCGGAAAAGCGCTGGAAATGACGGAGTTGGCCTGCTCCGCTCCGTCCCTGCTCATGGGCGAGAGCCTGATGAACACCTCGAGCGGATACGACACCACCCTCTACCGGGAGCCGATCGGCGTATTTGCCGGAATCGCCCCGTGGAACTTCCCGGCGATGATCCCCGTCGGCTGGATGGCTCCGCTCTGCATCGTGTGCGGCAACGCGTTCGTGCTCAAGCCCGCCTCCACGACGCCCATGACCTCCCTCCGCTTCGCCGAGCTGTACAAGGAAGCGGGCGTTCCGGACGGGATCTTCAACGTCGTCCCCTGCTCCCGGAACGAAGCCGAACTCTTCCTCACCCATGAGGACGTACGCGGCGTCACGTTCGTGGGATCCACCTCCGTCGGCAAGCACGTCTACGCAACAGCCGCCGCGAACGGCAAGCGCGTTCAGTGCCTGTGCGAGGCGAAGAACCACGCCCTCGTGCTCCGCGACGCTCCCATCACTCGCACGGCGGCCGGCATCATGAACTCCGCCTTCGGATGCGCCGGCGAACGCTGCATGGCTCTGCCCGTCGTCGTGGCGGAAGAAGCCATTGCGGATCAGCTCGTCGCTGAAATCGTCCGCCTCTGCAAGGATCAGAAGGTCGGCCCCGCCTATGACAAGACCTCGAAGCTCGGACCCGTGGGTTCGAAATCCCATCAGAAATTCGTCCTCGACTGGATCGAAAAGGGTATCGAGGAAGGCGCGGAACTCGTTCTCGACGGTCGGGACATCAAGGTGGAAGGGTACGAGGACGGCTACTACATCGGCCACACGATCTTCGACCATGTCACCGAGGAAATGACCATCGGCACGCGCGAGGTCTTCGGCCCGGTGCTCTGCATCAAGCGGGTGAAGGACTTCGAGGAAGGACTCGCCCTCATGAACCGCAATCCCTTTGCGAACGGCTCCGTGATCTTCACCCAGAGCGGCTACTACGCCCGCGAATTCGCCCGCAGAACGGACGGCGGCATGGTCGGCGTCAACGTCGGCATCCCGGTTCCGATCGGCGTATTCCCGTTCAGCGGACACAAGCAGTCCTTCTTCGGCGATCTGCACTGCCACGGGAAGGACGCGTTCCGGTTCTATACCGAATCCAAGAATGTCACCGTCCGCTGGTTCGACGAGGAAGAAATGAAGAAGGAGCAGGTCTCCACATGGGACGGCTCGCTCTGATCGCGCGGTAAAGCAATACAGAACATCCAAGACATACAGAAGGAGATACGCTATGAACAAGCTGAAAATCGGAATCGTCGGAGCGGGCCGCATCGGCAACGTCCACGCCGAATCCATCACCTACCATATTCCCGAGGCCGAGGTCGTCATGGTGACCGACGTCATCGAGGCGAACGCGAAGAAGCTCGCCGAGCGGTTCGGCATTCCGAAGTATTCCGCGGACTACATGGACATCGTGAACGATCCCGCCATCGACGCGGTACTCGTCTGCTCCCCCACCCCCACCCACGCGGATATCACCATCGCCGCGCTGAACGCCGGAAAGCACGTCTTCTGCGAAAAGCCCGTCCACACCTCCATCGAGCGGATCCGCGACGTGGCCGCGGCGGCGGAGAAGAGCGGAAAGAAGCTCCAGATCGGCTTCAACCGCCGGTTCGACCACAACCACAGACACGTTCAGCAGCTGGCGCAGAGCGGCGCGCTCGGCAACGTGGAGATCATCAAGATCACCTCCCGCGACCCCGAACCGCCGTCCCCGGAATACGCCGCGTCCTCCGGCGGCCTTTACATCGACATGATGATCCACGACTTCGATATGGCGATGTTCCTCGCGGGATCCGACGTGACCGAGGTCTACGCGATGGGCACGAGCCTTGTGGACAAGCGGATCGGCGAAGCGGGCGACGTGGACACCGCGATCGTCACGCTGACCTTTGAAAACGGAGCCCTCGGCGTGATCGACAACAGCCGCCGCGCCGCCTACGGATACGACCAGAGAGTCGAAGTGTTCGGCAGCCTCGGCATGGCCGCGGACGAGAACGACGGCGATTCCACCGTGAAGGTCTCCACCGCGTCCGGCGTCGTGAGCGACAAGCCGCAGTTCTTCTTCCTCGAGCGGTACATGGCTTCCTTCACCGAGGAAATGCGGCAGTTCATCCGCGCCATCGCCGAAGACGCCGAAGTGCCGGTCGGGATCCACGCGGGCCTCATGAGCGTCGTGCTCGCCAAGGCCGCGAAGAAGTCGCTCGACGAACACCGTCCGGTGAAGATCAGCGAGATCACGGGGGCGTAATATGGCTGAAAACATCATCAAAGCCCGCGGCGCGCATCCCTTCGGCCTGAAATGGCTCGCGCGGATGGACGGGGCGCACGCCGACATGCTCATGGATTTCGGCGTCTATCGCATGAAGAAGGGCGACGTCTGGTTCGAGGATGCCGCGCTCGAAAAGGCCGCGCTGCTTGTGTACGGCGAAGTGAAATTCGAGTGGGACGGAAAAGAGCACGCGGAGAACCGCGAAAACTGCTTCGACGTGCCTCCGACCGCGATCCACGCCGACCGCGCGACTGCCGTGAAAATCACCTGTCTCTCGGACGAAGCGGAGCTGAACATCCTCCGGACGGACAACGGGCGCGAATTCGGAAGCAAGCTCTATCTTCCCGCCGACACGCCGGACGAATTCCGCGGAGCGGGACTCATGCGCGAGACGAGCACCCGCATTGTCCGCACGATCTTCGACTATTCAAACGCCCCGTACGCGAACCTTGTGCTCGGCGAAGTGATCGGATTCCCGGGCAAGTGGAGCAGCTATCCGCCCCACCATCACCCCCAGCCGGAGATCTACTACTACAAGACCAATCCGGAAAACGGGTTCGGCTACGGCGAGCTCGGGGACGACGTCGTGAAGGTTCAGAACAACGACACCGTCTTTATCGCGCCCGGCCTGACCCATCCCCACTGCACGGCTCCCGGGTACGCGCTCTGGTATCTCTGGGCGATCCGTCACCTTGACGGCTGTCCGTACAAGCAGCCGGAGTATCCGGTATTCCTGAAAGAACACCTCTGGGTCATGGAACCGGACAGCGTTTACTTCGGAGACAAGCAATAAGTCCGCAAGCCGCGGGTATTTGAACCAACAAGGAGGCAATCACTCATGGAGACCATTCGGCTGACCATGGCGCAGGCGCTGGTCCGGTTCCTCGACGAGCAGTTTGTGGAGCTGGACGGGGTTGAACATAAATTTGTCAACAATATCTTCGGCGTTTTCGGCCACGGATGCGTCGTCGGCGTCGGACAGGCGCTGCAGCAGGGCGGGCATTCCATCCGGTTTCTGCAGGGCAAGAACGAACAGAATATGGCTCTGGCGGCCACTGCCTTCGCAAAGCAGAAGAACCGCCTCGAGATCATTCCGTGCGTGTCCTCCATCGGACCGGGCGCGATGAACATGGTGACGGCGGCGGGCTGCGCGACGGCAAACCGCATTCCGCTGCTCCTTCTGCCGGGGGATACCTTCGCGTGCCGTCAGCCGGATCCCGTGCTCCAGCAGGCGGAGTTCTTCCACTCCTTCGGCCAGACCGTGACGGACGCCTTCCGCGGGGTCTGCCACTACTTCGACCGCATCGAGCGTCCCGAACAGCTCATGACCGCGGCGATCCATGCCATGCGCGTGCTGACTGACCCGGCGGACACGGGGGCCGTGTGTCTTGCGATGCCGCAGGACGTGGAGGGCGAGGCGTACGACTATCCCGTCTCCTTCCTCCGCCGCCGCGTCTGGCACATGGACAGAAGAGTCCCGACCGAAGCGCAGACCGAACGCGCGGCCGAGATCATCCGGGGAGCGAAAAAACCGCTTCTGATCTGCGGGGGCGGCGTCCGGTACTCCTATGCGGGAGACGCGCTTGAGAGATTCATTGACGCAACCGGGATCCCGTTCGGCGAAACGCAGGCAGGCAAAGGGACCCTTTCGTGGGAGCATCCGCTGAACCTCGGCGGTATCGGCGTGACCGGGACCCAGTGCGCCAACCGGATCGCAAAGGACGCGGACGTCGTGATCGCTGTGGGCACGCGTCTCACCGACTTCACGACGAGCTCGAAATGGCTCTTCGGCGAACACACTAAGCTCGTGTCGGTCAATATCTGCCCGTTCGACGCCGTGAAGATGGACGGGGAACCGATCATCTGCGACGCGCGGGAAGGGCTCGACGCGCTGACGAAGGCACTCGTCGGCTATCGCGCGGAAAACGGAGAAGCGGCGGAGCGGGAGCGGGCGGAATGGCTCCGGATCGCGGACGACTGGTATCGCAAGGAGGATCCGAGAGGACTCACCCAGACGCGCGCCCTCGGGATCATCAACGAATTCATGCAGCCGACGGATATCGCCCTCGGAAGCGCGGGCAGCCTTCCCGGCGACATGCAGCGTCTGTTCCGGCCCGGAAACCGGGACACCTACCACATGGAATACGGTTTCTCCAACATGGGTTACGAGACCAACGGCGCGCTCGGCGTGAAGCTGGCCTGCCCCGGGAACGAGGTCTACACCTTCTTCGGCGACGGCACCTATCTCATGGCGCACTCCGAGCTCGTGACCTGTTTGCAGGAGGGCCTGCGCGTTCACTTCTGCCTCTTCGACAACTCCGGCTGGGGCTGCATCGAGAATCTGCAGAACAATCAGGGCGACGACACCTTCGGGACGGTGTTCCGGTTCCGCGATCCGCAGACCGGCGGACTGGACGGGGAGATCATGCCCCTCGACTTCGCCAAGAGCGCGGAGGGCTACGGGCTGAAGACCTATTCCATTCATACGGAGGAAGAGCTGAAAGCCGCCCTCGAAGACGCGCTGACTCAGGACAGGCCCGTCCTCTACGACATCAAGGTTCTGCCCGGGTCCATGACGCCCGGATACGACAGCTGGTGGCGCGTGGGCGTCGCCGAGGTTTCGGAAAGTCCCCGTGTTGCGGCGGCCTACGAATCCCTCTGCGAACATGTGAAGGACACGAGAAAATTCTAATTCAATCAGGAGAAGAAGCATATGCTCGATCAGAATAAAGTGAAACTCGCCATCGCCCCTATCGGCTGGACGAACGACGACATGCCCGACCTCGGGGGAGAGAACACCTTCGAACAGTGCGTCAGCGAAATGGCGCTCGCGGGCTTCAAGGGCTCCGAAATCGGCAACAAGTACCCGAAGGACGTCCCGACCCTGAAGCACAAGCTTGACGTGCGCGGCCTCACGATCTGCAACGCGTGGTTCTCCACCCTGTTTATCTCCGAGCCGATGGAGGTCACGGTCAAAAACTTCATCGAGCACCGGGACCGCCTGTACGCCCTCGGCGCAAGAGTGATCGGCGCGTCTGAGCAGGGCGACTCCATTCAGGGGAAGGACCTCAACATCTTCGGTGGGAACAAGCCGCGCTGGACGGACGCCGAATGGGACCGCGTGATCAAGGGGTACAACGAGCTCGGCAAACTGGCGAAGGAAAAGGGCATGACCCTCACGATGCACCATCACATGGGCACGGGCGTTCAGACGGCGGAGGAAATCGACCGCTTTATGGCCTCCGTGGATCCCGACCTCGTCTATCTGCTGTTCGACAGCGGGCACCTGACCTTCGCGGGGATCGATCCCCTTCCGATCCTCGAGAAATACATCGGCCGGATCCGCCACATCCATCTGAAAGACGTGCGGCTCCCGATCCGCGAGCAGGCGCAGAAAGAGGGATGGAGCTTCCTGACAGCTGTCCGCAACGGCGTGTTTACGGTTCCCGGCGACGGCGACGTGGACTTCGCTCCGATCTTCGACGTGATCGAGAAGAGCGGCTACGAGGGCTGGGTCGTCGTGGAGGCGGAACAGGATCCCGCGAAGGCCAATCCGTTTGAATACGCTCAGAAGGCGCGGGCGTACATCCGGGAGAAGACGGGACTCTGATCCGCTGTCCGCGTTTGCTCCGGGCGAGGGAGCGGAAAGCGGCTTTTCCCCGTTATTCAGGCATAGGACCCCATAGCACGAAACAAGGACGATCCCGACGACAAGGCTTCCGCCGAAGAGATTGTCCTTTTTCCTTGCAATGAATCAAAACATATGCTATAATGCTCAATAGAAAGCCATCCGCCCCTGATTCATCCCGAAAGGAGCACCTTCATGAAACGATTCGTTCCGATCCTGATTTCTCTCCTGCTCTTCCTCTCCTCCGCCTGCGCCGCGGGGACAAGCGAAGAAAGCGCGGAGAACAACTCAGCCTCTCCTTCGTCCGTTCCGGGAGCGGAAGAGACGGAGGCAGAGACGGAATTTGACTGGTATGCCTCCATTCCCGAGGGAACGGACTACGAGGGCTATACCTTCTCCGTCATCCGGTATCTTGACAAAACATGGAATATCTACATCGCGCCCGAGGAAATGACCGGCGAAGTGCTGAACGACGCGGCGTATCAGAGAAATCTCGAGGTCGAGGATCTTGTCGATATCCGGGTCGAAGAGCTCTGTGAAAACAGCTATGAGAGCGACTTCAAAAACGTCGTGAAGGCCGGCGAGGGCGAGACCTACGACCTGATCTGCTTCTGGTGTCCCGGCGAGCGCGCGTCGTATATCACCGGGAACCTCGTGTTCGACTGGCAGGATCTCGGCGGCATCGATCTGGAAGCCCGCTGGTACAACCAGAACGCGAACAGGACCTACCGCCTCGGAAACAAGCAGTACTTTGCGGTCAGCGACCTCACGTTCCCCGTCCAGCAGCATTTCCGCCTCCTCTTCAACAAGGAGCTGATGGCGCAGCTGGGGCTCCCCTATCCCTACGAGGACGTGTACAACGGAACGTGGACCTTTGACAAGATGCTCGGGTACGCGAAGGACGCGTATGCCGATCTGAACGGCAACGGTCAGGCGGACAAGGACGACCGCTACGGCATGGCCATGAATCCCGCCTATATCGCGGGTTTCGGCTTCAACTTCGGGGAGCTGCCGATGACGTGGGACGAGGAGGGCTATCACTTCAATCTGGTGTCCGACAGGATCGTCCGCATCGTGGAACTGATGCAGGCCCTTCCCGCGAATCCGGACGTCTACTTCACGACGAGCGGGAACGATCACTACAAGGTGTTCGAAGCCGGGAACGCGCTCTTCGAGGGATACGGCTCCGACCCGGCTCTGCTGCGGGATCTGGAATTCGATTTCGGTTATCTGCCCTATCCGAAGCTCGACGAAACCGACGACTACACCGTCTGGACCGTGGGGGGCATGATGGCGGTCCCGATCACGCTGTCGGATCCTTCGAGAACCGGCACGATCGTCGAGGCGCTCAGCGCGGGATCGAACAAATATGTGGTGGACGCGTTCATCGAGCAGTATGTGGAGGGAAAAGTCCTCCGCGACGAGGATTCGAAAAACGTCTACCGCCTGATGCGGGAGAAGGCGATCTGCGACCTCTCTTACAATGTGGATCCCTCCGGAACCCTCGGGGAATACAAGTACTTTTCGAAGTTTGTGAACGATCTGAACGCAAGCCCGGCGAGCTATTCCGCCTCCATCATGAAGGTGCTGAACAAGACCTATCAGAAGATGGCGGATCAGATGGCCGGAAACTGACGGTCGGATGCAGGAAAGGAGATTGACCCATGAAGACGTTTCGCAACCCGGTATCGCCGTTTGACGCGCCGGACCCGTTCATGACCTATGTGCCCGAAACCGGGTACTATTACGCCCTGTTCACGAGAGGCCGCGTCCTCGAGCTGTTCCGCAGCCGTCACGCCGCAGAGATCTGCACGGGCGGGGACTCGAAGATCCTATACACGGCGAACGGCCCCCGGGACGGGATCTGGGGCGATATCTGGGCGCCCGAGATGCACCGCGGATCCGACGGGAAGTGGTATATCTACACAAGCGGCAGGATCCGGGAGGAGAGAGGGGCGTCCAAGCGCATTTTCGTCATGGAGGCCCTCTCGGACGATCCGTTCGGCGACTGGGCGTTCAAGTGCATCCCGACGCCGGACACCGCCTCCATCGATCCGACCGTGTACACAGCAGCGGACGGAAAGCAGTTTCTCTGCTGCGCGAGGGAGGACCGCGGGCTGGTGCTGACCATTTACTCGCTCGAGAATCCGTGGACGTTCGGCAAAACCTGGGCGACGATCGCAAGAGCCCGGTACGACTGGGAGACGGTTCCCCCCTATGTCGGAGACGGGACGATCAACGAAGGCCCCTTCTTTGTGGAGGAGCACGGAAGGCTGTACATCATCTACTCCGGGAACGGATGCTGGTCGGACCACTACTGCTTCGGCGTGCTGGAATATGTCGGGGACGACCGCTCCGATCCCGGCAAGATGTGCGATCCGGACAACTGGATCAAGCACGACAAGCCCATTTTCACCATGGCAAACGGCGTCTATGGCCCCGGTCACGCCTCGTTCTTCCATTCCCCGGACGGATCGGAGCTCTGGTGCGCCTACCACGGCATGAAGGAGCACAACGCGACCGTGACCTACGCCCCGCGGTATTTCAACATTCAGAAGGTGGATTTCGACGCATCCGGCTATCCGGTCATGGGCGAGCCCGCCGGGTATGAGACGGATCTTGTCCCGCCCTCCGGGGAATGCCCGTGACCCGTGAACCTGCTCCGGATTCTTTCCGCCGCCGTGTGACAGAAAGGAGCGTATTATGCGTGTCTTTGCGGCTGCTGTGCCCGCAAGAAAGGGCCTTTTCATCGCGCTTAAGGTTTTGATCGGGCTGATTTTGCTCTATGTCCTGTTCTGCCTGATCGCGCCGCGCATCGTGTATCCGGGATTTTACCGCTATGCCGGAAAGGTCTCGGCGATCCCGGATCTCTGGTCGGGCTTCATTCCGCAGGGCGTCACGACCGCTCCCGACGGTACGACGCTGATCTGCGGCTACATGCCCGGCGACGAGGCCTCCCGGATCTGCCGCCTCGGAAAGGAGCCCGTCCGGATCAATCTGGAGCGGGAAAACGGCGAGGTCTACGACGGACACGCGGGCGGCATGACGGCGGCGGGGGAGTTCGTCTACATCAGCAACGCGTCGAAAATCTTTGTCCTGAAAGCGGAAGACGTGATGAACGCATCGGACGGGGACACCGTGCGCTTTATCGGCCATTTCGATGTGCCGTGCCGCGCGTCGTTCTGCTCAACTTTTGGAAGAATGCTGTATGTGGGGGATTTTTACGCGGACGGATACGAGACGGAGGCGGACCATGTGATGCAGACGGCGGACGGAGAGCACCGCGCGATGGTGTTCGGCTATTCGCTTTCCGAGGATGAGCCTCTGGGAGTCGCCCCGGTTCCCGTGAACGCTTTTTCCGTCTGCGAAAAGGTGCAGGGATTCGCCATGACCCCGGGCGCGTCGGCTGCGCTGTCCTGTTCCTACGGACTCGCGGATTCCGAGCTGAAGCTGTACCGGATCAACAGCAATCCGGACGGGGTCTTCTCCTGCGAAGGCGCGGAAATTCCCCTGTACATTCTCGACAGCCGGCGGGCGCAGGAGACGATCCGCGTTCCGCACATGAGCGAGGATATAGAATACCGGGACGGCGGCCTGCTCGTCGCCTTTGAGGCGGGTGCGAAGAAATACGGCGGCGGCATCCTTCCGTTTTCCGTATGCTCGGTAATGAAATGGCGTTCCCCGTCCCTCGGAGATTCGATCGAATAACCGGCGAAGAATGAAGTGATTTCGCTGGACGGATCGGCCGACCGCTATGTTCAGCGCGACACGGTTCTGTCCGTCCGGCGTTTTTCGCAAGCCCCTGCCAGCGCGAACCCGCCTATGACGACGGACATGTAGACGGCGAGGATGAGCGTGCAGGGAAGCAGGTACAGGAACGGAACCGGGATCCAGCTGTGAAAGAGCTCGAGAAGGAAATTTCCCTCCGTCTCCATGGCAAAGAAATAATTCGCGCGAGGATACAGCCCCGTGAGGCGGAACAGCAGATCGATGAGGAAGATGACGAACGTGACAACGACGATTGCCGCTGCGGTCGCGGGAAGATCGCGGAACCCGGGCCGGAAGAATCCGAACGTCACAAGCGCGAGCGCTTCGACCATCACCATGAAGTGCGTGCCGTAGTATCCGAGCATCCGCGGCAGAAGGAGGGAGCAGTCGGAGAATCCCGCGCCGGGCATGGAGAGCGCCATCATCGCGCAGAGCGGACCGACGAAAAAGCAGAATCCCATAAGCGGCCGCCGCTTTGTCAGAACCGCGATGGGAATGAGGATCATGTTCACGTTGCAGAGATGCAGCGGCAGCTCGCCCCACCAGTTGAAGCCGTCCATGGCCGCGACGAGCCGGTCGTATTCGGCGTCGCGGGAGAGAGCGACCTTGTAGGCGAAGAATCCGGCAAGCGTCACAAGGCAGGCCGTCACGAGCACGATCTTTTTCGTCCGCTCGCTCCTGTGCCGCAGAATCAGACTCGCCGCCGCCAGCAGAACGAGAAACGCGCCCAGCACGGCGCAGAAGAGCGGGTTGAACGGTGTGAGAGTCCAGTCCATGATGATATTCCCCCCGTATTGCAGACAGAATTCTGACGTTCAGTATGTTGTTATCGTTCGCTCTTCCGTGATATCCCGTGTTTGCCGAACTGTTCCGGACGCAGGATCTTGGAGAGAAAGAGCATGAGTTCGGCGTCGGCGACGGCCGCGGGGATATCCCAGAGCACATGCTGGCGCACAAAGAGGATGCTGAGGCAGACTAAGATCCAGAAGACGAAGTAAAACGTCTTCACCCGGAGCGGGATCGTCCGGCATCCCGTCATTCCGCGCCAGCAGAAATAACTCGCCAGCACATGGATGGACGGCAGAAGATTGCGCGGCGGATCGACCAGGTAGAGAAAGCGGATCAGGTTCGAGAACAGATCGGATCCGACGACCTCCGGCCGCTCCATCGTGCAGGGGAAGAGGACGAAGCAGATCCCGCACAGAAGAAGCGCCGCGCCGTACGCGAAGGAAACCCGGATCGCGCGGGTCCGGCCCGACGTGACGATGCGCCAGAATCCCGCGATCCATGTGGCGTATGCCAGAAAATACACGGTGATCCACGCGGGAACAAGCGGGATCGACCGATCGAGCGCGGTGCTCAGGTCATACGGCGCCGGGGCGGGGAAGAGGCGTGTTCCGTAATACACGAGAAGCTGTCCTCCGGCGATCCAGACCACGCATGGGAGAACATGGGACGGTATTCGTTTCCGCACGGTCTTCCCCCCTTTGTGCGCTGTTCGGAAACCGGAACGGATCCACCCGCCGGTTCGGTTTGATATAGTATAACACATTGTTCCGACCGGCGCAACCTCTTCCCGCTGATTGCATGAAGAAACTTTCAGGCGAACTTGCCACGGGCGCGCGGATGGTGTATAATAAAGCGTACCTTTATTTCTCGGAAAGGCGGAAGCATAGAAGCATGAAAAAGACGATTCTTCGGAAATACGCCCGTCTGATCGCGGAGACCGGCGTCAACGTGCAGAAGGGACAGGATGTGTTCATTGTTGCGGGGCTCGACCAGCCGGACTTTGTGCGCATGGTGGCGGAGGAGTGCTACAAGCTCGGCGCGGCACGGGTAGTCGTGGACTGGGACTATCAGCCGCTCGCCAAGGTGGACAACAAATTCTGTTCCGTCGAGACGCTCGGGACTCTGACGAACTATCAGAAGGCCCGCTGGGACTACTACGTCGAAAAGATCCCCTGCCGGATCTACCTCGATTCCGACGACCCGGACGGACTGCGCGGCATCGATCAGGACAAGATGCTGAAGATTCAGCAGATGCGCTACCCGCAGATCAAGGCCTACCGCGACAAGCTCGAAAACCGGTATCAGTGGTGCATCGCCGCGGTGCCCGGTCCGGCGTGGGCGAAAAAGCTCTTTCCGGAGCTGTCGAAGCGTCAGGCGATGGAAAAGCTGTGGGAGGCGATCCTTGCGACGAGCCGGGTGACGGAGGATCCGGTCGCGGCATGGGAAGAACACAACGCGGATCTCTCCGCAAGATGCGCCCACCTGAACAGCCTCGGGATCGAAACGCTTCATTATACCGCGTCGAACGGCACGGACTTCACGGTCGGCATGATCCCGGAGGCGGAGTTCAAGGGCGGCGGCGACACCAGCTTACAGGGCATTTTCTTCAATCCGAACATCCCGACGGAGGAGTGCTTCATCTCTCCGAAGCGCGGGCGGGCGGAGGGGATCGTTTACGCGTCCATGCCGCTTTCCCGGGAAGGACAGCTGATCGAGGACTTCTGGATCCGCTTCCGCGAGGGGAAAGCGGTCGAATGGCACGCGGAAAAGAACAATCAGCTCCTGACGAACATCATCACGGCGGACGAGGGGGCGGCCTATCTCGGCGAATGCGCGCTCGTTCCGTTCGATTCCCCGATCCAGAACACCGGACTGCTCTTCTATAACACGCTGTTCGACGAAAACGCCGCCTGCCATCTCGCGCTCGGGATGGGGTTTGCGGACACGATCCGTGGATTTGAGGAAAAGTCGCTGGAGGAATGCCGCGCGCTCGGCGTCAACGATTCGATGATCCACGTCGATTTCATGATCGGCACGCCGGATCTCTCGATCGACGCCGTCACCCGAGACGGGAAAACCGTGCCCATCTTCCGGAACGGCAACTGGGCGTTCTGACAGGGGATCCATAAGCTGAACAAAAATACCGCGCCTTCCGTCGGTCTCGGATTTCGGGATGGCGGGCGGTGCGGTTTTTTGCGGTTCGGTACGGGAGGTCATTCCTGCATTCCGAACATCTTTTCCTTGAGATCGAGGTAATAGAGGTAATCGTCCGGGTTGACGTTCGGCGGGCAGCGGTGATCGCAGAAGGGAATGTATCCCCCACGCGCAACGTATTTTTCCAGCGTTTTCAGATAGTCGCGGATGGCGTCCCTGCCCGCGCCGAGCGCCATTTTGTCCACGCCGCCCATGATCCTCAGCTGTCCGTCGTACTGATCGAGAAGCTCGCCCGGATGCGCGCAGCTGTTGACCTCGAACGGGAACAGGCAGTTGATGCCGCCCTCCAGAAGATACGGCAGAATCGGCCTCACGTCCCCGTCGCAGTCCGTGTACCAGAGATCGATCCCGTGCTCGTCGAGCTTCTTCCGGATGCGTTTGTACCGCGGCATCACAACGTCCCGGAAAAACGGAACGGATACGATCGGCCCGTTTTTGAAGCAGATATCCTCCCATCCGGACGCAAAGTCGAAGGTGATTTCTCCGAGAACCTGATCGAGGGAATCCTCCACGAGCTGACAGCAGGTCTCCACCATGTCCTCCACCATGTCCGGGTAGTCGTAGCAGGCGTAGGCCAGCCCTTCGAAGGTCAGCATGTCCCGGATTTTGCCGATCATGGAGCCGCAGGAAATGCCGAGCGGGAAGTCCCGATCCTCCGGAAACGCCTTTTTGAGACCCTCCACATCCATCTTCCGCCCGGGGTGGTTCCGGTCGAAGTGCTCCTCCTTGACCCGTTTCCAGTCGTCCGGCGTCGTGACGGAGGATTTCAGATAGTGCGGAATCGTGTCTTTCCCGGAGGCGAGCACCTCCGCCATGAGCCCGTCCGAGTTGATGAGGATGATCTTGTTGTCCTGCCGTCCTATTTCCTTTTGCTCGAAGCTGGGGCACATCCACGTCGCCCCCCCGATCTGCGAGAAGCGGTCGAACGCGAAGAAAATGTCCGCCTCGCCGTTGTTCCGGATCCCGTTTTCGTAGAACAGCGGCCAGGTCGTGAAGTTTTCCTTCCAGTAGCCGAATTCCATGTTGAAGCAGCGATCGAAGGACTGATAGTGCATCTGGCGGTTGAAGCGTTCCCGGGCGGTCATCGTTCCGCGCCACGGCTTGCGGATTGGCTGGATGGGCATGACGAAACTCCTTTTGCGGCTGACGTTTGTTTTCACACAGTATTATACAGGAAGACTGCCGCCTTGTCAAGAACGCGGATCGGCGCGCAGACGCTTGCGGACGGGCGGGGAATATGGTATAATGGTACGGGAGCAGAAGAAGAGCTGAAAGGAGCTTTGCGGGAGTTGAGCATGGACAGGAACGGGGATCTGAGAGGGGGACTTTACCGCCTCATGGTGCGGGAGGGATATCCCGCCGAATTTGCGGCGCTTGTGGCGAAAGAGATGAACACGGACTATCTGGCGAAAAGGATGATCGCCTATGTCAGCCGCGCCGGTCTGATCCCGCCCGAGGAATTTGCCGACGAAATGCTGGCGATTTTGGAGGACCGCGACCGCTATATGCGGAAACACCTCGCGGAAGACGCGCAGGCGAAGGTCAGCGACCTGTTCCGGTACGGGCTGAACACGGACGATACGGGAGAAGAATAACGGACGGACGTTCGGGCTGCATTTGATTTTTTGAAATTCACGGAAACACGATTGACAGCGGCGGCTTTTCGGTGGTATGATTAACTGGAAAGAGACACGGAGAGCATCTTTCGGGCAGACGCGCACCTTTGAAAAGCATGGGCGGCGGACCGGGAGCATGCCATGTGCCGCCGGGGGAGAAAGCCGTCGCGGTACAGATCCGCTGACCCGATCGGACTCCATTCCGAAGGAAAAAGAAACAAGAATCGCAGAATGAGGAGATCGCATCATGAAAAGAAACCTGACGACAAAGCTGTCCGGCGCGCTGGTTCTGGCCGTTGTGACGGCAGTCCTTCTGGCCGTCGGCGCAGGGGCGGACAGCTTCGCGGATGTTCCGGCGGATTCCTATTACGCTCCCGCCGTTCTCTGGGCGCTGGACAACGGCGTCACCACCGGAACGAGCGTGACAACCTTCTCGCCGTCCGACACCTGTACCCGCGGGCAGGTCGTGACGTTCCTATGGCGCGCTTCGGGCCGTCCGGAACCGAAGGCCAAATCCTGCCCGTTCACCGACGTCGCGCCGGGCAGTTACTATGAAAAGGCCGTTCTCTGGGCGGTGGAGCAGGGCATTACGAACGGGACCTCCGCGAAGGAATTCTCCCCGGACGCCCTCTGCACCTCCGCGCACATTCTCACCTTCCTCTGGCGCTCTCTCGGCCAGCCCGTACCGGGAGTGAACGGAACCCTGCCGATGAAGGATCCGGACGCCTACTATGTGCTGCCGTGGGTCTGGGCCGCGAACAACGATATGCTCCGGGACATGGACGGCTTCGACATCGAGGCCGCCTGTTCCCGCGCCATGACGGTGACGTGGCTGTACCGCGCCTCCCTCGGATGGGATCCGGACGTCGTCCAGCGGCAGACAGTTGCCGAAGAAGGGGCAGTCTGCGGCGTTTGCTACGCGGGCGGATCGGGCGGAAAATCCGATCTTGCGGGACTGCTGACCCTGCTCGGCGGCCGCAAGGTCACGACCGTCTTCCCGTTCCTCGAGGAGATTCCCGAGGAGAACATCGTAAGGACCGAAGGCGGGCAGGATCTTTTCGTCGTCGTCCCGCGTTCACCCGAGGCGGAGGTCACGGTGCGCCGCTTTATCGTCGATGAAACCAACGACTACAAAGGCGCGGCGGGAGAGGTGCTCTATCACAGCAGGCGCGGGCAGCCGATTTTGCTCTGCGTCAACGTGTCGGAAATCGCGCCGGATACGGTCGTGATCGTCAAAAATCCCCCCGCGGACGGAGGCGGAACCGTTATTTTCACGCCTTCCGTCAGCATGAAGAACGGGCGTCTCTCCACGCGGACCATGGTTGAACTGGAGGACATAACGGCGTTCGGGAAGTTCTGCGATCTGACGTCCTATCCCACCGACAAGAAGCTCGGCGTGCCGGAGGGGATCCGCTTTGAGCCGGACGACTCCATGAAACCGGACGCCGGAGGGATCAAGGCCGTCTGGGACGCTGTTCCGGGCGCGGTCGAATATGTGGTGAAATTCTATACGCGCTTCCCGCAAGACGAAGGATGGGAGCTCAGGGAGTTCGAGAATCCGGACGAACCCGAGGCGAGCTATTTCTGTCAGGATTATTACATGATCCGCGTGGATCTGCGCGCCGCTTCGGACAAGGGGCTCGGTCCCGTGACGTCCGTCGTGCTGACGGAGGAGGAGCTCACCGAAATCCTCTTCGGGAAGACGAAGCGCTGAACCGGAGGCTGTGAAAAGAAGCGGAGGAGGATCGGTCATGAAGGTTCTGGAATTCGGCTCGGATCGGGGAAAAACGATCCTTCTCCTTCACGGCGGAGGCCTGTCGTGGTGGAACTACCGGGAGGCGGCGCGGCTGCTTGAACATGAGTACTGCGTCATACTCCCGGTTCTCGACGGGCACGCGGGAAGCGACAGGCCGTTCACGTCGATCGAGGACAACGCGGAGGAGATCCTCGCCTTTCTCGACGAGCGGTGCGGCGGGTCGGCGCTCTTGATCGGGGGACTTTCGCTCGGCGGGCAGATCCTTCTCGAGGTGCTTTCGCGCCGGGGGAAAGTCTGCCGGGCAGCGTTGGCGGAGAGCGCGTCTGTGATCCCGTCCCGGCTGACGAACGCGCTGATCGCCCCGGCGTTCGGCGCAAGCTACGGGTTGATCCGGAACCGGGGCTTTGCGAAGGCGCAGTTCAAGTCCCTGCGCATCAAGTCGGAACTCTTCGAGGAGTACTACCGCGACACCTGCGCGATCCGGAAGGAGGATATGATCTCCTTTATGAAAGCGAGCACCTCCTACGCGCTGAAGGACTCGATCCGTTCCGCGGCGGCCCAGGTGCATGTTTGCTTCGGGGAGCGGGAGACGGGGGTGATCAGGCGGTCCGCGGAGAAGATTTGTCAGACTGTCCCGTCCTGCATTCTTCACCCCCTGCCCGGTCTGAATCACGGGGAATTCTCCCTCAACCACCCGGAGCGTTACGCTGACTTGATCCGGCGGATCCTTGCGGGGGTGAGCTGAGGGAGCGCAGGCGGATGCGTCAGAGGCCGAGCAGGCTGCGGACGGCGAGCACGAGGAACATGTAGTGAGAGGATCCGCCTCCCATGACATATTCCGTCTGCTGCCAGAGGAAGGGGAATTTCAAAAGCTCCGGAAAATCGGGACGGATCAGGGCGGTTCCGGACACGACGCCTCCGGGGATATAGGACCAGTCCGAGCGGTTGGCTCCGTAGGCGGGAATGGCCGATTCCGCCCCCACGCCGGACGCGAAGGAAGCGGCGTTCGATCCGGGATGACAGCCGAGGATGAAGTGGAGCGCACGGAAGATCAGATCCCGCGGGAAGAGGTCGGGGAATGCCCGGTGCAGGAAGTAGTACCGGAATCCGAGGGATTGAATGTCCCATCCAGCGCCCCAGATGTGCGGACGGTAGGGGATACCGTAGGGCGTTTCCGCGCTCTCCGCTTCGTACCGGTCCCGCTCGGGGATCAGCGCGTCCCGGACAGCTTTGGAGAAATCCTCGTCGGAGACCGCGTCGAGCACACGGCAGACGATCCAGCCGAGGGAGCGGATGTTTTTCACGACGCAGTCCTTTTCCGAGAGCAGGAACGCCCGGTATTCCTCCTCCCCGGTCGTGAGAAGAAGCTCGGCGGCGGCGTGGATCTTCGCGGTTTCCGCCCGGCCTTCCCACGCGGTCTTCTCATAGAGCTCCCGGGCGGCCTTCAGACAGTCGGCGGAGAGGGATGGATTGAAAGCGCGGAGAACTCTTGCGCAGGCGGCCATCTGTGCGGCGGTGGTGAGCTCTCTCGGCGGGTTGTCCTCCGTGAAGACCCAGCGGTCGTCCTCGTTCCCGGGGATCCCGTCGGTCATGGCCGCGGCGTCGCCCAGCAGAACATACTGGCGGAGGCTCCCGCAGATGATCCCCCGGTACAGCCGCCCGAGCGATTTGTATCCCCCGGCGACGGAGAGCATGCCGTGTTCGACCTGCTGCAGGATGTCGTTCTTTCCGTCCGGCTGGTGGATTTCCACGGTCTTCGCCGCTTGATCCACCGTCGTCGCGTCGTAATCCACGCCGAAGGTCTCGTAGGTCAGGGCGAGAATGTAGGACTCCCCGGCCTGCGATTCGACCCGCAGATCGAAGTCCCCCGCGTCGTGCCATCCTCCGGCGTCCAGTCCCGGGACGTGTTCGCCCGGCGCAAAGGACGTGAGCGTGGACGGTCCCTGCGCGTAGCCGTCGATGTGGTTGCAGTTCACCGGAGCCATTTTCGCGTCGTCGATGTGGCAGCGGTCGTGCCAGACGCGGTATTTCTCGCTCACTCTCATGTGGCACATCTGCACCGGCAGGAAGTATTCGAGAACGGGCTGCCAGACGCCGCGCTCATAGACGTCCCGGGCGACTTTGAAAACGGGCGTTTCGGACGCGCCGAAGCGGATGCGGTACAGCCCCTCTTCCTTCGCGTCGGTGAAGTCGAAGGTTTTGTACCGGTAACGGAGGAAACGGCCCCATTCCGAGCCCGAAAGCTCTCCGACCGCCTCCTCGCCCCGCTCCGTGATCCGGAAGAGCGTTGCCCGCTCGTCCCCGACGTCCCGGCTGTCCAGCTCCACGACGGCGGTTTTCGGCTCGTCGGGATGGTAGCCTGCCTGCGAGATCTGAATCACGGGCGCATAGATCCATTCGGCGGAGGTGTCCGGCGTGATCGTCCAGCGGATCGCGCCTTTTTTCATGCCGGCCGGGATCTCCGAGGACAGGACGAACCAGCCGTTGTTGTGATTCATCCGCCCGTCGTACAGCTTCAGATCGGCGGTTTCCGACACGACGGTGAAGCGGCTCATCGCGTCGTCCGGGCGGCAGGTGAAGCGGCGTCCGACGTCATAGGGCGCGGCGATCAGATCGTCGGCGACGATGGGGTTGTAGACCGATCCGTCCCCGGCAAGGGAGGCGGCGTCGGTTTTGGGGCCGTCGCGCTCTTCCTCCGGGAGGGTGCGGGCAAGGTTCGGCTCGCGCGCCTGCACCGGTCCGTTCGGCTGACGGGGGAAGAGGCCGCTGTGATCGTCCATGATCCACGGCTTTCCGAAGAGATCCCCCGGGAAGAGCTCCAGATTGAAGCAGAGCTTTCCCTGAAATTCGGGCGGGACGGGGCGGTCGAGATCGACGGTCACGGTGACGGATTCCCCCTCGCCGCGGACGTTGACCTCGTACTCAAAGGCGAAGTCGGGGTAGATCATCGGGTTGAAGCCGCGCAGATGCCGCTCATGGTCGGGATAGGAGAGCCTGGCGCGGATGCTGTTCGTCTCCGGATCGACAACTCTTCCTGTCTGCTTCGGGACGGGCTGCCACTGACCGGGCGTCGGTTCAAAGCGGACGTCCCCGTTTGTGGCGAGCCGGTGTCCGTGCAGGATCAGACTGACGCCGGACTGATGCCCCTCCGGATAGATGTCGTCGAACGCCATCACGTCCGCGCCGCGATAGGTGAAATACCCCTTTTCGGGATCGAGCGCAAAGCCTTTTTCTGCGGATTTCTTCATGATGCTGCTCCTTTCCGAGTCGTTTGTTTCGTCATACTATTCTCAGCCAAAAAGCTAAACTATATGGGTTTTGATCGCTCCATGTAGAGTGCGAATCGCCGTGCGGCTCAACTTGTTGAGCGGATGGGCATCGCGTGCGATAACTCTGATAAGGTTGGATAGCTTCAGAAGTTCGCGCTTTGCGCGAAACTTCGTTGGTGTGCCGAAGCTTCAGCTTCGCTTGATTGGTATAGCCTATCCATTACCTCCTCACCCATGAAGTTCTTTGCTGCTCAACTTGTTGAGCGAGCTTTCATCCGAAAGAAAGCCGCGTTTCCCTTTTCGCTTGAGATTAGTATCAGACCTCGGGATCGAGGCGGATGAACTCCATTGCCAGCCGTCCGTTGTGATAGGGCGCCTTCCACGGATCCGCGGCCGGTTCGTTCCAGTACGGCGTGCCATCGGGTGAGAGGGTGCGGAACCATTCGCCGCCGGGACGTCTGTCTATGAGGCGCTCCCGGATGAAGCGCCATTCCGTCAGCACCGCGTCCCGGTACCGCGCCTCGCCAGTTTTCTCCCATGCCCCGAGAAATCCGCGCATCGCCTCCGCCTGAACCCACCAGCAGCGGCGTTCGTCGGTCTTCCCGTCTGCGCGTTCGTTGGCGAGTCCGGTTTCGCTCATGGCCTCCGTCAGAACGTGATCCGCCAGTTCGAGCAGAAGGGGGCGGATGCGCGAGGTGAGGGCGGGATCGTTCAGGACTTCGAGCGATTCTTCGATCAGCCAGCTCGCCTCGATGTCGTGTCCGTAGGAGTGCACGTCGGCGAGGGAGCGGTATTTCGCGTCGAAGAAAACCTCCTGCCTCCGCCTGTCCCGGTTATAGATCCTGCTCTCCCAAAGCGAGACGAGCCAGCGCAGCCGTTCCTTCACCGCCTCCTCTTCGCCAGCGGACGCCCGACATTCTTTGACGGCCCGGCAGAATCCGGTATAGGCCTCGATCACATGCAAAAGGGTGTTCATCGTGCGGAAGGCCAAAACGCCGCTTCCGCTGAGCTTCCGGTTTTCCTCCGGTCCCCATGTTTCCGTGAACGATTCGAGGATCCCGTCTTCGTCCCGGCACTTCGCCTCCATCAGATCGAACTGCGCGCGGGCCCGGGTGAGCACGTCCGGACAACGGGAGGCGCGGGCATAGGAGGCGAGTCCGTAGAGCGCGAAGGCCTGGCAGTAGGTGTGCTTCGTTCCGTCTGCCACGGTTCCGTCCGCGCGGATGGACCAGTACAACCCGCCGTTATTTTCGTCCGTCATCCGGCGGAGCATGGAATAGGCGTGCTCCGCTTCGTCGAGCAGGGACGGATCCCCGAGAAGCAGATATGCCTCGGAAAAGAACCAGAGGATGCGGCTGTTCTGGATGGATCCCTTGTCGGCTTCGGGGCGGACGGTCAGATCGGAGGATACAAGTCCCGCGTATCCGCCGTGCTCCTCGTCGCGCAGTTTCTTCCAGAAGGGGATGATGTGTCCGGTCAGCTCCCGGGCAAGTTCGGCAGTCAGCTCACGCATGGCGGTTTCCTCCCGTCGCGGCTGTGTGATACCTGTATTATAACGCGCAAGGAAGGATGTGTCAATAAGATTTGGCAATCGGCAGAAATCGGCGGGAGCGGATCGAAATCCTGCTTTTTGCGCGTCGTCCCATCAATCGGGCAAAGATGTACATAGTTTTGTCACAAAATTGTGGTATTATGTACGCGGAAGACCGTTCCGATCACCAAATCCCGGTTCGGCCTCAGCTCGGAGGTGGATCATGAAGCAGTTTCGCGCATCCCGAAAAGCCCCGGATCCGGACGGGAGAAACGGCAAAGGGGGAATCCGCCTCCGTTGGACGGCGACACGGATCCTTGTCGCTTCGCTGCTGAGCCTGAGCCTGTTTGCCTGCTCCGGATCCGCCGGACAAGAGCCTGAGACGCAGAAGGAACGGATCGAAACGGTCAGACCCGAACCGGTACTCATGGAAACCGAACCGCCCGAAACGGAACCGCCCGAAACGGAGCCAGCCGAAGCCGGGCCGAAGGAGGAAGAACCTATGGTAGTTGAGACAGAGACATGGATCGCGGTGGATCTTGCCTTTACTTCGAACAAGACATACCGTGAGAGCAAGCAGGTGTACGCGCAGTTTGACGCCGTACTCACGAATCCGGAGACGGGAACGACGCTGAAGATCCCGGGATTCTGGAACGGCGGGCGGACGTTCATCGTGCGGTTTGCCCCGACCGAGCCGGGCGAATGGACGTATGTGACCGCCGCTCCGAACGATCCCGATCTCGACGGGAAAACCGGGACGGTGAAGGCGATGCCCTATTCCGGCGATCTTGAGATCTACCGGCGCGGATTTGTCACGACGGACGGCTCGAAGCATTTTGTCTACGCGGACGGAACGCCGTTCTTCTACCTCGGAGACACGCACTGGAACATGCTCGAGGAGGAATATGACGCCCCCGGCCCGCACGCGGGGGACACCGGCGCAGAATCCCACTTCCGGTATATCGTGGACAAGCGCGTCGAACAGGGCTTTACGGTCTATCAGTCCGAGCCGATCGGGACGAAGGCGAACCTCGCCGACGGAGAACTCGACCGGTCGGACGCCGCCGCCTTTGAGAAGAACGACCGGTATTACCGGTACATCGCGGAAAAGGGCCTTGTCCACGCTAACGCGGAATTCTTCTTCTGCAGCGCGATGAGCGAGGATCTGATGGAGGACGATCAGTATCTCGAAGCCATCTCCCGCTACTGGGTCGCGCGGTATTCCGCCTTTCCGGTGATGTGGACGCTCGCGCAGGAGGCCGACAACGATTTCTACCGCGAGCGCGGGGACCAGAAGATCTACGATTATTCGAACAACCCGTGGGTGACGGTCGCGGAATACATCCACAAATACGACGCGTACAGGCATCCTCTGTCCTGCCATCAGGAAAACGCGGTCTATACGACGGTCTCCGGAGAGGGATCCTCGGCGGGCGACAGGGACAACGGGGGACGGTCGGCGTTTTACGGGGAAGACACGGCGGAGCGCACGGGACACAACTGGTGGGCGGCGCAGTGGAGTCCGAACATCGCCGGGCAGGACGACGGAAGGATCGCGCGGGACTACTGGAAAAGCGACCGGGTGGCGATCAACTACGAAAGCCGTTACTGCAACCTCTGGACGAAGGACACCGGCGCGCGGATGCAGTCGTGGATCTCCATGCTGGACGGATTCGCTGGCGTGGGCTACGGCGCGGCGGATATCTGGCTGTACAACGGAACGTACGACCTCAACACAACCTCGAACGACGGGCTCGATTCGATCACGCCGGCGGACAAGGCCGTGCGGTGGAGAGAGGCGGTCGAGTTTGAATCCGCGCGGCAGCAGGGCATCATGCGGCGGTTTTTCGAGACCTTTGACTGGTGGAATCTGAAACCGGATTTCACCGACAAGACGCGGTTCAAGCCGGACGGAGCGTTTTACGCCGCGGCATCCGTCGGGGACGAGACTTATGTGATCTACCTCTACCGGCAGAGCAGGGGATCCGGCACCGTCCGCGGCATGGATCCGAACGCGTACTATCTGGCGGAATGGTTCGATCCGCGGACGGGGGAGACTGTCGGGATCGGCGAGGTCAGGGCGGACGGAGACGGCGCGTGGAAAGCCCCCGAAAAGCCGGATCCGACGGATTATGTACTGTTTTTGAGAAAGAAATGAGGTGCGGCATGAAAATCATTTGCAGTCCCAGACACAAAGTCGGCGAGGCCGATCCGATGCTGTACGGCCATTTTTTGGAACATTTTCACCGCCAGATCTACGGCGGCGTGTTCGATCCGTCGTCCCCCTTTGCCGATGAGGACGGATTCCGCGCGGACGTGATCGAGGCGATGCGGGCCATCAAAACGCCCATCATCCGCTGGCCGGGAGGATGCTACGTCTCGGCCTACGACTGGCACGCCGGAGTGGGGAAGACCCGCGTCCCGACCTACGACAAGGCATGGCGGGTGGAGGAATCCCACGCCTTCGGGACGGACGAATTCGTGAAGCTCTGCCGCAAGATCGGCTGCGAGCCCTACATCTGCACGAACGCCGGCACCGGATCGGCCGAGGCCATGAGCGACTGGGTGGAATACTGCAACCTCCGCGACATGGGCCGATTTGCGAAGGAGCGGATCGTCAACGGATATCCCGAGCCCCATCGCGTGAAATACTGGAGCATCGGAAACGAAAACTGGGGCGGGCACGAAATCGGCGCGAAGGACGCGGAGGAATGGGGACGTCTGGTGCGGGAATCCGCCAAGATGATGCTCCGGGTGGATCCGACGCTCGAGCTCTCCGCCGCCTCCATCGACAATCTCGACTGGAACCTGAACCTGCTCCGGACCGCCGGGGTCTACCTCGACTGGATCTCCATCCACGGCTACTGGGGCAACACGGCAAACGGCCTGATCCCGGACGGCTACGACACGGTCATGCTCCGCACGGGCGAGGATATAGCAGGTGCCATCAACCGCGTCCGGGCGTACCTGACGGCGCTGGGGATGGAGAAAAAGATCAAGATCGCCTACGACGAGTGGAATCTCAGGGGCTGGTACCACCCGAACTTCATCGACACATGGAACCGGCAGAGCTACCGCGGGGAGAACGAGGCGTTCTACCGCGACAGGGTGCTCGGCGAGCGGGACAAGAACGACATCAATTCCATCTATACCGTGGCGGACGCGGTCTTCTCGGCCTCCTTCCTCAACACCTGCCTCCGCAACTGCGACCTTGTGAAGATGGCCTGCTTCTCTCCCGCGGTCAACACCCGGGGCGCGATCTTCACCCACCGGGACGGTATCGTGCTCAGGCCCCAGTATTTCGTTTTCAAGCTGTACGCCAATCTTTTGAAGGATACGGTGCTCGATCTCTGGCGCGAGGATGTGCTGACTCTTTCCGGAAAGGCGGGGAACGGCGAAAGAACGGTGGACGCGGTGGATTTCGTCCTCACCAAAGCCTCTGGCGGGGATCCCGTCCCCTATGCCGCCGCGGCAGTCAACAAGAACCGGGACGAAGAGACGCGCGTGGATCTGGCCTTTTTGGAGGACGGCCCCCGGGAGATGCGGCTGCACACGCTGAACGGCCCTTCCCCGGATTCGTACAACGACGTCGGGCGCACGGAGGTTGGCGTGACCGTATCCGAGTGGAAACCCTTCGACGGTCAGATCACCCTCCCGCCCCATTCGGTGACCGTCGCCGAGCTGCGGTAAGGCGCGGGGATAACGCATCACAGCGAGAAAGGACGAGACCATGACTGAACTGGAAACAGCCCGTGTCCGCGAGATCTGCGCGATCGCCGAGGACCGGATCCGAAACGTCCATATCGGCATGTTCAAGGGCACGGACAAGCCCCTCTTCCTCATTTCGGAAACCTATCCGGGGATCTGGATGGAACATGTTTACGACTCCGTGTTTTACGCCTCGCGCCATCCGGAGTTTCTGTATCTGGCGGAGAACACCGTAAATCTCTTCATGGACCGGCAGACGGAGGACGGACAGCTCCCGTTCGCCGTCATGCGCTCCGGATCCACCCGGTACGCCCACATTCAGGAGTGCGTCTCGTTCTACACGCTTTGCCTCGAGGTCTGGCGCATGAACCGGGATCCCGCGTTTCTCGCCAAAGCTTACGAATCCGGGAAAAAGTGGGACGCATGGCTGAGAAAACACCGGATGACGACGGGGCGTGGACTGATCGAGATGTTTTTCGGCTTCGACACGGGCCACGACAACAGCGGACGGCTCGAAGGGATGGCCTGTCCCGGCAACTACATCCTGAACGGCGAAGAGCAGAACGCGGCGGTCCTCCCCCCGGACGACGGCATCACCCCGATCCTCGCCGTGGATATGAACGCGAATTTCTACGGCAACGAAAAGGCCCTCGCGGAAATGGCGCGCCTGCTTGGCCGGGAGGACGAGGCGCGGGACTGGGACGCCTGCGCCGCAGAGGTTAAGAAGAGGCTCTTCGAAACCTGTTACAGCGGGGAGGACGCCTTCTTCTACGACGTTGACCGGAACGGAAACCAGCGGAAATACAGGTCCAGCACGATCTTCCACCTCTTCATGGAGCGGGTGCTGGATCCGGCGGAGGACGCGGAGCTGATCGGGCGGATCTACCGGGAGCACCTCAAAAACCCGGAGGAATTCTGGACGCCCTATCCCTTCCCGTCCATGGCGGTGAACGATCCGTCCTGCGCGCGTCACGTTGACCGGAACTGCTGGGGGTACTATACCATGGGCCTTATCACCCTCCGCTGTACCCGGTGGATGGACGCTTACGGATGGAGCCGGGACTTCGACACGATCTGCTCGCGGTGGCTTGAGGCGTGGACGCGCTGCTTCGACCGTGTGCCCCTCGGTCAGGAGATCGACCCCATGACCGGGGATCCCACGCCCTGCTCTCCGTGGTATTCCAGCGGCATGCTGAGCTATCTCTGCGCGGCGGAGCGGCTGGGATACCGGTCGGCGGATTTCGTGTCCGGCTGAAAACGGAACGGTGAGAGGGAAGAACATGAACATCGAACTTTTGCCCATGACCAGGGAGCGGATGCACGAGCTGTACCGCGGCTTCGTCATGGATCCCGCGATATTCATGGATATGGAGCTCTTCGAGAAGGTAAAAAACTACCGGTACGACGCCGAAAAGGTCGATGCGCTCTTTGACAGGAAGAGCAAACGGGAAGGGAGCGTTTCGTTTGCCGTGACGCTGGACGGCAGGGTGATCGGCGAGGTCGGGTTCAAGCACATCGACGCGGAAAAACGGGAATGCGAGCTGAGCATTCATATGCAGAACGATTCCGTGAAGAACAAAGGATACGGGACGGAGGCGGAGCGGCTGGCGCTTCTCTATGCCTTCGGAGAGATGGGGATGGAGCGCGTGACGGCTGAGACGATTTTGAAAAACACAAGAAGTCAGCATGTTCTCGAGAAGCTCGGATTCGTCTTCCGGACCGAAAAGGATGGGTTCAGGGCGTATTGTCTGGAGAGGAAGGACTGGGCAGAGAAGAACGGCTTGCCGGAGTCCGGGGAGGGATCATGATCACGCTGGAAGAATACAGGGAAATTCTGTCGGAACTGATGGACGAGCTGCCCGAGGAGTTCTTCCGCGATCTGAACGGCGGCGTGATCGTGTCGGAGGCGCTGGCGATCCCGGATTATGCCCGGGGGAACGACCTTTACACCTTGGGGCAGTATCTGGTGTATTCGGGCATGCGGCAAATCGTGATGTTCAAAGGCTCCTTCGACCGGCTCCATCCTCAGGCGGGCGCGGAGGAAGCCCGGGTTCTCCTGCGGGGCATTCTGCGCCATGAGTTCCGGCACCATCTGGAATCCCTCGGCGGCGTCCGCAACTCCACTTCCCTCGAAGCGGAGGACGCGCGGAAAAAGGCGGAGTATCTGGCGAGGTACAGACTGCCAAAAAACACCCGTCATGAGAGATAACTTGACCGTCCTCCGCGCATAACACCGACCGGACAACGAATGCTCTGTGCTGTCCGGTTTGTTCTTCTCATCCCGCCCGTTCTCCCAACGCATCCGGCCTTCTCTTTTTTGCAATCAAAAAAACTCTGACCGGCCACCCCGGACCGATCAGAGTCATAGTTACACGGATTTGTTCTGCGCGGAAAACGGTCAGATCTTTTCCAGAATCAGTTTGGCGCAGTCGATCTGGTTGGGAATCACGCCGTTCTTGTCTTTAACTCTCCAAATGTCAGGGGTAATTTCGTCCACGACGTAAACCTTGCCATCCTCGTCATAGCCGACCTCGATCTTGAAGTCGATCAGCTGCAGATCCATCGCGGCAAGCTCCCGTTTCAGGACTTCGCCGACCTGTTCCACAAGGCGCAGACCCTCGTCGTACACGCCGGGCACGAGCATGTTCTTCATGAGGCAGAGACGCTCGGTGATCAGGGGGTCGCCCTGTTCGTCGTCCTTCAGTGTGACTTCCTTATACGGAGGATCGAAGGGAAGGCCTTCCGGCAGGGTGAAGCGGCGGCACATACTGCCCGCGGTGAAATAACGCAGCACGAATTCCAGCTTCGGCACCGTGAGTTTCCGCACCTGCATGAGGCAGTTGTCGATGTCGGCGCCGAGATAGTGGGTGGGAATGCCGTTCTTCTCCATGAGCTCGAAGAAGTACTTGGAGATGCGGAGCCCGATCTTGCCCTTGCCCTCTACGCTTCCGCCGACGGTGTTGTAGCCGGGGTCGAACATCCCGTTTTCACCGGTAGCGGTGTCCTTGAACAGCAGGTTCACAACGCCTGTTGTTTCGTCGAGCAGGACGGTCTTGGTTTTGCCGTCGTAAAGAGTCTTCATGTGGGAGAATTCCTTTCTGCACAGGTTGTGAATATTATATCACTTTTTCCCGATAAATGCAATCACTTTGAATCGGAAAAATCAGAAAAAGAGCTGTGGCCCATCCTGTGTTTTTTCAGTCATAGCGGCGAAAACCCGCATTTTCCGTCCCATCGCGCCGGTTTCCGGACAGAAAACGATTGAAAAACGCCGGGAAATGCGGTATAATCAATTCAAAGCATGGCTGAGAGCCGAAATCTGTCGGAGGAACGGAAATGAACTACAGAAGACTCGGAAAAACAGGGCTGAACGTCAGCGAGATCGGGTTCGGCGGGGAATGGCTGGAGCGGCACCCCGAGGAAGACGGGATCGCGCTGATCCGTCACGCCGGAGAACTGGGGATCAACATCATCGACTGCTGGATGGCGGATCCGAAGTCCCGGGACATCATAGGGCGTGCCATCGCGCCGAACAGGGACAAATGGTTCGTGCAGGGGCACATCGGCTCGACGTGGCAGGACGGGCAGTATGTGAGGACGCGGGACATGAAGTTCGTGAAACCGGCGTTCGAGGATCTTCTCGCGCGCATCGGCGGCGGATATATCGATCTCGGCATGATCCATTACGTCGATTCGATCGAAGACTGGGACACCTGCATGAATACGGAGTACATTGATTATGTAAAGGAGCTCCGCGAGCAGGGGCTGATCCGCCACATCGGGCTGAGCACCCACAATCCCCGGATCGCAAAGATGGCGGTTGAGACGGGATGGATCGAAATGATCCTGTTCAGCATCAACCCCGCCTTCGACATGAAACCGGCGAGCGACAATCTGGACACGCTTTTCGGGGAGTACGAGCAGGGGCTTTCGGGGATCGACCCGGAGCGAGCGGAGCTGTACAGGCTGTGCGAGGAGCGTGACGTCGGGATCACCGTCATGAAGGGCTTCTTCGGCGGCGCGCTGTTCGATCCGAAACGCTCTCCGTTCGGCGCCGCGTTCACACCCTGCCAGTGCATCCACTACGCGCTGACGAGGCCGAGCGTGTCCTCCATCCTTTGCGGGTACGACACGGCGGAGCAGGTGGACGAGGCGGTATCCTATGAAACGGCGACGGATGAAGAAAAAGATTATGCCACCGTGATCGCCTCCGCGCCCCTGCACGCAAGCCGGGGACAGTGCACCTACTGCGGACACTGCTCTCCCTGTCCGATGGAGATCGACATCGCCATGGTCAACAAGTTCTACGATCTTGCCGCGGCTCAGCCCGAGGTGCCCGAGAGCGTCCGAGCACATTACGCCTCCCTTGAGCACACGGCGTCGGAGTGCATCGGATGCCGGGGCTGCGAGGAACGCTGTCCGTTCGAGGTCCCGGTCGCGGAGCGGATGGAAAAGACAGCCGCGCTGTTCGGCATGTGAGCGCACGAAACGCCGCGTTCTTTCTTGAATTCTGTGGAATTGGAGCGAGCGGGACAGCTATGTTTGATTATGTGTATCGGGAATCTCTCGCCCGGGCCGTGCACAAGGTGTGGATCCTGTCCGATCTGCAGCAGAGCCGGCCGGAGAACACGGAGCGGTGCCTCGATGCGGGCATCTCGGATTTTGAACTGCTGGGACGGCCGGCGGACGCGATCTGGTATCTCGGCGACGCGGTCGAAGGGGCGGAACCGGACCGGCTGCTTGCGATGTGCCGATTGCAGGAGGAGGCGTTTTCATCGCTGAACCTCCCGCTCTGCTACGCGACCGGAAATCACGATTACGACTGGGCGCGTTCGCACAGAGAGGAAGCTCCGTGGATGCCGTTTTACGAGACGGTGCGCCACCACCCCGGATGGCAGACCGCGGCGAGCTGCGAGGACTTCTGGTTTCGGACGCAGATCGGGAAATACCCCGTCTATTTCCTCTGCGACCATATTGCCCGGGACAACACTTGGTGCGTGACGCATTCCCGAATCCAGTGGGGCGGGGACGCCTATCCCTATACCGACGCGTCCGCAGAAGAGCTTCGAAAGAGGATGGCGGAAGAGACGGAGCCGATGATCACCTGCGGTCATTACGGCTTTTCCGGCTGCAACCGCGATCACGCCCTGATGGACAAGCTCCTTCCGCTGCCCAAAACGGAACGCATCCATTTCTATGGCCATTCGCATATCGGAGACTGGGTCTGGGGCAAAAAGGACACATGGCGCAGGATCTGCTGGGTGGACTGGCAT
Organism: Oscillospiraceae bacterium; assembly: GCA_015065385.1. Classification (GTDB taxonomy): domain Bacteria; phylum Bacillota; class Clostridia; order Oscillospirales; family CAG-272; genus UMGS1696. Next base: position 80,393 of record SVQK01000110.1, on the reverse strand, counting down.
GACGTGCCGCAGATCGACGTCTCCAGCTTCGAGAACATCCGAGGCGAACACTGCCGGAGCGTTTTTCTGCATATTTATGCGGACGGGAACATGGGCGTATTCTTCCGCGACCACGATCATCACCGCTTCACCGAAGTCTATTTTCCCGCGCGGGAGAACGAACCGGAGGGATGGAACGACATGCGGGTCAGATACGGCGGATAAAAAAGAATCGAAAACAAAACGACAAAGGAGAGGCGAACATGGAATTGATTCAGAGCTTTTCAGTGGACCATACGCGCATCGTGCCGGGCATTTTCACAAGCAGGGTGGATACCCTCGGCGAATGGAAGGTCACAACCTACGATATCCGGCTCAAAAGGCCGAACAAGGAACCGGTCGTCGATCCGGCGGCCATGCACACGCTGGAACACATCATCGCAACGGTTCTCCGCAACGATCCCGACTGGAAGGATGAGGTCGTTTACTGGGGACCGATGGGATGCCTGACCGGGTTTTATCTCATCCTCAAGGGCAGCCGTGCCCCGGAAGATCTTTACGGGATCGTGCTCAGGGCGTTCAAGTCCGTGGAAGACGCGCAGGAGGTTCCCGGCGCGACGGCGGTCAACTGCGGCAACTACCTCATGCACAACCTTGAAATGGCAAAATGGTACGCAAGGGAATTTGCGTCCTATCTGGAAGCGAACGCCGGAAACCGCGCGATCTTCGAATACCCCGGGACGCAGCGGCTCGTGACGGAAGACGGACAGCATTTCTTCGATTCATGACGGTTCTTTGAGGGATCGAAAAACGCAAATCACGCGGGCGGCCGCTCGGAGCAGCATCCGGGCGGCTGTTTTTTTGAGAAGGGCGTATCTTTTCCGGCAGGATTGACAAAAATCCGGGTTCTTCTTGCAATTTCTGTGTGAACATGCTATACTGACTGCGAGAAAAGCGGCCTATACAAACAGGCCGATCCGTGAACCACAGGAGAAACAAAGCCATGAAAAAGGCCATTGCCCTTTTGCTTGCCGTGATGATGTCAGCCGCCGTTTCCTGCAGTGAGACGACAACGGAACCGGAGACGCTGCACGATTCGACCCCCGCGAACGCCGAGGCGGTGCAGGCAGAACCGGAGGCGATTGAAGATGAGACGGAAATCACGCGGGAAAACACCCCGGATTCGCTGCCTGCCGATTTGGATTTCGGTGGAATGACGCTCACGATTTACTACAGCAACGGGTTCGACTGGACGGAGTTCATCGAGGGCGGGGAAGAGCTGACCGGCGAGGTCGTGAGCGATACCGCTTTCGAGAACAACCAGTCCGTCGCGGAACGGCTGAACATGGATCTTGCGTACTATGCGGAGGACTCCGGCGATTACAGTACGATCAATTCTCTTGTCAGCAATCTGATTATGGCGAACGACAGCACCTACGACGTGTACCTCGGTGAGCAGTACGGACTGGTTCAGACCGCGGTGAAGGGATATTACCGCAACGCATTCGAGCTGCCCTATCTGGATTTTGAAAAGCCGTGGTGGAATGTTACGTTTATGGAGAATCTCCAGCTGACGGACGACTACCGCATGTTCATGACGGGCGATTTCAGCCTGACCACGATGAATCAGCTGTTTGTTCAGTATTTCAACAAGAGGATCTATACCGATCTGTACGGGGATCCGGACGAGCTGTACGGAACGGTTCTCGAAGGCGCGTGGACCGTCGATAAAATGAGCGAGCTGATTTCGTCCACCTATGCGGATCTGAACGGAAACGGGAAAGTGGATCCTTCCGACCGGCTTGGGTATGTCGCGTACATGACATACTCGACGGTTGACCCGTTTATGTACTGCGGCGACGTGCCCTATACCTCCCGCGACGAAGCCGGTCATATCGTCATTGACATGAATCAGGAACGCGCGGTCACTCTGACGGAGAAAGTGGTAAATCTCTTCAACCAGACTGGATCCTATACCGTGGATACGGCGCCGTTTACCACGGGCGGATCCCTGTTCTGCGCGGGATTGTTGAGATCCGCCTCCGGTTTCCGGGATATGGAGGACGATTTCGGTTTCCTGCCGTCCCCGAAGCTGGACGAAGAACAGGAATACTATCGGAATCTCGTCGGCGACTGCAACCTCTTCACGGTGATTCCGGTGACCTGCGTGAACGCGGAAATGGCCGCGGCGGTTCTGGAGGCCCTGAACGCGCAGACCTACCGGACACTGGTGCCGGCGTGGTATGAGGTTTCCCTCAAGCTCAAGTATTCCCGCGACCTGATTTCCTCCGATATCATCGATCTGATCCACGACTCCATCTATACCGACTTCCTCTTCGCGTACTCTCCCATGCTGAGTCAGATGGGGCAGGTGATGCGGGATCTCGTTACGAACAACAGTACCAATTATATGTCCAACGTCGCTTCGCGGAATAAGGTGACCTTGAAGCTGCTCGACAAGATGTACAAGGATCTGGAGAAAAATCAGAACCCGTAAAGCAAAGCGCAGGACGGCGCATGAATTTCAGACAGATTCGATCCGCTCGGAGCAATCTCCGGGCGGTCGTTTTTTGACGGCGGAGACTGTCCCAAACGGAATTGGACACTACAGACAGAAGTTTCTTTTCGCTTTCCTTGATTTTTGGCAGTTTTTGTGATAAAATACCCCCATCAAATCCAGCGAAAGGAACACAATCATGAAAAAAACGCTTCTGCTCCTCCTTTCCGCCCTGATGATCCTTTCTGCCTTTTCGTCCTGCGGGGAGAGCGCGGAAAACACGGATCCTCAAAGTGCTCCCGCGGAGGCTGCTCCCGCCGCGAACGAGCCCGGTCCCGGAGATACCGCGCCGGAGGAAGAAACGGAGGCTCTCTATCTTGACGACGGTCTCGGAAATCCGGATCTCGGCGGATATGAATTCCGCATCCTCTCCTGTTTCTTCAACGACAACGATACATGGAGATACGTCCTCTTCGACGAGATGACCGGAACGCCGCTCACCGATCAGCTGTACGACACGAAGGAATACCTCGAACAGCGCTTCAACATCAAGTTTACGATGATCGAACCCGGGGACGACGCGGCTGCCGCGAACTCCTTTGCGCAGAGCGTCCGAAGCGGGGACGACAGCTTTGATATGCACATCGGCAAGGACTGGCGGACCTGTGATCTCGGGATCAAGGACTATGCGTACAACCTGTTCGAGATCGACCAGTTCAATTTCGATATGCCGTGGTGGCCGGAGGAGACGGTGCGCCAGCTTTCGATCGGGAAGGATCTGAGAGCCGCGTCGAACTATGCCTCCTACTGCGGCATCCACTGGACGCGCGTGATGGTGTTCAACAAGGATCTTCTCGCGGATCTGCAGATTGAAGCTCCTTACGACACGGTTCGGGAAGGACGTTGGACGATCGACGAGCTCACAGGACTGACAAACGGACTTTCCGTCGATGTGAACGGAAACGGCAAACGTGATAAAGGGGACACCCTCGCGCTGATCGGATACGGCCACACCTATTACTGCCTTCAGGAAGCGGCAGGGGTCACCGCCTACGGGAGAGACGAGAACAAAATCCCCTGCCTCAATCTTGACGTGGAACGCATCGACGGTTATGTGGAGAAGATGCGCGCTTTGCTCGCGGGAGATGATTATCTTGAGACCGGTGAGACAGACTTTGTGAACGGACAAGCGGTTTTCGCATTTACTGAGATCCGGGATGCGTACAACGTTTACAGGGACAGCGACATCCGTTACGGCTTCCTTCCCCAGCCGAAGTACGACGAGGTACAGGAGAAATACATCGCCTGCTGCACCGACTGCCCGTGGGCTCTTCCGAAGACCATTTCATCCGAGCAGGAGACGATCGTCGGAACCGTTGTCGAAGCGCTGAGCTGCCGCAACTACAACTGCATGCTTCCCGTCTATCTGGAGAGCACGCTGAAATCCCGTCTTGCAGACGAACCCGACGATGCGGAGATGCTCGGGCTGATCGCGGACAACCGGACGATTTCATTCGCCTACTCCTTCAACAAGCTGCCCTTCAACAACATCATTTCCGACTGCGTGTTTTCCAATGCAGAGGTGGCCTCCTACCTGAAAAGGTCGGAAAAGGTCGCGCAGAAGGCGCTTGCCAAGATCATCGACGCGTTCGGTGAATGACGGGAATTCGGGACCGCGCAGAGAGAGGAGCATTTTGACCGGATGAGCCGTCCGTCGGAATTCTTGTGTGAGGACTGCGGATGCCGTCGAAAGGCTGTTGACAAACCCACGCCCGATATGCTATCATAATCCCGTACGATACGGAGGAAACGAACCGGCGCGCAGTCTAACCGAGCCGGATTCATGACATAAAGGAGAGTTGCAAGATGGTTCCTGTCCCGAAGCTGTTCAGAAACACGGCGACCGTGCGGCGGATCAACGCGTATATGGAATCCGCTTTCAGCGAAGTGCTCCATACGACGCTGAATCCGGACGGACCGGGCGTGATCCGCGTTCATCTGATCCCGCCGAAAAAGGAGGAAGGGGTGCTGAACCCCAGTATTGCCATCATCAACGGCACGGATATCGTTCCGGTCAATTTCGCCTGGGCCGTCATGCTGGCGGAAATGATCCGGGAGACCAACCGCTACGACGGGCGGGAGATCGGCGAGGAGGATATCCGGCACATCCTCGACGAGTCCGCGCGGAATGTGAAGCGGATCATCCCCGTTTTCTCGAAAAAGCGCATCGAAACGGACATCAGGACCATTTACCGGACGCTCCGTCAGATCGCTTACCGCGAGGAAGTGACGACCGACGTTCACTATATGAGCATCGGGGAATACGCCGACTGCATGAGCGCGCCCCACCGGATGGATCTGATGGTATCCGCGATGACGAAAAACGGGAAGTGGGCCTGCAATCAGAAATGCGTCCACTGCTACGCCGCGGATCAGATCCACGCCGGGGAGGAAGAGCTCCCGACGGAGGCATGGAAGGAAATCCTCGATCGATGCCGCGCGGCGGGGATCCCGCAGGTGACCTTTACCGGCGGGGAACCCACGATGCGCGAAGACCTGATCGAGCTCATCCGGTACGCGCGGTGGTTCGTCTCCCGCCTGAACACGAACGGCGTAAAACTCACAAGGGAGTACTGCCGCGCCCTTCATGAAGCGGAGCTCGACAGCGTGCAGATCACCTTCTATTCGAGAGATAAAGCGATCCACGAACAGCTCGTGGGAGCCGCGCATTTTGACGAGACGGCGGCGGGCATCGAGAACGCGCTGGCCGAAGGGCTGTCCCTGAGCGTCAACACGCCGCTCTGTACCCTGAACCGGGATTATCTCTCCACGCTCGCGTATCTGCACGAAAAGGGCGTCCTCTATGTGACATGCTCCGGCTTGATCACGACCGGAAACGCGGTCGGGGAAGCCTCCGAAAAACTACAGCTGAGCGGAGAGGAGCTTGAGGGGATCTTGCGCGAAGCGGTGGCCTTCTGCCACGAGAACGGCATGGAGATCGCCTTCACATCCCCGGGCTGGATCGATCAGAGCGTATTCGACGAGCTGAACATCCCGTCCCCTTCCTGCGGCGCGTGTCTCTCCAATATGGCCGTCACGCCGGGCGGGAATGTGGTGCCGTGCCAGAGCTGGCTGTCCGACAAGCCGCTCGGCAATATCCTCAAGGACGACTGGCGGACCATCTGGGAGAGCGAAGCCTGCTCCTCGCGCCGGGATGCTTCTGCTGAAATGACGGGGGAATGTCCGCTCAGGAGGTTTTGCTGATGTTCACACTTCATAGAAATCGCGTCTTTTGCCTGCTGTTCGCCTCGCTCTTTCTGCTGTGCGCGGTTTTCGCGGCGGGTACGGTATCGGCCGCTCCGACCGACGAGATTCTGAATTTTACGGTCACCGTGGACGTGAATGAGGACGCTTCCCTCAACATGACCTATCATATCGACTGGAAGGTGCTCGACGACTCCATCGGAAAGCTGGAATGGATCGACCTCGGCGTTCCGAACGACAGCCACTGGGACATTACGCCCGAGAGCGGCACGATCAGCCGGATCGAGGACAACGGCAGCTCTCTCGCCATCTATCTGGACCGCTCCTACGGAGAAAACGAGACGGTGGGCGTGGAGTTCTCCATGACGCAGGATCGGATGTATCAGATCGACAAATGGGTCGAGGGGGAGACGGTCTATACCTTCACGCCCGCGTGGTTCGACGGAATGGACGTCGATGCGCTCACCGTCCGCTGGAATGCGGATAAGGCCGGAGCGTGGCAGCCGGACTGCGCCGAGGAAGACGGCTATCTCGTCTTTGCCTCCTCCCTTGGCGCGGGAGAGCGGTACACCATGTCGGTCGTCTATCCGGGAGATGCCTTCCTGTTCGCGGAAGACCGGCAGGAGGAAACGGAGCGTTTCTACGGAGAGGGCGGAAGCGTCGCTGTGAGCGAAGACCCGGACGGATTCACGATTCTCTTCGTCCTGTTCTTTCTGTTTATCGTCATCGCTGCTCCCATCTACGCCATCTATAAATTCGTGCGCTGGATCTCCGGCGGGACCGGGTTCGGATCCGGTCAGACAACGGAGAAGAAGATCGTCCGGACCAAGATCGAGTATTACGAGACCTGTCCCGGATGCGGTGGAACGCGGGAAGAGGGCAAGGATGTCTGCGCCTACTGCGGGCGCGACATGATCAAAAGCAAGGAGGTCGTGGAGGAAAGCCAGATCGAAAAGCCGGAAAACTACACGAAAAACGGAACCTACCGCTACGGGAGCTCTCCCGACACCTATATCCGCGTCAACGTGATCAATGTGCCGGTCAGCCGCTCGCACCATACCACCAGAAGCTCCGGCTCTTCGCATCATTCCTCCTGCGCTTCTTCCTGCGCGTCCTCCTGCGCGTGCGCGTCTTCCTGCGCGTGCGCGTGTGCCTGCGCATCTTCGGGACGCGCGGGATGTTCGGTCAAGGATCTCTTCCGGGAGAGCATCCACAGAAACCGCGTCCGCGTGGAGAAAAAGCGCACGCCGTGACCTCCCGGACAGGATCGAAAAAGCTGTTCCGGAACAAGAACAAACGGAAAGGAGCGCAAAATGTCCATTCTGTCCAAGCTCTTCGGCGGGGGAAAGCGGTGCCCCATCTGCGGCGGAGAGATGACGTTCCTCGGCTCCACCCAGCTGGAGGACGAAGTGATCTGTGACAACTGTATCGGAAAGATCAAATCCGAGGCCGACATTCAGTTATTCTGGCTCAGGCGCGGCATGGATCCGGAGGACCCGGACAAATGGGACCGTTCGGATACGGATCCGATCGGCGCGCTTACGCTCGAGGAAGCACAGGAAATACTCCGCCCCATCCAGGATCGGAATCAGGCGGTGATCGGTGCGTTCTCCAAAGCGTACTCCTCCCTTTTCTTTGTCAACGAGGTTTTTCCCATGGTGGATCTGAATACGATCGCTGTCGGCGGAAAACGGGAGAAACGCTTTCAGAACACGACCGTCGTACGCGGACTTGTCCTCACGGGGGAGTTTGCCGAGGGGGATGTGCTTGATGCCGTCCACATGGGGAAGATACAGAACACGACGGTTGTGGAGCCCGTTCCCTTTGATCCGGATCTTTCGTTTGAAACCGTGATCGTCGCGCACTTTTACAAGGGACCGGTAAAGGCCGATAAAGCGGCTTGGCTGATTATCGATCAGGACGGGGGACTCGCTCCCGGGGATGTGATCGGAAAGAAATAAGGGAAGCCTCGGTTCAAGGGATCGCGTACCCCTGAGCCGGGGCTTTTTCACAAAGCATTCTTCTGTTGACACCGCATTCCGGGGCGTGATATAATGGGAAAAGAGCGCAGAATACCGCGATTCCCCGTCCCGCCCGACAGCTCCGGATTCCCGACTGTCCCGCGCACGAGCGGTCCGTATATCCCGCAAAAGGTGCATTTCAGCGCATAGACACAGTTCAGAAAGGGGAGAGGTCCATGTGGAGGTCGATCCTGATTCTTGCGGCGGCGATCCTCGGCGGATGCGCCGTCTATCTGACCGCCGCCGTCAGCCGCTTCGGGCTCATCCGAAACGTCAGATCCGGGGAGGGACGGATCGCGCTGTCCTTCGGGATCGTCGCGGCTCTTTTCGGCGCGTTCGCGGTCTTCATGACTCCGGTCGATGCCTTTGTGATCGCGCTTCACGCGGTGATCTTCTTCCTTCTGTTCGGAGCCGTGTTCCGCCTGATCGCCGCTGTCCGGAAAAAGAACTTCCGTGTGAACTGGCCGGGATGGCTCGCCGTCGTCACGACTGCCGTGGTCCTTTCCGCAGCCTACGTTCTCTGTCATCATGTCTGGCTGACCGAATACAGCCTGACGACGGCGAAGGACATTCCCCCTCTCCGCGTAGCGCTGATCGCGGATTCCCACATCGGAACGACCTTCGACGGAGACGGATTCGCCGCGCATATCGACGAAATCGAACGGCAGTCCCCGGATCTTGTGCTGGTCGCGGGAGATTTCGTGGACGATTCCTCAAAACGCGCCGATATGGAAAAAGCGTGCCGGGCGCTCGGCGGAATGAATGCGCGTCTGGGCGTCTGGTTCGCCTATGGCAATCATGATAAGGGATATTCCGGAAGCGGCCGGGATTTCGACGCGGCAGACCTCGCCTGGGAACTGGAGCACAGCGGGATTCACGTTCTCGAGGACGAATCGGTCTTGATCGGGAACCTCTGCATCGTCGGCAGGAAGGACGCCTCGACAGCCCGCCGGATGGAGCTGTCCGATCTGCTGGCCGACGTCGATCCGGAAAACTATATCATCGTGATCGATCATGAGCCGTCGGACTACGAGAAGGAATGCCTGACCGAGGCGGATCTCGTGGTTTCGGGGCATACGCACGGCGCGCAGCTCTTCCCGCTCAAATATATCGGGGAAGGCTTCGGCATCAACGACCGCTCCTATGGATACGAGCGGAGGAACGGGACGGATTTCATCGTCACCTCCGGCATTTCCTGCTGGGCGATGGATTTCAAAACCGGAACGAAATCCGAGTATGTGATCATTACAGTGGAAAGAGAGGCTGACTGACGATGTCCGTTCTGTTCAGCGGGGAATTCTTCGGGATTGTGATGACGCTTGTGGGGTGCATGCTGTTCACCTCAGGGGATTTCTCCCTGTTCCGGACAGTCCTCGCCGCCGCGCTCACCCTCGGCGGAATTTCCGTCACGCTCAAAACGTCCCGCAAATGGCTCCTTGTCCTCCACGTCCTTGCATGGGGGCTCGCGCTGGCCCTGCCTCACCTCCCCAAACCTGTTGGGAACCTTTATTCCGTTCTCTGCACGGCCGCGCTGATTCCGTTCGTTCTGAACGTCCTTCGCCTGATCATCCGCAGGCTGGTGGGAACGGAGGACAACGACCCGTCCGGCAAATGAATCCGGTCCGAGCGGGGCAGCTCCCCCGCGGTCCCGATGAACAGAAATCCCTTTGATCCGTCCTTGAAACTCACAGAACAAAAAAGCGGGAGGAAACTGCCATGGCAAGACGAGAAACTGCGCTGAAATACTTTCGGGAACAGAAGGATTCGATCCGGGCCCGCGCAGAATCCGGGATCGAGCAGTACAGAAAACGGGATGCGGAAATCAAAATCGTCTCAGAGGATCCCCTGCCCGACGACGTGACTGTCACGGCCGAGCAGAAGACGCACGAATTCCGTTTCGGCGCGAACCTCTTCATGCTGGATGAATTCGAAACCGAAGAAAAGAACGCCCTGTACCGGGAGAAGTTTCCCGAGGTGTTCAATCTGGCGACGGTTCCTTTTTACTGGAGCGATCTGGAACCCGAGGAAGGGCATCCGCGATTTTCCAAGGACTCCCCGCGGGTGTACCGCCGTCCCGCGCCCGATCTCTGCGTGGAGTACTGCCGTGAGCGGGGGATCGAGCCGAAATGCCACTGCCTGAACTACGACAGCTTTCTTCCCCCGTGGCTGGAAAACGCGACGGTGGACGAGCACAAGCGCAAGCTGGAAAAGCGGTTCCGGGAGATCGCCGAGCGGTATGCCCGGGACATTCCGAGCTTTGAGGTGACGAATGAAACGCTGCAGCGCGGCAAATCCGCCTTCTTCTATGAACCGGACTTTCTCGAATGGAGCTGGCGTCTGGCAGACCGGTATTTCCCCGCCAACCGCCTCGTCATCAACGACTACAACGTATGGTTCCCCGAAACCTACAACAACCGGCACGCCTATTACATGCAGATCGAGCGCTTGATGCAAAACGGCATCCGTCACATCGATTCGGTCGGGATGCAGTTCCACAGCTTCTTCCCCTTGTCGAGCGAACCCGCGATGGCTGCGGCGCGGTACAATCCGGAAACGCTTTTGAAGCTGATGGACACCTATGCGCCGCTCGGGCTGGCGGAGCAGGTCACGGAAATGACCGTCCCCGCCTATTCCGGATCGGAGGAGGACGAGGAGATCCAGGCGGATCTGATCGAGGGCCTTTACACGACGTTTTTCAGCCATCCTTCCATGGAGGCGGTCATTTACTGGAATCTGGCGGACGGATATGCGTACAGAGCGGTTCCGGGCGACATGACGGCGGGCGAGAACGTCTATTACGGCGGCCTTCTCCGCTTCGATCTGAGCGAAAAGCCTGCCTTCCGGCGTCTGAAAAAGCTGATCCGCGAAGACTGGCATACGACCGCCGAAGTGAAGGTTTCGAACGGAAAAGCCTCCTTCCGCGGCTTCTGCGGAGACTACGAGATCCGCGTCCGGTCGGGGGAAACGGAGTTTGTCACCAAGTTCACCCTGTCGAAGCGCGGAAACAATACACTGACGGTTCATCTCCCGGGCGGCGCGTCACAGGACCGGAACCGAACGCGGGCGGCGGAGTGAACAGATCAAAGAAAAGGAGGATCTTATGAAACTCAACTGCCGCGAGGATATCATCGCGCTCACTCCCCAGTGGAAGGGGGAACGCTTTCCCGACGGACGCCCGCGGGTCCCGGACAGATACCTCGAAGCCATGCGGACCATGACGCTCGAGGAACTCTGGAAACCGATCTTCGTTCAGGGCTACGAGAGCCAGTTCGAAGGGGATCTTTTCGCGCTCCACGACGACGGTAGGAAGCTGATCGGGCGAGCCGTGACGGCATCCTTCGTACCGGCCAGACCGGATCTCTGCGGCGTCATGCGCGCGCTGGGGGACGAACAGGGCTTGAAGGGCAATTTCAACCAGTGGGTCATCGACAGCCTTGTCGAAGGGGACGTTGTCGTCGCCGATATGTACGACAAGATCTTCAAGGGAACCTTCGTCGGCGGCAACCTGACCACGGCGATCCGGACCCGGACAAAAACGGGGGGAGCGGTCATCTGGGGCGGCGTTCGGGATCTGGAGCAGATGAAAGGGATCCCGGACATTCAGGTGTACTACCGCGGCGTCGATCCCACACCCATCCGGGATTTTGTCATGAAGGACTTCAACACCATCGCCCGGATCGGCAAGGCGACGGTTCTGCCCGGCGACATCGTCTACGGCGCGGGCGGAGGCGTGCTGTTCATTCCGGCGCATCTTGTCCCGGAGGTCGTGGACGGTGCGGCCAAATCGCACGTCAAGGACGATTTCGGTTTTGAGATGATCGGACAGGGGAAGTTCACGACCGCTCAGATCGACCGCGCGGTCTGGACGGAGGACATGCTCGATCTTCTGACCGAATGGATCCGGACCGATCCGAAGGGAGAACCCTACCGCGCCCTAGACTGGAGCCCGGAATACAGGCAGGCAAAAGAAGCGGATCCGAACGCATCCGCCCCCGCGCTGTGACGGAGGTGTCCGCAAGGCTTGCCGGAAATCCTCCTTCGCCTCACCGCGGACACCATGCCTCTCATGCGCTCGCGCAGACGGTCGGAAACCGCTTCTTCAATCTTTTCCCGCTTATTCTTCGGTGATTTCCTGCGTTATGCCGGAGAATTCATCGCTGAACGCTCCCGCGGCCCCTTCCGTGTTGACGGCCCTCACGCGGTAGAAATACGCGGTGTGCGTCTGAAGCCCCTGATCGATGTACAGACCGGTGCGGTAAACGCCCGGTTCGACCTTGGCGACGAACGTCTCCTCCGACGGCGTAAACCCGCTGGTTTCGGAGCGGTAAAGCTCGTAATGGGAGAGATTTTTCTCCATGTTCTGTCCCCAAATCAGGTACATAAGACCGTCCGATTCTCCCCGCGCCGCCCTCGGTTTCGTGATCAGCCCCGTCCAGACGGAACCGATGGGAGCGGGGACTTTTTCGTCGATCAGATTCGGCGTGTCCGCACGGCGAGGGAGCGTGGGCGTTTTGATCCGGAAGGTGGAGAAACCGAAGCCGTCCGTGCAGGTCTCTTCGTCCGCCGGGAGCTCGTCCACGCGGCACCGCTCCGACGGATAGTCTTCCATCCGAACGCCCGCGCCGCGTCTCTGACCGTAGGTCCGCGCGATCATGCCGTCCCCGGATTCCGCGCGCTTGAGGCAGACCAGCCGCTGTCCTTCGGTGAGGCGCAGGAACGATTTCTCGGCGGGCAGTCCGTTCTTTCCAGCGGCGGGTTTTCTCGACACGACGGGATGGACAAAGCAGTCCGCCTCTTCCCTCAGACCCGCCTCCTGATACCGCCCGGCCCAAGAGGTGATGGCGTAGCGCAGGGTGAGATTCACATGACCGCCTCCTACCTCGTGCATCTGGAGCCAGTCGTTGGCGGCGTAGGAGAAGATCGCGGACCCGGATCCCGCCTCTCCGCAGTCCGTCTTGTCCGGATGGATGTGGTCGAATTCGACAAGGAGGCTGTCTTTCTGCAATAACGCCGCCCCGAACGAATCATTCTCCGCCAAAGCCCATTCGTGAGCGCTCATGTAGGTGTCCGTCCCGTGCCCGGTCAGATCGACGGCGTATTCCGCCTCGCCGCCGTTGAGCTGGCAGATCCGGCGCGCGCCCGGAACGTGGAAGGGGAAGGCATAATACAGATAACGATCGTACCGGCAGTCGTTGACCATAGCGCGCATGTGACGGATCCGATTCTCGATGTCGATGCGGTGGTGCAGGCTGTCCAGCGTCACAGTCTGGGTGACAGCCGCTCCGGAGCGGGACTCGTCAAATTCGGCCGTGACCGTGATCACGCCGTCCCGCCTTCTCACCGTAAAGGAGGCGTTCCGCGGCGTCACGAAGCTCTTGTGGTTGTCCTCGGTATAGACAAAGCAGTTGGCCCCGAACGTCCCTTCCGACAGCAGTTCCCTGCCGATTTTCTTATCATAGACGGAAGCCATGGAGCCGTCTTCGGCAAAGCGGATTTTGTAGTGCTCGTTCTCGACGACGGGGGGCGCGGCGCAGGAAAGAACTTCTTCGGGAGCTTCTTCCCCAAGCGGAACGACCTTGTAGCCGCACGGAGGAAGCTCGCGGGCGATCCCCTCCCGTCCGTCTATCCGAATCCGTTCATCCCGGACGCGGGAGGTGGGATTGAAGACGATCACGCTGTCCTCCCCGCAGGGAATGAGGCCGGACAGGGCTTCGAGAGCGGACTCCGTCTCACTCCGCGCGGTCTCCGCCGCCTTTTCGATCCAGTCCCGGTGCTGCATCCACGTCTCGTAGACTCTCCGGCCCTGATAGCCGCTGACCCCGTAGGAATGCTCGTCGTTCCAGAAAAGGTATTCCCACGCTCTCGAAAACTCTTCGGCCGGATACGGAGCGTCCGCGTACAGGGCGGCAAGGGAGGCCCATGTTTCGGCGGAGGCGAGCGCTCGGTCCGCGTTCAGTTTATCCGCCAAAAGCTGCGGAGCCGAGAGCGGGTGCTGGTACCATCCTCCCGTCATCTCGCCCTTCAGGACGGGGATCCGGTCGCCGAACCGCTCCCGGACAAGGCGGAAGGGTTCGTCCGGCGCGCCGAGGGTAAGGATCCGGGGATACTTCCACCGCGCGTTCCAGGCCGCGAACAGATCGGTCTGATCGACGGACGGCTCCTGATCGTCGGCGTAGCTGGCAACGAGCCACACATCGTAGGGAACCCGGTCTTCCATTTCGGGCAGCCGAGTTGTAAACCGCTTTTCCATCTGTGCCAGCGTGTCAAAGGATGGTTTGCTCCAACAGTTGAAGCCGAATTCCTCCCCTCCCACGGAATAATGCGTGGACGCCCAGACCAGCATCTCCCTTGTGTCGTCCGGACTGCGCCAGAAAAACAGCATCGGGAGCTCCGAATCATACCGGACATCGACCCGGGAACCGCCGCCTCCCGCGTTGGGATTCCAGAAGCACAGAGCCTTGCTCTGGTCGCAGTGCCAGACTGTGGACGGGCGCGGATTCCAATGATTCGGCGCGAACAGGATGTTCTCGTACCCTGCCTCCGCGTAAGGCGCAACGATGGCCCACGAAAGGCCGTTGTTGTCGATCATGGACATGGTGCGGGTATCCACGCCCCAGTCCTCGAGAATCTTCCGCCGACCGTAGGTACTGCGGCACAGCTCCTCGAATCCATAAACATTCGTGTGATTTCCGGCGATCCCGGCGCACAGGCCGATCTTTCCCGGCCGGATGTACTGCGCGAGCATCTTCTCTGCCGCCTCCGCGCCCCGGTCCGCGGGATAGTTCTCCCAGAACCAGCGGCCCTCCATCGTGTAGCGGTATCGGTTCTCCTCCGGCCTGTTCTCCGTGGCGTCGCACAGCCCGGCAGCCTTGTCTAAAAAGACTTCGCTTGTGTACCGCTGATAATACTGCGAATTGTGAAGCCCGATATCCGTATGGGAGGAGAGCATCACATAAAACGTCCACTCCCGCGGCTTCTTCCAGAGGCCGGAAACCGTATGCGACAATCCGTCGGCGGTGAGCGTCCAAGAAACCTCCGTGTCATGATCCGGCGGGGGGAGCATGACGGGGATACAGTTTTTTCCCGACATGAGCGCGACGTCCCGGCTGAAAGATCCGCTGTCCGTTTTCGCGGTGAACACAGCGTGTACCAATGCAGAGGACCGGCAGGACACCTCGATAAACTGCTCTCCCCCATGATTGATCAGGGAGACGGGCTTGACGCTGAAATCCGATATGGTGACCATCGTTATTTTGTTTACCTCCTGTCTCTTTCTTCGCCGGCGATCTCCGCTCCGTTCGGGGAGTTCCTCGCCTCAGAGATCTGTTTCGGCTGCCGTATGATTTTTGAACGGGCACGGTCGAAGACGATATGCGAGTACAGTATAAACCAACCCGGATTTCTTGTCAAGTCTCGATGGTCCGAACAACTGATACGATCTGCCGAAACAACGGAAAAACCGTCCCGACAGTCCACGGTTTCAGGCGTGCCCGAAAAAAGCCGGGAGGGGAAGCGGATCGATCGGGGGAAAAACGGTTTGACTTCTCTGACCGGAGTGTGGTATAATCTATGAGAAAAAACACAGGACGCGGAGACCGGCCAGAATCCGTCAGCCGAATGACGCGGGACGGGTGAAATCCCTTGCGCTCACCCCGGCGATATGGTATAATGAACCTGCCGCCGGATCATTCAGCCGCGGAGACGTCCTTTTTGCCGGATGGATCCGGTATCGGAGAACAAAGAACGGGAGAGACAAAATGACAGCAGAACAGAATCCGCGCCGTTACGCGCACACGGCGATCATCGGGCTTGACGGGATGGGAGCCTTCTGCCGGGACACATCCACCCCGCGGATGGATGAGATTTTCAAAAACGGAGCGAAGACGCACCGGGCCGTCAGCCTGTTCCCGACCATCAGCGCGCAGAACTGGGGCGCGATGCTTTTAGGAGCGGAGCCGGAGGCGCACGGCCTGACCAACGGCAAAATCAGCCAACAGGAATACGCGAACAAGGATCTGCCGTCCGTTTTCACAACCGTGCGGAAAGCGTATCCGGACGCCGTGCTGTGCAGCGTCAGCAACTGGGAACCGATCAACCGCGGCATCATCGAGCACGACGTCGGCGTCCTGATGCAGACTGCGTCCGACGGAGCGTCCACAACGGAAAAAGCGGTGTCGTGCGTATTGGAGCAAAAGCCCGATCTGCTGTTCGTCCACATCGACGATCCCGACGGGGCCGGACACTATCACGGCTACGGGACGCAGGGGCATCTCGACTGTATTTCAAGCGTGGACGCCATGGTGGGCAGGATTTTCGACGCATACGGGCAGGCCGGTATGATCGAAGACACGCTCTTTATCGTGATCACGGATCACGGAGGGTTCAGGCACGGACACGGGGGCTATACCGATACCGAAAAGTATATCTATTTCGCGCTCCGAGGCAAAACCGTTTCGGAGACGGACGGCTTTTTCGCGGCGACAAAGGACATCAACGCGGTCGTGCGGTACGCCTTCGGGCTGGATATTCCGGCACCCGACCTGAACGGGTATTCCTCTCAGGTTCCGGAGGGAGTCTTCACGGACTGGACGCGGCCTTATGTGACCTTCCCGGAGGGCGGACGCTGCGATGTGGAGCCGAAGCCCCAGCCGGATTTGCGGGGAGAAAAAGGGCTTCTCTCCTTCTTCCGCGGGGACGAGGTCAAGCTCGCCATGTTTTTCGAGTATAACGCCGAGGACGCGATGGGCAGGGCGCGCTTTGAAGAGCTCGGTCATGTGAAATACTATTCGAACGGCGTGCGGGGCGCGAGTGCGGAGGTCGGAGCGACGGGCTGCTTTGTTTCGGACGACGTGAAGTTCGGGACGGACGACTTCACGGTTTCGGCATGGCTGAACGTTGACAACGCCCCTGCGACGGAAGCCTATTACTGCGGGACCAAGACCATGACGGATTCCGGACCGGGCTTCATGCTGGGCTTCACGGACACCGCGCTCTGGATCGGCATTGAAACGTCCGATCCGAATTCGTACGAAGAGTTTCAGCCTTCCTATCGGCGCGAAGTGTCGGGAGGATGGCTCCATGCCGCGCTCGCTTTCCGGAGAAAGGAATGCACGATCGATCTGTACCTGAATTTCAGGCTGAAAAAGACGTTCCGTCTGCCACAGTGCTTTGCGGACGTTTCGATGGACGCGCTCCCGTTCACGGTGGGCGACGATGCCTCGCACAAAATCAACAGCGGCAACGACGCGCTGATCCATATGGACGACCTCTTGATTTTCAATAAAGCGTTCGATCCGGCGGACGTGGAGAAACTCGCGGGGTACTATGACTGGAAAGCTCCGACAGGAACAGGGGCTTGAACGCACGTCCGGTTTCGTTGTCATGAAAGCAGCAGTTTTCTTCTGAGCAGTCGATCCGGTTTGGGCAGGGTGTGTGCCGGATGAAGCCTTTTCGGAACGTATGGAAAAAAAGACGGAGGGATGGATATGGAAAATACAGCGCGCCGATCCGTGAGAAGAAGGATCTCGCGCAGAACTGCCGCCGCGTTTGTTCTCTTTCTGGCGATCATCCGGCTTTTGACGGGATGCGGAAGCCCGAGCACGTTTGAAGGCACAAGGACGTCCGGCGAGACCGGCTTCTGGATGGAGTACGCCATCCTCGACCGGGAAGAAACGGCGGATCTTCCCCTGAAGGAAGGGGAAGAGCTTCAGGTGCGCATTCAGCATACGGTCGGGGACGTGGACGTGACGGTCGGTAAAGTGGGAGAAGAGCCGATCTACAAGGGCTCCGGCCAGACGAACGCGGAGTTTTCTCTGACGATTCCGAAATCGGGAACCTACCGGATCTCCGTGACCGGGCATCAGGCGAAGGGAAGCATCTTCTTCAACCGTCTTCCCGCGTCAGAAGGAACGCCGCGTGTTTGATTTCGGTTTTCTTCACGACTCGGTCGGGATCCGCAAAGTCTTCTGGAATTCCGTTTCCACGAATACAAGCGACGTCGCCTCCGCCTATGCGTCCCTGATCCCGGCGGCCGAACAGCTTTACGGGGATTTGATCGAGGGCTATCTGAAAGTTGAAGAACAATTGGGAAAAAAACGCCAACCATGATTGAGCAAAGGAGACAGATGCAATGAAGAACGTCTGCAAGCTAAAACCCGTCTATGCGTCCGAGACTTTGTTCTCCGGATGCGCGTCTGTTTTTGCGGAGTATGCCGCCCGGAAGTTCGGCGTCCGATGGAGCGAGGGAGAAGGCGGGCTGATTCTCTCGAAGGACGACGCGCTTCCCTTCGAGGGCTATCGTCTGGAATCGGGCGAAAACGTGGTTGTCCTCTCCGCGTCTTCCGAAAAAGGGATGCACAACGCGCTCGCGGATCTTCTTTCGAAAATCGAGGGCGGGGAAGACAGCCTTTCCGTCCCGGTTCTGTCTGTCACGAAATCGCCCGACTGCTCCTACCGCGGGCTGCTCGTGGATCTTGCGCGGATCTGGCATCCCTTGCCGGACGTTTTACGCTTCATCGATTTGTGCTGGGAAAACCGCGCGTCCCATCTCCAACTCCATTTCACGGATTTTCCGAGCTTCACCCTTCCCATGACGGCTTATCCGAAGCTGTCCACCGAGGGACGCTCCTACACAAGGGAGGAAATCAGGACGATTGTCGATTACGCCAAATCCCGCGGGATCGTTCTGGTGCCCGAGGTGGACGTCCCCGGACACACCTCCCCGTTCTATCAGGCCTATCCCGAGATCTTCGGGACGACCGGCGTTCTCCCGGCCTGTGACGAGGTGTTCGACGCGCTGCGGACGATCTTCGGCGAGGTGGCAGAGATGTTTCCGTATTCTCCCATGATCCATCTCGGCGGGGACGAGGCGTTCATCGACAAATGGGAAGGGTGCGAGCGGACAAAAGCTTATATGGCGGAGCACGGGATCCGGGATATTCACGAGATGTACGCCGAGTACATCCGCACGCTCACGGAGATGATCTTCTCGCTCGGAAGAACGCCGGTGGTCTGGGAGGGATTTGCTAAGGAGTATAACGACCGCATCGACCGAAGGACCGTCGTGATCGCGTGGGAATCCCTGTATCAGCCCGCGTACGATCTGGCCGAGGCGGGCTTCACGCTGATCAACTGCTCGTGGAAGCCCCTGTACATCTGCACGGGCAGAGAGGACAGGATCTGGTCCCCGGAAGAGATCGCCGCTCATGACCCGTGGCGGTGGGAGAACTTCAATAAACGCTCCCTTGCCTATCACGGCTTCAACATTGACCGAAAATATCCCGTCCTCGGCTCCCAGATCTGCGCGTGGGGCGACTATATCGCGGGATGGGAGGACAGAGAAGAGGCGATCCATCTTGAAGCCCGGCTTGTCGCGGAACGCCTTCCCGCTTTATGCAAAAAGCTCTGGGATCTCGGCGGGAGCAGCGAAGGCTGAACCGCGGGCCGCAGGATTCCCGGCGATTCGTTTGATTCCGAAATCGAATCAGGACAGAAAACCGCATTTCCGAAAGGGGGCATAACGGATGGATCCGAAGATCATGGAGCGTCTTTGCGACGAAGCATGGCTTGAAAATCAGAACGCATGGTTCGACAGACTGCGGGACATCTTCGAGGGGGATGCGAAAGGGCCTTTGGTCCTCAACGGCATTTCAAGCTGGCATCAGGACATCGGCCCGGACGGCGCGCCTTTGTACGACGACGCGAACCGCATGATGGAGGCGGATCTATGTGCTCTGGCCGGTCGGATGGACGGAGCTCTGAGAGAAGATCAGTTCCGGCCCGCATGCGTGGAGCAGGGCTTCTACGGCGTGCACTTCGTTGACCGGATCTTCGGCTCAAAAGTCTTTTTCAAGAGCGGGCAGTGGTACAACCTGTATCTCACGAACCCGGTCGGGGAACTGAAAGAGCCGGATCTTGAAAACGACGAGACGTGGAAGCTGGCCCGTGACTACGCCGAGGCCTTTTTCGCCGCAGGTACGACCGTCCCCCTGTTCGGCCTGCCCACGATCGCAAGCGCGCTCAACATCGCCATCAACCTGTACGGTCAGGAAATCCTCGTCGCTATGATGACGGAACCGGAGGCGGCGAAGCATGATTTCGGCATCATCAACGACGTGCTGATCCGGCTTCACCGCTGGTATCTGGATCGTTTCCCGATGGAGCGCATCCAGCCCGTGATCTCATGGGGAAGGACGCAGCCGCCGGGATACGGACAACTCTGCGGATGCAGCACGCAGCTCGTGTCCCCGGCCCTGTATGAGGAGTTCATCATGCCGCTGGACGACTCGCTTTTAGCAGCCTATCCGCACGGCGGGATGATCCATCTCTGCGGAAGCCACGGCCACCTCATCCCGCTGTTCCGGCAGATGCCGCACCTGAGAAGCGTTCAGCTCAACGACCGTGCCTCGGAGGATCTGCTCTTCTACGCGGAGGGACTGCGGGAGGATCAGGTGATTTACCTCATCCCCTGTCCCGGCATGCCGATCGAAAGAGGGCTCAGGATCGCAGGACACAGAAAACTTGTCGTCAACGCGGATGTCCATCTCTGAACGGGATTTGGAATTCCTGCGCGAACTGCACTTTATGATGTGAAAGAGGCAAACATGAAGATCAAAGAGATGTATCTCAATACCAAACGGCGGATCGCTCCGGCTGCCGAGCTCGGGGAACTGCGTGCCCTGATCGGGCGTGTCGCGGGAGAGGCATACCGGGAGTCCATCGACCTCGAGCTCTTCGAGGACGACGGATTCGACTCCTATGGAGTTTCTGACCGGGACGGAAGGATCCTCATCCGAGGCTCGTCGGGATCCGGGATCACAACCGGGTTCAGCGCGTATCTGAAAGAACGGTGCGGATACTCCGTCGGCGCGCTGGACGTGACAGGAACGCTCCCTGCAAATCCCCCCGCCGTCGGAGAGCCGATCCGGCGCAGAAGTCCGTACGTCTGGCGGTACTTTTTCAACTACTGCACGTTTTGTTATACCTACGCCTTCGACAGTTGGGAAGACTGGGAGAAGACCCTCGATATTCTGGCTCTGTCCGGGTACAACCTGATTCTCAATCCGATCGGGCTCGAATGTGTCTGGCGGTCCGTTCTGCTTGAACTCGGATATTCCGAAAAGGAAGCGGAGGACTTTATCTGCGGCCCGGCGTTCTACGCATGGCAGTGGATGATGAATCTGACCGGATGGGCGGGAGGCGCGCCGCTGCATTGGTACGAGGAACGGCGTGAGCTCGCGGGCAGAATCAACCGGCGGCTCCACGCGCTCGGCATTTCCACGGCTGCTCCGGGCTTCGCCGGGATGGTTCCGGCGGATTTCGCCGCGCATTTCCCGGAATCGAATCCCATCGATCAGGGGCCGTGGTGCGGATTTGTACGCCCGGCTCTGCTCATGCCGTGGGATCCCCTTTTCGACCGCGCTGCCGGTCTCTTCTACCGGGAGAGCAAAAAGATCCCGGGAGCGGAGGATACGCATATATATTCGGCCGATCCCTTTCACGAGGGCGGAGTCACGGACGGCATAGACCTTTTCGCCTACGGAACGGGCGTCTATCGGAACATGGCGGAATGCGATCCCGAAGCGGTCTGGATGCTGCAGGGGTGGACGAACACGCCGAAGGCCGACGTCATCCGGAGCATCCCCGAGGACCGCATCCTGATCATGAACCTGTCCGGCGACAACTGGCAGGGACAGGAGCTCTACGCCGGCGCGCCGTGGTGTTACTGCGATGTCTATTTCTTCGGCGGTCAGTATTATTTCTTCGGCAAGCCGGAAACGGTCCTCACGAATCCGCGTCGCTGTCTCGAGGATGAAAACACGAACCTCGTCGGGATCGGGTTCATGCCCGAGGCCGTCAACTGCTGCGGGATCGTATATGAAGCGTTTTCGTACGCCGCTTTTTCGGACAGCTGCGATCTTGATTCGTTCATCCGGTACTATCTGAAAACGAGATACGGGAAATGCACGGAACGTCTCGTATCCGCCTGGACGACGGCCTGCCGCGAGATCATGAACGCCAAGTCCGTCTATTGCGGTGAATCGGCGCTCTGCGCACGTCCGTCCCTCGACGTCCGGCACACATCCTCCTGGTCGCCGGAGCCCGATCCGGACGCCGATCAAAGCCTGCTGACCGGGTTTATCGAAGCCCTGTTCGAGGAATACGACTCCTTGAAGGACAATCCGGCGTACCGGCGGGATCTGATGGACGCGGCCAATTCGCTGATTGCCAATTATTCGTGGCATATCGTCTCAAAGATCAAAGAGGCGTACGCGGCAAAGGAGGTGGAAGCCCTTTCGCGCTGGGGCGGGAAACTGTTTGCGCTTTTCGACACGGAAAGCGAGCTTGTTTCCTCCTTCCCGGATATGAGGCTCGGAACATGGATCGGGAAGGCGAGGAGGCACGGCAGAACGGCGGCGGAAAAGGCGTATTTCGAATGGAACGCCCGGACGCTCGTCACGCTCTGGGGAGATCGGAGCGGGGCGGCCCTTCTGAGGGACTACGCGGCGCGTTCGTGGCAGGGCCTGCTCGAAGACTTTTACCGTCCGCGCTGGGAGAGCTTCCTCACGAGGCTTGAACTTTCCCTTCTCACAGGGAAGGACTGCGGGCCGATCGACGCCTACGATGAGGAGCTGCCCTTCGTTTACCGGAAAAAGGCGTATTCACAGGATGATCCATCCGGCGATCTGAAATCCGCCGTTCTGTCCGCTCTCGAGCTGGTGTGTGGGGATTCCTATGCCGGTCATGCCGAGTCCGGCGATTGCGCGAGCTTTGAAGAGAACGTGATGAAGAGTTTGAACCTTGATTGAGCGGGATAAGGACATCGGACGGGTCATACTATTCTCAGCCCAAAAAGCTAAACTATATGGGTTTTGATCGCTCCATGTAGGAGGCGAACGGCCTTCTTGCTCAACTTGTTGAGCGGGTGAGCATCGCGTGCGATAATTCTGATAAGGTTGGATAGCTATATTGGTGTGCCGAAGCCTCAGCTTCACTTGATTGGTATAGCCTATCCATTACCTCCTCCCCATTAAGTTCTTTGCCAGCTCAACTTGTTGAGCGAGCTTTCATCCGAAAGAAAGCCGCGTTTCCCTTTTAGCTTGAGATTAGTATCAGAACCCGCAGATGACGCGGAGCCGGGACTGCCTTCGGAAGGATGCCAACCCCTTCTGAAACGCAAAAAACGAAACCGTTCAAGGATGTGATTCTGTCAGCATTCCTTTACGATTTCGTTTTTTTGGCCGGCTTTCCGTACCGCAGCAGCTGCTGTCCTGTTCTCACGCGGGATCTGACTGTGCACGTTCCCTGGAAACGGACTTCAGCGGCGGGGATCTGCCTGATCAGACAGACTCATAGTATGTGTTGATGAAGTCCCGGATATCCACCAGCGTGACGTTCGGGTACATCTTATTGATCTGCGGAAGATAGAGCGGCGCAAAGGTGACGCACTGCTCCTTGGTAGCGCCGCTTGACTTGGCAAAAGAGAGCCAGGATTTGAGACCTTCGACCTGATCTTCCTCGATCACGCCGCCCGAAACGCCCTCCAGATCGCTGAGCGAGAGCTTCTTTGCCTTGTCTCCGAACATCTCACGGGTGAGCTCCTCGAGCTTTTTGCTGTCCATACAGTTTCCTCCTTTGAAAGGTTTGGGTTTCCGACTGGTGTTCCCATGGGATTGATTCAATTCTATTATACCATATGGTTGTTAAGAGAGTATGAACAAAGTTGTTTTTTCGGAAGGAAAGAGGAAGAATGTCCGCATATGCCGAAATTTGAAACATACAGAATAAAACGATCCGGAAAGGAGATTTATGGAGTACAGAAAAATCGATCCTTCTGAAATCGACGCTTTGTGGGAGCTTCAAAAGCGCTACAAGGCGGAAATCGGAGAGGACGGACCGGAGTACGGCGCAAAAGAGCGTCTGGCGGATGCCGTCGGCAGGGAGAGCATTTTCTTCTACGGCGTTTGGAGCGAAAAGACGCTGATCGGCTGCTGCTCGGTGACAGTCGGCTTCTCGACTTTTGATTACAAACCGAGCGGCGTATTGGAGGATTTCTATATACGTCCTGAGTATCGGCATCGGGGGATAGCGCGTCGGCTGGTGCGGTTTGCGTACGGGGAAAGCGGTGTTTCCTCTCTGACGGTCGGCTGCGCGGACTGTGACGTGGACATGTACAAGGCGCTTGGGTTCACAGTTCCGCTTGGGAATCTGCTGGCGTATGAATGACAGCTTGCCAATGACGGCAAGTCGCCGGTTGGAACGAAGCGGCAGAAGTTTGCGATGTGTGTGCGGAATCTTACTTGCGGAAGGAGAATGCGCACCGGAGGCTGTTTATGAAAAGCATGATCGAGATCAGAAAAACAAGCATCGTCGATCTGGATACGGATGCTGTCGTCAATGCGGCCAATGAAGCCCTTGCGGCGGGAGGCGGCGTGTGCGGAGCGATCTTTCGGGCGGCGGGATATCAGAAGATGCGGGCAGCCTGCGACGCAATCGGACACTGCGATACCGGCGGGGCGGTCATCACGCCCGGCTTCGATCTGAAGGCGCGGTATGTGATTCACGCCGTCGGTCCGATTTGGATCGACGGAAATCACGGCGAGCCGGAAAAGCTGAAAAGCGCCTATAAAAACGCCCTGGATTTGGCGCGGATCAACCGCTGCGGAAGCATAGGATTTCCGCTGATATCGTCTGGGATCTACGGCTATCCCGTGAACAAGGCGTGGGCGGACGCCGTCGCGGCCTGTGCGGAGTACATCGCGGAGCACAGGGAAGCCGCGGTGCATATCGTCTTTGCCGTTCTGGACGATCATGTGCTCAAAGCGGGAAAAGAGGCAGTTCGCAGGGCAGGGGCGGGAGCGCTTGCGGCGGCCGGACGCGGCGACTGGAAGACGAAGCCCATGCCCGGGAAAACGGAGTACTTTGTGCTTGCCCGTTCTTTCAGCGACGACGAAATGGATGCGCTTCGCCGGGGCCATATTCCCGAAGATATGGGAGATAAGTGGTTCTGGTATATGGAAGGCTCCGTCCTCTGGGCGCACCGCAGCTGGACGGGGTACTGCGTCTACCGGATCGATTTCCGCAAAGATCAGCGCCACATTGTGACGGTCAACCGCGATCCGGAGCAGTATGAAAGCGCCGGTATCGAAGAGGACAGAATGACCCTGAACAAACTGCTCGACCGGTGGACAGAGACCCCTTACGATTCCTACGGCGAATGGATGTCGGAAACATACGACGCCTTGAAAAAAGCGGGGAAGGGGAACGGCTGAGGTTTATCCAGACGAAAGCGGGGAACTTTTATAGGAGAACAGCCGCATTTCCGACGGGACGACGGGGACATGGTCATATGCAGACTCGACCATGGAACAGGATCGGCCGCGGTTCTTGACAGAAACGGGATCGCTGTGGTAAGATAGTGCCGTCGATCACAATACGAAACGGAGCGCTGCGCCATGAGCCGGACCCTATACTCAGAGCTGAGAACCATATATGAGACAACGGAGGCGGATCCTCACACGTTCCGCATCACCATCAAGCTGAAGGATCTTGTGGACGGCGGAATTCTCCGCGCGGCGGTCGATAAGACCATGGAGCGGTATCCGTATTTCCGGGTGCGGATGATCGCTGACGGGGACGAGATCCGCTTCGGGGAGAACCCGGCGCCCGTGCCCGTTCTGAATACGCATGAGAGGATCACACTCGGGAGCGGACAGACGGAGGGGCATCTTCTGGCCTTCTGTTATTCGTGGAACAGGCTCTATATCGATGTCTTCCACGGGCTCACGGACGGGGGAGGCATTTATCCGCTGATTCGGACGCTGTTCTTCTATTACCTGTCCGATCTGTACGGAAAGGAGTTCTCTGCGGAAGGGATCCGGCTTTCCGGGGACAGCGTCGCTCCGGCGGAATGGGAGGATCCGGCAGAACGCCCCCTTCCCGAGAGAAGGAGGATCGCCGTTCCCAAGTGGAATAAACCCGCCTTTCAGATGGCCGACGTCGTTCCGCTGACCGACGACTGCGCCGTGTACAACCTCCGCATACCCGAAGAGGAATTCATGCGGTTCAACATCTCGAACGACGGAAGCCCGGCTACCATCGTCGCGCTGCTTCTGGCCCGGACGATAGACGCGCTGTACCCGGACGCGGACCGTCCGCCCGTGATCGCTATTTGCGTCAATCAGAGAAAGGCACTTCACGCCCCTCTTGCGCATCAGAGTCTGGTGGGGGACGTGCGGCTGCCGTATCAGCGCAGGATGAGAGACCTCCCGTTCAGTGCGCAGGCGACCTGTTTCCGGGGAATGGTGACGCTGCAGTCCGACGAGGATATGGTGCAGAATGAAATTGGAGACTATCAGGATCTGATGTTCCGCCTTGCAGGGATGAAAACGCACGGCGAGCGGAGAAAATGCTGTGTCGAGCGGATGGAGACGATTTCCCGGTCTCTGACGGCCACGGTCAGCTATGTCGGCAAGGCGAATTTCGGAGACGTGGAACCGTTCATACAGGAATTTGAAGTTCTGCCGTCCACCGCGCTCCCGTCCACGCATGTCCCGCTGACCGTGGAGATGAGCGCCCTGCACGGGTACTTCTTCCTCAACTTCATGCAGTATTTCAAGGGAGAGGACATCTTCATGACGTTTATCCGACAGCTCCGGGAGAACGGCATCGACTACGATGTTCTGAACGTCGCCGAAGCGCGCTGGCCGATGATGGAGCTCCCTTTCTGAAGCGGAAGAAAACGTTCATGGAGTAATGCTGTCCCAACCGGTGCCGGGGGACAAACGAAAAACGATCCTCAGCCTTGGGAAGACGGTTCCTTCTCGAAGGCCGGGGATCGTTGTTTCTTTATGGATTGTACGGACGGATCACCTGTGCGGGGAAGCGGTCAAAGGCCGACGGACGAGAGCATGGTTTCGCACAGCGCGCGGCAGTACAGGAGCTTTGCCCTCAGGATCGGCAGGGGACAGCGCCGCTCGCCGGGGATCTCGAGGTTGAAGAGGCGGTCGTATCCGACGCCGCGGAGGGCGGTCATGACTTCGGACCAGTCGATCGTGCCGCGGCCGTAGGGCATCAGGTGCATATCGCTCGTAGTGTCGTTGTCGGCGATGTGGAGCGCTTTCAGCCTCTTTCCCGCGATCCGGATGAAGTCCGCCTGTGTCTCTTGACGCTCTCTTTTGATGTGCAGGTGTCCGGTATCGAGACAGATCCCGAGATTCGCGTCCCCGCCGGATGCGTCGATCAGCGCGTTCAGGTCCTCCGCTGTTTCCGGCCTCGTCTCGCCGCGCAGGTTTTCGAGACAGATCGTGAAATCGCTCCCTTTGACATACTCCGCGAGCTCCGTGAGCGTTCCGACGCGCCGCTCGAACCGCGCTTCCGGAGTCAGGGCGTCCCCTCCGGCCGCATGAAGCACTCCGGATCTGATCCCGAGCGAGACGAACAAATCGAGCCACGGTTTGAGAATCTCCGCCGCGCCGTCCGTACAGAGATCCGCGCGGAGGAGCAAATGCCCCTGCGGGAAGGAAAAACCGAGATCCCCTGCGTATTCTTTCAGTTTGGCTCCCCCTTTTTCGGGGTTCCCGCGGGAGAGGAGCATGAGTCCGTGCTCATCCGAGAGCTCCGTCGCGGTGAAGCCGGCGTTCACAAACTCCTTTACCATGTCTTCGGGAGACAGCTCGACAAAATAACTTGACCAGACAGAATAGGTAAGCATCGTTTCACCGCCCTTCATTGTTCTTCCGGTCGGAGAAATCAGTCAAAATAGACGGTCCTTCCGCTGCGCCCGCTCTGATAGATCGCCTCGATGATTTTCGTGACCACGGCGGCCTGTCCGGGCAGAACGATCGGATCGATATCCTCCACGACTGCCTGGATCCACTGGCGCGCTTCGTATTCGGAGGAGGAAAGCTGCTCGTCGCGGAAGTAAGTCCGGTCGGCGGACGTCGGCTTGTAAAGCTCGTCAAACAGCTTCATCTGTCCGTTTTCGTCCGGTCTTTCGCCGTTTATCGCTACTCCGCCATGCATCAGCTCGATGCCGCCGAGGGTGCCGCAGAAGGTCGGGTGTCCTCCGTCCTGCACGTTCAGGAGCCACGAGGCTTCCACATACATCATGGCGCCGTTTTTGAACCGGACCATGCCCATGGCGCTGTCCTCCACCGTAAAGGGCCGGTTCTCGCCCCACGGTCCCCAGGATCCGTTGTCCTTCGCGTAGTATTTCAGCTTGTTGTTCACGACCCCGGTCACGGACGCCACATCGTAGTTGTTGGCCACATACAGCGCCGCGTCGATGGAATGGGTGCCGATATCGATCATCGGACCGCCGCCCTGCTTTTCCTCGTCCATGAAGACGCCCCATGTGGGCACGCCGCGGCGACGGATGGACGGAGCTTTGATATAGTAGACCTCTCCGATCTTTCCCTGCGCGATCAGGTTGTGGGCGTACTGATACGAAGGCTCCGAACGGGACTGATAGCCGATCGTGAGCTTTTTCCCGTTCTTCTCCGCCGCCTCGCACATGGCCACGGCTTCTGTGTAAGTCGTCGCCATGGGCTTTTCGCACATGACGTGCTTGCCTGCGTTCAGCGCGGCGATGGAGATCTCCGCGTGCTTGTAGTTCGGCGTCAGCACATGGACGACCTCGATATCCTTCATGGCCAAGAGATCCCGGTAATCGGTGAAGACCTTTGCTCCCTCGACGCCGTAATCGGCCGCCGCTCTGACCGCTCTCTCCTCAATGATATCGCAGAAGGCGATCATTTCCACATTTTCACATTTCCGTAACGCCGGCATATGCTTTCCGTTGGCGATGCCGCCGCAGCCGACGATGCCGACCTTGACCGTGCGCAGTTTGCTCATGTTTTTGCCCTCCGTTTATGGTGATGAAGTTTTGGCTGTCCGTCTTCTCTGTACCCTTGAAAAAACGAACGGTGTCAGCGTTTCCGATGCGTTCGGGGTTTTGGATTTCCCATATGATTGTATCACATCCTGAGCCGGACGTCAAGCAGAAAACGGTAAGCCGATTCTTTCACGACGACGCCGGACAGAGCGGGGTCATTCAGCCAGACGCCCGGCGGCGAATTTCTCCATTCCGTCGTACGCCTCGATATCCGAGACATACATCTCCTCCGGCGTTTTTGCTCTTCCGACGGCTTCGATATCGGCGGTCTTCATTACCATCGCGTATGCTTCCGCAGCGGCGTCCGGATCCTTCGCTTTCAGCTCTTCGAGAATTTCGTACAGCTCGATGCCGCGCTTGAATTCTTTCCATCTCAGCGTCAGGAGCGGACTGCCGTCGGCCTGCGGATAGACGAGGTGGGTGTCGCCGGTCCGCCAGTCACGGTAGCGCGCGTCCTCTCTCGGACGGTCGGGCCAGATATTGTAGCTCCACCGGAGCATACCGTCAAATCCCGCCGCGGAGGCCAGCACGGGCATGTATTCCGACTCGATGAGGGGACTGGTGATGAAGGTGTTCGGGAAGGCGGGGCCGCAGCAGATGTAGTAGAGAAACCGCTTCCCCGGCATCGTCTCCTGATACCGCCTGAGCACCGGATACTCGGCGGTCATGCCCCCGATGTACGGCGCAAAGTCGTACACCTCCTCGCCGAACTCGCCGATGAATTCGGAGTGGTTGATGCAGGCCTTGAATTTGAAGGCGGGGGCGATTTCGCGGAGCAGGCGGAGGATCGCGCGATAGTGTTCGATATCGCCGGGTTCATCGGCTGACAGACGCACGCGGTCCATCTGCCCGGTGGCGAGGAAGTACTGTTCAAGGCTCACGATGTAAGCCTTGATATCGGCGGCCTCGGTCATATACTTGTAGCATCCGTCCGTTTCATCAAGATAGCGGATGCGCACCCCGTCCGGGTAGTCCTCCGCCGGATGGGTAAAGCCGCACTGGCTCCACACGTTGCAGAGGCCGTAAACCGAGATCTCCCGGTCGATGCCGTACTT
The DNA here is from genome assembly GCA_015065385.1 of Oscillospiraceae bacterium. GTDB lineage: Bacteria > Bacillota > Clostridia > Oscillospirales > CAG-272 > UMGS1696. Next base: position 50,684 of record SVQK01000110.1, on the reverse strand, counting down.
TGCCGCCGTGTCGATGTACCGCTGCATGGCGCGGTAATCGCACTCTATGGAGCCGTCCCGGGTCTTCTTCGTCTGAATGATGCCGTACTCGAACATATTCGCGTCCTCGTTGGAAACGCCGCAGCCCTGACCGCTCCACGGGGCGTCGGAGGCGACGATGGTGACCGCCTTCTGCCCAAGCTCTCCGAGGGACGCCAGATACCGGTCGATCACGGCAAAATGCGCGTCGCTCCAAAGGGGTGTTTCCGCCTTGCGGGCCAGATTCGAGGGATGCTGCCAGAGATCGAGGTGGAATTTATTCTCCCTCACGTCGTGCAGGATGTAGTTCGAGACCTCGACGGCGCCGGAGAAAGATCCCGCTTCGGTCTCGGCTTCCAGCATGCGGTGCGTATAGAAGCGCACGGTGAAGCCGTGATCTCCGGGCGCGGCGTCCGCCGGTACGCGAAGCTCGGCGTAGACCGTGCGGATTTCCCCGGCCTTGATTTCCAGCACGGGTGAGGAGAGCAGGGCGTCGGCGTGCCGCAGTCCATCCTCAGCAAGGGTGAGGCCGAGGATGCTGAGGGTTCCGGAAAGTTCGGACTCAAGGGCGATCCGGAGCGTGGGCTTCTGACCGTGCTGGGAGAAATAGGGTTCGGTTCCGACATTCAGAATGCAGTCTTCGTCCGCTTGGACGGCGATCTGGAAGGCGGCGGACGAATTTCTCACGGAGAACAGGCGGATCGTATCGATCTTCTCCGCGCCTTTGACCGCGCGGCTGTCGAGCGAGGGGACCTTTCCTTCGACCTGCTTGAAATCGCGGTCGGCGTATGCGAACTGTATCTTCATTTGGAGTACCTCCGGTTTGAGAATCGCGGTGATCTGTGTGCTTATTATAGCGCAGATTTCGGCGGATGGCAAGACGAAATCCGTGCCTTTTCTTCGATTTGCGGATGACGACTCGCTGAACGGCAGGGGAAAGAATGACCGGGAGCCTGTCGGACGTGATTACGGTAAGACTCCTCCTCTCCTATCCGTTGAAATTTGGCGGGAGAATCCGCCTCTTCCGTCAACGGGTTTTCCTCTCCCTCTCCCGTTCAGGAATGAACATATCCTCCGAGCAGGATATCGCCCTCGTCTTCGCAGGTCTTGATCACGCGGATCGCGGTCACGCGCTTTTCGGGATGCGGATCCGGCACCGCGAGGCGGAACCATGTGTCCTTTCCGCGCCGGAAGGGAAGCGTCGTCCAGGAAACCTCGGCGAGCTTGCTGTCGAACGACCATGTGTCGCGCTCGGCAAGCCCGATATTCTCGGAGAGACCGCCCTGATAATGACGCTCCCAGACGCGGCTTTTCCCCGAGATATTCAGCCCGTAAACGAGCGGGACCGTCAGGATCTCGCCGTCCTCATACTCCACCTCGTACCGGCCGACGGTGTCGCGCTCCACCTGCATCGGGACGCTGGACAGATACTGATAGGGGCGTTCGATGGTCGAGGCATGCTCGATGAGGAAGTGAGGCCCTTCGAGCGTCTTCCGGTTGCAGGTCAGGTACATTTCCTCGAAAACGTCGTCGATGTACTCCGGGAAGCGCGCGTCGTCCCATGCCTCGTCCCAGAACATCCGTCTGCCCATGAAGAGGGAGAGAAAGACGCCGTTGCGCTGTAAGGTCGCGTCCTCCAGACTGGACCAGTGGGAGGGAGCTCCGCCTTCCGCGCCTTGTGTCAGACGGCGGTTCCAGTCAAGGAAATTGACCGGCGCGAAATTGCCGTACCGGAGCGTGATGCCGCGTTTGTTGAATTCGTCGTCGAAATACTCCGCGATGCTCCAGTACCAGTGATGGGCGATCACGTCCCGCGGGATCAGGTCGATCGCGCGCCATGTGGCAGGACGAACAATCTCTACGGAACCGTCCTCGTGGCGCACGCGCTGCTCGGACCCTCCGAAGTGCTCCCCGTTGAGGCCGATGGCATCCAAAACCTTCTCCGCCCAGAACATGGTGCGGATCCCGCGCTCGGCAAGCCAGTCGTGGATCTTCGTGAGATCGTCGGCGAAGAGTTTCTCGGCGGGTTTCCCCTTGCACCGCGGGCAGACGCCGATGGAATAGTACTCGTCGTGACCGATGTGCACGACCTCGGGCCGGAAGACGTCGATCACCTCCCCGAGTACGTCGAAGACCAGCTTGTAGGTGTCGGGATTTGAGGGGCAGTAGGCGTCCGGCCACGCGTCGTTGTCCCGCTCCGCGAGCTCCGGATGCGGCATCAGCAGGTAGTCGGCATGGGACAGCGTGGGACACTCCGGGATGACCTCCATGCCGCGGTCACGGCAGTACTTCACAAGCCCGCGCACGGCGTCCTGCGTCAGAAAGCGGCCACCGCCGTTCTCGAAATGGATGGAGTTCTTGGCCCAGGGATACGTTTTGTTCTGGATTTCATCGGCGCGGTCCGGATAACGGTTCATCTCCCGGCAGTAGTCGATCCACGCGGAATTGATCTCCGGATGGGACTTGTATTCCATCGCGCCGCCCACCTCGAGGATGATCGTGTTGTAGCGCAGGGACAGAAGCAGATCGACGGTGCGGCGGAAGCTGTCGAGATCGTCCGGCGCGGGCATATAGACTTTCAGGCCGCGGAAGGGACAGCGGGGAAGGTCCCAGATCAGGCCGCGTCCCACGCTTCTGCCGTCCCCGGAATCGCGCGCGTCCTGAAGAAGCGCATAAGCACCATAGATCAGGCCGCGCATATTGTCGGCACAGACGCGCGCGATGCTGCCGCGGGTATCGACGAGATAGCTGTCCTCCACGGGCGTGCGGTCGGTGCCGAAGAGGGCCCGCGCTTCCGCAAGGAGTATTTCGGGAATGGGGGATACAAATTCGACGCCTCGGAAGAATCCCTCCGGCGAGGTGGGAATCTGAGCCAGCACTGCTGCCAGCGCTTCGTTGTCCGGCAGGGTGAAAGGGGCGAAGACGGCGGATCCGTCCGTGATCCGAAAAGTGTGGAGTGCGGAAAGCATACGGGCTACCTCTTCTTTCTGTCGTGTTCGTGCGATCATGATGCGGTATCGGTGAGGAAACGGCGGCAAAGAAAACCGAGACGGGCCGCTCTGTCGCATTCCCCTTTTCCGTTTTCTTTCCCGGATTTATACTAATCTCAAGCTAAAAGGGAAACGCGGCTTTCTTTCGGATGAAAGCTCGCTCAACAAGTTGAGCTTACAAAGAACTTCATTGGGAAGGGGACAAAGGATAGGCTATAGCAATCATGTGAAGCTGAAGCTTTGGTACACCAATATAGCCATCCAACCTTATCAGAGTTATCGCACGCGATGCTCACCCGCTCAACAAGTTGAGCAAGAAGGCCGTTCGCACCCTACATGAAGCGATCAAAACCCATACAGTTTAGCATTTTAGGCTGAGAATAGTATTAGGAGAGATTCCGGATGAACAGCGTGCCGAGGGACCACGGTTTCAGGGAGGGCATCACGGCTGACCACTCCTCTCCGTTCGGCGTCAGGCGCGTCAGAGGCAGATCCCGCAGAACGGGCTGTCCCTGAGCGGCAAACGCGCAGGAAGTCCGGCCCGGATCCAAAGCGGGTCTGCGCAGACGGAGCACCAGCGGTCCGCTCTCCCCCACCGTGCAGTTCAGCACCGACACCGAGGTCAGCCTGCCCGCCTCATCCTCCCGCGGCAGAAGAACCGCCCGGATCCCGGTTTCCAGAATGGCGGTCAGACGGTTCCCGGATATGGCGTCCGCGGCCCGCAGAAGCTGGTTGCGCCGGTTCAGGGAAATGACGCTGTTCCACGGCGAATCCCCGAATACGGCCCAGCGCGCGCCTTTTCCTGTGCGGACGATCGCTGACGCGATGCCAAAGGGATGGGGCCCCTTCGGGAACAGGGGCGGCGTGGCCCGGTTGGCGGTCTCGAACAGGCCGAGGATCTCCGTGGTCCCGTCAAGGTCCGTCAGCGTCCAGCCCCGGTTGATGTGGAAGCTCTGGTCCCAGGTCTTTCCGGCGGCGTCCCCGTTCACCGGATGATCCGTGAACCGCTCGTACAGACGAAGGGTGTCCGCCCGCTCCGCCGACGCCCCGAACATGGAGCCGAATCCGCGCTCCGACAGGAGGATCAGCGCATCCCCGGAGGTGAGAACGGGCTTTTCGAACAAATCGTCCAGCTCCTCGTCCGTCATGGTACGGATGGCGGCGGGATTCAGCATGTACACGGGGGCGTGCTTGCAGTCGAAGGACAGGGGGATCCCCGTGCCCCGCAGCGCTTCGGCGGGGAAAGAAAAGGGTTCGCCGCACCACGCGAAGGGTCCTTCTCCCGGTTTAAGCGGCCGTTTCCACATCTCCTTGCCCAGAGCCTGCATCAGACCGCCCTGACAGGTCCCCGCGGAGGCCTTTGAAAGCAGCGACCAGTACGGGCGATGGGCGGCGAAGGCGGAGAGCATATCCCCGTGCCAGTCCATCTCCTCGTTGTCGTTCATCAGCATGGCATAGGACATGGCGGTGGCTCCGGCGGCCAGATACAGGGTCGTCTCGTAGCAGGTACCGGCGACGGTTTTCCCGAACCGGACGTCCGGGAGATTTTCGATTTCGGGGCGGATCTCCGTCACATAGTCCGGAAGAAGCGCGTTCTGCCAGGAAATGGAATCCATCTTGTCCAGCATGGCGTTCGGATCGTGGTCATTGTATGCGCCGCCGCCGGGCCGGTATTTGGGAGGCTTGCCCGTGGCGTCCCGCATGGCATCGAAGAGATGGCGGAGGCCTGAGCCGGAGTAACCGCCGTTGCACCCGTTCTGCAGTCCCATGAAGGTCTCGGGGGATGCCTCGTGAACCGCGCGGGAGAGCTCATAGGTGAAGCTGTACAGACCATCCCGCACGAACCGCACCCATGCCTCCCGCATCTCGCCCGCGTCCCGTCCGATCTTTTCCGCCAGCTCTTCCCGGGTGTACGACCATCCGTTGAGCCGGTTGAAGTCCGCAACGCAGGCGTCGCAGAAGCAGCCGAAGCGCACGGGAGCGTGATTGACAGCCCGCAGATCATCGTCCACCCAGACCGTATGTGGGCGGATGGCGGCACAGTAGGCGGAAACCTCCTCCGTTACATACCGGCGCAGGACCGGATCGTTCCAGCAGAAGCAGTACCGGGCGACCCCGCCGTCGGGACCGACCATGCTCCTCACCGGGGATCCCTCGTACACAAGGCCGGAGCAGTCCTGTGAGCTCATGTATTCCCCGTGGCCTATGGTGTTGGAAATCTGGAGGGAAACCCGCAGGCCGCATGCCCGGAGCCGTTCCGCCGTTCTGGACAGAGCTTCCGCTGTCCGCCTGTGGACCTCCATGGGCGGGAAGCCGTATTTCGAGGCCAGCCAGACCTCGTCGCAGGATCCCGGATGCTCCCGCACGATCCGGATGAATTCCTCCATGAAAGCGGGATCCATCTGCGTAGTGGAACCGAGCCGCTGTGTCAGCATCATAAACCTCCCCTGTCTGAGAAAGGATTTTCTCCTTCCGGACTGCCTTCGATTATACCATACCGAAGCGGGAGGTGTCAAGACAACGTCTTCCCCAATCCCATGAGGATGACGTGTGCGGAGAGGATCAACCTCTTTCAATTGTTTTTCAAAATCCGCTTGTTTTTTCCATCCGGACAGCGTATAATAGAAATCAAATTCAGTTTGGAGAGCGCGGCAGAACCATAGAACGGGCAGGAGGGAACAGTATGAAACGCACGGATGCGGGGCTGATCGCGGTACGGCCTCTTCATGAGGAAGAAACGGAGTCAGCCCTCCGGCTCGCGTGGAAGGTGTTCTGCGCGTTTGAAGCCCCGGATTACGCGCCGGAGGGCACGGAGGAATTCAAACGCTGTCTGAACGACGACGCCTATCTTGCCGGCATCCGGTATTACGGCGCGTTTGATGAAGACAGGCTGGTCGGCATGCTGGGCATCCGCGGGGAAAAGGGCCATATCTGCTTTTTCTTTGTGGACGGAGATTACCAGCGTCTCGGCATCGGGACAAAACTGTTCGGACGGATGCGGGAGGACTTTCCCGAACGGACGATCACGCTCAATTCCTCACCCTGCGGCCTGCCGTTTTACAAGGCGCTGGGCTTTACGGCAACGGACACCGAGCAGACGGTCAGCGGGATCCGTTTTACGCCGATGATTCTGTGACTGCCTCGCGCTCAGGCCGGTCGTCGGGAACGGGCGCGGAGAAGTCGGTTCATATGAGATCCAGGTACCGGAGGGGAGAACGGTACGTCAGAAAAAAGAAAAATGGGAAAAGGGGGCGTCAACATGAAAACAATCTGCGGAGCGGACTGCGGGAAATGTCCTTTCCGGGAAGAATGCAGGGGATGCGCCGAGACCTGCGGCAAGCCCTTCGGCGGATCCTGTGTCGCCGCGGAGTACATCAAAGCGGGCGGCATAAAGCAGTATCATGAATTCAAACGGGTCCTGCTGGACGAAGTCAATACGCTTTTGAAGGCAAACGACATTCCTCCGGCGGACGGGCTGAACGAGCTGGCGGGTTCGTTTGTCAATCTGCCCTATCGGCTTCCGAGCGGCGAGGCGGTACGGTTCCTCGACGACAAAAAGATCTATCTCGGCACGCAGATCGAATTTGCCGATCGGGGCGTCTGTTACGGCGTGGCCGCGGATACGACGTTTATTTTGATCTGCCGGTACAGCGTGGACGGTTCGGAGCCGGAGCTGATCGTATATCAAAAGAGATAGGCGTGCGGCTTCAAAAATATGACCGATGCGCAAAAGACCGTTCCTCCGGGGGCGGTTTTTTCAATTGGGCCCTGTTGAAAAATCCCCCAATCGTATTGCGCGGCCGGAGGGGATGTGGTATAATGATACGGTATGAGAAGAGCCACGCCATACTCGCCGCGGAATCCAAAGTACGGAATACAGACAGAAAAAGAGAGGTCTATCGGATGGTTTGCCTGAAATGCCAGCAATGCGGCGCCGCCCTCAGGTGGGACGGAACCCGATCCGTCATCCGCTGTGAATATTGCGGAACCGAATACTATATGCATCCGAGAGAGGATCTTTTCGGACGGCAGTCTGTCAACCCCTACCTGGGACGGGGAACCGTTCAGGGTATTCCGATCGTACAGGGGGCCGACTGGAGCGGGATGGTTCCCATCGAGAGCTATGCTCCCGAGGGTTGGCTGATCCATTCCTGCCAGGCTCCGGATGAATGTTACGGCGACTACTCCGGGAATCCTTATGTCGTTCAGACGGAATATGCCGCACCGGACGGAACGGCGCGTATCGTTTACCGGTCGGAGAATCTCTACACGGACCGTAAGCTGTCCCGCCTCCCCCTGATCAAGCAGATCGATGTGATGGGTTCGTTTATGAGGATAAGCGCTCCCTTTACCGCGGAACAGTACTGCGACTATCTGGTACAGCGGGATGTTCAGCCTTTGTCGTGCCGCAGGATCCGGGTCGAGTCCGCAAACGAGGCGGAGATTGCGAAGCAACAGACGATCCGGGAGCAGTACACGAACCGCGGGTTCCGGCAGGTGACAAGCGAATGGAAGCGGGTGCTCTATGCGGCGGTGGATCCGGAGAGAAAGCAGAAGGTGGTGTCCGTCGAAACCCGGATCAACGACGTGCACAGGCCATCCGGGCAGCCCATGATGGGCGGTTTCCTGAGGCAGTTTCTGGGTCAGGCGATGGATGAGCATATCTGGGAAACGCAGTATGAGCTTATCCTGATCGCCGACCGGGACCGGTACAACGAAACCATCCCCGCGGCCCGGAGGATTCTGGAGACGATCAAAGAACTCCCCGACCTGACAAAGATCCGGACCAGCCTGCTCCAATACATCCAGTCCCTGAACAATCAAACGGCGATGGCGATGCACCAGCAGGAAATGGCCTCCTGGGACCGGAAATCACAGACCATCAGCGACACCCACCAATACACGATGAACGTCATGCGCGAGATGAACGCGAACACAGCCGCGTCCCATGACCGGACGGCGAACCTGTATTCGGAGTCGATCCGGGGCGTGAACAGTTATAGCACGGCGCATCCCGGTTACGGAAACCCGGACGTGGTCGAAGCGGATGTGAGATGGGATCATGTGTATCAGAGCAATCGGGATCCCGACATCTTTGCGGCGGCGGAAGGCGTATGGCTCGAACCGGGGGTGGATTTTAAGGAGCTGAAAAGGACGGACGGGCAGTAGGATAAAAGTGTGGGGAAAAGGAGCGGTGTCTGCCGGAAGACGATCGGGAACCGCTGCCGAGCCCCGCGAAAGCTCGGAGCATCCGAACGAAACGCGGGGATCTTGGCAGACACAAAAAAGGCCATCGGCGGAGTGCCGACAGCCCGACTGTGAAGATTGCGATCTCAAAAGACCTTATATTGCCGAGACAGCAAACCGAACGCTGTCAGCTCCTTCCGCCCGATTGTCCGCGGATCGTATCAGGTGCCGTCGGCTTCTTCGTAGGCCGTCAGCGACTTTTCGACAGACTTGTTGAAGATCTTCTCGATCTTCTTGGCGGAAGACGCGAAATTCTCGCTTCCCGCGTCCACGGCGTTCTGATACGCTCCGGTGATCCCGCCCCAGCCGAAGATGTCGCCGAGATCGTACACGCGGTATTCAAAGATGATCTGGAGCATTTCGCGGCTGTCCTCGTCGCGGATCGATTTGCCGGTGATGGTCGTGTCGAGGTAGGCGTTCATGAAATCGCCGTGACTGTCCACCGCGAGAGCTTCCGAGATCGTCGCGGAACGGCTCTTGTCCTGAACGGAGCGGGGGATCACATACGCAAGCGCGCTGTTGAGAACCTCGCAGGTGTAGAATTCCTGTACGGTTTCGTATTTCGGGAAGGGAAGAAGGCCGAAATCGTTTTCCATCTCGCGCAGATCGGCGAATTTACCGATAACCTCGCCGTAGAACAGGCTGTGGCCGTTGTAGAAGGTATTGACTGCCCATTCGTTGTTGTTGACGCTCGCCCCCTTGAATCGGTCGGGGAGAACGGTAGCGGTCTTGTCGTTCAGGATCGCACCGATCTTTTCCGAGACGAGCAGCATGCGTTCCGATCCGAAATTGGAGACATAGGAGCCCTCGCCGTCCGAAAGAACAAGGGATTCGCCGGCACCGGACAGCATACCGACATAGGAGCCCCAGTGCGTAGAAAAGCCGAAGTAATCCTCGGGCGCATTCAGTTCCCCGTTTCCGTCCTCGTCGTGGGCGACCGTCGTCATCATCCCGTGCATTCTGTCCATCGTCCACTCGTTTTCCCGGACAAGCTCGTAGGGGCTTTCCATCGCGTATCTCGTCACGAGATCCTTGTTGAAGAAGAGGACCCACGTCGCCTCGTCGTACTGGATGTTGATCTCGTTCTCGGCAAAGAAGAGGCGGTTCGCAACAGTCAGGTAGTCCATAGCGGCCTGATCCCACCACGGCATGTCGATATGGAATTCCGACAGCTGTTTCAGATCGACCAGCAGATCCTGCGCGCCCAGCGACGCGGCGGAGGAAAGCGAAGGATAGGCGATGGAGTAGACGTCGTCCCCGGCCGTGACGGAGGATTTGATCGCACCGTCCACGCCGCCGTCGAACTGAGAGATTTTGATGTTCAAAAGATCCTCTATCCGGCTGTTGCGGTTGTAGATGGCATCCGTATAGGCTTCGCCGGTCACACCCTCTGTCCACACCTCGTCCAGACACCATGTGATATCCGGAGATTTGAGGATGCAGAATTCGTACCCTTCATAATCCGCGGACGGCAGGTATTCCGAAAAGTCGTCTTCGTCTTTTTCTTCCGCGGCGGTTTCGGAGGAAGCCGGATCCTCCGGCACAGCGGTATTGTCCGCGGCCGGATCGGCGTTCTGTGCGTTCTGCGCGCAGGAGACGAGCAGAAGCAAAGCCAGAGACAAGGCAAGCAGTTTTTTCATGATGAAGCCCTTTCTGTGTAAGATTTTTTTCTTATCTGTCAGATCCGAAGATCACGTTTTTTCCCCCAACGCGCGATAGAGGAAGGTCACGATCTGCGCTCTGGTACAGAAGTCATCCGGCGCAAAGCGTGTCTTCGATACGCCGTTCGTGATTCCGTTTTTCACAGCCCAGCGCACGGCGTCTCCGCAGTACGCGCCGTCTGCGACGTCGATGAAGGGATTGCCGCCCTCCGCCGATCCGTCCAGCATTCTGAACAGCAGCGTGACAGCCTGCCCGCGGGTGACGGTCCTGTGAGGCGAGAAGTGCGCGCTGTCCGTCCCTTTTGTGATCCCGGCCCCGTATGCCCAGAGGACTGCGTCCCTATAGTAAGTATTCTCGGGCGCATCGACAAAGGGATCGGCCGAAACCGACGGAGCGGGACATCCGGCGGCCCTCCAGAGGAAGGTCACCATCTCGGCACGGGAACAGAAAGCCTCCGGGGTGAAGCGCCCGGCCTCCGTTCCGCTCGTGATCCGGTTCTCGACCGCCCACTCCACTGCGTCGGCATAGTACGCGTCGGCGGGAACGTCCGCGAAGACGGGCTTCTGTTCGACGGCGGGATCAGCAGACACATCGGACACGTCGGACACATCGGGCTGATCTGCGGGAGCGGTCGGTGTGGAAGGAATCATTATCGGGAAGTGCGGCAAGCGGGAAGCAGGGGTGAAGAATGGGGGAATCGGAAACGCCGGTCTCCCGTCATGTTCCTTGACCGGCTCTTCGGCCGGCTCCTCGTTTTTGAGAGGAATGAAGCCGTAATCGGCGACCACATAAGCAGGGAATGTTTCATCGGAATATGAATCATAGTACTCTCCGGAATAGAGTGCTTCGATGACATTCTCCCCGTTGACCGTAAGCACGCCGTCGTATAAATCAATATCAAGAGAGAATTCCTCATCGCCAAGAACAATGACTTTTATGGCGGTCTTGAAATAGAAATCCACATCCGGCGCATTTGAATATGCCTTGAACGAAAGCGTCCACTCTCCTTCGTGATCCAAAACGAAACCGTCCACTTCCTCAGGATCATAATAATACGTTATATAGAGATCTTCTTCCTGATCCTCAAACGTCAGAGCGAATTCTTTGAGTTCATAAGGAACGCCCTCCGGCGCGCTCAGCCTGAAAAGCTTCTCTCCCCCGTCGCCCAGATGCGGGATGTCATAAACCAGTTCGATTCTGTCGATCAGACGGGTCCACGCGGCAGAGAGCGTGATATCCTGATCGGCGACAACGTCTTCCCACGAGACTCCGTCCGGATCCGTCCACCCGTCAAATCTCCAGCGCCAGCAAACCGTATCGTCTTCGATGACGCCGAGGTCAGGCAGTGAAAGACCGGAGTACCCGAGCCGAACGCCTCTGTCCGCCACAATCGCGGCCGGGGATTCGCAGGGGGTGCCCGCGTCAAACCGGATATTCACCTGCTCCGGCTCACCCAACTTGTATTCCCATGTCCCGGTCACGAGGACTTCGCCTCTCTGACGAACGATCTCCGTTTTTTTCGCGTCCTCTCCGTTGATGGTAAACCGGAAGCTGTCCGGGACGGTGTGGCCCGCGAAACGGAGTGTCGTCGTGAAATAGTAGATCTTTCCGTCCGAGAGCACGGTGTCCTCCGTCTCCCATTTTGCCTCCGACACGTTCATCCAGACAAGACCGAGCGCGTCCGCGCTGCCGTCCGCTTCTTCCGGCGCAAGCGTGACGGCCTGTCCCGCTTCGGGAACGGTGATCGTCAGATTCATATCATCCGCTTCCGGCGCCGGAGCGAGCAGTTTCAGCCGGGCGACGACCATGTCGGGATGGTGTGAGAAGACGATCGCCGAGGAGCTTTCAACGAATCTGTTCAGAATCGAGTAGTCAAGGTAGTCGTAGACGTAGAACTCCTCGTATTCCGGAAGCGTCCACTCCTCCTCCGAGACGGAGCCGGTATCCGCAAGCTGCGGCGCGAGGAGCTTCAAAAGCCCGTACACGTCCGGAAGATTCACGTCGAGCGAAGGATCCGCCTCCTTCACGGCGGAATACAGGAACTCCGCGAGCGCAAAGGTCCGGGCTTCCGAATCCGCGCGGATTTTGGCAGATTCGGGCGTATCTCCGAGCTGATCGGCATATGCTTCTTCCACTCTCGCGTAGGTCAGCCCCAACAGAAGCGAATCAAGGTTGTCTGACAGAGTGCCGGTCAGCGAGCCGATGCCTCCGCTCGAACCGAACACCACATGACACAGCGCCTGAAGCGCCCCTTGATAGGTGTAGACAAAGGGGCCGTCCGTCGGGATGGAGATGGTCCGGGGCCTCGTGTAATCGGAGCGGGACGGAACGGTATCTTCCAGCGTATCCATGATCCCGTCCAGAAATTCTTTCAGCCCTCCGTCGGAGAAGCTTTCCGGATAGTTTTTGTTGAATTCCCGGGTGTCCGGATTCAACTCCGCGGCTGCCTCGATCACATCGCCGATGGCGGCGGTATTGTAAACGACATCTTCTCCGTACCGGGTCATATCCCAGATTGGGAGCATTGTCACCGGATCGTCGTCGCAGATATAGTTGTGAATGCCGTTGTATTTCGCGTCGTGCGCGTCCGGGTTTTCCGTCGTCGCCGGAGCCTCGAATGTATAGCAGATCAGGTCGGGATGGCTGTCCCGCTCCAGCAGACGGGCAGCGGCGAGATTGGCGACGGATCCCGCCCGGCTCGTCCCGGTGAGCCAGAGAACCGCGTCTTTGGAAACGCCCATCTCATCAAAGTCTGCGAGGAAAGCGTCTGCCGCGGCGGCGTAGGACGACTGATCGCCCGAGTCGTTCTCCCCTAAATTCACCGTGACATTATGCTGCCACCCCTTATCGCCGTAGAGATCGCCCTGAAACACGACCGCGATAACGGTGCGGCCGTCGAGTGTTTTTGTCCCGCACGCATAAGCGCAGTCGAGGGGATCCGCGCTGTCGTAGCGGCAGGCTTTCATATCCGTAAAGCCGATCGCCTCAAGAAAGGCCGCTCCGCCCCCGCCTTCCGCCGCTGACATGGCCAGCTGAGCCGACAGCAGGGCGAAGCTTTCATTTTTTACGGTTAGGTCGGCGAGAAACCAGTCGTCGGAATAATACGAACTGTCGCCGACATAAGCATTTGAAATCTTAGAATAATACGCCGTGCGAACAAACTGGTATTCCCGATTCCCTTCCTCCGCCGCGAAAACTGCGTTTGGCAGGCAGCCGCAGCAGAGCAGAACGGAGAGAAGCAGCGCCAAGAAACGAAGACTGTTCTGTTTCATCGGATTCATTCTCCTTAAGTTGAAAGACTCTGACTCAGATTTCCTATTGGCGGGGCCTTCCGGAACGGATCCCCGGTAACGCCTGATGAAAGAAAAAGCGGCACGGACCCAGAAAATCCGGTATAATGGAAGCGCTCGATCATGCCGGGAGAAAAGGTCTGTGCCATGGCTGCCGTGTATTCAGGGGGGATGCGTATGACCTGCCGAAGTACGTTCGGCTCGAGGGGGGCTCTTATTCCTCCTCCCGCGCTGCCAGAACCGCGCCGTTGAACGCCTTTTCCAGATGCCCGGCGATCACGTCCTCGTCAAAATTCAGGCGGTTATTTGCGATGATGCTCGCATACCCGTGGGCGAACAGGGCGACTGTGAGAAAGATTTCCTTCGTCCGCTCCATCCCGCACCCGATCCCTTCCCGCATCGCTTCGAGAATGCGCCCGCTTTCGTCGGATCCGATCAGGGAGTCGAGATCCGTCCCCGGCGCGTACCCGGACTGGAAGAGAAACCGGAACAGATTGGGCTCCTCCACGGCGAAGCGGATGTAGTTCAGTCCGATGGAAAGAAGCGGATCCCGATCTCCGGCGGGCGCGAGCAGGGCATCCGTGTGTATCCGGTCGATCCGCGCGTAGGCGGCCCTTTTCAACTCTTCCATCGTGGCAAAGTGGTACATGACCGGCTGGGTGGAGCAGTTCAGCTCTTCCGCGACCGCCCGGGCGTTGAGGTTTTCCGCTCCCGACCGGCGGATGATCTCCACCGCGGCGCTCTCGACCATCTCCCGCGTGATTTTCGCTTTCGGCGGCAAGGGAACCTCCTGTTTTGATCTGTATATGATGTCCATGTTATAATAGTCATTGTAATGCAGATCCGCGCGTTTGTCAAGAGGGACGGGGAGAATTTTACGGATTGTCGGAGAGCGGCAGATTAAAGAGCTGAGCAAGGGTTACGGCATCGGCACGGTGAAAGGCTCAGGACGTCGATCAGCCGCTGCGCCGCATGCCGGATCGGAGTACGGTTCGGTCAGCTCCGCGCCTTCTTTGAAGCAGAATCACAGCCGGAATCCGCTGACTGGAAACCGGATTTTCTTTGCAAAAGGCGCAAAAGCTCTTGAAAAACCGATGGGATTTTAGTATAATTTGTTCAGTTGAATTGCAGGACTTGATCTGTTTATCGGGAAAAAGCAGGCAAGGCACTGAAATCGGTTTTCCCCAAAAAAGGAGCGCATGATGGAACTGACCGTAACCGCAGACAAGCGAAAAACCTCCGGCAAGATCAAGCTGATGAACGCCGTCAACAACGGGCCGACCGCTCCCGGCGTGCGGCAGTCCCCCAGTTCGTTTGAAGCCTACCGGGACGCCGCGATCCCATATGCCCGCAACCACGACGCGTCTTTTTTCCCGGGGTACGGGGGCGAGCATACCGTTGACGTTCACCGGATCTTCCGCAATTTCGACGCGGATGAAAACGATCCCGCCTCCTATATCTTCGAGCCGACGGACTGGTATATCCGGACGACCCTTGCGGCGGGGACGAAGATTTTCTACCGCCTTGGCGCGTCGATTGAACACGGGTATAAATTCGGTACCCGGGTGCCGCCGGACTTCGGTAAATGGGCGCGGATCTGCGAGCACATCGTCCGCCACTACAACGAAGGGTGGGCGGACGGATTCCGGTTCGGGATCGAATACTGGGAAATCTGGAACGAACCGGACTGCCGCAACGCCGACGGATCCAATCCCTGCTGGCAGGGCACGGACGAGCAGTTTATCGAGCTGTATGTCACCGCGGCCCGTCATCTGAAAGCCTGCTTTCCGGATCTGAAAATCGGGGGACCCGCGTTTACCGGACCGTGGCCGACTCCCTTCAAAGACGCCTTCCTTGACCGGATCGCGCGGGATCGTGTTCCGCTGGACTTTTATTCCTATCACTGGTATGAGAGTCACATCGAGAGTCTGCGGGAGGCGATCCTGACGGCGCGGCGCGAACTGGACAAACGGGGCTTGACCGGTGTCGAAACGATCCTGAACGAATGGAACTACATCCGCGGCTGGCTCGGTGAGGACTGGACGTATTCCCTGAATACGGAGCGGAGTCTGAAAGGCTCCTCCTTCATCGCGGCGGCCATGTGCGCGGGTCAGTCCCTGCCTCTGGATATGCTGATGTACTACGATGCGCGGCCCTGCGGGATGAACGGTTTGTTCGAGGCGGAGACGTACAGGCCGCTGAAAGGATATTATCCCTTTGCGGCATGGCGGGATCTGCGCGCGCTCGGCGATTGGATCCCCACGGACTGCGCCGATCCGGACGTTTATTCCTGCGCGGCGGCGGACGGAGAGAACGCGGCGGTACTGCTGACCAACTACTGCGACCGGGACGACGCGCCGGGGAAGGATCTTTCCGTCCGGTTCGAAGGATTCGGCGGTCCGTGCCGGGCGGAGATCTATCTGCTGGATGCGGAGCACGATCTGAAGCTGTTGAACACGCAGCGGTTTTCGGCGGATTCGTTTGCCGTCCGAATCGATCTCGGGCTGTACAGCACGGTTTTGATCAAGGTGAAGAAGGACACGGACGGGATATGAGAGGACGAATTATCGGATGGAATACCTTGATATCGTTGATGAAACCGGAACCCCGACAGGCAAACGGGTCAGCCGTCAGGAAGCGCATGCAAATGGTATTTTGCACAGGACCGCGCATGTCTGGATCGTGAGGAAGGTGAACGGCCGGACGGAGATTCTTCTTCAAAAGCGAAGCGACGAGAAGGACTCCTTTCCCGGGATGTATGACACCTCGTCCGCGGGTCATATCCCAGCAGGGGAGGAACCTGTGCCTTCGGCGTTGAGGGAGTTGTCGGAAGAGCTGGGGATCAGCGCCGCTCCTTCACAGCTTCATTATGCCGGAAAGATCCGGATCCGTTTTGAAGACATATTCCATAACCGGGTGTTCCGTGACAATCAGGTATCATGGGTATTTGTTTATCAGGAGCCGGTGGAGATCGGACGTCTGACCTTACAGAAGAGCGAGGTGTCCGAAGTCCGCTGGTTCGATCTGGACGAGGTGTGGGCCGAGATACAGAAGGGAGACCGCCGTCGTTTTTGCGTTGCTGCAGACGGATTGAAGGTCTTGAAGGATTACTGTGCGATCCGCTCGGCACCGCTTAGCTGACAGTAATGAGGGAAAAGGCAGATCCCCCCTGTTGACAGCCCGACCCGGACTGCGGCGTGATAAACCTAATCATATTGAATTCCGCAATCGATATCCGTACGATTCATTCAGGAACCACAGAAAAGAGATGAAGGAGGAACCTATGAAGAAATTCGTGTCGCTTCTGCTTGTCCTGCTTCTTTCGATGGGCGCTTTTCTCTCCTGTTCCGAGAAACCGGGAGATGAACCCGACATGCAGGATAATCCCTCTGCTGATGTGAATTCCGAGGTGGAGCCGGAGAAACCCGAAACGGAACTATCACGCGCGGATTACCCCGACAGCTTGCCAGAGCTCGATTTCGGAGGCGCGGACGTCATTGTACACTCCCGGGGCGACGATTCCCCTACCGAGGTCGTTTCCGAGGAACTGACGGGCGAAGCGGTGAACGACGCGATCTACGAGCGCAATACGCTGGTCGGAGAAAAACTGAACGTAAAGATCGGGGTGTATGTGGGCGACGGCTGGGAGAGATACGATACCAGCGTCAACGCGATCCGCTCGTCCATCATGGCGGCGGACGGCGCGTTCGACATCATTGCGGGATGGTCCGCACGGATCCCCTCTCTGTCCCTCGAAGGGCTCTTTATGAACCTGAATGAGATGAACTACCTTGACTTTGACGCGATGTGGTGGAACCAGTCCGTGGTAAGCGATCTGCAGGTCGCCGGACAGCTGCACTTCCTCACGGGCGATATCGCGCGCTCCATGCTTTCCGCGATGTATGCCTACGCTTTCAATCAGAGGGTCGCCGGGGACAATCAGGTGGAAGACCTCTATGCGGTCGTGAAGGAGCACCGATGGACGATCGACTATGTGAACGCCTTGACGTCGCAGATCTACGCCGATTTGAACGGAGACGGAACGGCTGGCGACGAGGACTATTACGGGTTGGTGACCAACTGCGGCAACGACGCGGACGCCTACATGCAGGCCGCGAGGATCTCCATGCTGTCGAGGGATGAGGACGGGTATCCCGTACTCGAGGTCGATGAGGAAAGACTGGCTGCGGCGGTCGAAAAGGTCTATGCCCTGCTGTGGGAGAACCCGGGCGTACATCAGCAATCCGGCGGAAATGTGTGGTACACGAACATCAACAGCTTCGTAGAGGACAAGGCTTTGTTTGCGACCTCCGTCATTTCGGGATTCATCAACAATCTCGCGGACATGGAGAGCGATTACGGCCTGCTGCCCTACCCGCTGTTCGACGAGAATCAGGCGACCTACGGCACGCGGGTTCAGGACGCGGTCTCTCTCTGGAGCATTCCGATCGACGCAAAGAATCCCGATATGTCCGCGGCCGTCATGGAAGCGCTTGCAGCGCAGTCTTGGCGCACCGTCACGCCGGCCTATTTCGATGTCGCGCTCAAATACCGCTATTCCCGCGACGCGCAGACCGCGGAAATGGTCGATCTCATCAAGGACAGTATCTACATCAACTTTGAGAGCCTGTACAACGAGAGCATCGGAAATCCGTGGTTCGTCATGCGAACCCTGATGACGGCCAAAAACAGCAATTTCTCCTCCTACTGGGCGGCTCAGAAGAGAATGATCGGCAAACAACTCGGCAAGGCGGTAGACAAAATGCGTGCCTTGGGCGGTTGAGGATGGGATCGTTGTTCATACGAACGGAGCTCTGAACCCATCCGTTCCCGCTTTGCGCTGTGAGGCTGCAACGGCGATTCAGGGTTTCTGCGGGAACGCGGCGGGATAAGTTCCAGATTCGGCCCTGATCCGAAAAAGGTCAGGGCTGTTTTCATCCCGGGGGTGGATAAATCGGGTAAGGGCAATTCCCCTTCCGACGGATGATACTGCTTCCGCCCTTGTCCGGATCGTGGGAACAGATGAAAACCCTATTGCACTGCAGGAACGGATATGCTATAATTCTTGCAGGAGTTCTTCAATAAGGCGAACGGAAGCGAAACCGGAGAAAGGCTCGGACGGGTCCATACCCGGCATGGCCTTCCGGGCGAAATTGGGAGGAAAAAACATGAAGTGTTGGTGGAGAAAAACGGGAATTTGTTTATTTGCGGCAGTCCTGCTGCTTCTGTCTCTGGGAGCCTGCGGATGGGAACCGGAAAACATCCCCTATGAACCGGACACGCCCGCTCCCGAGCCGCACACCGGCCTGTTTGTCTCGGAGCACGGTACGATGCAGTTTGACGGAGACGGCGAGCGCGTCTTTTATGAGTTCGACGAGGAATTGGCAGAGCTCGTCGGGCTGCCCGCGGGGGAGCAGGAGGGGACGTATGTCTTTCTGAGCGGGGATCTCCCGCCGCACGGCTCCATGCCGATCCGGTACGACGTCGCGCACGAGATGCGGATCGTCGTCGGAGAACAGTCTGCCGTCATCGGTCTGGGACTCGCGGCGGAGGACGGGAAAACCGCCTCGTCGGGCTTGGGGATCGTAACCTCGACGCAGATCCCGATGCTGTTCCACGACGACGGATTCTTTTCCGTCGTGTTTCAGAAGTAAATCTTCTGTTCTGTCGGGCGATTCTTCTTCATGGGATCGAACGGCGTTCCGAAACAGGCGTATCACACAGCCCGCGATTCGAACCGGAGGCTGTATTTCCGAAGGAGCACATGTATGATTAGAGAAACGACAGAAAAACTGCTTTCCGGCGGGTGGGACAACCGGATCCTCCCCTTCCTGTGGCTCCGCGGCGAGGAGGAGGCGGTACTCAGAGAGTATATGCGCGTCATCCATGACGCCAACATCGGCGCGGTCTGCGTGGAGAGCCGTCCGCATCCCGATTTCGGCGGTCCCCGATGGTGGCACGATCTGGACGTCATACTCGACGAAGCGCGGCGCATGGGCATGAAGGTGTGGCTTCTGGACGACAGCCATTTTCCCACGGGATTCGCGGACGGGAAGATGGCGGACGCTCCGGAGGAGCTGTGCCGTCAGGAGCTCGTGTACCGCACCGTTTCCTGCCCCTCTTCGGGAGAAGAGATGGTCGTCGATATGGCGGAGCTTCTCCCCTCCACGCCATTCGTGCCGAACAGTGAAATGGAGGAATACGACGTCCGTCACCGGAATCCCCGGGTGTATCACGACGACCGGCTGATCGGGCTGGTCGCAGTGAAGAAGAACGGATCGCTTCCGGACGGGATCGTCGATCTCAGCGGGCAGATCGGGCAGGACGAGCTTCGCTTCCGCGTGCCGGACGGGGAGTGGACGCTGTACGTCCTTCACCTCACAAGAAACCGCGGGGCGAGACGGCAGTATATCAACATGATGTCCGCCGAATCCTGCCGGATCCTGATCGACGCGGTGTATGAACCCATATGGGCGCATTACGCGGACGACTTCGGAAAAACGATTGTCGGCTTTTTCTCCGACGAGCCCGAACTCGGCAACGGGCATCTGTATGAAATGCGCAAGCCGATCTGGCAGATGGAGGATCAGGCGTGGAGCGCGGAAGTGCAAGAGATCCTGACCGACCGTTACGGGGACGGATGGATCGCCCGCATGCCGCTTCTGTGGGAACAGGAATTCGACTCCGAAGCGGCGGCGGACGTGCGGCTCTGCTATATGGACGCGGTGACGCGGCTTGTGGAGCGGAATTTCTCCGAACAGATGGGGAATTGGTGCCGGGAGCATGGCGTGCGGTACATCGGGCACCTGATCGAGGACGAGAACCAGCACACGCGCTCCGGATGCAGCCTCGGCCACTATTTCCGCGGGCTGGGCGGGCAGGATATGTCCGGGATCGACGTGATCAGCGGACAGGTCAGACCCGGCGGCGAGGTGGATGAAGAGCGGCGTTCGGGGCGATTCTTCCACTTTGTCCTCGCACGGCTGGCCGGATCTCAGGCCGTGATCGATCCCCTCAAACACGGGGACAGTATGTGCGAGATCTTCGGCGCGTACGGCTGGCGGGAAGGCGTGCGGCTTGAAAAATACCTTGCGGACCACATGCTTGTGCGGGGGATCAACCACTTTGTCCCTCACGCCTTCAGCATGGCGAAGTATCCGGACGGGGACTGCCCGCCCCACTTCTACGCGCACGGACACAACCCGCAGATCCGGCATTTCGGCGCGCTGATGCTCTACATGAACCGGGTTTCCACTCTGATGGGGGCCGGGGAACCTGTTGCGGAAACTGCCGTACTTTACGGGGCGGAGAGCGACTGGATGGGACGGTGTATGCCCCCGGAGGATGTCTCGGAGCCGCTGGCAAGGGAGCAGATTTCCTATGACTTCATCCCGGCGGACGTATTCTCCCGCCCGGAACGGTATCGGACGGATCTCTCGGATGGCCTGTCCGTCAACGGAAGACGGTATCGCGCCCTGATCCTCCCGGCCTGCGAGCATCTCGCCCCGGCTGTGAAAGACGTTCTTTCAGAGCTTGAAAAGAAGAACGTTCTGATTCTCGACGCCGGAAAGACGGACCCCGCGAAAATCCCCGCGATTCTGATACGGAACGGCGTGGAGTCGCCCTCTCCGATCCCCGCGAACCGGGATCTGCGTTCCCTGCATGTCCGCGGGGTAGACGGAGACGTGTGGATGTTCGTGAACGAGGGGAAGGATGTTTGGAGCGGAACGGTCGATCTCTCCGGAACGAGCCCCGACCCGGGCGGCTCTTTCTGTCTCTACGACGCGTGGGAGAACGGACTGCGCCCCGCGCAAACGGAGCAGACGGACGGTGAAAACCGTCTTCGCCTGACCGTGGAACCCCTTCACAGCATGATCGTTGTGCGCACGGTTGATGCCTTATCCGATCGATTTCTGCCGCCTCCGTTTGCGGGCAGGTCGATCCCGCTTGACGACGGATGGATGCGCAGTACCTGCCGGGCAATCGAATATCCCCGGTTTGAAAACGAGAAGCCGGTCTGCCTGCCGGATCGCGCGGCGGAGGAGATGCCCCGTTTCTCCGGATTCCTCCGCTATCGGCGAACGCTGACGGTCGGGAAAGTCCCGTTCCGCGCTGTTTTGAGCATAACGGACGCCTATGAGGGTGTGGAGGTGTTCGTGAACGGAAGGAGCCTCGGGATCCGGATCGCGCCGCCCTTCCGGTTTGAGATCGGGGACGCGCTGCGCGAGGGAGAGAACGAGCTCCGGATCGAGGCTGCCACGACGCTGGAGCGGGAAAACGCCGGAGAAGTGACGCCGGACTGTCCCTCCGGGATCAACGGCAGGTGCAGCCTTTTGTGGGCGGAGGAATGAATCCACTCTATCGCCTCCGCAGTCGGAACGGCGACTCGTCGTTGTCCGAAAGTTCTGTTTATTTACCGAGTGAAGGGAGATCCGCGCAGTGAAAACAAAAATCACGTTCAATTCTCCGGTCGTTCTGGGCTTTGCGGCCGCAAGTCTCGCCGCGTTGGTACTCGGTTTTCTTACGGCAGGCGCGGCAAATCGGCTCCTGTTTTCGGTCCACCGTTCTTCCTTGGCGGATCCGTTGACATACCTTCGGTTTTTCACACATGTGCTCGGGCATTCCGGCTGGGAGCACTATATCGGGAATATGTCCTATCTCCTGCTGTTAGGGCCTGCGCTCGAGGAAAAATACGGTTCGAAGAAACTCCTCGGCGTCATTGGCATCACGGCAGTTGTCACGGGGATCGTCCACTTTGTCCTGTTCCCCGGAACGAGCCTGTGCGGCGCCAGCGGAATCGTCTTTGCCCTGATCCTTTTGACATCCTTCGCCGGCTTCCGGGAAGGGGAAGTGCCGGCTACGCTGATTCTTGTCGTTCTGATTTTTATCGGTCAGCAGGTATATGAAGGGATCTTCGTCCGGGACAATGTCTCGAATCTGACGCATATTCTCGGAGGAGCAGTCGGAGCTGTGCTTGGTTACCGGATGAACAGACGGCGCAGGTAGGGTTTTCTTCAACAGAATCGGCGGTTTTTGTGAATCATGATACAGGGGTATCTCGGCTGAGTCCGACCTGACGGAGAAGGGGGATTCAGGCAGATCGAGGGTTGTATGAACGCGGGCTGAGGCTTCGGGGAGTGCTCTCTCCCGGCCGCAGGTCCGGTATGAAGGAGGGTATTCATGGAAAAAAGCAAAGTATCGGTCCGAATCGGCACGCTGACCATTCCCACTTATCCGGAATCGGATTACGAAACGCTCCCCATGTTCGCCGAGACCCGGAATCATCAGGGCACGTCGGGCAATCCGTTCCCCAACGCCGTCACCTCGGCTCCGTGCTCGGAAGTGGCGGCTGACACGGATTACACCGCCGTGACGCTCGAAAACCGCTGGCTGGAGGTCACCGTTCTCCCCGCTTTAGGAGGCCGGATCTTCTCCGCGCGGGACAAACGGAACGGCTGCGACCTCTTTTACCGACAGCATGTGATCAAGCCCGCCCTCATCGGGGATCTGGGCTCCTGGATCTCCGGCGGCGTGGAGTTCAACTGGCCCTTCCATCACCGGCCCGCCACCTACATGCCTGCCGACTGGTCCGTGGAAGAAGGGGAGGACGGCTCGGCCACGGTCTGGCTCTCCGACTCCGATCCCTTCTATCGCATGCGGGGCACCGTGGGAGTCCGTCTGTATCCCGACCGGATGTTCCTTGAAACGGCGGTGCGGGTCACCAACCGGACGGAACTGCGCCATCCCTTCCTGTGGTGGGAGAACGCCGCCGTTTCCGTCAACGACCGTTACCGCCTCTTCTTCCCCCATGACGTCGATCATGTAGTTCATCACTATCGCTCCTGCTCCGCCTCTTGGCCCGTGGCTAAGGGGAACTACGGCGGGTGCGACTTCGGGGAGGGCACGGACATCTCCCTCATCGCCAACGCTCCGCACGCCACCTCCTATTTCGCCGCCCCCTCCCGCTTTGACTTCTTCGGCGGCTATGACGAGGGGATCGGGGCGGGGGTCATGCATGTGGCGGATCGCCACATCGCTCCCGGCAAGAAAATGTTCACCTGGGGGCAGGACCAGAACGCAAGGGACTGGGAGAATAAGCTCACGGATACGGACGGTCCCTACTGCGAGCTCATGGCCGGCACCTATACCGACAACCAGCCGGATTTCACATGGCTGGAGCCTTACGAGACGAAATCCTTCAGCCAGTATTGGATCCCGCTGATGAAGACCGGGATCCCGGATTACGCGAACCTGACCTGCGCGGTGCGCGTGGAGAGGGATGGGCTGACGCTCCAGACCACGCGTCCGGTCGGCGATCTTCATGTGACCGTCAAAGTCGGCGGCGAGATCCTCCTTGACACCGCGGGGAGCTGTGAGGAACCCGCCCTGCTGAACTTCGATCTGCGCCGCCCGGTGCGGGAGGGAGAGGTCTGGACCGTCCGCGTTCTGGACGGCGGGGAGGAAATCTGCCTCTACACCGACAAAGTCTTTCCCGGTCAGGAGCCCCGCATCATCCGCGGCTATCCGCTGCCCGCTGACGTAAAGTCCCCCTTCGAGGCGTACAATCTGGGCGAGCATCTGATCCAGTATCGGGATCCCCGGTCGGACGCCGAGGTCTATTTCCGCCGCGCGCTGGAACTGGATCCCGCTTTGGTGCCCGCCGCCCTGTCTCTGGCTGAATGCCATATCGCGCGAGGATTGTACGCTCAGGCGGAGGAGGAGCTGAACGGGGCGATCGCCCGCCTGAACGCCATGAACCAGAATCCCGAATCCGGAAGGGCGACCTATCTCATGGGGCTTGCTCTGGAGCGGCAGGGGCGGTTCGGGGAGGCTTATGATCGGTACCGCAAATCTGCATGGAGCCGGGATACCGCCCCCGAAGCCCTGACCCGCGCCGCCATTCTGGCCTGCCGCCGAGGGGATTTCGCGGAGGCGGAACAGCTGGCCGGTGAAGCGGTGAGGCGAGGGGCGGACGCTCAGGCAAAATCCATCCTGACCATGGCCGCATATCGCCTCGGAAAGCCGCTTCCTTTCCCGCCTGAAGCCGGATCCGCCCCGGACAGCGATCTGGGGTGGGCTTTGGTCTGTGCCGGCGCGATGGAGGAGGACGCTTTCTTTGCCTCCGTCGCCCGGATGGACGAAACCGTGCTGGACATCGCGGCGGACTTCGGAGAGGCCGGACTGGTCAAAGAGGCTGCCCGCCTTTTGGAATCCGCCATTCGCCGCCATCCCGACTGCTCCGCCATGCTGTACTATCTGGCCGGACGGAAGCCCGCCCGTCTCTCCGTGGGACGCCGCTTTCCGCACCGGCCTGCCGAAGCCGCCGCGCTGGAAAGGGCTTTGGAAGAAGATCGTCAAGACCTTTACGCCAGATACCTGCTGGGCGTTCTGCGCTTTGGACAGAGGCGGTATGAGGAGGCGGAAGCGCTCTGGACGGATGACACGCACCGGGGGTCTCTAAGAGGGCGGGCGCTTTGCTTCTGGCGGAAAGGGAACCGGAAAGAGGCTGTCGCACTTTTGAAGCAGGCGATCTCCGCATCCCCCTTCTGTGCCGACGAGGACACGACCGAGCTGAAAGCTCTGGTATGGGAATGCGCGTATCTCATGAACACCGAGGGAGAGGATCCCCGTCAGACGGCGGACCTGATTCTGGCGCATACCGACGTGAACGATCTGCGCGATGACACGGCGATGGAACTCTGCCGGGCTTGGAGCCGCGGAGGGGAACCGGAATCCGCCCTGAACCTGCTCCGAACGCATCACTTCCGCCCGGGCGAAGGGAGCGAAGCCGCCATTGCCATGCGCTACATCGACGCTCAGTGCGCTCTGGGAGACAAACTGCGTTCCTCCGGGGACATAGCCGGAGCAAAGGACGCCTACGCCGCCGCGAAATCCATCCCGGACTGGCTGGACGGATCCATCGGCGGTGAAGGTCCGTTCCTTCGCGCGATCCTCGGAGAAGCGGAATGCCGGAAGGCGATCGGCACGCCCGATGAGGCTCAGGCCGCCGATGCCGTCATTGCCCATGTGGCGGACGCCTCCCCCGACATCCCGCTCCGCGCCCGTCTGTACATGGAGCTTGGACGCCCAGAGGACGCGCGTGCGCTGTTGGAGAAGAAAAAAGCCGAATGGATTGCGGAGCGGAACAAGGAGGACAGCGGCTACTATGCCTCTCAGCCCGCCTATCTGTCCTATCTGGAGCCTTCCGCCGCGGAGAGGAAGCGCCGCTTTGATCCTCTCATTGCCAAAGCGGACGAGCTGCTGGACACGCTCCGATCCATCAGGTAAAAACACGGCAGCCGACCTGTGACTACGATGAAAGGAATCACGTCATGACAAAAATCAGAATGTGGGACAACATCCCCGGACCGACGGAGGGAGCGGAACCCTCCCTTGAATACTATGCGCCGGATCCCTCCTCCGTAAAGGACGCGGCTGTCGTGATCTTTCCCGGGGGAGCCTACACCCATCTCGCGGAACATGAGGGCAAAGGGTACGCGGACTTTCTCGCGGCGGCGGGATATCACGCCTTTGTCTGCAAATACAGGGTCAACAGGAAGCCGCTCTTCCCGTGGCCTCTCGCGGACGCACGCCGTTCCGTTCGGATCGTGAGGCACGGAGCCGCCGAATTCGGGATCGATCCCCGCAAGATCGCCGTGATGGGCTCTTCCGCGGGCGGACACCTCGCCGCGATGGTGTCCACATGGTTCGGGGCGATCGAGGGAGAGAATTCGGATGAAATCGATCGGGAAGACTGCCGTCCGGACGCGACGATCTCCTGTTACGGCGTCGTCGCAAAGCCCTTTGAGGAGGGCGCGCAACTCTGGCTGACGAACTGCCTGCTCGGCGGGACGGAGGAGAATCTGCCTGCGGCTTCCCCCGATCTGAACGTGACGGACAATACTCCGCCCGCGTTCCTCTGGCACACTTCGGATGATCCGGTGGTGAACGTGATCCACACCTATCGGTATGCCGCGGCGCTTCGGGAGCACGGGATCCCCCACGAAGTCCATGTATTTCCCCGCGGACGGCACGGTCTCGGACTGGCGGCGGGCGATCCCTCCGTCGGCCAGTGGGGAGGACTCCTGCTCGGTTGGCTGAAGGCGACCTTCTGAATGCAGCAAAAGGGTTCAGGCTCAGGAAGATGGAAAATGGAATGAACGCGTAGGACGGAGGAGGCAAATCATGGAAATCCCGACGAAAGACAGAATCCGCGGCGTGGTGTACGCCTATTCGCCGCTGGAACGGTGGGATCTGGTGAAGGAACTCGGCACGGACTGGATCCGGCTGAACGTTCCGTTTCCGTGGGAGGACGACATGAACGGAAAGATCAGCCCGCGCTGGGAGGCGGTGAAAGCAAAGATCCGCTCCGCCCATGACGCGGGACTCAAGGTCATGCCGTCCACGCCGACGATCTTCGGCTATCCCGAGGAGATCTGCGGGAAGATCGGGACGCCGGAGTTTTTCAGAAACGTACGGTACGCGACAGCCTTCATGGCGGAAGATCTCGGGGATGCGGCGCCGCTGCTCTGGCAGTGCATGAACGAGCTGGACATCCCGACCTTTTCCGGGAATATCCCCACGGATATCTGCGTCGAAGCGTGCCGGGAGAGCGCGCGGGGCGTGATGGACGCGAATCCGGGAGCGTGCTGCGGAACGAATTTCGCCTCCTGGCGCGAGGAAAGCCGCCGGGTCGGGGAGAAGCTCTTCCGGGGGGATCATCCCTTCGGCTATGTCGGAGACGATCAGTATTTCGGTTCCTGGCAGGGCGGCTCGGTGGAGGACTGGCCCGCCGTGCTCGACGGTATGTGGGACGCCTTCGGTATGCCGATCCTTGTGAACGAATGGGGGTACTCCTCCGGCGGAGCGACCCTGACGCCCGATGAACTGTCCGACTGCCCGGACAACCCGGAGAAGCTCGAACCGGTGTGCTACCACCACGCATGGTGCAATGAAATGCCAGGCGGTCACAACGAGGATGTGCAGGCGGCGTATATGGCGCGCGGGCTGGAAATCTTCGCGGAGTATCCGCATGTGATGGGAAACTTCATGTTCTGCTTCTCCGACGCCGTGACCTGCTGGCACTGCCATCATGAGAACTGTCCGGCGGAGTGTTACTGGGGCCTGTGCGATGTGAACTGTGTTCCGAAAAAGGCGTATTACGCTGCCCGCGACACGATCCGGAGACTGTATTTCTGAATGCAGCGGATCGGCACAAAAAAGGGGAAAGGGGACCGGATTTTTGGGGCGGAGAAAAAATCCTTAAAAATCCGGAACTTCCTGCCTTCCTCCGGCGTCTAATGGTCGAATCGATAAAGGAAGGGGGCTCCCCATGAGGCGGAACCGCTGGATTGCTCTTGTATTTGTTATTCTGTTTTTGTCTTCATCCTGTTATTCGAGAATTGTCAATCCCTACGCGGATACCCCGGATGAAAACGGCGGCGTTGGCCGGATTACGGAAGATGGGGAGAATACTTCTGTCGAGCAGTGGAAGAGCAGCGCCGAAGAGGAAGCGTCCCCTGTACCCGTGATGATGGATCAGGAGGACGATGCCGCGTCGATTGAGGAGGTACCTTCGAAGCCGGAAGACCCGATCACCTCCCCGGAACCGGAACCGCCGGAAGAGCCTTCAAAGGGAGAAGAACCTTACGTTCCCGAGGACACTTCATCGGCGGAGGGACTGCCTGCTCCCTCTGTTTGGGAAGAGCCCTTGCCGGAGAAGGAACCTCCCGTTACCGTTCCTGACGCCGATCCAGCGGAAGAGGAGACCGGCGGGACAGCGCAGGAAACCGTGAACTCCCTCTCTCCGTTCGGAGCGATCCGCTGGTGGAAGGAAAACGGCATCTACCGCTACGACTTTCCCGCACGGAACACCTCCGGCACGGCGACCCTTGACGAGATGTACTCCTTCCCGTGTGTGCGCCTCGATGACGCGAACAAAGCGCCGGCGAAGGATAACTGGTTTCAGGGCAAGGTGTTCTACGACGAGACGACAGGGGAGGTCACCTACTACTGGGATCGCTGGGATTCGACGAAGGATGTCCTGAACAGGTACGGGGCGATCTACCGCGGAGACGAGACGCGGAAGGTCTGTTACCTGACCTTTGACTGCGGATATGAATACGGCACGACCTCCTCCATCCTGGATGCTCTGCGGGATAAGGAAGCGCCGGGAACCTTCTTCCTCACCGGGCCCTATGTCCGTTCCCAGTACGATCTGATCAAACGGATGCTGGACGAAGGGCATATCGTGGGAAGTCATACGAACACGCATCCCGATATGACGTCCCTTACCGTGGATCAGGCGATCGACGAAATGAGGCAGGTGGAGCAGGATTATAAAGCCCTGTTCCCGGACGCGCCGGATATGGTGTTTTTCCGTCCTCCGGAAGGCGCCGTCAACGAGTGGCTGCTCCGGCTGGAAGCGAAGCTCGGGTATCGCACCGTGATGTGGTCTTACACCTATTACGATTACGATGTAAACAACCAGTGGAATTATGACGACGCGCTGAACACGCTGAAAAGCCATCTGCATCCCGGATGCGTGTATCTGCTTCACGCGGAATCGTCCACCAACGCGGCGGTGCTGCCCGAGCTCATTGACTGGATCCGGTCGCAGGGGTACGAGATCGAACCGATATGCGGGATCGAAGCCTGAAAAGGGAAGAGTCCGGCTGAAAACGCCGGGCTTTTTCTGTTGACACCGCGCCGATTTATCTGTATAATAACAGCGACAGAATTGTACCGCTGAACGCAAAAAAGGGGATGCGGTTCAGCGGCGCGGAGAATAAACGCCGGATTCGGCGGGAAAGAGGAATACGGATGGAACTGCTCGCACGCAAAGATGTACCGATCGAGGAGACGTGGGACCTGTCCCTGATTTTTTCGGAAGAAGCGCTCATGTGGGAGGAACTCGAAAGAACGAAAGCCGCGGTGAAAAGCCTGTCCGAAACCTATAAGGGCAATCTGACAGACGCGGGGAACATCGTGGGCTGTCTCGACGCAATGGAGCCGATCCTTGTATCCTTCTCCCGGCTGTGGAACTACGCGGGTCTGGCGATGGAGGCGGATTACACGGACAACGGACTGCGCGAACGCGAGGAAAAGGTGAGTGACGAAATTACCCGCATGGAAAGCGAGCTCGCATTCGTGGACAGTGAGATTCTTCTTGCGCCGGAAGACGAGCTCAAATCGGCGGTGGAGGCGGCAAAGGGCTGCAAAAGATATCTCGAAGACCTGATCGAGAAGAAAGCGCACATGCTTTCGCCCGAGACCGAAAAGACGCTGGCCGCGCTCGGTAAGTCTTTCGATCTGCCCTACACCGTCTACAATACGATGAAACTCGCCGACATCTCCTTCGATCCCTTTACGGTGCGCGGGAAGGAATATCCTCTCGGCTACTCTCTCTTTGAGGATGACTATGAGCTGGAAGCGGATACCGACGTGAGAAGAGCGGCGTTCCGGGCATTTTATTCAACCCTGAAAAAATACGAGAACACCACCGCGGCAGCGTATAATGCGTGCGTTACGCAGGAGAAGATCCTGTCCGAGCTGCGCGGATTCGGCGATGTGTTTTCAAGTCTCCTTTTCAGCCAGAAGGTGACGCGGGAGATGTACGACCGGCAGATCGATGTCATCACGGAAAAACTTGCCCCGCATATGCGCCGGTACGCCAAGCTCCTCGGCAGGAAAAACGGTCTCGATCAGGTGACCTTTGCCGATCTCAAGATCGCGGTTGACCCGGAGTACGATCCTAAGGTCACGATCGGGGAATCCCGGCAGATCGTGAGGGAAGCCCTGTCCATCCTTGGGGACGATTATGCGGATATGGTTGACCGCGCATACGGGGAACGCTGGATCGACTTTGCGAAGAACGTCGGAAAAAGCACGGGCGGTTTCTGCGCGGACGTGTTCAGGCAGAACTCCTATATCCTGCTCAACTGGAACAACCGCATGTCCGACGTGTTTACGATCGCGCACGAACTCGGACACGCGGGTCAGTCCATGTACGGCGACCGCGCGCAGTCTTATTACGACTCCGATCCCTCCTCCTATCTTGTGGAAGCTCCCTCCACGATGAACGAACTGCTGCTTGCGCACCATCTGACGAAGACGAAGGAGGACAGGCGATTCCGCCGCTGGGTACTCTCGAGCCTGATTTCGAATACCTATTACCACAATTTCGTCACGCACCTCAGAGAAGCGTGGTATCAGCGTGAGGTTTACAAGATCATCGATCAGGGCGGGAGCGTGAACGCGGAACTTCTTTCCGACCTGTTCCGCAAGAATCTCGAACTGTTCTGGGGGGAGGACGTGGAGATCCCGGAAGGTGCGGAGCTGACGTGGATGCGGCAGCCTCACTACTACATGGGACTCTATTCCTATACCTACAGCGCGGGCCTCATGGTGGCCACTCAATCCATGCTCCGCATTCAAAAAGAGGGTCAGCCGGCAGTGGACGACTGGAAGAACTTCCTATCCGCAGGAGGCACGAAGAATCCCGTGGAACTCGCGGGGATCGCCGGGGTCGATATCACGACGGACGGTCCGCTCAATACGACGATCGACTACATCGGCTCTGTGATCGACGAGATTTGCCGCCTGACGGAGGAGATTGACGGGATCACGCTCTGAACGGTGAGTTGAAAGACAAAGGATCGGCCTGTTTTGGTCGATCCCCTGTCATATTGTTTTGCTTCAGAGAGGGGATTTTTCCCCTCTTTTCCCTGTTTCCGCTTATTTCATCGCTTCGAGCAGGACGGCGGCGGCTTTTTCGAGCAGGTCGTCCGGGATGTTCAGCGCGGGAAGGAGACGGACGCGGTCCTTTGCGGTGAGAACGAGCACGCCGTTGTTCATTGCGGCGGAAACGACCTCGGCGGCGGGCTTTTTCGTCTTGATTCCGATCATGAGACCCATACCGGAGACGGATTCCACGCCCTCCGCTCCTTCGAATCTGCCGAAGAGGAACGCGCTCTTCCGCTTCACGTTTTCCAGCAGTTCATCGTCGATCCGGTTCAGAACGGAGAGAGCCGCCGCGCAGGAGACGGGATTTCCGCCGAACGTGGAGCCGTGGTCGCCGTATCCGAATACGTTCTGCGCTTTCTCTCCGAGCAGAGTCGCGCCGATGGGAAGTCCGCCGCCCAGTCCCTTCGCGGTGGAGACGACGTCGGGGGAGATCCCGTAATTCATATAGGCGTAAAGCGCGCCCGTGCGTCCGTTCCCGGTCTGAACCTCGTCCACCATGAAGAGGATGTCGTTCTCGTTCGCATAATCCGCGGCGGTTTCGACATACGCGGGATCGAGCGGAACCACGCCGCCCTCGCCCTGAACGCATTCGACGAGGATCCCGGCGGCCTTTGTCTCCGCACAGACCTGCTTCAGCTCGTCGAGATCCCCCGCCGTCACATGGGCGAACCCGGGGGTGAGGGGCTGATACAGCTCGTGGTAGTGCTCCTGACCGGTGGCGGAGAGGGTGGTGAGGGTTCTGCCGTGAAAGCTGTTTTTCAGGGTCACGATGGTGAAGTGCTCGGGGCCTTTTTTCTCCGCCGCGTATTTCCGGGCGGCCTTGATCGCGCATTCGTTGGCCTCCGCTCCGGAGTTGGAGAAGAAGACCTTCTTCATCCCGGTGCGCAGGCAGAGCTGTTCGGCGAGTGCGGCGCAGGGGCCGGTATAGTACAGGTTCGAGGTGTGCTGAACCTTGCCGATCTGCTCGATCACCGCCGCCTGCCAGACCGGATCCGCGATGCCGAAGGAGGTCACCGCGATCCCCGATCCGAGGTCGATATAGGTTTTGCCGTCGGTGTCCGTCACTACGGAGCCGCTGCCCGAGGCGATTTCAACGGGGAACCGCTTGTACGTCCCCGCGATATACTGTTCGTCCAGTTTCCGGATGCTTCCGCTCATTTGTCCCGCTCCTCTCCTACGACCATGGTCCCAGCGCCTTCGTCCGTCAGCAGCTCCATCAGAATGGAGTGCGGGACCCGGCCGTCCATGATGATGACCTTCTTCACGCCGCGCCGGATGGCCTCCACGCAGCACTCCACCTTGGGGATCATGCCCCCGGACACGACGCCCTCTTCCCTGAGCCTTGCGGCTTCGGACACCGAGACCTCCGGAATCAGCGTCGAGGGATCGTCTTTGTCGCGCAGGATTCCGGCGATGTCCGTCATGAGGATCATGCGTTCCGCGCCGAGGGCTCCGGCGATCCTTGCGGCGGCGGTGTCCCCGTTGATGTTGTAGGTGTTGCCCTCCTCGTCGCATCCGAGCGTTGACACCACGGGAATGTATCCCTTGTCCAAGAGATCCGCGATGGGCTCGATGTTGACGGCGGTGATCTCTCCCACATAGCCGAGGCGCGGATCCTTGACTTTGGCCTCGATGAGGCGTCCGTCCATGCCGGAGATCCCCACCGCGCGCCCGCCCTTCATCTCTAAAAGATTGACGAGCGTTTTCGAAACCTTGCCCGCGAGCACCATCTGGACAATATCCACGGTCTCCCGGTCGGTGACGCGGAGTCCGTCCACGAATTCAGCCTTTTTTCCGAGCTTTTCCATGAGCTCCGTGATTTCGGGACCGCCGCCGTGGACGAGAACCACCTTGACGCCGATCAGCCACAGAAGGACGATATCCTCCATGACCTGCGCCTTGAGCTTTGGATTGATCATCGCGTTTCCGCCGTATTTCACCACGACGGTGCGCCCGCGGTACTGGCGGATGTAGGGAAGAGCCTGCGTGAGGACCTCAGCACGTTCCGCGTTGGAAAAACAGTCCATTCTTGTCTCCTTATGTCCGGTAGTCCCCGTTGATTTTGACGTATTCGTAGGTCAGGTCGCATCCCCATGCGGTCGCGGAAACCGGTCCGTCGCCGAGGGAAACCAGAATATCGATTTCGTTTTCCGAGAGGACGACCTTTGCGAGCTCCTCCGAGAAGTCCACGCCCGCTCCGTTTTCGCAGACCTTGATCTCGCCTGCGCGGCTCCTGAAGGATACGCCGATCTTCGCGGGATCCACGTCGGCTCCGCTGTATCCGATAGCGCAGAGAACACGTCCCCAGTTGGCGTCCGCGCCGAACATGGCTGCTTTCAAAAGGGATGATGTGATGACGCCCTTCGCCGCGGTTTTGGCTGTCTTTTCGTCATTCGCGCCGGTCACGACGCATTCGAGCAGCTTCGTCGCGCCTTCGCCGTCCCCCGCGATCATCCGGCAGAGGCCCGTGGTGACGAATTTCAGAGCGGCGCGGAAGGCGTCGAAGTCGGGCCCCTCTTCCGTGACCGTCGGATTTCCCGCCGCGCCGTTGGCCAGCACGGTGACCATGTCGTTGGTGGAGGTATCGCCGTCCACGGAAACCATGTTGAAGGAGTCCGCCACGTCGGAGCGCAGGGCCTTTTCCAAGAGCTCCGGCGAGACGGCGGCGTCGGTGGTGATGAATACAAGCATAGTGGCGAGGTTCGGGTGGATCATGCCGCTGCCCTTGGCGATGCCGCCCATCCGGCAGATTTTGCCGCCCAGCTCGAATTCCACAGCCACGTCCTTTTTGACGGTGTCGGTGGTCATGATGCCTTCCGCCGCGTCGTCGCTTCCCTCCGGGGAGAGGGAGGAGATCAGCGCCGGGATGCCTTCCGCGATGGGGGCGACGTCAAGGGGCTGTCCGATCACGCCGGTGGAGGCGACGACCACGTCATCCGCCGCGATGCCCATGGCGTCCGCGAGGAGGCGGCAGGTCTTCTCCGCCACTTCTTCGCCGTCCGCGTTGCAGGTGTTGGCGTTTCCGCTGTTGCAGATGACCGCGCGCGCGTATCCGTCGGAGAGATGCTTCTTCGTTACGGCGAGGGGCGCGCCTTTGACCAGATTGGAGGTGTAGACCGCCGCAGCCGCCGCTTTTGTCTCGCTGACGATCAGGGAGAGATCCTTTTTCGTCCTGTTTTTCCGGATGCCGCAGTGGACGCCGGACGCGGTAAATCCTTTCGCGGCGCACACACCGCCTGTGATTTGTTTCATCATGTCAGTCTCCGTTGCACTGTAGATAGAATAATAAGGAAAGAATCGGACGGGGAGGACGCTCACAGGACAAGTCCCGCGAATTCGTCCGCTCCGAGGAGAAGATTCAGGTTCTGCACCGCCGCTCCGGACGCGCCCTTGCCGAGATTGTCGAACCGGGCGGTGAGGAGGATGCGGTCATCGTTCCCGAAGACGGCGATTTCCATGTCGTCCCGACCGGCGAACGCGGAGGCGGAGAGGAATCCGTCTTCGTCCGCCGAATCGGAGAACCGGACCGCGCCGGGCGACTTGCCGTAATACGCCCGGTAAATCTCCGCGATCTGACCGGGAGATCCGCCGACGGGCGGGGCGAACAGGGGGACGGTCACCTCCATGCCGGTGTAATACGGCGCGACGATCGGGCAGAAGACCGGGGGGACGCTCAGCCCCGCGACGGCGGCCATTTCGGGGAGATGCTTGTGATTCTGGCCGAGGCCGTACATCCGGGGGGCGGAGAGCAGGGGGGACGGGGCAGGGCTTTCGTATTCCGCGATCATCTTCTTGCCGCCGCCGGAATAGCCGGTCAGGGAGAAAGCGGAGAGCGCGGCGTCCTCCGACAGGATTCCGGCCTCTCTCAGGGGAGCGATCAGCGCGATGAATCCGCTTGCGTGGCATCCAGGATTGGCGATGCGCTTCGATCGGAGGATATTTTCACGCTGGCCGGTGAGCTCGGGAAATCCGTAGACCCAGCCGGGAGCGGTCCGGTGCGCCGTGGAGGTGTCGATCACCGCCGTCCGGTCGTTGGCCGGATCGATCAGGGAGACCGCCTCTTCCGCAGCGGCGTCCGGGAGGCAGAGGATCGCGCAGTCCGCACGGTTGAGCGCGTCCGCTCGGGCTCCGGGATCCTTGCGCCTTTCCTCGTCGAGTTCGATCAGCGTCAGGTCCTTTCGGCCGCCGAGTCTTTGACGGATCCGCAGTCCCGTGGTGCCCGCCGCTCCGTCGATGAATACCGTCGCCATGTGCCGCCTCCTTTGCGCATACTTTTTCAGCGATTTTGAATAATTATACGCAGAAAACACCCTCCTGTCAAGAGGTTTTCGGAAACCGGAGGACAAAGCGGTGAAAATCGTGAAACTTCACAGAGAAGCGGGGGATTCTGCCCACCCCGCCCGGCGTTTTTGCCTGTTTGCGGACGGGGACGGGGGATTCTCTTGACGGGAACCAGGGGGCGTGCTATACTATATAAAATAGGGAAGAAACGAAAGGACGGGATCGATGGATGGAGCGGGAGATCGGCGCGGAAAAACGGCGTCTGCGGGAGCGGATCCGGCGGCGGGCGGACGGGATGACGGAGGAGGCGGCGACGGAATCCTCCCGGAAGATCGAGGCGGAACTCCTTGCCTCGCGGATCTGGCGGGACGCCGAGTCGGTGTTCCTGTATGTCAGCGTGGGGAAAGAACCGGACATGCGCGGGCTGATCAAGCAGGCTCTCCTTGAGGGGAAGCGGGTCTATGTGCCGAAATGCCTCCCCGGGCCGGAGCGGACCATGCTTGCCGTGCGGATCCGGTCGATGGAAGAACTTCTGCCGGGGACGCTCGGGATCCCGGAGCCGGTCTTTGATCCGGACGATCCGCCCGAGACCGCCGCCGCGGCTGAGGTCGATCTGATCCTCGCGCCGTGCGTGACGGCGAACCGGAGGGGGGAGCGGCTGGGCCACGGGGCGGGGTACTACGACCGGTATCTCGCGCCGCTTGCCTCCCCGAACCGGGAAGAGAAGACCGCGGTCCTCTGCCTCTGCCACGAGGCGCTTCTGACGGAGGAGATCCCCGCGGACGGGAACGATATCCGAGCGGACGCGGTCGTGACGGGGGACGGATCCGCGCTCCAAAAATTTTTTTGAAAAAATTTCCGATCGGTGCAACATTCGGGGAAGGCGGATTGTTTACGGGGCAGAAGGGACAGAACGAACCGCCGCGGGGCAGGAAAAATCACACAACAGGGATCCGCGGTTCGTTCAGACACAGCGCTCACGATCGAAGCCCGCGTCGGTCGGAACGCGCGCCCTAAGCCGGATTCGGCCTGACTCCGGGCGGGACAGGGACAAGCCTATCCCGGCGACGGCGAATCGGAAGCCGCTCTGCAAACGGATGGATTTTCATGCAGAAAAATCGCCGTTCATGCAAGTGGACTTGCAATTGAGAAAGAGGTGTTGTATAATACAGACTGCAAACTCAGGGCAGTTTGTCCTGAAACCGGTCGGGAGTGGGTGCGTTTCTGTAGCCTGATTCCGAGAAGCGGGCGGTTCCTGATGGGTAAAACAGTCAGGAACCGCGGGAAAAAATTACCGGATTTCATGCGAGAAAACGAACGCCTCCCATTGACAGGGCGGTCAAAGCGTGATATAATCAACAATGTATCTTTGGGGTTTACGGAGAGCAGGCCCGGGAGCCGTCCGACGCAGACAGGATCTGTGCGGAACCCTGCCGGGTTGCCGGAAAACCGCTCCGAGCCGGATTTAGATCCGAAAAAAGGGGCGGAACCGCCGAACCCACGCTATGATAGTCAGCTTTGTCAGGCGGGATATCATCCGATGTCGGGCCGATGTGATTAACGCTCCGACGCGACGAAGGGGGATGTGAAACGATTTGGATTTATACTTGAGTAACGAAGCCGTTCAGACCGCGGTAAAGCGAAGAAAGCGAAAAGTCGCCTTCTCGTGGCTCGCGGCGGCGGTAGCAGTTACGACCGTTGCGGCGCTGGTTATGCCTGCGACTACGACGGAATACGCTCCTGCGTGCGGTTTTGAAGAACATACCCACACGGAAGAGTGTTACGCCACGGAGACGCGGCTCATATGTCCCCTTGAGGAGAACGAAGGACATATTCACACCGAGGATTGTTTCCTCTCGAATCCCGGGTATATCTGCGGTCTTGAAGAGAGCGAAGGTCATGTTCACGGCGAAGAGTGCCGGGCGACCGAAACCGTTCTCCTGTGCGGTCTGGAAGACGATCCGGAACACGAGCACACGGAGGATTGCTACGGCGAACGGTGGGTGACGGTATGCGGACTGGACGAAGATCCGGAACACATACACGGCGCGGAATGCTATGAATATATCTGCGGTCTCGAACAGAGCGAAGGGCATACCCACGGCGAAGGTTGTCTTGACCCGAATCCGGTTCCGGTCTGCGGACTGGAGGCGGGAGCGGTTCACGAACATACCGCCGACTGCATCGAATGGGAGGAAACCTTCGTTTGCGGTCTGGAAGAAGATCCGGAGCATGTACACACCGAAGAGTGTATCGTGCGGACACCGCGGTTTATCTGCGAGGTTCCCGCAGGCTATGGCCACATACACAACGAGTACTGCTATGAAACGGTCGAGGTTCTCGTCTGCGGCAAGGAAGAGCACGTCCACACGGACGACTGCTATCCGAAGCTGACGGGCGATCCTCACGCAGACGTGGAAATCTCCCTTGACTGGGAATCCACTCTGATCAACACGGAGCTGACCGGCGTCTGGTCCGACGACCTTGTGGCCGTCGCAAGGAGCCAGGAGGGCTACCGTGAAAGCGAACTCAACTTTATTACGGACGCCTACAACGTCAAGCGGGGCTACACCCGTTACGGCGAATGGTACGGCAATCCCTACGAAGACTGGAACGGACTGTTCGTCATGTTCTGCCTGCACTACGCGGGTATCTACGGCGTTCCGGTCGATCCCAGTCCCGCGCGGTGGATCACGACCGCGGCGGATCAAGGACTTCTGAGGGAAGCGGAAGAGGCTCCCGTACCCGGCGATATCGCGTTCTGCGACGACGACGGCGACGGTCTGATCGACCGGGCCGGTATCGTCAGCGCGCTGAACGAGATCGAAACCGAGGATGGGCCCGATACCGAAATCACCCTGATCATGGGTCAGCGTCAGCAGGGCGTGGGAGAAGAATTCTTTACCCTCTCTGCCGGACACATCGCGGCTTATCTGGCTCTGCCGGAGAACCCCGAACCGCGGCTGACGCCCGAAGAAGTTCAGAAAGAAAACGCTGTCATGACGGCGGCGGCAGGGGAAGCGATTCCCGAGGCCGACATCCCGCTGACAGCGGGCCCGACCGACGTGCTTCTCACGGCAGATACGGGCTTTGGCATTACGGCGACGCTCTTTGCCGATGCCGGATCCTTCTCCTTCCCCGCGGAAGAGCTTGTGCTCAAGATCTCCGAGGTCGAGGACGGGAACGGCGAGGCGGAAGACGCGTCCGACCCCTACGACAGCGCGGTACAGTCCATCGATTCGCTGCTCGCTCCCGACGGGATGAAAGCGGCGGAAACGAGACTGTTTGAAATCTCGATCTGGCATAAGGAATTCGAACCCGCAGCCGACGCCGAAGGTAACGACGGCATGGCCGGGGAGAACGAAGCTCCCGAGGAAGAAGACTTCTTTACAACGGAAGACTTCTTCACGACGGAAGACGAGTTCGCGGCTTTCGGCCCCTTCGAGATGGAAGGCTTCAAGTCC
The DNA here is from genome assembly GCA_015065385.1 of Oscillospiraceae bacterium. GTDB lineage: Bacteria > Bacillota > Clostridia > Oscillospirales > CAG-272 > UMGS1696. The sequence continues at coordinate 11,987 of SVQK01000110.1, read as the reverse complement.
GACGCGGACCTGCCCGCGGATCCGGAACCGACGGAAGAGATGACGCCGGCGGAAGATCCTCAGGCACAGGAGGCGACCAATGATCCGGAGCAGGCAGCTGCCGAACCGGAACAGACGACCGCCGAACCTGAACAGGACGCCGAGGGCGAACCCGAAGAACGCCCCTACACCCTCGTTGAGATCCTCCCGCTCGGACCCGTACAGGTCACGGTGGAGGGCATCGAGACGGAGGACGGAGCGGACTGCAGGGTGTACCGCGTGAACGAGTTCGGCGAAGTCACCGAGCTCACCCCCGACGCTTTCCGCAGAGGCAGCGTCACCGTTACGACCGAGGCTTTCTGAGCCTTCGGAATCAAAACAGTTTACACAAAAGTGTAAATACATTATTTGAAAGGAAAAAAGAAACAAATGAGAAACTTCAAAAAGATTCTCGCACTGCTTCTGAGCATCACGATGGTGCTTGGGCTGGGTGTTGCGGCGTTTGCGGATGACCCGGTTACCCCGACTGAAAGTGACACTCCTGTTGCTTCTACACCAGCTGGAAACGTTACTCAGGATCCTTCAGTAACGATTACAGCACTTAAAGCAGGAGACACTGTGAAGTACTATCAGGTAATCGAATGGGTTGACAGCGAAGGTTGGGCTTTAACAACTGACTTTAACGGGCTTGCAACCTCTGGACTGGACAGTAATGGTTATGTCGTTGGTGCTAGTGACACAGAAAAAGCAATTCGTGATAATTTTGCAAAGAGTGTTCTCACCTATATCACCGGTATGCCTGCTGGATATCAAGTAAAGGAAGATGGTACGGGAGTTGAAATTCCTGAAGGAAAAGAAAAGGTTCTTGGTAGAATCAACTCTGTTCTCGCGGCTGAAATTGCTGAAATTGCGAAAACCAAACCCGCAACTGTAGCATACACTGATTCGCAAATCTCCAGCACCAGTTCCACCTATGATGATTCTGATGCTTCTACCGCGGGTGCTCAGAAAATCAAGCCCGGTCTTTATCTTGCCCTTATCGATGCCGGTGAAGAGGGCGTAATGTACAATCCTGTATTTGTATCTGCCGACTTTAGTCAGGAACAGATTACAGGTGAGGGTGATACTAAATTCCATAATGAATGGGCAATTACTACTTCTGATTCTTATTCCGATACTGCAATCGCTAAAAAATCAGATATCACTGTTACAAAGGAAGTAACAGATAGCGATACCACTCCTGCTCAGGATCCTTCCAAGACAGTTGCTACAGCGGATGTTGGCGAAGTTCTGGATTTTAAGATTTCGACTCAGATGCCTGAATATGCTGACAACTATACTTGGGCTAAGTTTAATGTAACTGATACTCTGTCTAATGGCCTGAAGACTGTACTTGATACAACAAATAAGTTTACAGTAAAAGTTGGAAACGATACTTTTGAGTTTGCTTCTGCGGATGATGTTACAAACCATACAACTAAATACACTTTTGGTACCCCTGCAAAAGCGGTATTCAAATCTGTTACATTTACCAACGAAGGAACAAGCATTGCTGTCGAATTCTCTTCTGAATATATTCTGTCTCAGAATCAGAAACAGAATGTTGAAATCACTTATAAAGCTAAAGTTACGACTGCTGCGTATCACAATGTAGATCAGACAAAGAACGAAGTTAAAGTTGAGTATTCTAATAACCCCGCAAATGAATCCGATACTGGAATCATTAAGGATGTGACAACTCATTACTCTTTCTCCCTTGATGCTGACATTAATGGAGAGGAATCTGGTGGCTATGATACTTCCGAACTTGTTAAAGTTGGAATTGATGCTGCAGGAAATTGGATTACTGAAAAGAAACTTGAATCTTATGATAATGGTGTAAAGGCATATCCTCTTGAAGGGGCTGTATTTGGTCTGTTCACAACTGAAGCTGCTGCCCAAGCTGCTGCAACTGTGAAGAAGAGTTACGATGAACTGGCCACTGCAGACGGGATTTACACCAATGCTTACTATGCTGCCGATGACCGCGCTGTTGCAAGATTTACCAGTAATAATGTGGGTAAGCTTGATATCAGAGGTTTGGATGCTGGTACATACTACCTTGTCGAGACCAAGGCACCGGATGGATTTATTGCTGACAGAACAGTAAAGGAAATCACGATAACTCCCACTTACAAAGAAGTCACCGTCAAAGAAGAAGTAAACGGCATCGTTATTACTTATTCTTCCAAAGTTCTTGACTTCTATACTGTTGCTGTGAAAGACGGAGATAATACTGTTACCTCAAAGTATACTCTTGATTATGGCACTCCGACTTATAAGGCAGCTCCTGATAATGATGTTGCTACAGAAGGAACTGGAATTAATGCATTTACTGTGATTGGTTCTACAAGTACTGCATCCACTGGTTCTTGGACAAATCAGCACAAAGAAGCCGAACGGGAAACTATTATTCAGGAAGCTGATAATACGACGTTCCTGAAGAATACTCAGGGCACCGAGCTTCCCTCCACTGGTGGTATCGGTACCACGATCTTCTACATCGTCGGCGGTCTGCTGGCGGTTGGCGCGGGCGTTGTGCTCGTCTCCAAGAAGAGAATGGGCAAGGTTGACGACTAATCGGTCTTTGATCTGAAACAAACCAACTAAACAACTCCGTCCGGGCAAGCTGCACACGGTTTGCCCGGCGGGGAGAGCGCTGAACCTCCGGGTTCAGTTTTCTCCCCGGAAACACAGTGTAAAGCAATCATCCCACGGGAGGACAAAGGAGCAGAGCGCGGGCGCATGAAGAACCGAATTACGAATATCTTTCTGGTTCTGGCCTTTTTCATCGGCGTGGGACTCCTGCTCTATCCTTCCTTTTCCGATTACTGGAACTCCTTCCATCAATCGAGAGCGATCGCTTCCTACGCGGACGAAATCGCCGCAATGGACACAAGCGCGCTGGACGAAATCCGGTACGCGGCTCAGGAATACAACAGACGGTGGGCGGAAGTCGGAGGAACGGCCCGTCTACTGAAAGAGGACGAGCTTGCCGACTATGAGTCCCAGCTGAACTTCAACGGTTCGGGGATGATGGGGTATATCGAGATCCCGGCGATCAAGTGCTATCTCGGTATCTACCACGGAACGAGCGACGCGGTTTTGCAGATTGCCACGGGACACCTCGAATGGTCCAGCCTTCCGGTCGGCGGAGAAAGCACCCACGCGGTGATCTCCGGACACCGGGGACTGCCGTCCGCGAAGCTGTTCACAGAGCTCGACAAGCTCCGCGTCGGCGACCGGTTCTCGCTGTACATCCTCGGAGAGGAATACTCCTACGAGGTGGATCAGATCAACATCGTTCTGCCGGAAGATGTGGAACTGATGAAGATCTATCCGGGTGAGGACTATGTGACGCTCGTGACCTGTACGCCGTACGGTATCAACACGCATAGGTTACTGGTGCGGGGGACACGCGTGGAGAACATCGTGGATCACACGCTGCACTTCACGTCCGAGGCCATGAAGATCGATCCGCTGGTGGTGACGCCGGTCGTGATGGCTCCGATCCTGCTTCTGTTGCTGCTCGTCGTAGCTCTCGGCGGCAACCAGAGAGAGAAGAAGAGAAGAGATCAGCTGTATAAAGCGGCGCTTGCCTATTTGAACCAGATGGAAGAGAACCCGATGATGGGAGACTACGACCTCTGGGGCGAAGCGGAAAAGGCAACAGAGAAAGACAATAAGAAACCTCGAGGAAAGAGATAATATATATCTACCCTCCCATAAAGAATGGGTTGTGTAGGCGAATGGAAAGATCAGTTATTACCAACAGGGCATGTGAACTGGATGTTGAGACTGATCTTTCATAGTCTATAAGGGTTGTGGCTCAATATAATTTTAGGGCCTTAATTAAAGATTGTTAAAAAACAATGTATCCTCGAATCAACAGCATATCCAAGGAGATACTACCATGAAACTCAGAACGCTTGAAGCAATCTATCATTACAGGAGAGTGGGGAGGAGAGCTCTTTCACTCTTGTTGGCATGTGTGATGCTTTTTAGCCTCGCCGCGCCGGCTCTGTCAGTGACGATAGCCGTTGTAACGACGGAGAAGAAGACATATGACGCGGGCGAGCTGGTCGGATTACCCGATAATGGAGACTATTCCATCAAGGTAAACTACGGCGAAGACGCTGAGATTCCCGCTAACGCTTCACTTACTACAAGCGAAGTGATGGATGCGGATGAATACCTCAGAGCTGCTGAATCATATCTTAGAGTCGGTCAGAAGGCTGTCTATAGCCGATTCTTCGAAATATCTATCCTTGACGAGGATGGCCGGGAAATAGAACCTGCCGTCCCTGTTGGTGTTTCTATCGATATGGGAGAGATCGATCTTCCCGAATGCGCAGAAGTTAACGTGTTCCATTTTAAGGCAAATGCGGATTTTGAACAGGCCGATGCCGAAGAGGGATGGACAACGGACGAGAATTTTGCTTACGTTTCAAACGGTCTGAAACTGAACGGCGAATCCGAGCAAGCCGCGATGGATGTAGAAGATAACCCGAACGTTGAAGACTATGTCGCACAAGAAGAAAATGCAGCCACGTTCACTGCTGAACCTGCTACCGTAACTTCAAGCGAAGCAGGTACGGTCAGTTTTGTTGCCACGGGATTCTCTGTGTATGGGGTGGTTTATACTGTTGATTTCAGTTACGAAGTTGATGGGAAGGAATTTGAATACTGCATCACTGGCGGAAGCGGAATTGGGCTTAGTGATCTGTTGCCGGTGCTGGGGGTTATAACTGACAATCCAGAAACGGAAGAGAACGAAGTATGGTCGTTTATAGATAATATCAAGACAGCTGAATTTAGTGATACAGAATTAGTATGGGTTGGAAAAATAGAAACAGATACAACAGTAAGAGATATAAAGATACAACAGGAACTTGAAGACCAGTATTCGATAGAGTTAACAGAAGAGCAGAAAGAGTTTTTTGAAACACAAGTAATAAAAGCCGGGGATTGGGCTTTTATATCCATAAAACCGTTCTTGTCAAGACAGGCATTAAAGATTGTAATGAATAATGAGGAAGAATTTATAATAACTGTAACGGATGCACAAATAGAAGCACAACTGAATGGACGTACATTCCGTATAACAAGTTCGGCAGGTGAACAAGGACTTCAAATGTCCTCGGGGATTAATACAGGTTATTGGGGAACGTCACTTCAGGCTGTTAATGCGAACAACAATAATGCCGAATACTGGACATTTGAGTATTCACCTTCAAATTGGGGCAGCACTTATAAAATCAAACATAACGATTCGTATTTGAGCTTTAATAATGGTTTATCGTTGACAAATAATACCAATAATGCCACTTTGTTCTTTGTGGAAGTTGATGACTCGAATCCCAGCAGGTATAGAATTTCTACATATCCAAATGGACAAGAAATATCATATTTGAATTTGTACAGTCTGGGAGAGAATGTATATACATTAAGTACTCAAACGGAATGCAGTTTGCTTGATGATTATCATCAAGAGTGGCTATATCTATCCGAAGCAGTAAATACAAACACACTTGATGTAAGATTGCACTTCGTAAATGAGCAAGGAAAAACAATTGATGTGACCTATATTAATGGTGAAACAGTAAATGGTGAACATATTAACTATGATTATCTTGTAATGACGCCGGATCCGGATAATCCGAATGATATGCTAATAGATCTTTCTCAGTTTATAGCTCCTAATGGGATGACGTTAAGTAATACACATCGTCAGACTCATGAAGATATTATGAAAAATAATAGTGGGAATTATATTCCTAAACCAGGTGATCAAGAAAATACACAGCAACCCCATTCAATAATTGGTAACGAACTAAAGCTGACAGATCAAGGGAAAGTGTACTACTATACTTTCTTTACAAACAGTGATAAAGCTGGATCAGATTGGATGGAAGCAGGATATAGACCAAGATTTTCAAGTAAAGACCATAATGGGGGAATTGATAAGACACCTGTATATGACGGTATAAAAGATTATTATTTGGTTTATAGTTCTCCATTATATACACACGAAAACGCGGGAGATGATGATAATATTCAACCTCCGGACTTAGGAGCTATCGGACATGATAAACAGTTATCTTCAAATTATGATGGGACATACAATCTTGAATTAAGTGCTTCTACAACCGCTCAGAAAGATCAGGATAAAAATAATGTTAATATTCTCTTTGTGGTTGACTATTCAAGTAGTATGGAAAGACCTCAAAATTTAAAACCAGATGGTACAGAAGGAGATAAGCTCTCTGATTATTTAACAAATCCGAATAGCCGACTATTTCAAACAAAGCAAAAAGTTGGACAATTTCTAGATCAATTAGAAGCACAAAATACAGGAGAGCATGCAGGATCGATAGAATATGCCTTGATTACATTCAATAAAAGCGCATCTATAGGAGCAAATTGGACTGATAAAGCAAGTGACATTAAAAACGGCCTAAATTCAGCAAGTACTGCCAGCGGAACAAACTGGGCAGAAGCGTTAGATTTAGCCAAAACGATGGTTGGTAGTTTGGATGATGATGATCCGACTTATGTATTGTTTTTAACTGATGGCGCTCCGTCTCAATATTGGAATACAAGTAAGTATACAGATGATTTATTCGTTGATGGGCAAGGATGTTATCTTGGCGCAAGAGATGAGGCAAGAGCTTTAGCTTCAACTGGAGCATACTTCTTTGGAGTTTTCTCATATGGCACAAGTGTTGATGAAACTAATGACTATATTGGTGATTTGATTAACTATGCATACAACGATGATAATGCAGCACAAGAATGTCGCTTCTTTGCAACAAATGGAGCCGCTCTTCAAGAAAGACTTAATAAGATACTTCGTGTAATCAGTCAGAATTTCACATACAGCGATGTTGATATTTATGATGGTATCTCTGAAATGACAACTGTCACTTTTGAAGATGTTGATCCGGAATCATTTGAATATACAATTACTTATAGAGATTATACTTCACTGACGGCGTATGAAGAGAAAACAGTCCCGATTGTAGTTTCCGGAAACGGTAATAATCAAATAATTTCGATCCCTGCAATTACTTATCATGCCATTAGAAAAGGGAAATTAGAAACAATTACAACAAATCCTGTTCAGATTAAGGGGGCTGTTTTCAGTAAGAAAGGACAGGGTGAATCAACAGAAAAGAATGTTGAATGGAAGTTGGTTAAGGCAGATGGATCTGACTACTATACAGAGAAAGGATGGACGTATAAAGTCAAATTTAAGATCTGGCCGAGTCAGCCTTCATATGACATAATTGCTGCACTAAATAACGGTATTGATGATCCTGACGGATTCAAATGGGGACAAGATTTTACATATGATCCTAATGAGCCTTCGATTCAATTTGATGAATACAGAGTGCAGATAGATAATTCACAAATACCTTATGTCTTAAGAACAAATACAAATGCAAACGTGAAATTTAAGGAAACTACTGTTACAACTGAAAATGGACATCCTGTTGTTGTAAAATCGGATGAGATGACTGTAACACTTCCTGAAGTTGGAGGCATGCCTCTTGATAATACACAGATTAATTTAAAGAAAATATGGAATTCTACGCTTTCAGATGAGGATAAGCCAAGTGCAGTTGATTTATATGTTTTAGTGGATCCTACGGAAGACACGATTGCGGCTTTTAATAATGCATATGAGACCTATATAAACTCAATAGAATCGGCAAATAAGATTGTAAATGAAGATGAAAAAGTTTCGGCAATAAAGCTTGCTGAAACCAATTTTAGACCTTTCTATTATTTCAAAGCAGAACTTAATGAAACCGGTGGATGGGAGCAGAGTCTTTCGATTGCCCCTGGCGTATATGACCAAAACGGACATATGGATACAACCGGCCATACCTACATGGTATTGGAACCTGGCATTGATGGGCACTATGAACTGGAAGCAACACCGACGCATCCTATGTTGAATGGTTTGACACATAATGAGAATGATCCCAATACAATTAAAGACATGGTTGACGTATATGGATATGATTTTAGTACTTTTGTGATTAATAATACTGAAACTTATCCGCCGACCTATGAGCAAGAAAACCAGATAAGCACATATTCCATTGCAAATACCCTTAAAGCCGGTATTAATATATCTAAAGAAATAGTTGATAAGCCTAATCCAATTCCGGATGATTTGAACTTAGACGAGTATTTTACGGTCAAAGTTACACTGAAGGACAATAATAATAATCCCATTTATGATACTACAGATGGTGGCGGTTCAGTTGGTTATCGTATATATGCACAAAAGGACAAAATTCCAGATGGTGCTACAGTAATACCGGAAGGAGCTGAGGGGGAAAACATAACCGGGTATACAATTAACGGTATAACATATGAGTTAGTAACTTCTGCTACTGGTTCCTCCTTCGTCGCTCGCGGATTAATTGGTACAGATGGTACTGTTACTCTTAAGATACGAGAATGTGATTCTATTCGTATTGTCAATGTACCAATGAATACTACCTATACGGTTGAAGAGATAAGTGATTTGGAGTCTGATTTTGACTTTAAGAATATATATTGGGAAGTAAAGAAGAATGGTGAAATCTACAAAAATAAAGCTGATACGATTACATATTCAAAAATTACAGAAACAATTGTTCCGGATGCTGAAAACAATGTTATAATTAGAAATAAACCGCTTAGTAAAACTGACGATAATGTTTTGATAGATATAAGAAAAAGATTTGTCGGCCTTGATATAAAGGACATTCCTGATGATTTCCATATTAACTTAGCATTTGATTATTATATTGAAGATCAAACAACCCCATTACATCGAGTAATTGTACTTAGCAATAGATCCGAAAGTGGAATTAAGTTTATTGAAGGAGAAGACGGATTATCGTGGACGTGGGAAATCTACAATATTCCTTCAACTGCCGAGAATTTTACTATTCAAGAGTTTGGTGCGAATAATATCGCAGGATACATAAACTTTATCTCTACTTTAAATGGTGTTGTAGTAGATCTTTCGGGTTCAGCTATACCCGCAGAAGTTCAGAAACCTACTATAACGCTTACGGAAGTTCCATATGAGATATATTCTCCTAATAGTGAAAAGGTATTTCCTGTATCTGAAGATACTATTTTCCTCACAAGATTAACTGGATCTCATGAACAATCGGCAGGAGAATCTGTTGTAATTTCACTTAGAGCTTTGACCTATACAGAGAGAATTGCGGTTGAAGATGCTATTCGACGTTTTAATAATAACTGGAATTTACCCGCGCACTTTATCAGTGTAGAAAATAGCGGCCATGCGTTTAATTACAAAGGTCAAGATGTTGATATAATACAAGCTCCTTTCTTTAACAAACATCATGATCAGATCAACACTCCATATCAATATGCTGTTAAGTTCACAGCAACAAATCAATGGACTCACACAGCATCTTACTCCATGACAATTGATTTACACGGACATGAAAATGCTTTTGAAATTGTGAATGCTTATGATCAAGTACTTGTTGATTTAGATATTGTCAAAGTTGATTATGATAATGAAACGAAAAAACTTACCGGTGCAGTATTTGCAATACATCAGATAGATGACAAAGAACCCAGAGAAGACGGATCCTTGTACTCGTTGACAGGATGGAGATATTCTGCCCCGACAGATGCTAATGGACATACTGAATTTACGTCACTACTGAGTGGTTATTATGAATTAAAAGAATACAGATCTCCTGACGGTTACAACCTTGCAGAAAATGAAATACTATATCTGAAAGTTCATGCAGGGAAAGTTCGGTGGCTGGAGAAAGGAACCGGAAAACCTTCAACATGGTTAGAAAAATCTGGACCTACTGATTTGATATCCTATAAACCTGCGCCGGGGACGGAGGGGAATACTGATACAGCTGAGTTCACGATTAAGAATAAGGCTGGTGTACAGCTTCCGTCCACTGGCGGAAGAGGTTCTGCAGCCTTCACTATAGCAGGAATAACACTTGCAGTTACCTCGGGTGCGATACTTATGACTCGCAGAAAGAAAGATAACGAATAATTCTCAAGGGCTGGCTCGTCCAGCCCTTTGAGATACCTTAACAACACTACTAAAGCATACTTAATTCCTCGTTGACAAAGAATCAAACGATATGCTTTATTAGAACAAATTCGAAAGAGTTTCCATTTTTTACGCGATTTTGCTCAGTGGAATACTGTTGATTTGGATAATGAAAAAGCATATGCTTTCGAAAGCAATGTGCTTTGCTAGATTGATGTTATTCGTAGGCATATTGTATGTTCCTTTATGCCGTGCCTGAATGAAGAAGAGAATATTGGCTTTTGCATTGATCAAGCAAAAGAATATATAGAATAGCAGGGCGTAAATGCTGAAATCCTCATCGTTGGTAATAGGTCAACAGATAGGTCTCCTGAAATTGCGGTTCGTGACGGAGCAAGAGTGATCTGTGAACCTCGTCGTGGATATGGACGAGCCCTCCGGACAGGGTTGGAGAAAGCTCAACGCTTCATCATTATCTTTGGCGACAGCGATGGGACGTATGATTTTTCCGCACTCGATTCGTTTTACGCACCGCTCTGCAACGGAACTGCGGACCTTGTAATCGGTGACAGACTGAACTCACTTATGGAACCTGAAGCCATGCCGTGGAGCCACAGATGGGGCGTACCGTTTCTGTCGTGGTGCGGGAGGGTGAAGTTCGGAGTTCCGGTCCACGACTTTCATTGTGGCTTGAGAGGTATTCGGAGGGAAGCGGTGGAACGGATGTCGCTGCGGACCGATGGCATGGAATTCGCCACGGAGATGATTGCGGAAGCAGCGAGAAAGAAGATGCGGATTCCAGAGACTCCCATCAAACTGTCGCGGCCAAAGTACGTCAGAAAGGAGAAGCTCCGCACCGTCAGAGATGGGCTGCGGCATCTGTGGTTTATACTCAAGACGCATAGGTGACTCTTATACACTATGGAATGACCTATAGAGTAAATCAGACGACTGATGTTCTCCAACAACAGAATCTTTTTTTCGAGAAATTCGTAACCGCCCAATAATCCCCCGTCTCGCCTCGTGTCCTCCGACGCGATATAATGAACTCTGACCAGCTATGATGATCTCTGAGAAACTCTGAATAACTCGGAGTAACTCGACAAAGTCCATCATAGTCCGTCAGAGTTCTGTATTGTGGAGGAGAACGGTCATGAAAGAAGACACAACACGGTCGATCGTGCAGATCAAAGCAGGCATTTCAGTTCAGAAGTGGGAAGAGCAGTAAGCGCCGAGTTCCCCGCGTACAAGCGGGCAACAAAAACCAGCTCAAAGTGAGCTGGCACAAGGGTTTCAGACAATGAGCAGCCTTACCATGGCATGATGATGGTCCCGGGCTCGGAAGAAAAAATTTTGGTGAAATATTCCTCGACGTTCAAGCCGTTCGCTTTAGCGGTGTTGACGATCGAATACAGGATTGCTTGATTCTCCGCTCCACCCTCTGTAATGTTGAAGAGCCAATTCTTTCTGCCAACAACGTACGGGCGGATGGCGTTTTCGGCTCGGTTGTTGGAAATGGGGATCCGTCCGTCTTCCAGAAACCTGGAAAGGTATACCTTTTCGTTCTTGGCGTAATCTATTGCCTTCGCCAATTTGCTTTTAGGAGCAGCATACAATGATTCAACCCATGCGAAAAAATCGTCCAGAATCGGCTTTGACCGTTTCTGTCGTTCGTCTTTTCGCTGTTCAGGCGTCATGGCCTCTCTGACCTTGACCCATCGCCGGAATTTGCCGTCTTTGTATTCCGGTTCCTCACCGTTGTAATGTAACAGTCCAACCACGACACCTCCGGTAAGAAACAGGAGGCGGCCTATCACCGTCTCCTTGTAGCTTCTGTCCGATTACATATCCGTTCTGCATGTTGCCTGAATCCCATCACTCCATGGTAAAAGCTCGTCAAGGAAGG
>SVQK01000109.1 GCA_015065385.1 Oscillospiraceae bacterium | reverse complement strand
GCGGAGCGAAGCTTGATCGGCCATGAGATGGTCCCCCGTGCCGCCCGGCAGCGCGACTGCGTCGGCGCGGCGCATGGCCATTAAATCAGAAACCCGTAGGGTTTCTTTCCTTCCCCGACGAAGTCGGGATTCAAAATCTGCAAATGCGAAGCATTTGCAATTCCTCCGCCGAAGGGTCAGGAATGACCCTTCGGGCTGATGGGGAAAGCGGCATCCGACGAAGTCGGGATTCAAAATCTGCAAATGCGGAGCATTTGCAACCCTCCTCCGCCGAAGGGTCAGGAATGACCCTTCGGGCTGATATAGAAAACCGGTCCCGGTGCAATCGGGATTCAAAATCAACAAATGCGGAGCATTTGTTACGGCTTCCAGATCCCGAGCTCCTGCTTCATCCGGAGCACTCGCGCGGCGGAGAGCTCGAGGCGTTCCCTCGTGAGGGAGCCGGATTCGACGGCGGACCAGACGACGGGGAACTGCTCCGGCCAGTTGGTGCAGCAGATCAGGTCGTAGCCCGCGAGGATCGCTTCGAGGGAGCCGTTTCCGCTCGTGCAGAAGTCGAGGATGCCGTTCATCCTCATGTCGTCGGTGATGAGCACGCCGTCGTAGCCCATCTTCGTCCGGATATAGTCCACCACCGCGGAGGACACGGACGCCGGGCGGTCGGGATCGAGGGCCGTGATGATGTGGCTCACCATGACCGACGGGACGCCCGCCGCCATCGCCCGCTGAAACGGGATCAGATCGAAGCTCTCAAGCTCCTCCACCGTCCGGCCGTCCCACGCCATCGCCGTATGCGTGTCGGACACCGCGCCGTAGCCCGGGAAGTGCTTCACCGTCGAGGCCACGCCCCGCTGGTTGAACACCGTCACGATGGTCTCCACGATGGACGCCGTCGTCTCCGCGTCCTGTCCGGGCGAACGGTTGTACATATAGTCCCAGCTGTTGACGGAGATATCGGCCACGGGCGCGAGGTTGTAGTTGAGGCCGAGCTTTTTGAGCAGCTCCGCCTTTTCCGCCGCATCCAGCCGGATCCCGTCGAGGCCGCCTCCCTCGTACACCTCGCGCGGGGAGAGGAACGGATAGCGGCGGTATCCCGGGTATTTGCTCGCCCGGGTCACGGTCCCGCCCTCCTCGTCCACGGCGTAGAGCGGCGGGATCTTCGAGCTTGCCGTGACGCGGTCGATCCCCTCGCGGAAGCTCTCGGGCGTGTCGTTCTCGTAGTCCTCGGCGAAGGTGATGTACCCGCCGAAGCCGTATTCCGCCGCATAGCCCGCCGTCGCCCACGATCCGTCGTAGGTGGCGATGAACATCTGGGTCAGAAGCTCCCGCGTGGACATGGCCGCGATCTGCGCCTGAACCTCGGGGGAGAAGGAGGCGAGCGACGCGGAGATCGTTCCCCCGCCCTCCGAGCCGTCCGTCCCGCTCTGGCCGGTCTGATCGTCCCCGGTCTGCGCGGGATCCGGATCGGGATCCGGCTCTTCCAAAGCTGCCTCCCCTCCTCCGACGGGCGTGACGTCAAAGGGCGGCGCGTCCGGCTCCGGCTGAGGCTGGGGTTCCGGATCGGGTTCGGGCGTCTGTCCCTGCGGCTCGGGGTCCGGATCGGGTTCCGGCTCCACGAACACAGCGGAATCGTCCGGCTCCGGATCGGGATTCGGATCCGGCGGGGGATCGGGTTCCGTCGGTTGATCGGGCGCGGGATCCGGTTCCGGCGAAGGGTCGGGCGTTACCGGGTCCGGCTGAGGCTGAGGGTCGAGGTCCGGACTGTTCGCCCACGGGTTGTCGGGGTTCTTGACCGGTTCAGAAGGCTCCGGCTGTGTCGGCTGATCCGGCTGATCCGGCTGATCCGGCTGATCCGGCTGTGTCGGTTGATCCGGCTGTGTCGGCTGTACGACCGTTTCCGACGGATCGGGGGTTGCTTCCGGTTCCGCGAATCTCGGCGCGGTGGCGACGGCGATCACGGCCACGCACAGAAGCGCGAAGAGAACGATCGGGAAAACGCTGTTGACGACTCGGTTTTTCACTGACTGCCTCCTGTGGTTTGCTAAATCCCTTTCAAAGGGATTTTAAGGGAAGAAACCCTACGGGTTTCTGGATTTTATGGCCTTGCGCAGGCCGGGCGCCGGGAGGGATACCATCTCAGGCCGAAGGTACCCCTCCCGGGGGTCCCCCTTGGCCATATGGCATAAGGCGACAGCTCGCCCTTGTATCCAGATTCGATTGTTCATCCCACTGTCCTCGCGCGGTCTGTGCTTGTGCAGTCGGAGGTCGAAGAGCTTCAGTCGCGCATTGGGCAAGGGGGGGCTATAGTGGGGTTGTTCAGACTAAATTTGTTAGAGTTGTTCCATGCGCGATCAAACCGTTTTGAAGAGAAACAGTATCTGTTGTCTGAGCCTGCCTTTATACCTGCTTTTGCCTTTGCCGGACGGCTTCGTAGAAGAGGACGGTTGCGGCGCAGGCTACGTTGAAGGAGGAGGCGGAGGACTGGGGGGCCATGGGGATGGTCACAAGCTCGGTGCAGAGCGGTCTGAGGCCCTCCGACAGCCCGTCCGTCTCGCACCCGATCATGAAGACCGCGGGGCCGGTGAGGTCGCAGTCCCAGAGGGGCTTTTCGGCGTGGGCTGTGGTTCCGAGCACGGAGAGCGATCCGTACTCCCGGCGCAGAGCGTCGAAGTATGCCTCCAGATCGTCGTGGCGCGGAACCCGGACGGCGGGCACGCGGAAGAACGAGCCCATGGACGCCCCGACCGTCTCCGGATCGTAGAGATCGACCCCGTGGCCCGTGAGGATCAGCCCGTCGGCTCCGAGCGCGTCGAGCGTCCGCAGGATCGTGCCGAGATTCCCCTTGTTCGACGGCCGGTCGAACAGGGCCAAAAGCGGCGCGGCTCCGGGCTTCGGGCGGATGGCGGAGAGGTCGTCCGGGCGCATCTTCACCACGGCCAACAGCTCCGAGGTGTCGTCCTTCTCCGAAAGCTCCCGCATCAGGGCGGGCGTCAGCTCGAGATTGACGTCGGTCGGCGTGTCCCGGAGCATCCCCTTCGCCCAGTCGGACAGCGGCGTATCCGCGGGATAGATCAGGGACGAGAACGCCCAGCCGTATTTTCTGGCCTCGTTGAGGTTTCTGACGCCCTCCGCGAGGAATTCAAAATACCGGTACCGCTTATTGCGGTTGGTTTTCAGCACCTCTAACTTCTGCCAAGCGGCATCCTTCGAGCGGATTTTCTGGATTTTCATAAAATCACGAACACCTTTTCATATGAAGACGAAACGCTTCGCGTTTCTGATTGCGTCAAACTCGCCTGACCTGCCGGCGGAGGAAGTTGCAAATGCTTCGCATTTGCAGATTAGATTAACCCTCTTCGAGGGAGGAGGAAAGAAACCCTACGGGTTTCTGGATTTTATGGCCTTGCGCAGGCCGGGCGCCGGGAGGGATACCATCTCAGGCCGAAGGTACCCCTCCCGGGGGTCCCCCTTGGCCGAGGAGCATAACCTGACAGCTCACATCTGAATCGAAAATCGACCGTGTATCCCACTGTCCTCGCGCGGACTTTGCTTGTGAAGCCGAAACATGCGATGAATTCCGTCGCGGACGAAATTCATCGGTTTGCTCTGCCGAGACGGCGACGCAAACAGCGATCGAAACGCGCATTGGAAAGGGGAAAACGTGCGGTCGCGGTTTCCCTTGCCTCGCCCTCTGGGAGAGGTGGCGCAGTCGTAGACTGTGACGGAGAGGGCCGGGTTGCTCCCCCTATCACTGCGCTCTTTCGATCACGTCCGACACCGCGATCATCACGGCGAGCAGGATGAGCGCGGGGGACAGAATGACGTACCACGGGCGGATGAGAAACGCGGCGGCAAGGTGTAGCGCGATCAGAAGCGCGTCGCAGGCGATGACGATTCCGCGGTGCGCCTTCTTCCGGTACGCCGAGAGGGCGAAGAGGGAATTCGGGACGCCGAGGATCAGCGCGGCGATGGCGAGGCCGAACCCCGCCGTCATGCCGTCCGTGAGGATCCCGATAAAGAGGGACGAGAGCGCGGGCACCACCCAGAGCATTCCCCCGGCGCAGGCGAAAAGATACGCCGTCTGCCGCTTTTCCTCCCGGGACTTTCCGGGGGCCGCCGCCGTCCGGGATCCGCCCTGCTTTTTTCCTCCGCCTTTTCCGTTCCCTGCGCCCATATCCGCCTCCGGTTCAAAATCGGTACAATATTTATTCAATGTACAGTATAGCACAAAACGCGCCGCAGAACAAGAAAAAGCGCGGAATTTGCGGCAAATTTCGCGCCGGAAACGAAAAAAAGGCCCCGGAGGACCTTTCTTTCCCGTTTTCGCGGGATCTGACCGGAAAAATCAGAGCGTGTCGAGGCCGAGCGCTTCTTCGAGCTGCTCTTGGGGCTGGTAGCCCATCGCCTTTTCGACCACGTCGCCGCCTTCGATGCGGAGGATGGTCGGGA
This sequence comes from Oscillospiraceae bacterium, assembly GCA_015065385.1. Classification (GTDB taxonomy): domain Bacteria; phylum Bacillota; class Clostridia; order Oscillospirales; family CAG-272; genus UMGS1696. The sequence goes on along the minus strand of SVQK01000109.1, from coordinate 9,467 downwards.
TGGCGGCAACCTCGTACTTCGCGGCGAGCTCCACTTCGTCGTCCACGTTGACCTTGCCGACCTTGATCTTGCCGTCGTACTTTTCGGCGATCTTGGCGATGATCGGCGCGACCATTCTGCACGGCCCGCACCACGTCGCCCAGAAGTCCACGACGACCGGGATCGGAGAATTGAGGACTTCTTCCTCGAAGTTCTGAGAAGTAAGGGTGATTTCTGCCATGGGGATATCTCCTTTTTTATTTATTTGCGAAATAAAGTTCACAAATGCTTCGCATTTGCGGATTTGACTTTTCCGACTTCGTCGGACGCGGCTTTTCCATATCAGCCCGAAGGGTCACTCCTGACCCTTCGGCGGAGGAATTGCAAATGCTTCGCATTTGCGGATTTGATTGCCCCGCTCGGGGCGGGAGGCACGGGGGGACACCAGCTCTGGCCGCAGGTTTCCCCCCGTGCGGGGGTTTCCTTGGCCATATGGCATAAGATAACAGCTCGTGCCTGAATCGAAAATCGATTGTACATCCCAAACCTCGCGCGGACTATGTTGCGTCAGCCGAAACATGCGATGAATTCCGTCGGGGACGAAATTCATCGGTTTGCTCTGCTGACGCGCCGCAAACAGCGATCGAAACGCGCATGGAAAGAAGTTGCAGGGGAGAGTTCAACTTTCTCCTTGCCTCGCCCTCCGGGAGAGGTGGCGCAGTCGAAGACTGTGACGGAGAGGGCCGACGCTCACTCCACCTTTTCAATTAACGCTCATTGAGGCGGTTCGCTCCCCCTTAACCCTTTGAAAGGGCTCATACAGCAAGCCTGCGACGGGAAGAGCCTTCCTCAGTATTTCCATCAATATTGTATCACACTCATCCTCCTCTGCGCAAGCGTCCGGCGATCAATTCAAGAACAATTGACAGAAAATTAACACTTACGGGAGGGGGGAACGGGGGGGATTTTGCCGCGGGCTCTTGCCGAACGGGGTAAAATAGTGTATAATAGATCCCGGATGTGCTCCAACGACTGTTTTCAAACGGTGATTCATGATCAGACAACTATACGATACGCTGTTCCGCTCGATCTATTCCCTCTCGTGGCCGGTCGCGCTTCTTGCCCCGGCCGTTGTCCTGCTGCTCCGAGGCGCGGCGGTCTTCCTTCACCCCCGCACGGAGAAGAGCCGGCAGATCTTCCGGGTCCTCTTTCCGGTCTGGATCCTCGTCTTCGTCTCCTTCACCCTGCTGTTCCGCTCCGAGCACGAGCGCGAGGCGGTTTACGAGGCCTTTGTCTCTGTGAAAAAGTGGGTGGGAAGCGGAAACGCCGAGCACGTCCGGTCCTTCTGGATGAACGTCCTGCTCGGGATCCCCGGCGGGCTGTGCTTTGCCGGAGCCATGGCCGACCGCCGTCCCGACCGGCCCTTTGTCTCCGCGCTCGGACGGGTCCTCCCCGCCGCCGCCGTCTGCTTTGCCCTCTCCCTCGCCGCGGAGGTCGTACAGCTGACGCAGGATCTCGGGCAGTTCGAGACGGACGACCTCATCGCCAACACCCTCGGCGGATTCCTCGGCGCGTTCCCGGAGCTCGCCGCGGGGCTTCTTCTGGCCATTCTGCGCTGGAAACCGAAAAACGCCTTCCTCGCCAAGCTGGTGGAGCTGCTCAACGAATACTGGCACGTCGTCTCCTACATCTTCTGGGGCGGGACGACCACCTTCGTCAACTGGCTCGTCTTCTTCTCCCTCGAAGGCCGGATCCACTACCTCGCCGCGAACGGGATCGCGTGGGTTGTGTCCGTGACCTTCTCCTTCCTCGCCAACCGCGCCTTCGTCTTCCGAAGCGGATCCCGCGGGCTGGCGATCCTCCGGGAAGGGCTGCTCTTCGCCGCGTCCCGGCTCTTCTCGCTGGGACTCGAGACCGCGCTCATGTGGGCCGGGGTGGAGCTGCTTCACATCCCGCAGGGCCTTGTGAAGGTCGTCGTCGCCATGTCCATCGCCGTTTTGAACTTCCTTGTCGGTAAATTCATCGTTTTCAGGAAAAAAACCGAGCCGGAATACGAGGATTTTTGAAAAATCCTCTTGACAAGTATGCCCTCCGCGGTATATAATGATTCTTGTCTATCTGCGCGAGTGAAAGTGCCGGTGTGAATCAATCCAGAGACAAGGAGGTAGGAGAATCATGCTCAGAACATATCAGCCCAAAAAGAGACAGAGAAGCAAGGAACACGGCTTCAGAAAGAGAATGGCGACCGCTGACGGCAGAAAGGTCCTGAAGAGAAGACGCGCGAAGGGTCGTGCCAGACTCACCCACTAATGAGAGAAGAATGAATAACCTCCGCGTTCTTTTCATGAAACCGGAGGTTATACTTTTATGGTGAGGGAAGATCGTCATTCCTCCCCCGCCATCCCGCTGCGGTGACCGAACTGTATGAAACACCACTCTCTCAAAGAAAACCACCTGTTCCGCGCGGCGTACCGGAAGGGGGGCCGGAAATCCACCGACACCGTCACGGTGTATGTGATGAAGGACCGCTCCGCCGGGCTCTTGCGGAAACAGAACCCCATGAAACAGACCGTCAACCGGGTCGGCATCTCAGCCTCAAAAAAAGTCGGAGGCGCGGTGCAGAGGAACCGGGCGAAACGGGTGATCCGGGAGGCCCTCAGGCAGATAGAACGCACCGCCGGCCTGAAAAAAGGGTACCTCATCGTCATCGTCCCGAAACCCGCCTGTACCGTTTGCAAAATGCAGGACGTCCAGTCCGACCTTCTCCGCTGCCTCAGCGCGCTGTCCCTGACCGCCGTGCCGCAGGGGGATCCGGAATCCGTGCCTGAACCCGCCGCCGTACGCGATCAGCCCGGGGAATCCCCCGAATGCGCGATGGCGGAACGGGAGGAGCTGCCGTGACGTCCCCCGCCATTGTACAAGCATGCCGAACCGTCCACCGGGGGATCGTCTTCCTCTGGTGCCTTCCGGTGCGGTTTTACCGGAAATTCCTGTCCCCCCTCAAGGGACAGGGTTCCTGCCGCTTCACTCCCACCTGCTCCCGGTATTTTCTGGACGCGGTCGCGGAGTGGGGCATTCTGGCCGGAACCGCCCTCGCGCTCTGGCGTGTGATCCGCTGCAATCCGTTCTCAAAGGGCGGACGCGATCCCGTGCCCCTGAAAAAGGACGTTTTTGCAAAAGTCAGAACGTTCTTCCGGACGAGGTTTTCGAAAAAAGGATAACCCCCCGGAGTTTTTGATCGAGGGTGTCGGGGCAGAGCCCTGACCCGGGAGCCCGGAGTCCCGGACACAGAAGCCTCCGGAAGGCGGGGCATTCCCCCGCAGTCAACCATTGGAGAATTAAATGGCAAATCTTTACGACATCATATCGAAGCCCTTCGGTATGCTGATGCGGGGCCTGTACGCGCTGACGGGCAACTACATGATCGCCATCTTCCTGTTCACCCTCGTCTGCGAGATCATCCTGATCCCCATGCAGATCAAGCAGCAGAAGAACCAGATCAAGCAGGCCTCCCTCGCGCCCCGCACGCACGCCATCCGGAAAAAATACGCCGGACGGAACGATCAGGCCACCCAGCAGAAGATGCAGAACGAAATCATGGATATGTATCAGGAGGAGCACTTCAACCCCGCCTCCGGATGCGGAACCCTCCTGATCCAGTTCCCCATCATCATCCTGCTCTACAACGTCATCCGCAAGCCCCTCACCTTCATCTCCGGCATCGCGTCCGCCGATCTTCTCGGCCTTGCGCAGAAATTCGGGCAGTCCGCCACCTCCGTGAACATGGTGGACGAGATCGCCCTCATCGGCCAGATCCGCGACCAGGTGGGCTCGCTCTCGACCCAGTTCCCCTCCCTGAGCGGCGCGATCATTCCGCAGACCAAGGTGGGGCCCTTCGACCTCTCCCTGACGCCCGAGATCCAGTTCAACCCCTTCAACTGGCTGATGCTCATCCCGGTGCTCACCTTCGTCATCATGATCGTCTCTCAGAAGATCATGAAGCGGTACACTTATCAGGATCCCACCATGGCGGAGCAGCAGAACAACATATCCATGAAGATCATGGAGTGGACCATGCCCCTGTTCTCCGTCTACATCGAGTTCCGGTTCGCCGCCGCGATCGGCGTCTACTGGATCTTCCGCAATATCCTGCAGACCGTGGAGCGCATCGTCATCGCCAAGCTGTACCCCCTGCCGACCTATACCGAGGAGGACTACAAGGAGGCGGAGCGTCAGGCCAACCTCTCCGGCAAGCAGAGAAAACGCGAGGAACGCGAGCGCGACCCGAACAAAAAGCCCGTCCGCAGCCTCCACCATATCGACGACGAGGACTACCTCGAACGCCACCCCGAGCAGAAGCAGCTCTCCGAAGGCTCCGCCGACGGCGCGAAGGAGAAGAAGGACGAGGGCAAGAACGCGCCCGCGCCCCTGAAGGACGACTACAAAAAATCGGAATAACCGAGGAAACAGGTTAAAGGAAGTACGAACATTATGGCCGAAACATATCTCATCACAGCGAAGACCGTGGAGGAGGCCGTCAGCGTCGCCAAGCGCGAATACGAGGACGCCCGCCACGAGGTCTCCTACGAAATCGTCGAGATGCCGAAGAAAGGCTTCCTCGGACTCGGCGCGAAACCCGCGAAAATCAAGGTCACCGTCTCCAAGGTGATGACCGTCCAGTCGGAGCTCGGCTCCCTCGTGGCGGACATCAAGAACATGAAGAACCTCACCGACCGCGAAGGCGCGAAAGAGCAGAAGGAACCCGAGGCGAAAAAGCCCCGCGCCGACGCTCCCGAGACCAAGCCCCAGCAGCCGAAGCAGAACCAGCAGAAGCAGGGCCAGAACCAGAATCAGAACGGCCAGCAGAAGCAGAAGCAGAATCCGCCCCAGAATCAGCAACCCGCCCAGAACCAGAAAGAACAGCCCGAACAGCACGGACAGCCTCAGCAAAATCCGCCGAAGCAGGGCCAAAACCAGAAGCAGCAGGGCGGCGCGAAGCAGAATCAGAACCAGCCGAAGCAGCAGAAAGAACAGCCCAAGCAGAACCAGCCCGCGAAGGAGCAGCAGAAAAAGCAGTCTCCCGCCCCGAAGGCTGAGGAAGCTCCCGCCGTCACGCCCGCTCCCGCAGCTGCCGTACCCGCGGCTGTGACCGAGCCCGAGGTCCCCGTGTCCGCAGAGGAGCCCCTCGCCGCCGCCGAGACCGGGACCGCGTTCGGCGAATCCGCCGGATACCGCTCCGCCCTCGGCAATCAGGCCAAGCCCCAGCGCAGGAACCGCCAGCGGAAGAGCGCGAAATCCGCCGAGGAGTCCGTCTCCGCGTCCGGCGTCACCGTTTCCGCGCCCGTTGGCCTGACCGACTTCGTCAGCGAGCCCGCCGCGGAAGGCGCGTTCGGCCAGGGACAGACAGCGGACGAGCACGCCTTCGGCAGCCGCATGAACAACGACGTGCGCCGCAAGAACCGCCAGCCCCAGAACCAGCCGAAGACCGCCGCCGCCGCGAAACCCGCCGAGGTTCCCGATATCGCCGAGCCCGAAGCTCCCGCTCAGAGCCAGTCCCGCGGACAGAGACAGCGGAACAGACGGCCCGCGAACATCCAGAAGGCCGTGAACGAAAGCCTCGCCTCCCGCTACGATATCGCGGAGACCGACGAGGACTACGAAAAGCTCGACCGCCTCACCGCGGAATCCGCCTCCGCCGAACCGATCCGCATCCCGGCCTCCTCCGAAGCGCCCAAGTCCGAGGAGCCCCCGGCCGACCGCAAGCGCGAGGCCATCACCCGCGAGGAAATGGACTACGCCCTCGAGTTCGCCAACACCCTGCTCCGCAACATGCAGCTCGACGCCCGCGCCGTCCCCGCCGAATGCCCCGAGGACGAGGAGTACGTCGTGACCGAGACCGCAGACGTCTATCCGAAGATCGACATCATCGGCTCCGAGACCGGTATCCTCATCGGCCACCACGGCGAGACCCTCGACGCCATCCAGTACCTCGTCAACCTCTCCGCCCTCCGCAAGACGAAATCCCGCGACGGCGACTACGTCAAGATCGTCGTGGATATCGAGAACTACCGGGAGAAGCGGGAGGAAACCCTCCGCACCCTCGCCAGACGCATGGCCGCCCGGGCCGTCCGCTACAAGCGGAACGTCTTCCTCGAGCCCATGAACGCCTACGAGAGACGGATCATCCACTCCGAGCTCCAGAGCTTCGAGAACGTGTCCACCCACTCCGTCGGCGCGGACCGTGACCGCAAGATCATCATCACCTACGAGGGCCCGGAGAAATCCGACCTCCAGCCGCAGGCTCAGGGCCAGTCCCAGGGCCGCAGAAGACGCCGCGGCGAAGGGGAGGACGCTCCCGAATCCGAAGGCGGCAGGCGCAGACGGGGCGCGTACGCCGAATCCGCCGAATCCGAAGCCGCCGAAAAGCGCGACCGCCGCCCGAGAAAGCTCAATAAGATGCCCATCGAGCAGCTCACCGAATGGCTTCCCGACGCCGTGACCGACTCCGAGTCCGACTCCGGCGAAGCGGACAGCGGCGACGTCCTTCACGTCATGTCCGGCCTGAGAGAAACCTTCGCCGAATCCGCGGAAACCGTGGAAGAAGCGGAAGAAGCAGTCGAAGAGACGGTCGAAGAGACCGAAGAAGACCTCGCCGCGGAAGCCGTCGAAGACGCCGCGGAGACCTTCGAGGATGCCGCCGAAACCGTCGAAGACGCCGTTGAAGAAGCGGTCGAAGCCGCGGAAGAAGCCGCAGAGCCCGTCGAATCCTTCGAGGAAAAAGCGCAGGCTCTCGCCGACATCCTCGACTCCATCGCCGACCCCGCCCCCGATAACGGGGAAAACGAATAAACCCAAACCCAAGACAAGAGGGGACTTTCCTATATCCTATATATAGTGAAGTTCCCTCTTGATTGATACTAATCTCAAGCTAAAAGGGAAACGCGGCTTTCTTTCGGAGAAAGCTCGCTCAACAAGTTGAGCCGGCAAAGAACTTTGAAAATGGGAAAGGAGATTGGCTGTACCAATCAAGTGAAGCGGAAGCTTCGGCACACCAATATAGCTATCCAACCTTATCAGAGTTATCGCACGCGATGCCCATCCGCTCAACAAGTTGAGCCGCAAGGCGATTCGCCTCCTACATGAAGCGTTCAAAACCCATGAAGTTAGCCTTTTAGGCTGAGAATAGTATAACACTCCCTCCGTCACGACCTTTCAGGCCGTGCCACCTCCCTCCGAGAGGCTCCTTCTGCGAAGGCGGCTTGACTACCGCCTGATTCTTTTGTAGAAGGTTCTCTCCCCTCCCCCCACTCATCTTCCCCCCTCCGAGGTATCCCATGACCAATCTCTTCAATACCGTCGCCGCCGTTTCGACTCCGCGGGGCAAGGGCGGGATCGCGGTGATCCGGATCTCCGGCCCGGACGCGGTCGGAGTCGCACAGCGCATGTTCCTGCCGTCCTCCGGCAAACCCCTGTCCGACTGCGGCGAGCGGCGCGCCGTGTTCGGGACGATCCTCGACGCCCGAAACGAACCGCTCGACGAGGGGATCGCGGTGATCTTCCGAGGCCCGCGCTCCTTCACCGGGGAGGACGTCGCCGAGCTGTCCTGTCACGGCGGTCCGGCGGTCACCGAGGCGGTATGCCACTCCGCCCTCGCCCACGGAGCCGATCCGGCGGGTCCGGGAGAGTTCACGCGCCGCGCCTTTCTGAACGGCAAGCTCTCCCTCACCGAGGCCGAGGCCGTCGGACGCCTCATCGACGCGGACACCGAAGAGCGGCTGGCCCTCTCTTCCGGCGGACTGCGCGGCAACGTGAGCAGGCGGATCGAGGAGATCTCCGCGTCCATGCTCTCCACCATGACCGCCCTCTACGCCGCCATCGACTACCCCGAGGAGGACGTCGGCGACGAAGGCGAGCGCGAGATCGGGAACACGATCAAAAAAGCCCTCGGGGCCGTGCGGGAGCTGCTTTCGACCTACCGCGTCGGGCGCGCCGTGGCGGACGGGGTGAAGACGGTGATCTGCGGGCGGCCCAACGTCGGCAAGAGCTCGCTCTTCAACCTCATGACCGGCGAGGACTCCGCGATCGTGACCGACGTCGCCGGAACGACCCGGGATATTCTGCGCGAGACGGTGTCCTTCGGCGGCGTGACCCTGCGGCTTGCGGACACGGCGGGCCTGCGCGGGGGGGCGGAGGAGAAAGGTGACCCGCTCAACCCTGCTGACCCACTAAACTACGTTGAGTCGCTCAACTTTGTTGAGCGGATCGGCATCGACCGGGCGCGGAAGGAAATCGCGGACGCCGAGCTGATCCTCGCGGTCTTCGACGGGAGCGTCCCCCTGACCGCGGAGGACCGGGAAACGCTCAGCCTGCTCGACGCCTCCCCGTCCGCCGTCCGGATCGCGGTGATCAACAAGAGCGACCGGGGGCTTGTGCTGACCGGCGAGGAGCTTTCCGAGATCGACGCCGCCGTCCGGGGAGGGAAGCGGGTCACGCTCAGCGCGGCATCCGGGGACGGCTCCTCCCTGTCCGACGCGATCCGGGACGCCTTTTCCGCCGGGGAATTCGATTTGCGCCGGGACGCCGTGATCTGGGACGCCCGCCAGCGCGCCGCCCTCGAACACGCGCGATCCGCCCTCGAAGCCGCCGCGGCCGCCATCGACGCCGGGGATCCCATCGACTGCGTCTGCACCCTCGCCGAAGAAGCCATGGCCGCCCTCGACGAAACCGACGGCCGCTCCGTGGACGAGGGGATCGTGAACGAGATCTTCAAACGCTTCTGCGTGGGGAAATAAAAATCGCAAATGCTTTGCATCTGCGGATTTTGATTCCCGAATTCATTCGGGAGCCCGAATCCATTCGGGAGCCCGACTGCATCGGGACAGCCTTTCTATATCAGCCCGAAGGGTCATTCCTGACCCTTCGGCGAAGGAGAATTGCAAATGCTACGCATTTGCAGATTTCGGATCCCGACTTCGTCGGGGAAGGAAAGAAACGCTACGCGTTTCTGATTTTATGGCCTTGCGCAGGCCGGGCGGCACGGGGGACCATCTCAAGCCGAAGGCCCCCCGTGCGGGTCCCTTGGCTATATGGCATAAGGCTACAGCTCGTCCCTGCATCCAAATCTGATCGGATATCCCATATCCTCGCGCGGACTATGTTCGTAAAGCTGAAACATGCAAAAAACTCCGTCAGAACCGGAGTTTTTTGGTTTGCTCTGCTGACGCGCCGCAAACAGCGATCGAAACGCGCATTGGAAAAGGGACAACGTGCGGTCGCGGTTTGCCTTGCCCCCCTCCCGTAGGGAGGAACCCTTCCGGGAGAGGTGGCGCAGTCGAAGACTGTGACGGAGAGGGCAGACGCTCGCTCCATTTTTATGCTGAGTTTTCAGAGTGGAGGATCGCTTCATTCCTAACCCCCAAGGCTCCCTCACGAATCGTCAGATTCGTGCACCGAGGGAGCTGTCACCGCAGTGACTGAGGGAGTCGCGC
>SVQK01000108.1 GCA_015065385.1 Oscillospiraceae bacterium | reverse complement strand
CGTATATCCGGAATACTATGATATCGCTCTGAAGGGGAAATATTCCCTTGACCAAGATACCTCCAACATGGTAGATCTTGTCCTTGCCGGGCGAAATTATGATTTTTCCTTCCTGTTCGGGGAAGCTGAATGCGTTCGAATCCCTTACCTGTTCCGCGATATGATGTCGGAACGCGACTCGAATTTCGCTTCTCGGTATAAGAAGCTGGAAAAGTCTCTCAAAAACAGTATGAAGAAAATCAAAGGTTATTATGAAGGATGAATAAAAATGGGGGTCACTGCTATGCGTAATGATCAACGTCTGGGGATGCTTCCGGACCCGTTTATCTGCCTTGACGGGCACAGGGTGAAAAACCTTGAAGAATGGAAAACGAGACGGCTGGAGATCCTCGAAGACACGATAGGATTGGAATTCGACGGTATGCCCCCAAAGCCGGAGGTTTTCCGGGTGGAACCCACTCACCTGCGGGGCAAAGGCTACACGTCCAGCTACCGGATCCACTGCGGCACAAAAGCCAATCCCTTCAACTTCTGCTTTTACGTTTACCGCCCCGCGCTCGACGGAAAGCTCCCCGTGGTCCTGACCGGGGACCTCACCTATACGATGGACTGCAATGATGAGGTGATCGCCGAAGCCAACCGCCGCGGATTCATCGTCGTGAAGTTCAACCGGAACGAACTGGCTCCGGACTACCCCGACCCGGAAAGGCAGTACGGCATAAACGCGCTCTGGCCCGATCACAAGTTCTGCGCGATCTCCGCGTGGGCGTGGGGGTATCACCGCGTTGTCGATGCGCTGGAAACGCTCGACTATATCGACACGGATCATATAGCAGTCACCGGACACTCCCGCGGCGGCAAGACCGTCCTTCTCGCCGGAGCGACGGACGAAAGGATCCGCTGCACCAATCCGAACGGGAGCGGAACTCACGGCTGCGGCGCGTACCGGTTCCATCAGGTGGAGGAGAACGGCACAAGCTATGCCGACTCGGAGAGCGAGACGCTCGAGATCATGATGAATCACCTCGGCTACTGGATGGGACAAGGGCTGTGGGATTACGTCGGAAAGGAAGAGACACTCCCGCACGACTCCCATTTCATCAAGGCGCTGATCGCCCCTCGGTGCTACCTCGAAACCAACGGTTACGGCGATATCTGGGCCAATCCTCGCGGCTCGTATCTGTCTTTCATGGCAGCGAAGGAGGTCTGGAAGCTCTACGGAGCGGAGGACAAATGCGCCTGCTGGTACAGGGAGGGAGGTCACCGGCATGGCTGGGCAGATTTCAACGCTCTGTTCGACTTTATGGAAGCCGATCTGAAGGGGACTCCTCTGCCGGAAGCCTTTACCCGGGTCCCGTACGACGATATGGAACCCCTGCACGACTGGAAGGCTCCGGGGAAAAACCTCTGAGAGAGTGCCCCCGTTGTTCCGTTCGCAATAAACGAACAGAATACGACGCCGGGAAAACGGAGTATCGTGACCGGGATTTTGAGGTCGATCGATTCGATCTCCATACAGAAAAAAAGGGGCCGCGCCGTACCTGTTACGACGGGCCCTGTTTCTTTGTGCCGATTTTCTGTACTGCCTTATACTAATCTCAAGCTAAAAGGGAAACGCGGCTTTCTTTCGAAGAAAGCCTGGCAAAGAACTTTGAAAGGGGAAAAGGATAGGCTGTACCCATACAGTATTGCTTACCTTCGGCACACCAATTTAGCTATCCAACCTTATCAGAGTTATTGTACGCGATGCCCATCCGCTCAACAAGTTGAGCCGCAAGGCGATTCGCCTCCTACATGAAGCGCTCAAAACCCATGAAGTTAGCCTTTTAGGCTGAGAATAGTGTTACTTCCCGCTTCACGGATCGACAGCTGTCAGGTGAGTGTCCCCGCGCGCCCTTATGAACCGTACTCCCACAGAAGCACAGCTTGTCCGCGTCCCTGCGCAGTATAGAGCTGCCGGTTTGTCTTTCCGGAACCGCTGTCCTCGGATGCGACGATCCAGAACACGCCGTCCCCGCACACCGGTTTCTGAAATTCGCCCGGCCTCTGTCCGAATGTCTCGATCCGCTCCCCCTCGGCGGGAGAGAAAACGATGCCCGGAGCGCCGGGAGAGCCGCCCGTTTTCCATTCCGCGCGGTGCAGATTCCCGGTTTCCGCATCGACCGTCCACAGATACCGCCCCGATACGCTGAAATCCGAAACGCCCGAGAGGACCTTCTCGCTTTTCGCGCGCTGATCCGTTCTGATCTGCCGCAAGTCTCCGTTTTCAATATACCAGTAACAGCCGCCTGCAAGGGCCCCGAAAAGCTGTCTGTCAAGGATCGTTCTCACAGGATTCAGCAGTTCGTCCAGAACCGTTACGCCCTCCGCTCCGACGGAAACGATTCCGTCCTCGCCGAAAAGCAGAATATCTCGTGTCGATATCTCGGAACAGATCTCCCGGTCCATACGGACGGCGACCCACAGATAAGGCGCGTCCGGGAGATTGCTGACGGTCCCGATATAGAGAATGCCGTTTACGACGTGCAGAGCGGTGATCAAGCTGTCCGTCTCAAAAAGCTTGTCAAAATCATTCTCGCCGATGTTCCATTCCAGAACGGCATACAGCTGTGCACCGCGCTCCGTCTCCGCAAATTGAACGGGAAAATAGACTGCGTCCCCATACCGAACGGAAACGGCTGACCCTGTACTGACCATGTGGACGCAGGAGATATCCGGATCTTCCCGACATTCAGCGTGGGTACAGACCTTCCCCAGGCTCCCGTCTTCTTCCGGATAGTAGAGATTGATGCCGGTACTGTTAAAATCTCCATCCTGTATTTCCGTATCACGGTACAGGCAATCCAGGGAAAAACCGCGCGCTGCGACCGGACCGTAATCCTCATAAAAGCTCTCGGGACTCACGGGATCCGGGACCCGCGGAATCACAAACTCCAGCACGTTCGGCCTGCTCCAACGGTACACCGAATTGTCTTCATAGAATACGGAATCGTCCGGCTCCAGTTTCTTTGTTTCTCTGTTGTCCGCCGCCTCTCCCGCCCTGTCCGCGCAGGAGGCTATGAGGAGAAGGAGCAGGATAACGACGGCGACGATGCGTTTCATTGTGCGTTCCTCCGATTCCTGAAGTTCTTTCCCGCTCTTTTTGTCATGCGGCGCTTACTCCATCACGACCATCCGGATCCTTCGGGCAAGCTCCTTTGCCTCCTCGTCCGTCATCTCATCGGATTCGACCGCGTTCAGGCCGTCCCGGATCATATTGAAAATGTTCATATCCGTAAACTTCCATCGTACGGACACATCCCCGAAATCGGTGTTCTCCGGGTACTTCGTGACCAGAGCCATCAGAGGCTGGGACGCGGCTTCTTCGTCGAAATCCCCGAGTTCGAGGGCCAGAAGATCGTTCAGAAAGAGCGCGGCTTCTTCCTTGTGGCGCGACGCCGGGTTCATCATCATGTAACTGCACCACACCATTTTGAAGTCTCCCCACCGCGGGGTCGGCCTGTCGTCATTCGGATACGCCCTGTAATGCCGGTACAGGGTTTTGAGGGCCTCCCCGTCCCCATCCCTGTATGCCTTTTCCGTCAGATCGATCTCGCGCGCCATGTACTGGTAGAAGCTGTTGTTGTATAGGTTGCCCTCCGCCGCGGTATCGACAAGCCCGAACTCCGTCGGCACGCCGAAGACCTTGCCGTTATACGTTGCCGCGGCTTCGATCAGGGAGGCGCACCGGGAGAGATTGGCAGACAGAGTATCGAACTGTTTCAGGTCACAGTAAACGTCCCGCAAGATATAATAAGCCTCCGTCAGACCCATAGTATAATATACGTCGATGTCGTCGTCCTGCGCGAGCAGCTTTGTGTTCAGCTTTTCCACCTCGCCGTAATCGATCTGAATGAGGTTCACGTCGATCCCGCGCTTTTCCTTGAACAGATTCATCAATACCTGCAGCGCGCCCTGCGGATAGCCGTACACCGCCACCGTGACGGACGGGTGTTCCTCGTTCAGATTGAAATACCGGAGCGTTTCGCTGTCGGTCAACCCGCAGCAGACGATGTTCGTCTCGGCGGCGATCATCCCTTTCGTGTTCGCATCCGCGGCGTCCCCGTAGGAAGTCAGCGTCCGGGTGAGCCGATCCGTCAAAGCGAGCTGTTTCAGCGTCATTTTCCGCGTGATATCGTCCCGGGTGTAGATCAGGAGCGAATCGATATACGGGCAATATTCCGCGTCGCTCACCCCCATCTGGCTGATCGGGATCCGATCCTCTTCCCGCTCGGTTTCCGTATCGTACACGGAGAAATAGCAGTCGTCGGTCGATCTGCCGTAGTTGTAGAGAAAGATCCGGTTTCCTTCATAGCCGAAACCCCTGCTGATCGAGGACGCGACCGAAGCCGCACGGGTCTCCCCCGACATCCGGTCGATCAGAAACAGCGCGATCGGTCCTCCGCTTGTCTTCTCCGGATCCCTGCCAAGGAAGACAAAGTAATCGTTACAAACGGCAAAGCTGAAAGTATCGTCAGCGGTGATCCTTTCGTCAAGGCCGCTCAGCGCGGTCTGTGCCGTGTCGTTCTCGATCCTGTACACACAGCGTTCCGCAAGGGAGACCGCAAACATCGCGCCGTGATGCTTCTCGACGAAATCCACGGGCACCTCGAGGATCGGAACGCCTGCGTTTTCCTGCTCGTCAAAGCGGAACAGACCCGCGTCTGTTGCGTAATACAGCGTGTTCCCGCAGAGGACAATGCCGTTGTTCTTCCCGTCGAACCGGTCGATGGACGCGGTCGGAGGAGCGGCGTAGGTCTCGGTCGGGGGAGCATATTCTTCCGATCGATTGTTTTTCGCGCAGGAGAACAGGATCGGAAAAGCCAGCAGCATAAGCAGGGAGAGAATCAGAACTCTACAGGGCTTCATTTTCGACCTCCTTTATTCTTGATAGTCTGCAATTTCGGGGGATTCGTCTTCAAAGCATCCGAGCGGCAAATGATGTACAGTGTGTGACTTCACCCCCTATGGGATGCCAAAGACAGTTTTTCATCCACTCTCACGATCTCCCCGTCCTCGATCCGGATCATCCGGTCGCAGCGTTCGGCGAGGGCGAGATCATGCGTCACCATGACGACGGTTGTTCCCGATTCCCGCCTCAGATCGTCAAGGAGCCGGATCAACTCTTCACCGGTTTTGGAATCAAGGTTTCCCGTCGGTTCGTCGGCAAACAGGACGCGGGGCCGCGAAACCATGGCGCGGATCACGGCGACACGCTGCTGCTCGCCTCCGGACAGCTCGGAAGGAAGATGATTCGCCCGGTCCGCCAGTCCCAGACGCCCGAACAACTCCCGCGCGTATTTCTTGTCGAACGGCACCTTGTTGTAAACGGACGGCAGTCTGACATTTTCCCAGGCGGTCAGCACGGGAAGAAGGGCGTAATTCTGAAAGACAAAGCCGAAGGTTTTCCCGCGAAACTTTGCCAATCGGGAAGAAGACAGCGCGTAAAGACTGACCGGTTTTCCTTCAGATTCATACTCCGGTTCAACCCACACCTCGCCGCTCGAAGGCTCATCGATCCCCCCGAGAAGATGCAGAAGCGTGCTCTTCCCCGAACCGGACGGACCGACAATGGCGCAGAACTCCCTGTGAAACACCTTCATGCTGACCCAGTTGACCGCGTTTACCACGTTTTCTCCCATGGTATAGGATTTGATCAGGGTTTCCGTTCTCAGAATCGCTTTCTTCGGCTCCATATCAGTCCGTGTCCTTTCTGATCTCTTCCGCGACGGTTTTTTGCATCGTCTTTTTGAGAGGCCCTCTTCCGCCGGAAAGCGTGATGAATCCCGTCAAAAGATGCGCGAAGAACGTGAGCAGCCAGACGGATACGATCTTTCCGAACCTTGCGAAGATCTCGCCGCGGTATTTGGCGTACACAGCGGCGGTATAGGCCTTCGGCATCTGCGCTGCCATGGTGTTCAGAGAACGCATGGACAGGAGCAGGTACAGAATCGCCGCAGACAGGAGAACGGCCGAGCAGATCATTACGGTCAGGACGATCCCGGGCCATGATTCGCAGCGGAGATAGCGGAGCAGGTCCTTTTCATCCGCTCCCATCTGTCTCAATACCGCGTATTCCTTCCTCTCTCTGGAAACGCGGATGGAAGCGCGCATCCTCGCCGTGACGCAGAAAGCGAGAAGCAGGGATGTGAAGAAAATCACGATCAGCAGGGACACGATCTGTTCGGCGGCCTCTTCATCCCGGCTTTTCACGGTCAAATTCGTGATTTCATACCGCATCAGATTCACGTCGCCGTTCAGCGATTCCACGGTATTCCGGATCAAATCCACGTCGGCGGTTTCAGCAAAGCGGACAAGCAGCGTATTGCAGGCGTCGGCGGACACCAGTCCCAGCCGTTCCCCTCCCTTGCGGGACAGGACAAATACCGCCTCTTCGACATGTCCCGTCAGATCCTGATCCGGATTCAGGGCCGCGACAGCCTTTACCGTAAACTCCACGCCCGCATCGATCGGCGCGAGGGTCCCGTTTTGACGGATCCTGCATTCGGGAACTGCTTCGATGCGGTCGCCCGCCGAAATCGCCCGCAGGTCGGAATCGATCTTATCCGGAGGGAGCAGAACAAGGACTCCGTCGCCATTTTCGATCCAATCCGCGAAGGAAGCGGTCTCTTCGGAAGCTCCGTCCCGGAGTACAGACAACAACTCGGGGCCGGTCACGACGATTTCCCGCTTCAGCCACTCTCCCTGTTGATCGTTTCCGAATTTGTCCGTTGTGACAGTACGCAAGAGGGGCGTGTCCGCCACCTTGAAGGTCGGGTTCTCCACGTCGGGGACAAGAACGGGATCGTCCCGCCCGAAGCTCGAAAACGGGATACAGGACGACACACCTGGATCCTGCAAGATTTCCTCCGCCGTCCGATCCGTCAGCTTCGCGTCGACGATTCCGGATTCATGACGGGCCGAGAGCACAAGATCGGCGGGTATATTCGGCGTTCCGAATCCGAAGAACGCCTTATAGGAGGTATTGGTCAGAAACACAAGCAGAAATACCCCGAGGATCGATGCTGTGAGCGCGCCGACAATCGCCGGAACGACTTCCGACCGGATTCTCCGCAGGGTCACGTTCAGCGCAAGAGCCGTCCGGGGATCCATCCTCTCCTCGAAGAACCACTTTCCCCACCCAAGGCGGATCGGCTGCCGGCTTTTTTCAGCAGAGCCGGACATCAGCGGCCAGGGAGCGCCTTTCGTCATGCGGGCGATCCCCAAAAAGGTAAACAGGGCGGACAGGCCGACAAACGCCAGCGCGGTTTTGATCAGGCTCGGCCACGGGATAGTGAACGCAAACGAAATCCCGGACGACACGACCCTGTTATAGACCTTGAAATAAGTGTCCGACAGGAGCGCGGAGAGCAGCACCACGGGAACGGCGGACACAGCCGAGAGGATGAGGATTTGTCCCGCGGCGATCAGGCAGAGTTCCCAGCGATTTGCCCCGAGAGAGGCGAGAACACCGAACTCGTCCGCATGACCCCGGCACCATTCGATCATAAAATACGCCAATACCAGCGCGGCCAGAGCGGCGACGGGCAGCACCCACAGCGTAACGGGAGTTGCCTTATACCGAACCTCCATGTTGATCGAATCTAGGTTCAGATAGTCTCTCCATTGATCCTCCGGCGACGTTTCGTCCCGATACCTCTCTTGAACATCGCTTTCCAGAAGATTCAGGCTACGGAACAGCTCCGCCGCCGTCCGTGCCGCCAACCGGGGTGTGGCGTGTTTCACGCGGATATAGTGATTGAACTTGTTGACGGCTCCCGTCCCGCTGTTGATCTCTTCATAATCCGCCCGGCTCACGAAGAGATAGTTGTTCCCCACGCCGGAAACCGTATAGATCCCCGCCAGCCGGAGCGGTTCATACACCATGCGCGAGGCCGAAAACCAGAAATCGTTCACCTCTCCGGCCCTGAGATCGGTCATGGCGCGGTAAAGGTTGAGGGGCAGAGAGATCTCGCCGTCTCCGGGCGGACCTCCCCAGAGATAGTGAATGTCGAGCTTTGCGTCAATGTCGTCGTTCTCAACGGTCACCTGCGCGGGAGAGGACAGGACAGCGGAGGTTGAAAGCCATGCGCCCGCGGGGATCGCGTCCACCGATTCCACACGACGGTTGTTTTCGATCTTCTCCGTCAGATCGTACAGCTGTCCCAAAATGACGACATGGTGCGTTCCGACAGAGGTGTCTTCCACGGACCGCAGCCAGTACGCCTCGAAGAGCTCGAGCGCGGAGATCACCAGAATCATCAGCACGATCGAGGTGAGAAAGACGGAGAGGTAGGATTTCCACCGCCTAACGATCTGCCGGGAGGGGACAAAAAAGACGCGTTCAAGTATGTATCTCATGGCGCTTTCTCTTCTGTGTAGGAAGTTCTGTCCGCACAGGCTCGGTTGTTCCGTTTCAGCCCCGCTTTTCTTCTATTATAGACGAAACGAGAAGAAAAAATGTTACATGAAAGTAAAATTTTACAGTCTGTCCTGTATCATCCTTGTCAGAAACCAAGACGCGAAAAATCGTCCGGATTTCGTTTATCCGAGCGGCCAAAAACATCGATCCCCCTCACATTTCAAAGTCTGCAAGGGGGATTTTGTTTAGTTATGACTGCCGGGGGATGATTGCTCAGTCACCCTCTTCGGCAACTTCATGTTCGATGCGTTCAACGAGAGCCGTATAGCGAGGATCGTCGTGCAGTTTTTTATAGAAGTCATCCTGTTTGTCTTTCAGAACACAGCTCAAAAACTGCGGAAGGTATTTCGAGGCATAGACCTTTTCGGAGTCTTCTTTTATGAGATAAGTGAACGGGGACGAATATCCGATCTCTCCCTGCCTGCGGATCTCATCCAGACACTCATCGAACGCCTTGCCGTGCTCATACGCTTTTTCGAGCGCGGCGAATGCCTCGTCTGTCCGTTCATCGAGCAGAATGCGGGCGTATTCATCGTACAGCGAACTGACAAAAACGTGGTAGAATCCGTAGTCACCGCGGAAAATAAACCCATACAGATCAAGCAGCTTTTCACAGACTTCTTTTTTGAGTTTGGAATCTTTCGCGTGCTTCGGCATTTGATGGCTCAATATATTCAATCCGTCCGTCAGCAGACGCTGGCTGTACATATCAGACTCTTCTTCGTAATTCAGCTCAAACGCCGTACACAGCAGATCGTTTTTTGAATCCGGGTAATGATCCGCCAACTCGACGGCACGCTCCTTTTCTCCGATACTGCTGTACAGAAGGATCAGGAGCTCCGTGCATTCATAGCGTATTTCGTCGTTGACGGAGGATGCGAGAAGATCTTCCATGATCTTGGCCGCTTCCTCCCATCCTTTTACAGCTTTCACTTTGTTCTGATCGCGTTTGTATTTGCCGTTGACAATACCTCCGATCCCGTCACATTCCCGAACATCCTTATCCCACTGATACCACAACGCTTTCGCCAGCCGGAAAAGCAGCTGTTCGTTCGCCGGGAATTCCGCCAGCGCCTGACGCATCAGCTCAACACGCAACCCGGGGTCCGACCAGTCGCGGGCGAGATCGTCAACCTGCTTGCAGTATTCGTCGATCTTCCGCTGTTTTTCCGCGAGGTCATGACCGAACAGCTCGTCGAGGGTGATGTTGAAGAAGTTGGCAATCGGCGTGAGGTACTCGAGGTCCGGGTAACCGTTTTCGCTCTCCCATTTGCTCACAGCCTGCGGGGTAACGCCGAGCGCGTCCGCAAGTTTTTCCTGCGTCACACCGTCGCGCTTGCGCAGCACCTTGATTTTTGTGCCGATTTTTACGTTCATGGTATATTTCCTTTCAGGTTGTTATTCTGTGAGCTCACGCTTTGAGGATAGCACGGCCGAAAAGGAAAGTCAATGATCAATCCGTTGTTGTGGGATCAACGGAACGTTTGCATCACAGACCGCTCCATGGCAGAAAATGGTTCGAACTTACTTTCGCTCACAGACGGCGACAAAGTCGTGGTTTGTGACGCCCATATCGAACGCGCCGCCGGGGTTTTCCGCAACAAACCGCCGCTCGTCCAGATCGTACAGCCGCACCCTGTCCCACGCTCCCGCGCATCGTACGGCGAACGGAACCGGGCTCCGCCGTCTCAGGGAGAAGAGCTCGGCCTGCCCGCCCCGTCCGTCGTCCACAAGATGGGAGTACGCGGGGCCGCAGTTCCGGAAGTACGCGAGTCCGACCCGCCCGCCGTCCGCCAAAAGCGTTTTCTGCTGAATGCCGCGGACCGGGGCGAAGAGCGGCGCATGAGCGAGGAAATCCTCCCTCGTCAGCGAGGACAGCTTCAAAGCCGGACCGGCCTGACTCCCCTCTCCGTCTCCGAGAACGAACCGGAACGGGACTCCGGTTTCCAGTCCCCACTGTTCCGCGTCGAGCAGCTTCTGATAGGCCGGGCTCTCCGCCTTGACGCAGAAGCGGTGCCGTCCGTCGGTCGCCGCGCGGTCCGGACACCATTTCCACATCGGAAACCGGCAGTCCGCCTCCCCGCCCCGCCAAAGGTCTTCCATCCGCTTCTGTTCTTCGGAAAGATCGATCCGAAGCGGCGGATCGGGGACGAGCGGGTAAGCGTCCAGCTCCGCGAACACCTCCCGGACGGCGTGGTACTGACCGTAACCCCGCGCCAGCCACGAGACGCAGCCCGGGGAGCCCGAGAGAAGCGTCATCCACGCCATATCCCGGCTGAGCAGCCCGAGCAGCTCTTCCCTGTCCGGCAAATCCGCGTGACGGATCGGGATCGCCTCCCATTCCCCCGTCATCACGGGGACTGCCGACGATATGACCGCGGCGGACAGATCCGTAATGGCGGCGTAATCCATGCCGGGACGCGATCCGCAGAGTTCCGGGTAGTTGTGGAGGGAGAAGAAATCCGGCGCGATTTCCCTTGCCCAGTGGATGGGATCGTGCCCGAGCAGCCCGACGCCGGGGTTGCTCACGCAGACGGGAAGGCCGGGGGCCAGCCGGCGGATATGCGCCGTCATGTCGCGGTGCCAGTCGAGGTAATCGGGCGTATCCTCCCACCGGAAGGTGTTCATGGGATCGGCGTGCGGGGAAGCCCAGCCGGATTCGTTGAACAGTTCCACGGCAAACAGGGCGTCGAAATCGGCAAGCTCCGGGATCAGCTCGTCAAGAAACCTGTGACAGCATGCCCGCACGTCCGGATCCGAGAAGAAGCGGTCGTAGGAGACAAGATCGTCCGGATGCTCGAGAAAACGGCGCTGGGACGGGGACGCTTCCGCGATTTCCTCTTTTGTCCAGAGCCGCGTGCCCCAATAGGTTCTGGTGTACGGCTGGCAGTAGAAGCTGCACTCCGGCTCCGTGAACAGGCAAAGCTGCAGCCGGATCCCGTACGGCTCCGCGTCGTGAAGATATGCCTTGATCTTTTCGAGAAGGGGACGGTTGACGCGCCCGCCGATATCCAGCCCTTCCCACGCCGATCCGCCGCTGTCTCCCCGCGGAAACATCCGGATCGCCGTGACGCCGTCCTCCTCGGAGAGAAAGCGGAACAGCTTTTTCCATGTTCCCCGGGTCGCGTGCTGGAACTCGATCAGGCGGTTGCCGTGCTGACTGTCCGCCGCAAGCTCCTCGCCCACATAGTCCGTGGAAAAATAGCATCCGAACAGGCCGAGGGGAAGGTAACGGCGTCCGTCCTCAAACCGGAATCCGTTGTCTTTCCATTCCGTACGCATAACGATCTCCTTTCCCAAACTGTTTGAAAACATGGGATCCGCCGCTTACCATTCCGCCGGGGATCGGGACAGATTCGGGTTCGACGGCATCTCACCCCATTCGTTCCAGCGGACATTCAGCCGCTCGATTTCGTCCAGAAACGCTCTTGCCCGTTCGGCATCCGGAGAGAACATCAGCCGGACGCATTCCCACTGGAGCCGCGAACGCTTCACCGCGTCCAGACGATCCCCGGCCAGCTCCTCCGCCTTGTCCCAGCATTCGTCGAAGCGGGCCAGAACTTCCGCGCGTTCGCTCCGCTTGACGTTCAGGACCGAGGTCATGGGATTCCAGATATTCATGTGCTTTTTCGCCGCAAGCGCGCACGCCCAGTCGATGTACTCCCGGATGTACGTCCAGCCCTCTCCGTAATAGGCGGCGAGGAATTCGTCCATGTACGCGTGATAGGTTTCGTCGCTCATCAGGGGATCCTGCATGAGCTTGGCCAGCAGCCAGCACCGCAGTTCGCCGAACTCGCCCGACTGCGGGGAATTGTAGTTTCCCTCGGGGTACATACCCTTCACGCCGTGCTCCGCGAAGAACCGCATGTTTTCCCTCAGAACCTCGAAGTTCGGGAAAGTCTCGACGTAATAGGAGAAGCAGGTCACATAGTCCCAGATATAGATCCGGTCGCAGATCTGGTTCCAGTCCTCGATATCCTTCTTGAACGCGGCGTTCACGGAGCAGGACGGATCGTTCAGCGGATGGCTGAAGCAGCATTCGATGGAGCAGAGGCGGATACAGACGTTGTCCCGTGGCTTCGTGATCTTCGGAGCCTGCCGGGTGTGCTGATAGGCAAGGGTGTCGATGATTACGTCCGGGTAGTCGTCCTCGATGTCCTCCGCGACGGCGTTGACGAACCGCAGAAGCGAACCCATATGGCTCCCCTCCTCGCGGTCGATTTCCCGGCACTTCGAGCAGGTGCAATAGTTCTGGTTGTCGTTCTGGGAGACCGAGACGATGGTGATGGAGGGATCCCGCTCGAGCATGGCGCGGACGCTGGCGATCACCGTGTCGAGGATCTCGGGATCGGAGAAACAGGGCTGAGACTTCGAATCCGTGCCGGCGAGAGAGGCGATCGTGTGGACGAATCCACCGTATTTGATGTTGCCGCCCTTTGACGCCGGGATCTCCCGCTGATTGATGCTGTTTTTCAGGCACCAGTCCACGTCGCTGTTCCCGCACTGCCAGTCCGACTGCCGCATTTCGAAGATCATGTCGTGGACAAACGGCTCGTTCACCGCAATGTCCCCCGATCCGAGAGTCTCGACGCCCGGCATGAAAAACCGCGCCCCGGCGTAATGCTCCAAAAAGGCGTAGGCTCCGTAAATCACGCCCCGCCCGTTGCCGCCGGTGACGGAAATTTCTCCGTTCTCCCCCGGGACGATGGCGTAGGAATCGCGGTTCAGGCTCAAATCCAGCGTCAGACTGAAGGACGCGCCTTCCCCTTCGTAGAGGCCCATCTTTTTGAGATACTTTTTCAGCTCCGCGGCTGCGTACTGCTCCGGTCCGGATTTGCCCGACGTGACGCTGAACCGAACGAAGGATTCCCCGCCGATGACAAGCTTCCGATCAAATTCGTGCCGACGCTCGAACTCCTTCGAACCGTAGCCGCTCTCGTCCGCCCGGCGTTTCGCGTATTCTTCGGCGAACAGGGCGACTGCGTCCATCGCGCTGTCATCCTCGCAGGATACGCACATGACGTCGCCCACCGAGATCAAATAATCGAACGGTTCCGGATCCGCGTCCATCCGGGCATACATGGCCTCGGACTCCGGGCGGTTGGTTCTTCCCACCTGAATCTCCCCGGGAAACGGCACGATTTCCTCGCCGCGCTTCACCCAGTCGGTCTTGAGATCCACCGTCAGGCCGAGCGATTCGAGTTTTTTCCGAAGCTCGACGGCGGCGTCGGTGACCGCTTTGGAGGACTGATCCCCGCGGACGATGGTGCAGTCCGGTCCCTGCGCCTTCTCTTCTTTCTTTTCCGATCCGGGCGGTGAAACCGCGGTCTGCGCGCTGTTCTGCGGTTCGACCTGAATCGGTTTGCCCGCTCCGGCTTTGCGGCAGGAGGCGAAAAGGGTCACAAAGAGGAGGCAGAACGCTCCCCACAACAGAATTTGCTTTTTGGTCATGGTCTTTCTTCCCGTTCAAATATCCGCGGATGGGCGCGGCAGGTTTCGGCATTTTCCCAAGGACATGATACCACAGAAAACGCAGTTTTGTCAAGAATGAAATGAGCCTTCCGAAATGAAGCGGAGCTCCGTCGGAAGGCACGGATCAATCCGAAAAAGATCCCTGAAAGCCCTCATGCGAAAGACTTTCAGGGATGTTCGACTCAACAGATCATTCTATGGCAAATCGAAGGCAGATCTTCTTGTTATCTTCTCTTTGCGATCCACGCGGAGCCGAGGACGGAGAGCAGCACGATCACGCCGCCGCCGATGAAGGAGCCGCAGCCGGACTTCTTCTCACCGGTGGTCTCAGCAGGAGCGGGCGTTTCAGCCTTGGGCTCTTCCGCCTTGGGTTCCTCAGGCGCGGGTTCCTCGCTCTTCGGTTCTTCCGCGGGTTCCGGTTCGGGTTCCGGCTCCGGTTCGGGTGCGGGAGCGGGTTCCGGTTCGGCCT
>SVQK01000107.1 GCA_015065385.1 Oscillospiraceae bacterium | reverse complement strand
CTGATACTAATCTCAAGCTAAAAGGGAAACGCGGCTTTCTTTCGGATGAAAGCTCGCTCAACAAGTTGAGCTGGCAAAGAACTTCATTGGGAAGGGGACAAAGGATAGGCTATAGCAATCATGTGAAGCTGAAGCTTTGGTACACCAACGAAGCTTCGCGCAGAGCGCGAACTTCTGAAGCCATCCAACCTTATCAGAGTTATCGCACGCGATGCTCACCCGCTCAACAAGTTGAGCAAGGAGGCCGTTCGCACCCTACATGAAGCGATCAAAACCCATACAGTTTAGCTTTTTAGGATGAGAATAGTATGAGAAGGATTTCTTCCCGCTCAATCCCTTCGAAAGGAAAGCCGTTTATTCTCTCACCCGCACACCAGCACGTTCAGCTTGCCGGAGATCTCGGGGTACAGCTTGACGTCCACGGTGTAGGTTCCGTAGGCCTTGATGGGGCTGTCGAGGACGATCTTGCGCTTGTCGATTTCGACGCCGTGCTGGGCCGCCAAAGCCTCGGCGATATCCTTCGTCCCGACGGAGCCGTAGAGCTTGCCGTCCGCGCCGCTCTGGATGGTGATTTTGACAAGGAGGGACTGGAGCTTTTCCGCCGTCTCGCGGGCCGCCTGCTTTTCAAGCTCGATGCGTCTGGCCTTCGCGGCTTCCTTGTTCTTGATATCGTTCAGGATCTTGGCGTCCGCCTCGGCGGCGAGCTTTCTCGGGAAGAGGTAGTTTCTGGCGTACCCGTCGGACACGCTGACGATCTCGTCCTTCTTTCCCTTGCCTTTTACGTCCTGCAAAAGCACTACTTTCATGATGTGATCCTCCGTTCTGTATGCTTCTTGATTAGTTCCGGTTTCAGATATACTTGTCGATGGCGGCCTTCAGCGCGTCGATGAGCTCGGGGATGCTCTTCCCCTCGGCGACGGCGGCGGCTCCCGTGAATCCTCCTCCTCCGCCGAGCTCCTCCATGATGAGCTGGACGTTGAGGTCTCCGGCGGACCGCGCGGAAATCTTGACGGTGTCGCCCATCTGCATCAGCGTGAAGGCGGCGCGCATGCCCTCGACCATAATGAGGTTGTCGGCAGCCTTGGACGCCACGACGGGGGAGGTTTCCGCTCCCGCCTCGGCGACGGAAATGGCGCAGCAGCCGCGGTAGATCTCGACGTTCCGGCGGAATCTGGCCTCGCCGCTGTACTCCTCGAAGCTCTCCTTGAAGAGCTCGCGGACGGCGGTGGGATCCGCTCCGCGCTCCCTGAGGTACATCGCGGCGGAGAAGGTCCTCGTGCCGGTGCTCTTGGAGAACTGCTTGGTATCGAGCATGATGCCCGCCAGAATGACCCCCGCCTCAGCCGCGGAGAGCTCGTCCCGCGGGAGAGTCTGCTCGAGCATTTCGGCAATGAGCTCGCAGGCGGAGGAGGAAGAGGGATCGATATACTCGACGTCGGGCTCGCGTTCGAACTCGGCGGTTTTCCGGTGGTGGTCGATGACGGCGAGCTTTTCGGTGCGCCGCGCGAGCTCGAGGCTTTCGACGTTGGCCATATTGGAGACGTCGGTCATGACGACGAGGGTCCCGACCTCCAAAAGATCGAGCGCGGCCTCGGGCGATACGGTGACGCCGATGAAGTCCTCCTCGCTCTCGAGCATGCGCCGCTGTCCGACGATGTCGCGGTTGGCCAGATCCGCGGCGATATTGACCCTCGCGCCGCAGTACATCGCCAGTCTCGCCACGCCGACCGCGGAGCCGAACGCGTCGAAATCCGCGCGCCGGTGTCCCATGACAATGACGTTTGAGGCGGCGCGCATGAGGGACATGAGCTCGTTCGAAACGACGCGGGCCTGAACGTTGGTGCGCTTCTGGACGGACCGGGTGACGCCGCCGTAGAATTCGGTGCCCTCGCCTCTCTTGACGACGGCCTGATCCCCGCCTCTCTGGAGGGCGAGATCGAGGGCGGCGTGGGCGGAGCGTTCCTTCTCCCCGAAGGTGCCGGGGACCGCGCAGACGCCCATGGACACGGTGAGGGGAAGGCTGGATTCTCCGACCTTCACGGCGCGCACGCGGTCGAGGATGTCGAATTTCGAGGCGATGAAGCTCTCGACGACGCGGGCTTCGGTGAGGAAGAGGTATTTGTCGCGCTCGTACTCCTTGAGGACGCCGTTGTAGTTGTCGGCCCACGCGCGGAGAACGGTGTCGATCTTGGCGGCGGCGGGGCGGTAGAGCTCGCTGTCGTACTGCATCATCTCGCTGAGGTTGTCGATCATGATGTAGCAGACCGCCGGTTCGTTGCCCGCCATGGTCCGGCGCAAATCTTCGCTCTCGGTGATCTCGGTCGTGAGGATGAGGGCGAAGTCGGCGTCCTCGGTCCGGATGTGGCTGTATTTGGCCTGAAAGACCCGTCCCTCGCACGCGATCCGGACGCCTTCCTCGTCCCCCTTGCGGATCTCGTCGAGCGTGACGCCGAAGAGCTCCTTGACGGACTCGCCGTAGAGGCGGTTCTTTGAGGAATAGAGCGCGTCGGTGGCGTTGTTGTACCACAGGATCCGCTCGTCGGCGTCGCAGATGAAGACGGGCGTTCCCATATTCACCACGGCGTCGAACATGATCCGCCCCATGACGGGAGCGAGCTTTTCGTCCCCGGACCGCCTGCCGCGCCGCTCGAAGATCAGCCAGATGAGGAGGGCGGCCAGAAAATACCCCGCGAGGCAGACAGTGCCCCATCGGAACGCGCCCAGTCCGAATCTTGCCACGCCCACGGACAGCGCGGCGATGAAGACGATCCCCGCGAGGAACAGGCCGACGGTTGTCTCCTTCCGCACCCCGCGCAGGTCGTTTTTCTTTTTCCCGGATTTCGGCATACCGTCATCCTTTCGTCTTTTTATCGGGGTTTTCCCCCATACGGAATTCACGTTTTTTCTTGATCAGCCCGAAGGGTCACTCCTGACCCTTCGGCGGAGAAAGTTGCAGGGCAATATTCAGCTTTCTCCTTGCCCCCTCCCGTAGGGAGGAACCCTCCTGGGAGAGGTGTCGCAGTCGAAGACTGTGACGGAGAGGGCAGACACGCCTAACCTTTTTCAAAAAAAGCTCATTTCGGCGGTTCGCTCCCGGCCCAACCTTTTGAAAGGGAGGGTGGAGGGAGGGGAAACTTTCCGCAGAAAGTGTCCCCTCTTTCCTTAAAACATCAACTTTCCGAAGAAAGTGTCCCCTCTTTCCTTAAAAACATCAACTTTCCGCTAAAACTTTCGGTTAAAACTGTCAGTACAATCACAATCTGCAAATCTTAGCCTTCCCCGCCGCCGTCTTTTTTGCGCGATCCGGCCCAGCGGCGGAGCACGGAGACCGTTCCGACGGCGGAGGTGATCAGGAGGAAGGGATAGGCTCCGACCGCCGCGAAGAGCACGAAGAGGAGCATCCCGATGAAAAGTTTTTCTCTTGTCATATAGAAGAGGCTGTCCGAGAGCCGCTCCCCGATCCGCCGCACGCCCACCGCCGCGCAGGGCAGGGCCATGACGATGAGGACGCTCTGAAACATCACCCGCGCGAGGGGGAAGACCGATCCCGGCGTCAGAAGCGTCAGCACGAACAGGACGGCGTAGACCGCGGCAAAGCTCACCGGCATGCTCACGTCCGCGCCCTCGTCGGTGAAGACCGAGGAACAGTTGAGCCACGAGAAGAGCCGCCGGACGATCCGGTCGCAGACCCACGCGAAGATCACGCAGAACGCGCCGAAATACGCGGGCAGCATCACGAAGAGCGACCGCGCCGATTCGTACAGGCTCAGGGAGGTCAGCATCGCCGCCGCGCCGGTTTCGGACGAAGAGGGAACGGCGGAGCGGAAGATCGTTCCGATCATGTCCGGCACCGAAGTCATAAAGGCGTCGCGCAGGCCTTCGAGGGATCCGAAGTCCACGCCGATCCGCACGATCCCCGCGATCCCGAAGGCCCCCGCCGAGAACAGCGCGAGCGTCATCACCCGCCGGAACCGGTCCTCCTTCGCCATGAGCGACACGGCGAACGCGTAGGACACCGGCAGAATCGCCAGCGCGAGGGACGCCGCCTCCGGAAACCGCGCTCCCGCCAAAAGCATCAACCCGAAGGAGACCGGCGTGCAGAGCAGGGACGCCACCCGCCGCCACAGCAAAATCGTCATCGCGTAGAGCGTCACGGCCAGCGGCAGAAACGGCAGGGAGGCGAGCACTCCCACGATGTTCTGGGGGGAAAGCGGCTCTCCGGGCAGAACGGGCGAGGACAGTCTGGCCGCGGCAGCCGAAGCCGATGCGGACAGGAGGATGAACACAGCCGCCATGAATCCGGGCATCCGGGGCAGATCCTCCCGCGCCTCCATCACGGAGACGAGAAGACGCCCGAGTCCGCCGCTTCCGGGTCTCTTATCTTCCATGGCCGCGCCCCCTTCCCGCTCTCTGCGGATAATACTCCTATTATATTAAAGTATTATACCACAGCCGGGGCGGAAAATCAAGGGAGTCGGGGAACAAGTTGGGAAAAAGCGGGAGAGCTTTAACCAAACCTTAATTCATTCCCCCTTGACAGAAATTCCCCTCCGTGCTACAATGGACGCGCAGTCCGGAAAAGACGGCGGAAAGGAGCGCGGCATGGCGGAGAGAAAACCACGATGGAAAGCGGCGGCGGAGTTCGTTCTGAATCCCCGCTTTTTGCTGTGCTTCGGTCTCGGATGGCTCATCACCAACGGCTGGGCGTATATCCTGCTCGGCGTGGGCGGCGCGCTCGGCATCCGGTGGATGATCGCGGTCGCGTCGGCCTATATGGCGTTCCTCTGGTTCCCGTTCACCCCGGAGAAGCTCGTGACGATCTTCCTCGCCATCGCCCTGCTCCGCCTGCTCTTCCCACGGGACAGAAAGACGCTCACCCGGTTAAAACTCCTCCGCCGCTCGGCGCGAAGGAAATTCGAGGAGGAAAAAGCCCGCTGGCGCGCATGGCGTGAGGGGAGAAAAAAATAAAAGGAACCGGCGTTCCTCTCACAAAAGGGGAAAACACCGGTTCTGTTTTTGTGCTGTCAGCCGGGGGCTTACACTCTGTTCACTTCGATCGAACGGTTGTAGGGCTCGTACTTCTCGATGCCCAGTTCCTTCATGAGGCGCACATAGGAGGCGTCGCGGAGCTCGTCGGTGTCGGCGTCGAACACGAACAGGCGGTCCACGTTCTTGCCCTTCGTGAGGTCGGGCGCGTCCACGTTTTCGGCGGCGACGTAGGCGTCCAGATCGGTGTAGACGTTCTTGTCGCGGGCCGCGGCCTGGGGATCCTTCGCCAGACGGTTGAGCAGCCTGCGCTTGAGCTCGTCCTTCGAAATGTGGACGAACACCACGACGAACTCGCACTCCTCCTTGTCGAAGAAGCGGCGGAACTCGTTGAACGCGGGGCAGTCACCGGCGGCTTCCTTCTTGAGCTCGGAGGTGTAGGGGGCGTTCACGATGACGAAATCGTTGAACTGAAGTCCCTTGATGAGGATGTCGCGGGTGGAGTCGTACTCGGGATTGCGGATGAACGCCTTGAAGAACGGGGAGTGGCGGTCGCGCTTCTCGAGGGTGTCGCGGGCGTAGGGGATCTCCACGGACTCGGGAACCAGCTGATTCACGGCGTCGAAGGTGGAGTTGGAGGTGGGGACAAGGTCGTCCTTGTCGAAGTAGTAGCAGCTGCCCTGATTGTGGGCGATGTTGAGCGCGAGGGTCGTCTTGCCGCTGCACACGGGGCCGGAGACGATGACAAAGCGCTTTTTGAAGGATTTCATTTCATGCATGACGGTTGCTCTCCTTTGTCGGATGGTGGTGTTTCGTTCCACAGTGTAGCAGATTTGAGGGAAAAAGTCAAGAGGCAATCGGCGGGCCATATGGCATAAGCTGACCGTTCGTCCCCACATCAAAAACCGACCGGATATCCCACTGTCCTCGCGCGAAGTTTCGCCTTTGGCGAACTTTCAGCGGTCCGCGTTTGTGCAGCCGGAGGTCGAAGAGCTTCAGTCGCGCATTGGGCGAGGGGCCACAGCGGGGTTGTACAGACAAAACTTGTCAGAACTGTTATATATGCCAAACCGTTTTGAGGCGGAACAGTATGAGAAACAGAGAAGGAAAAGCGGGCAGACGTTCCCATCCGCACGCCGCTTTTCCCTCGTATTGGTATTGGATTGATGACGGACTGCTCAGCGGATGCGGAGACAGACCGTTAAGGTTTCACTGAACTTTACCTTGCCTCGCCCTCTGGGAGAGGTGGCACCGTCACAGACGGTGACGGAGAGGGCTGACCGGACAGATTTACCTGATTTCAATCATGCTCTCGTCCCACATGGACGGGGCCTCGTACCCGAGGAGGTTCACCACCGTCGCCGCGACGTCGGACAGGCCGAACGATCCGTCCTTCTTCACCGTGTAGCGGTCCGCCGTCACGTTGTCGTAGAAGATGCACGGAACCGGATTCAGCGTGTGGCTCGTCTTCGCCTTGAGGGAGCCGTCCTTGTTGCGCTTCACCGCGCCGGTCTTCTTGTCGAATTCGGCCATTTCGTCCGCGTTGCCGTGGTCGGCCGTCAGCAGGAGAACGCCGCCCGCCCGGTCGATCACGGGGAGCAGACGCCCGATCTGGAGGTCGAGGGCCTCCATCGCGCAGATCGTCGCCTCGAGGGAGCCGGTGTGTCCCACCATGTCGCCGTTCGGGAAGTTCGCGCGGATATAGTCGTACTTGCCGGAGGAGATGACCTCGATGAGGCGGTCGGTGATCTCGGCGCACTTCATCCACGGGCGCTGCTCGAAGGGCACGATGTCGGAGGGGATCTCCTCGTAGGTCTCGTACTCCTCGGAGAACTTGCCGGAGCGGTTGCCGTTCCAGAAGTAGGTCACATGGCCGTATTTCTGCGTCTCTGAGATGGCGAACTGGCGGATCTTCATGTCGGCCAGATATTCGCCCATCGTGTTCGTGATCTCCGGCGGGGCGACGAGATAGCGGGACGGGACGTGCGTGTCGCCGTCGTATTCCAGCATGCCGGAGTAGACGATCTTCGGGACGCGCACCCGGTCGAATTTGTCGAAGTCCGCGCCGCCCTCAAAGGCCTTGGAGATCTCGATCGCGCGGTCGCCGCGGAAGTTGTAGAAGACGACGCTGTCCCCGTCCTCCACCGTTCCGACGGGCTTGCCGTCCTCGGCGATGACGAAGGGATCCAGATCCTGGTCGATGGCGTGGGTCTCGTCCCGGAGGGTCACGATGGCCTCGCGCGCGGAGGGGAACTGCCGCCCTTCGCCGAGCACATGGGTCTTCCAGCCGAGGGCGACCATCGCCCAGTTGGCCTCGTAGCGGTCCATGGTGATCTTCATTCTGCCGCCGCCGGACGCGATCTTCACGTCGAAGGAGGCGTCCCTCAGACCGGCGAGGAATTCCTCGAAGGGATCCACATAGTCGAGCGCGGAGGTCTCGCCCACGTCGCGCCCGTCGAGCAGGATGTGGACGCGCACCTTGCCGACGCCGTCCGCCTTCGCCCGCACGATCATCGCCTTGAGGTGGTCGATGTGGCTGTGGACGTTGCCGTCGGAGAACAGGCCGAGGAAGTGGAGCGCGCCGCCGGATTCCTTCACGCCGCCCGTCAGAGCCGCCCACGCGTCGGAGGCAAACATCTTGCCGGACTCGATGGAGGCGGAGACGAGCTTGGCGCCCTGCGCGAAGACCTGACCGGATCCGAGGGCGTTGTGGCCGACCTCGGAGTTGCCCATGTCGTCGTCGGTGGGAAGGCCGACCGCGGTCCCGTGGGCTTTCAGCTTTACCCAGGGATAGTTCGCCATCAGGCGGTCGAGGTTGGGCGTCCGCGCGAGACGAACCGCGTTGGCCTCGGATTCGGGCGCGAGTCCCACGCCGTCCATGACGATGGTCACGACCGGCCGCACGCCGGAAAAGGATGAAAGAGGAGTCAGAGTTTTCATGGAGATACTTCCTTTATGTTGAATTTTTTATAAACAAATCTGGTGAGAAACGCCAAGCGGATTCCCAATGCGGGAATAGAGTTTTTCCCCTACTCCCAGCAGTTGTAGATCTTTAGTCCCGCGCGTCTTGCCATTCTGAACGTCTGGCCGGCTCCGCTGCGGCTCCGGAGGGATCCGTCGAAACAGGCGACGCAGAAGGAGGAGCGCTCCACCATGTAGAGATTCCGCTCCCGCATGCAGCCATCGAAGTAGAAGTCGTTCACATAGACCACCTCGTCCGCGAGCCCTTTCAGCCGCTGGTACTCTCTCAGGCATTCGTTCTGATGCTCCTTCGGCAGGCGCAGCCACATGTTCGTCTGATCCCGGCAGGGGAGCGCGAGGATCAGGCGGATATCCGGGTTGGCCTCCCGCTTCGAGAGCACGATGTTTTCCGCCAGCGTGTCGTAGCCCAGCGCGCCGCCCGCCAGAAACCACCGGAATCCGGCGCGGATCAGCACGTCGAGCACATGGGAGGTCTTTTCCTCCACATGGGCGAGCCGCTCGGGCGGGATCCTCCTGTGCCCGGTGAAGCAGCAGGTCGCCTCGCGGTCCGTCCCGGGAACGCTTGGTTTGAAAGCACCGTCCGGAACGCCGGGCTTGAAGGAATCACCGGGGACGCCGGGTTTGAAGGATCCGGCGGGGGAGTCAAATGCTTCGGTTCGATCATCCGGGTTGGCCACCGCGCGCTCCTTTCTCCCGGCTTGACTTTCCGCCGGAGCTGTGTTATCATGGTAAAAAACGGAAGGGGGGCGCGACCCATGCAGCAACAGCCGAAGCAACAGCCGAAGCCGCAGACAGACGCGGACGCGCGGATCGCCGCCGAGGTCAGCGTATCGGATCCCGGCGCGCGGCGAACCATGGAAGGACTGCTCCGTCTCTGCGGGATCCGCGGATCGGACGCGGGCTCCCGGACGCTCCTGCTCCGGATCACGGACGATCTTTCCGCACAGGCCGATCCTCCGGAGGGACTCTGCGCAACGGTTCTGCTTGTCCCCAGAGAGCGGATCGCCGGGGTGGAGTTCTCCGGTTTCCCGCGCTCCGGGCCGGTCTTCGTCCTCGGGACGCCGATCCTTTTGGAGGAGGGCGAGGCGGTTCTTTCGTCCGCCCGGGCGGTCCTCTCCGGACTCGGCACGGATGATTCGGGCGAGCGGGATATCCCGGATCCTTCGGCGCGTCCCGCTCAGTCTTTGGAACGGGATCCCGCCGGACTTGCCGGACGAATCCCCGCCCCGCGCGCTTATCCGGAGGAATCGGATCCGCCGCGTCCTTCGTCGGCAGCCGACCCCGAGGATCCGGTGTCGGAACAGGATCCCCGCGCCGCGCCGGTTTCCGTGTCGCACGACGGACGGGAGGTCTCGTACCTCGGCAGGACCGCCCGCCTGACCGCCCGCGAGGCCGCGTATTTCAGGATCCTGTACGAGCGGCGGGGGGAGGCCGTGTCCCGGGAGGAGCTTCTTTCATCCGCCTTTGAGGGGGAGGGGGCAGGAGCAGGAGCCGGGGCCGGTCAGAACCGTTCGAATTTGGCGGACGTCTACATGGGCTACCTGCGGAAAAAGCTGAGGCCCGTGTTCGGCGAAGGCGCGCTGCTGTCCGTCCGCGGCCGGGGGTATCTTTTGAACCTTCCCGGAGACTGAACCGTATTATTATACCATAACCCGCCCCGGGATGCAAGAGAAAGAGGGACGGAAAACCGGCGTGAAGCGGCGGATCGGAGGAGCATGTCTCCCGTCGCCGCCGTTTTTCCGTGTTACGCCTTGCTCCACTCGACCACGCCTTTGCCGTCCTTGAGGGAGATTCCTCTTGCGGCGAGGCTGTCGCGGATCTCGTCGGCGCGGGCAAAGTTTTTCGCTTTCTTCGCGTCCGCGCGTTCCCGGATGAGCCCTTCGATCTCGGCCTTCAGGGCGTCGTCGGCGTCCGGGGCGAGGCAGACCACGGTCAGCTCCGAGGTCCCCGCACCGGCTCCGGCGGATTTCGCGGCCTCGGCTGCCTTGTTCTGCGCCCGGACCTTTGCCGCGGCGTCGAGCAGGAACAGGGACAGCACGGAGTCAAAATCGGAGAGCAGCGCGAGCTTCGTGCGGTCGTTCGTCTTCGCCTTGAGCACGTCGTAAAGGGCGGTGAGGGCGAGGGCGGTGTTGAGGTCGTTGTCCATCGCGGCGGCGAACCGGGTCTTCTGTTCGTTCATCACGGCCTCGTCAATGGGGGCGGCGTCGTCCGGGTTCAGGGCGGCGATGCGGGAGACGAGCTTGGCATAGGCAGTCTTCGCGGAGTCCATGCCCTCCCACGAGAAGACGAGGGACTTGCGGTAGTGCGAGCCGAGGCAGAAGAAGCGGTAGACCAGCGGGTCGTAGCCCTTTTCCTCGAGCAGGGAGACCGTCAGAAATTCCCCGGAGGACTTCGACATCTTGCCGGACGCCGTGTTCAGGTGGAGAACATGGAACCAGTGGGAGCACCACGGATGGCCGAGGTACGCCTCGCTCTGGGCGATTTCGTTGGTGTGGTGGGGGAACGCGTTGTCCACGCCGCCGCAGTGGAGGTCGAGGTATTCGCCGAGGTTCCAGAGGGAGATCGCGGAGCACTCAATGTGCCAGCCGGGATATCCGACGCCCCACGGGCTGTCCCATTTCAGCTCCTGATCCTCGAACTTGGACTTGGTGAACCAGAGCACGAAGTCGGTCTTGTTCCGCTTGGCCTCGTCCTCTTCGACGCCCTCTCTCACGCCGACGGCGAGGTCCTCCGCCTCCTGATTGCCGAAGACGTAGTAGTTGTCGAGCTTCGAGGTGTCGAAGTACACGTTCCCGCCGGAGAGATAGGCGTACCCCTTGTCGAGCAGGACGGTGACCATCTCGATGAAATGATCGATATACGAGGTGGCGGGGACGACGATCTCTGGGATCTTGATGTTGAGCTTTTCGCAGTCGGCGAAGAAGGCGTCGGTGTAGAACCGCGCGATCTCCATGACGGTCTTGTGCTCCCGGCGCGCTCCCTTGAGCATCTTGTCCTCGCCGGTGTCCGCGTCGCTCGTCAGGTGGCCGACGTCGGTGATGTTCATGCAGCGGGTCACGTCGAGGCCGGTATAGCGGAGGTATTTTTCAAGGACGTCCTCCATGATGTAGGTGCGGAGGTTGCCGATGTGGGCGAAGTGGTAGACGGTCGGCCCGCAGGTGTACATCCGGCACTTCCCCGGTTCGTGGGTGACGAATTCGTCGCGGGTCCGCGTGAGGGTGTTGTAGAGTTTCATGATGGATATACCTCGTGATGGATGATGGTGGATGGGATATGAACGAAGTTCAAGAGAAAGTTAAAGGAGCAATTCAGAATTAAGAATTAAGAATTATGAATGCAGAATTAAGGGGACACCGGGACCAACCGTATCCCTTTCCCTTCGCGTCCGTTCGAAAGATCGCTCCACTCCCAACCCCTTTGAAAGGGAGGGATGAGCTCTTTACTAAAAACTCAATCTTTCCACAAACAGAACGCTGCACGTTATCTGGAGGCTGTCCCTTTGCGGACTGAATTGTTCCTTATAAGCATCCCTTTAACTTTCTCATAAAGACAGGTTCAGTCTTCCTTCCCGCCGTCCTTCTTTTCGGCGTCGTCCCATTCCTTTGCCAGCCGTTCGGCGGTTTCGGCGTCGAGGGATCCGGAGGCGCGGGCGGAACGGAGGGAGCGGATGACGGCCTGTTTTTCGGGATCGCCCGAGCGAAGCCTCCCCGCGCCGTCCCAGAGCACGTCGCTGAACCCGGGAAAGCGGATCACGGCGGAGTGCCATGTGAAGACGAGGACGGCGGCGCAGAGCACGGTCATGACGACGGCGCTGATTCCTTCGAGCTCGCCGGGGAACAGGAAGGAGGCCAGATTGAAGAAGCAGTGGCAGACGATGCCGGGCAGGATGGAGCGGTATTTGCGGTAGATCAGCGCCAGCACGACGCCCACGACAAAGGCGTATCCGATGGCGATCGGCGTGCCGTGCGCGAGGCCGAAGAGGGCGGCGGAGAGGATCACGGCTCCCACGCCTCCGAGAACGGGTTCGAGCCTCGTCATAGCGATCCCGCGGAAGAAGAGCTCCTCGGTGACCGGCCCGACGACGGCGACGGAGAACGCGCTGACGAAAAGGGAACCCTCGTAAAGCGCGGCGTACTGTTCGTTCTGCATGTCGAAGAGGCTCTCGGGCAGGGGCAGGACGGAGATGAGCGCCGTGAGGACGATGTTCAGGGCGACCCCGAAGAGGGCGAACTGGACGAGCCGGGCGGGATTGGTCCCGTAGAGGGCGAATTCCTCCGCCGGCTTTTTCCTGCGCAGCCGGAACCCGAGGCAGAGCGCCAGAATGGCCGTGAGGTTCGAGATGAGCAGCAGGAGCGCCTGCTTGTCGTAGATCAGATCCATGGCGGAGCGGAGCATCTCGGCGTACGCCTTTTCGACGGCGGTGGGATCCCCGGACTGCGCGGCGTAGAGCACCCCCGTCGGGTCGAGGTTCGAGCCGATATACGACCCGATGACGCAGGACTGGATGCCGAAGAGAAGGAAGAGATAGAGGACGACGGCTAAAACGGCTTTCAGGATCGCGGGACCGCGGGACGCTCTCTGCGGCGCGGGGCCTTGCGCGGGGATCCGGTCAGGCGGGATCCCGTACCCCTGCGCGGGATCCGGAGGATTCTCCCCGGGCTCGGTTTTTTTTACGGATTCATCGGAGGCGGGATCCAGCGGCTTTCCGCAGTACGGACAGTACCGCTCGCCGTCCCGGACATCCCGCCCGCAGTGCGGACAGTTCATAGAAGCTCCTTATGGAAGGAAACCCTGCGGGTTTCATGGTAAGAAACGCTGCGCGTTTCTGGATTATATGCCCTGCTCAGGGCGGGAGGCACGGGCTGCGATCTTCGATCGGGGATTATGTCTGCGAAGCCAAAACAAGCGATACATCCCGTCTGTGCCTCAAACAGCGATCGAAACGCGCACAAAAGGTGGTTGAACTTGAAAGCTCGGTTTGCTGAAGGATAGATAAATGTTGCCCGCGCGGCTGTCTCCCTGTTTCGCTGTCCAAAGCCCCTCTGTGTCATGCGCGACTGAAGCTCTTTGACCTCCGACTGTACAACCAGAGACCGCGGAAAGTTCGCCAAAGGCGAATCTTCGTGCGAGGACAGTGGGATGTACAATCAAGCCCGGATACAGGGACGAGCTGTCAGGTTATGCCATATGGCCAAGGGGGACCCCCGGGAGGGGCACCCAAGTTCGCGGAGCGAATCTTGATCGGCCATGAGATGGTGTCCCTCCCGACGCCTCCCGCGCGTAGCGGGATTTAATCAGAAACCCGTAGGGTTTCTTTCCTCCTCCCTCGAAGAGGGTTAATCCAATCCGCAAATGCGGAGCATTTGCGACTTCTCCGCCGACAGGTCAGGAGTGACCTGTCGAGCTGATGAAGACAGCCGGTTCCGACGCAGTCGGAAAACTCAGATTCCCGAGCCGTCGGGGGCGAAGGTTTCGGCGTCGGGGATGGGGTCGAGGCCGAGCTTTTCTTCGAGCATGCGGACGTGGCGGCGAAGCTGGGCCAGTTCGGCGTCCACCGGGTTCGGGATGTTCACCTGATCGAGGGAGCTGGTGCATTCCGGAAGGCTCGCGCGGCCGTCCTTCGTCCCGCGGGACTGGGCGGCGGAATCCGGCTGACCGGCCTGAACGGGCTGACCGGCGACGCGGACCACACGGGCGGGGACTCCGACGGCGGTCGCGTTTTCCGGGACCTCGCGCAGGACGACGGCTCCCGCGGCGATGCGGCTCCCGGATCCGACCTTGAATCCGCCGAGGATTTTCGCGCCCGCGCCGACCATGACGTTATCGCCGAGGGTGGGATGCCGCTTGCCGGTCTGCTTGCCCGTGCCGCCGAGAGTCACGCCCTGATAGAGGGTGCAGTTGTCCCCGATTTCGGCGGTCTCCCCGATGACGACGCCCGCGCCGTGGTCGATGAACAGCCCGCGCCCGATCTTCGCGCCGGGGTGGATCTCGATCCCGGTCAGGAATTTGGCGAACTGGGACACCGCGCGGGCCGGGATCTTCCATCCCTTTTCCTGCATGGCGTGCGCGGCGCGGTACATGAGGACGGCGTGGAACCCGGAGTAGAGCAGCGCGACCTCGGTCCTGCTCACGGCGGCGGGGTCCCGCTCCATGATGGAGTCCAACTCCTCCGACAGCTCCCTGAGTTCCCGGTAAACGGCCTTCGAAACAGGTGAGGCGAGGCGGATGCTGATTTGCTTTTTGTCCATAATATTCGATACGCTTTCGGCGATTTTTGAGTTGTTTTTGGCGGCTCACGCGGTTCTTGCTATCAAAGGAGGGCGTACGTCAGCCCTCTCCGTCACAGTCTTCGACTGCGCCACCTCTCCCGGAAGGGTTCCTCCCTACGGGAGGGGGCAAGGGACGGCAGAACTGCACGTTTTCCCCCTTCCAATGCGCGCTTCGATCGCTGTTTGCGTCTGCCCCCCTACTCAAATGAAATTTGAGCGAGCAGAGCAAACCGATGAATTTCGGTGCAGCCGGAATTCATCGCATGTTCCGGCTAAACGAACACAGTCCGCTGAAAGTTCGCCAAAGGCGAATTTCTAAAGTTCGCCAAAGGCGAATTTCTAAAGTTCGCCAAAGGCGAATCTTCGCGCGAGGATTGGGATGGCTTTCAGGCTTGGTTCCCGATGTGAGCTGTAAGGTTATGCTCTTCGGCCAAGGAAACCCCCGCACGGGGGGAAACCAAAGTTCGCGCAGCGAAGCTTAGGCGGCCATGAGCTGGTGTCCGCGATCGAAGATCGCAGCCCGTGCCTCCCGTCCCGAGAGGGACATTTATTCCAGAAACCCGCAGGGTTTCTTTCCTCATAGTGTGAACACACTATGGTATCACATCTCCACCCTCTGGTCGCCGTCCTTGTTCACGAGGTTTTCGCGCACGCCGAGCTCTTCCATCCAGCGGCGGGTCTCGAGGGTCTTGTAGGGGCCTTTTCCGCCGTCGTTCGTCCAGAGCCATGAAGGCGTGGGCCAGAGGCAGATCTCGGGCTTCACGGCCTCGTAGAACGATCTGCCGCATCCGTTCTGCCCGTGGTGCGCCATCTGGCAGATCTCGCAGTCGAGGAGCCCTGAGTCCCCCCACAGGCGGAGGATCTTCTCACCCGCCTCCCGTCCGCAGTCTCCGGTGAAGAGCGCGCTTCCGCCGCCGAGATCCATGCGGAAGACGAGGGACGAGTTGTTGCAGCCCTTGATCTCGAAGTCCTGCGAATAGAGCACGCGGAACCGAGCCCCTCCGACGGTCAGCTCGTCCCCGCCCGAGAGGATGCGCACGCGGTCGGCGATGAGGGGCAGGACCCTGTAAAAGTCCTCCATCGTCCCCGCGGCGGAGTCGTCCCGTCCCACGGTCCCTTCGAAAAAGCCCTTCGACGGGAAGTTCAGATAGATCCGCCCGACTTCGACCGCGTCCGGGCGGTTTTCCATGATGTTGAAGAAGTTGTTGAGGTGGTCGTCGTGCGGGTGGGTGAGGAACCACGCGTCGATGCGCGGCTTTTCGCTGCCCGTGAGTTCCTTCAGGACGGCGAGAAAGTGGTCGGTCTCCTGCTGGTATCCGCCGTCGATGGCGATAACGCCGCCGTCTTCCGTGGTAATGATAAAGCTGTTGCAGATCGTGTCAATGACGGACGTGAGCATGGTAATGGCATTTTTCATGGAAATCTCCTCCCCGAAGAGGGTTTCAGGTTGTTGAGGGTGAACGCGCCCTGCGGGTTTGTCCTCATTGTAGCATCCGGCAGGAAAAAAGTCAAGCGGGGACGCGGATTTGCGCAGAAAGCCGGAATGCCCTTGTCAAGGGGATGGAAATATGGTACAATGAACGCACAGAACATTTGAACGGATCGGAACGGGAAACAGGATGGAATACCGTTACAGCCCGGCGGGGAATTTCGAGGATTACGCAAGCGGCAGGGTGCTCTACGGCGGGCGGAGCGTCCCGAATTTTCCCGTCCGGCTGATCGTTGAGATCTTCGGACGGGCAAGGGAACTTTTGAAGGACCGGGAGCGGCTCCGGGTGTACGATCCGTGCTGCGGCGGGGCATACGCACTGACGGTCCTCGGATTGCTCTGCGGATCGTCCGTCGAAAAGATCTGCGCCAGCGACATCTCGCCGGACATGCTCGGGATCGCGGAGAAGAACCTCGGGCTGCTTACCCGCGCGGGACTGGACAAACGGCAGGCGGAGCTGGAACAGTCCCTCGCCGCGTCCGGAAAGTCCTCCTACGCGGACGCGCTCCGAAGCCTCGAACGGCTGCGCGGGAACCTGACGCGCGACATCGGAACGGAAGTCTTCGCCGCGGACTGCACCGGGCCTCTCCCGGAGGTTGAGCCGGACGTCATTATCACCGACGTTCCCTACGGCAATCTTGCTCAGTGGCAGGGAGAGGACGCCCTCCATGCCATGCTCGGCCGGCTGTGGGAGATCTCGTCCGACAGCACGGTGCTCGCCGTCTGCGCGGACAAGAGCCAGAAGATCCGGAGCGATCAATGGATCCGCATAGAGAAGCAGAACGTCGGGAAACGGCGGTTCGAGCTGTTGAGAAAAGCGATCTGACCTCAGCGGAAAGGAGGCTGCACTATGGCCGCGCGGGAAAAGCTGTTCCGGTGGAAAGATCCCTACGACACCGCGGGGAGCGCCGCCCTGTTCGTCGAGGCTATGCGGGAGAACGCGGCCTACGTCGTCGCGCACTGTCCGGAGTACCGCGCCGCCGCCTTTGACGAGGGCTTTTCCCCGGACTGCCTCCGGACGGAGGACGACCTTTCAAAAATCCCGTTTCTCCCGACCGCGTTTCTCAAAGCCCATCCGCTCTTCGCCATGCCGCGCTCCCGCAGGCTCGTCACCGCGACCTCGTCCGGGACAAGCGGCGGGGGACGGAGCGAGATCGGGCTGGAGTTCGGCGCGCTTCTGGCGGGGGCACGGATGGTGCTCAAGGTCGCCGCGCCCCGGAAGATCCTCTCGCCTTCCCCCTGCCATTACGTCGTCTTCGGCTATCCTCCCTTCGGCGGGAACACCATGGCCGCGGCGAAAACGGCGTTCGGCTACACCTTTCTCGCGCCCGCGCTGAGCAGGACCTACGCCCTGAAAAAAACGGGCGGCGGCTGGGAATCCGATCCCGACGGGGTGATCCGGACCCTGCTCCGTCTTGAAAAATCCCCCTTTCCGACCCGGCTCATGGGCTTCCCCGCCTACGTCTTCTTCACTCTGAGGCGTATGGAGGATCGCGGGCTCGCCGTACGCCTTCCCCCGGAATCGAGCGTCATGCTCGGCGGCGGATGGAAGCGGCACTACCGGGAGAGGCTGGATAAGGGGGAGATGTACGCTCTCATCCGCCGCGCGCTCGGCATTCCGGAGGAGCGGGTCATGGAGAGCTACGGAGCGGCGGAGCACCCCATTCTCTACTGCGACTGCCCCGCGCACCGGTTCCATGTGCCAGTCTATTCCCGGGTGATCATCCGCGATCCCGCGACCCTCGAACCGCTGCCCATGGGACGGGCGGGGCTGGTCAACCTGCTCACCCCGATGATCCGCGCGACGCCGGTGCTCAGCGTCCTCACCGACGATTTCGGCGTCCTCCATCCCGGCGGAGACTGTCCCTGCGGCTGCCCCTCTCCGTGGCTCGAGATCATAGGCCGCGCCGGCCTCGACGAGATCAAGACCTGCGCCGCCGGAGCGGAAGAGCTGCTGAAAGCCAAATCCCTTAACAAGGGAGATAAGGAAAGAAACCCTACGGGTTTCTGATTTAATGGCCATGCGCCGCGCCGACGCAGTCGCGCTGCCGGGCGGCACGGGGGACCATCTCATGGCCGATCAAGCTTCGCTCCGCAAACTTGGGCCCCCCGTGCGGGTCCCTGAGTTGCTTGCAACTCGGTTGGCCGGAGAGCATAATCCTGACTGCTCACTTCGGTATTCAAGCCTGATCGTGTATCCCATGTCCTCGCGCGAAGTTTCGCCTTTGGCGAACTTTCAGCGGTCTCTGCTTGTGCAGTCGGAGGTCGAAGAGCTTCAGTCGCGCATTGGGCAATGGGGCCATAGTGGGTTTGTGCAGATAAAAAGTGTTTGAGCGGTACTTTGCACAATTATACCTTTTTGAGGCGAAACAGCATCAGAATGATCCTACGTCTTCGAAACAATTCAAAAATCCGCCGCGGACTCTCCTCTGAAAGGAAGACATCCGCGGCGTTCCGCTTTGATTACTGAATCCCCTTCACCTCGTATCCCGCGTCGGTGACGGCGGCGGTGAGGAGGGCGTCGGGGACGGGCTTCGAGAGCTCGAGGACGGCTTCGTTCTTTTCGTGGCTGGGAGCGGCGGAGGTCACCCCGTCGATGGCTTCGAGTGCTTTCTTTACCCGGGCCTCGCAGTGCGGGCACATCATGCCCTCGATCTTCATCACTTTCTTCATGTTCAAATCCCCCTTTTCGGTTGTGTTGTTTGACTCCGCGGCGGGCGAGGCTTCGATGAGCCTCCCTGTCACGGCGTTTTTCATTTTTCTGTCCTTCGACGGATCATGGATCTTGACGAGGTTGAGGCGGAGGGCGTTCGTGACCACGCAGAAGCTCGAAAGGCTCATGGCGGCCGCTCCGAACATCGGGTTCATCTGCCAGCCGGTGATCCCGATGAACACGCCGGCGGCGAGCGGGATCCCGATGCAGTTGTAGAAGAACGCCCAGAAGAGATTTTCGTGGATGATCCTCAGCGCGGCGCGGCTCAGGCGGATCGCGGCGGAGGCGTCTCTGAGGCTGTTTTTCATGAGAACCACGTCCCCGGCGTCCACGGCCACGTCCGTACCGGCTCCCACGGCGATGCCGACGTCGGCGCGGGTGAGGGCGGGCGCGTCGTTGATGCCGTCCCCGACCATGGCGGTCTTGCCCTTTTCGCAGAGTGAGCGGATCACGGCCTCTTTTCCGTCCGGGAGCACGCCGGCCGCCACGTCCTCGGGGGCGATCCCTGCCTGACGGGCGACGGCGCGGGCGGTCTTTTCGTTGTCTCCGGTGAGCAGGACCGTGCGCACGCCCATGCCGTGCAGTTCTTCGATCGCCGCCGCGCTGTCCTCCCGAATGGCGTCCGCCGCCGCGATCACGCCGAGGACTCGCCAGCCGCCGTTCTCCTCTCTTGCGAAGAACAGGGGCGTTTTGCCCTCCTCAGAGAGAGAATCCGGCAGGGTCTTCATCTCTCCGGTCAGCTCCGCGCCGGGGAGGGAGCCGATGAACCATCCGCTTCCCCCGACGATCCTCACACCGCCGACTTTTCCTTCGAGGCCGTTTCCGGGCAGGGCGCGGAAGTCTTCGGGATCGGGCAGGGCGAGATCCTTTTCCCGCGCTTTTCTCAGCACGGCACGGGCAAGCGGATGCTCGCTCTTCTGCTCGATCGCCGCGGCGGCTGTGAGAAGCTCGTCCTCCGAAACGCCCGGAGCCGGATAGAGTCCCGTGACCTCGGGTTCTCCGCGGGTGACGGTCCCGGTCTTGTCGAGCGCGACGATCTGGATCCGCCCGCATTCCTCGAGGGCCGCGGAGGTCTTGAAGAGGATGCCGTTTTTCGCCCCTACGCCGCTGCCCGCCATGATGGCTACGGGCGTCGCCAGACCGAGGGCGCAGGGACAGCTGATGACGAGCACCGAGATCCCGCGGGCAAGGGCGAATCCCACGCTCTGCCCGAGAAGAAGCCAGACGGCGACGGTGAGGACTGCGATGCCGATGACCGTCGGGACGAAGATCCCGGAGACCTTGTCCGCGATCCGGGCGATCGGGGCTTTGGTGGCCGCGGCGTCGGAGACCATGCGGATGATCTGGGAGAGCGTGGTGTCCTCGCCCACCCGGGACGCCTCGCAGCGGAGAAATCCGGACTGGTTGACGGTGGCGGCGGACACGGTGTCTCCGGGAGCCTTATCCACCGGGATGCTCTCTCCGGTCAGGGCCGCCTCGTTGACCGCGCTCTCCCCGCTGAGGACGACGCCGTCCACCGGAATGCTGTCTCCGGGCCGGACGAGGAAGATATCCCCCTTCCGCACGGATTCGACGGGGACGGTGACCTCTTCTCCGCCGCGCTCCACGGAAGCGGTTTTCGGCGCGAGGGCCATGAGGGAGCGGAGGGCGTCGGTGGTCTTGCCCTTGGAGCGGACCTCGAGCATCTTGCCGACGGTGATGAGCGCGAGGATCATAGCCGCGGATTCGAAGTAGAATTCGTGCATCAGGGCCATGCGCTCCTCCGCCGAATCCTTCGCGGTCATGAGAAAGAGGACGGCGGTGGAATAGA
This sequence comes from Oscillospiraceae bacterium, assembly GCA_015065385.1. GTDB lineage: Bacteria > Bacillota > Clostridia > Oscillospirales > CAG-272 > UMGS1696. The sequence continues at coordinate 20,674 of SVQK01000107.1, read as the reverse complement.
CGAACGCGGCGGCAGAACCCATCGAGACGAGGGTGTCCATGTTCGGCGCGCCGTGGAGCAGTCCCCGGAAGCCGTTCACGAAGAACTTCTGGTTGATGACCATGACGGCGGCGGCGAGAAGGAGCTGGATCAGGCCGTGCGCGACGTGGTTCCCCTCGAGGAAGGACGGGATCGGCCAGCCGAACATCGTGTGCCCCATCGAGAAGTACATGAGGACGGCGAGAAATCCGAGGGAAGCGATGAGGCGGCGGCGCAGGACGGGCGTCTCGCGGTCGGTAAGGGCGTCCTCCTCCGCGGCGAGGCTTCTTCCCGATGCCCCGGGCTCGGATTCCTTCGGCTTCGCGCCGTACCCGGCCTTTTCCACGGCGGATACGATGGCTTCCGGGGACGCCGTGCCCTCGACGCCCATGGAGTTGGTGAGCAGGCTGACGGAGCACGCGGTCACGCCGGGAACGCCCGACACGGCTTTTTCCACCCGGGCGCTGCACGCCGCGCAGCTCATCCCGGTGACGATGTATTGTTCCATGGAGAAAATACCTCCGGAAAGTTTAACTTCCCTTTCAAAAGGTTTGGGCCGTTCAGCACCCTTTTGCGGTGAGAGACTCGGGACAGTACAGAGCCTCCCTCTCGGAGGGAGGTGGCACGGCCTGAAAGGTCGTGACGGAGGGAGTGTCCTACATCACTTACGGCGCAGTTTATTGTGAAGCGCGACTCCCTCAGTCACTGCGGTGACAGCTCCCTCGGTGCACGAATCTGACGATTCGTGAGGGAGCCTTGGAGTTAGGTCGTACGAGATCCGTACCGCGGATGTGCGGTTCAGCTCTTTCAAACGGCAGCTGCGTCACTTCATCATCTTCTGCAACGTCGCAAGGAGTTCGTCCACGACTTCTTCGCGGCCGGCGAGGAGGTCGCGGGTGACGCAGCCTTTGAGGTGCGCGCCGATCAGTTCGCGGTTGAAGGCGTTGATGGCGGCTCCGGCGGCGGCGGACTGGATCAGCACGTCGTTGCAGTAGGCGTCGTTCTCGATCATCTGGCGGATCCCGCGGATCTGCCCCTCGATGCGGTTCAGCCGGTGGATCAGCTTTTTCTTTGCTTCATCCGACCGCTCGGTATGCCGTCCGCTCTCCGATCCCCCGCCGCAGCACGGACATTGCCCGCTCTCGTTCATTATATCCTTTTCCGTCTCGTTCATACGAATCCCCCCGATATACCCCCTATGGGTATCTTGCAACGGTATTATATACCCGCCCGGGGTATTTGTCAAGGCGTCGGGACGGGGAAAATGTAACAATTCCATGAACAAAAAACTGCTCCCGACAGAAGATCAGAAGCAGAAAAAGAATCAGTATAAAACCAAACCTAAATCCGCGCGGTTGACACAATGTTTCGCTGTTCAAACCCGCGCCCGTGTCATGCGCGATTGAAGCTCTTCGACCTCCGACTGTACAAACAGAGACCGCGCGAGGACAGTGGGATGAACAGTCGAATCCGGATACAGGGACGAGCTGTCGCCTTATGCCATATGGCCAAGGGGGACCTCCGGGAGGGGCACCTGCGGCCAGAGCTGGTGTCCCTCCCGGCGCCTCCCGCGCGCAGCGGGATAAAATCAGAAACCCGTAGGGTTTCTTTCCTCCTCCCTCGAAGAGGGTTAAGCTAAACTCGCAAATACGGAGTATTTGCGCCTCCTCCGCCGAAAGGTCAGGAATGACCTGCGGCTGATACAGCACTTCGATCTTTGCGCAGAAAGATCCGTTATTTCAGCGTCGCGTCCACCGCGTGGATCAGGGCGGCGCGGAAACCGTCTTCCTCCAGAGCCGCTACGCCGCGGATCGTCGTGCCGCCGGGGGAGCAGACGCCGTCCTTGAGCTCGCCGGGATGCGCGCCCGTTTCGAGCAGCAGCCGGCCCGCTCCGGCCATGGTAGCCGCCGCCATCCGGTAGGCATCCGTGCGTTTCAGGCCGTTCTTCACGCCCGCGTCCCCGAGCGCTTCCACTGCCATGAAAAAGAACGCCGGGCCGCATCCGGTGAGGGACGCCGCCGCCTTCATCAGACGCCCGGGCAGGGTGAGGACCGTCCCGATGCTCTCGAACAGCTCCTTCGCAAGAGAAAGCTCCTCCGCCGTCAGGGAGGTTTCCTCCTCGAACAGGGCGACGCCGGCTCCGGCCTTCATGGGCGTGTTCGGCATGACGTACTGCGTCCGCACGTCCGGCCCGAAGATCCGCGAAAGATCCTCCTGCCCCATCGCGTTCACGACGGAAATCACCGCCTTGCCCGCGAGCTTTTCCCGGATCCCCGCGGCGGCCTCCTCCGCCTGATAGGGCTTGACCGCCAACAGAAGCAGATCGCAGCCCTCCGCCAGCTCCTCCGCCGAGGCGCACGGGACGACCCGCCCTTCCAGCCCGAGGGAGGCGATCCGCTCGCGCAGCTTCTCCGGATGGGGAGTGAACGCCGTCATCCGGAGCGTTCCGTCCGACGCGCGGGAAGAAAACCGGGAAAGCCCCGATGCGATGGCCGATCCCATCTGTCCGAAGCCCAGAAATCCGAGGGTGAGAGTGTTGTTGTTCATGCGCAGTCCTCCGTGTTCCGACTGTCTGTTTTTCTTTATTGTACCACAAATCACACCCGTGTTCAACCCTTCCGGGCGGAGGAAATCCCCCCTCCCGCCGATTTGTCCTGCCCGGGGGCACAGAGCGGGCGGGGAATCGGCACATTCTCCAACTTTCGTGAATTTTTTCTTTCGTCCTTGCAAAACAGCCTTTCATGCTGTATAATAGAAAATGAACCGTTTTTTTCGCGCAGACCCGGGGAGGACGCGGCTTTTTTTCTCCCGCGGGCGCGCTTTCGATAGATTTACCGGATGAAAGGTTTTACGCATGAGCAAAGATATCGGTTTCGATCTCGGTACCTCCACGGTGCTCGTCTACGTCAAGGGGCGCGGCATCGTTCTCAAAGAACCTTCCGTCGTCGCCATAGACAGAGAGACCGACAAGCTCGTGAAGATCGGTCGGGAAGCCCAGGAGATGCTCGGACGCACCTCCGACAACATCATCGCCATCCGCCCCCTTAAGGACGGCGTCATCAGCCAGTACGACCTGACGCAGAACATGATCCAGTACTTCATCAAGAAGGCGCTGGGAACGACGTTTTTCAAGCCCCGCATCGTGATCTGCGTCCCCTCCGGCATCACCGAGGTCGAGCAGCGGGCCGTCCACGACGCGGCTCTGCAGGCCGGAGCGAGGCGGGTGTTCCTCATCGAAGAACCCGTGGCCGCGGCGCTCGGGGCGGGACTCGATATCTCGGGCCCCAACGGACAGATGGTCGTGGATATCGGCGGCGGGACGACGGACGTCGCGGTGCTGTCGCTCGACGGGATCGTGGTGTCCGAATCCATCAAGGTCGCGGGGGACAAGTTCGACGAGGCGATCGTCCGCCACATCCGCCGCCAGCACAACGTCCTCATCGGAGAGCGCACCGCCGAGCAGATCAAGATCCGGATCGGCTGCGCGTGGCCGAGGGAGGAGCCCCGGGCGATGGACGTCAAGGGCCGCTGCCTGATCCAGGGCCTTCCGCGCCTCGTCCACATCACCTCGCAGGAGCTTCCGGACGCGCTTCAGGAGCCCATCACCGCCGTGGTCGAGGCGATCTGCTCCGTGATCGAGCGCACGCCGCCGGAGCTGGTGGGGGATATCATCAAGAATGGCATCGTCATGACGGGCGGCGGATCCCTGCTGTACGGGCTGGACCGTCTGATCGAATACGTCACCGGCATCCGGACCCGCGTCGCGCCGAAGGCTGTGTCCTGCGTCGCCATCGGGACGGGCATGAGCCTCGAGAAGATCGGCATGCTCCCGGACAGCTCCGTCAATATCTCCCGCATGCAGGAGGACAGGCTGTAAGGGGGCGCAAATACTTCGTATTTGCGGATTGGATTAACCCTCTTCGAGGGAGGAGGAAAGAAACCCTACGGGTTTCTGGATTTTATGTCCCTACACGGGACAGGCGGCACGGGGGACCATCTCAAGCCGAAGGCCCCCCGTGCGGGTCCCTTGGCTATATGGCATAAGGCGACAGCTCGTCCCTGCATCCGAATCTGATCGGATATCCCAATCCTCGCGCGGACTATGTTTGTATAGCTGAAACATGCGATGAATTCCGTCTGCGCCGAAATTCATCGGTTTGCTATGCTGACGCGCCGCAAACAGCGATCGAAACGCGCATTGGAAAGGGAAAACGTGCGGTCGCGGTTTACCCCCTTGCCTCGCCCTCTGGGAGAGGTGGCACCGTTGAAGACGGTGACGGAGAGGGCCGACACACGCTACCTTTCACATCACTTTCAAGAGACGGTTCTCTCCCGTCATACCTCCGAGGCTCCCTCACGAATCGTCAGATTCGTGCACCGAGGGAGCTGTCACCGCAGTGACTGAGGGAGTCGTGCGAAAAAAAGTCCACACAAGGACATGGGATGTACAATCGATTATCGATTTAAGGAAACGCTGATTAATTCGACGATTTCTTAAACCTTCGCCAATATGGTGTACGATATGACAACAACCCTTTCCTCGCCCTCTGTGCGCCGGGATTTCTGGCGGCGGTGGGCGGTCCTGCTTCTGACGGTGGCGGGACAGAATATCATCGTCTACGGCGTGAATCTCGCCGACAACATCATGATCGGACGGCTGGGGGCCGCGGCGGAGATGGCCATTTCCGCCGTTTTCATCGTCAACCAGATCCAGTTCCTGCTGCAGATGATCCTCAACGGCGTCGCGGACGGGACCGTCGTGATCTGCTCCCGCTATTGGGGCGAGAAGAATCTCGCGGATATCAAGAAGGCCGCTTCCGCCGCGCTCCGGACGGGACTGATCATCTCCGCGGTGATGCTGGCGGCCGTTCAGATCTTCCCGCGGCCCATTCTGTCCATCTTTACGGACAAGCCGGCGGTCATCGACGAGGCGGTGCGGTACATCCGGATCGTCTCCTTCTCCTACGTCTTCTTCGCGGCGACGCAGGTGCTTCTCGGGATGCTCCGGTCGGTGGAATGCGCCATGGTCGGGTTCGTCGATTCCTGCGCGGCCCTCGTCGTGAATCTCGTTCTGAACTACGGCCTGATCTTCGGGCATTTCGGCCTTCCGGCGATGGGGATCCGGGGCGCGGCGATCGCTACGCTCGTTTCCCGGATCGTCGAGCTTTCGATCGTGGTCCTCTATCTCGCGTTCCTTGACAGACGGCTCCGGGTGAAGCCCGCCGAGCTCTTCCGGACCGACCGGGAGATCACCGGGAAGTTCTTCAAGGTCGCCCTGCCCGTCATGGCCTCCGGGACCTCGTGGGGCATCGCCATGGCGATTCAGACGGCGTTCCTCGGACACCTCGAAGAGTCGGTCATCACGGCGAACTCCATCGCGTCCACCCTGTTTCAGGTCGTGTCCGTGTTCATCTACGGCTCAGCCACGGCGTCTTCCGTCATGATCGGCAAGACCATGGGCGAGGGCAGGGACGATCCGGACGGGCTGAAAAAGGAGATCCGGCACCGGGCGGGCTGGATGCAGATTTTGTTCCTCTGCCTCGGCGCGGCGACGGGTCTGATCCTGTTCTCCTCCCGCGGCCTGATCCTCGGCTTTTACGATATCGGCCCGGAGACGGAGCGGCTCGCGCGTCAGTTCATGGCGGTGCTGTCCGTGACCGTGGTGGGGACCGCGTACCAGATGGCGTGTCTGACGGGCATCGTCCGGGGCGGCGGCGACACGAAATTCGTCTTCATCAACGATCTGATCTTCATGTGGGGCATCATCCTCCCGACGTCCTACCTCGCCGCGTTCGTATTCCAATTCCCGCCCGTCGTGATTTTCGCCTGCCTCAAAGCCGACCAGATCCTGAAATGCTTCGTCGCGGTCGTAAAAGTGAACCGTTACGGGTGGATGAAGAAGATTTAGGATGTGTTCACACAACCGGCAAAAACGCATGAGAGACAAGCGCAGAACAGGTCTGTTCAGGCGTGAAAGGGAATGACATCCATTATTTTAGGCTCACTCTTTTCATGCGCGTTTCGATCGCTGTTTGCGTCGCCCCTTTGGGCAGAGCAAACCGATGAATTTCGGTGAAGCCGGAATTCATCGCATGGTGTCGGCTGACGCATCATAGTCCGCGCGAGGACAGTGGGATGCGCTATCGATTTTCGATTTAGGCACGAGCTGTTAGGTTATGCCATATGGCCAAGGAAACCCCCGCACGGGGGGAAACCTGCGGCCAGAGCTGGTGTCCCCCCGTGCCTCCCGCCCTGAGCAGGGCATCCAATTCCAGAAACGCGGAGCGTTTCGTTTTTCATAGTGTGAACAAACTTAAAAACAAGGAGACCTCTCTCATGACCAAGATGATCGCGCACCGGGGGTTCAGCGGAAAGTACCCCGGCAATACCGCGCTGGCCTTCCGCATGGCGGCGGAGCACGGGTCGGCGGGTGCGGAAACCGATATCCGGCGTACAAAGGACGGCGTCTATGTGACCAGCCACGACGCGGAGGTCCGCTTTGCCGACGGGGAAGCGCTGACCGTCGCGGAGCATACCTTCGCCGATCTGACCGCGAAACCGCTTCTCAACCGGAAGACGGACGACGAGGTGTACCTCTGCACCTTCCGGGAGTACCTTGAGATCATGCGGGAGCACGGTATGGTCTGCTTCGTCGAGCTGAAAGGGGCCTATACCGACGACTGGATCCGGGAGGTCTTCGCGCTGGCCGCCGAGGTCTACGACCTGAAACGGTGCATCCTCCAGTCCTTCGACTTCGACAACCTTCTGAAATGCCGGGCGATGTTCCCCCAGCTGCCGCTCATGTTCACCTACGGCACCGGAGAGAGCGGCTGGGAGCGCTGCTTCGATCATGGGATCTCCATCGACGCGGATCAGGTCGTTCTGACGGACGAAATGCTCCGGGCCTTCCACGAGCATGGACTCGACGTCGGCGTCTGGACGGTCAACGAAGCGGACCGGGTGGAGCACTTCAAGAAGATCGGCGTTGACTGGATCGAATCGGATCTGTACTGAAAACAATATGAACTACCGACACTTTATCTGGGACTTTGACGGGACGCTGTTCGACTCGTACCCGCACGTCATGCAGTGCTGCTGGGACGCGCTCGTCGGGGCGGGGCTGGCGGAGGGACTCGAGCGGGAGACGGTTTTGCGGTACCTGCTCGTGTCCTTCGGCGACATGAAGAGGTACACCGGGATGCCGGACGACGTCTACCGCGCCTTCGTGGACCGCTCCCACCTGCTCGGGGACGATGAAGTCCTCCCGAAGGCCGAGCCCTTTCCGGACGCGCGGGACGTGCTCTCCGCCATCGTGAAAAACGGCGGGAAAAACTACCTCTACACCCACCGGAACAAAACCGCCCTGTGGTATTTCGACACCTACGGGCTGACGGAGTTTTTCACCGATTTCGTCACCTCCGAGGAGGGATTTCCCTCCAAGCCGGCCCCCGACGCCGTTCTCGCGCTGATGGAGCGGAATTCCCTCGATCCCGCCGCGTGCATCATGGTCGGGGACCGGGAAATCGACGGCATGAGCGGGAAGAACGCCGGGATCGCCGGAGCCCTCGTCAACTATCCGCCCGCCCTTCCCGACGGGACCTCCCCCGCCGCCGTCACCGCCATGGATTACACCGCGGAAAGCCTCACGGAATTCGCACGGATGATGGGAATCGCGGGGATTTGAGAAAATCGGACAGGGATTTGTGCAATCGGACAGGGCCTCGGCGCGGGCAGGAAAAAAGATTGTGCAAAACGACTTGCCCCGGCTCTTGCGCGGGTGCCCTTTTTGTGGTATAATAGGGAACGTAAGATATACGAAGATGGAGAGTGGGCGAACGGTTGTCCACTCTCTTGTTATGAGAACGGCGGAGTGGCTATGAAAGAGAAAAAAGGCGTCGCCCGGACCGTTTGGGAGCTGGCGGAGCCCCTGTGCGGGGAGTTCGGCTACATCCTCTGGGACGTGGAGTATGTGCGCGAGGGAGCCGACATGATCCTGCGCGTCACCATCGACACGGACCGCGAGGGCGGCATCACCATCGACGACTGCGAGAAGCTGCACCGGGCGCTGGATCCCGTCCTCGACGAGGCGGATCCCATCGAGGAGGCCTATATGCTGGCTGTTTCCTCCCCGGGCGTGGAGCGGACGCTGACCGAGCCCTTCCATTTCGAGAGAATGGCGGGGAGCGACGTCATGCTGAAATTCTACGCGGCGGTGAACGGGTCGAAATCCCTCCGCGCCACCCTCGAGGGACTGGATCCCGCGACCGACGAGATCGTCGTGACGGTCGGCGGCGAAGAAAAGCGTTTCCCGAAGAAATCCGTCGCCAAGTGCGAGACGGTGTTTGACTGGTGAGGACAATGAAACAATGAAAAAGAACGCTAAGACGAACGCAAACGCATCCGGGGCTGAGCTGAACAGAACCGAACTGTTCGAAGCGCTGGAGGCGCTGGAGAAGGAGCGGGGGATCCCCGTCCAGTATATGCTGGAAAAGCTGGAGGCCGCCCTCGTCGCGTCCTGCCGCAAGGAGCTGGGCAACGTGAACGTCCGGGTGGAGATCAGCCGGGAGAAGAAGGATCTGCGGGTCTACAAATGCCTTACCGTGGTGGAGGAAGTGACCGACCCGAAGACCGAGATCTCCTACGAGGACGCGCAGGCCATCAGCCGCCGGTACGAGCTCGGATCCGTCGTCGAGGAGGAACTGAAGACCAGATCCTTCGGACGCATCCCCGCCCAGACGGCGAAGCAGGTCGTGGTGCAGGCCATCCGCGAGGCTGAAAAGAACAACATCACCCGCGAATACGACCGGAAGAAGGAAGAGGTCATCACCGCGCTCGTGCAGAAGCGGGACGACGTGACCGGGGACGTGTGGGTCGATACCGGCACCTCCGAGGACGTGCTGCTCCCGAAGGCCGATCAGATCCCCGGCGAGACCCTGTGCGTGGGGGACCGCGTCCGCGTGTTCATCACCGAGGTCAACCACTCCGACGACGACCGCGCGCCCGCCGTCACCCTGTCCCGGACCGCGCCCGGCATGATCAAGCGGATGTTCGAGACCGACATCCCCGAGATCGCTGACGGGACCGTGCTCGTGAAGGCCATCGCCCGCGAAGCCGGTTCCCGCACGAAGATCGCCGTGGTGTCCCGGGATCCCGAGGTGGACGCGGTCGGCGCGTGCATCGGCAACCGCGGCATGAGAACGACTGCCTTCGTGGAGGAGCTCAAGGGCGAGAAGATCGACGTGATCCAGTATTCCGAGAACCCCGAGGAGTTCATCGCCGCCGCCCTGTCCCCCGCCTCCGTGATCGACGTGGAGTACGACGGGGAGCGTTCGGCCGTGGTCCATGTGGCGGGCGACCAGCTGTCCCTCGCCATCGGCAAGGAAGGCCAGAACGTCCGTCTCGCGGCCAAGCTCACCGGCTGCAAGATCGATATCAAGGGCATCAAGACGAACTGAAACGGAACGTTCGGAGAGGAGGTCCCGACGGAGTATGGCGCTGACGGCGAAAAAAGGGAAGACGCCCCCCCAGAAAAAGGTGCCCGAGAGACGGTGCGTCGGATGCGCGGGGACCTTCGAGAAGCGTGACCTCATCCGGGTGGTCCGCTCTCCGGAAGGCGAGATTTCCATCGACTTCACGGGAAAGAAATCCGGACGCGGCGCGTACCTCTGCAAAAAGAGCGCGTGCCTGAAAAAAGCGAAAAAGACCGGGATCCTGAAACGCGCGCTCGACTGCGAGATCTCCGAAGAGATCTACGCCGAGCTCGAAAAGGAGATCCGGCTGTGCGAGGAAGAAGCGGCGGAATAAATGCGCGCCGCGCGGAATAGGATCCTCGGGGGGAAGCCGGGTATCGGGCCTTTCGGGAAGAAAAGGAAAGAATGACGGAAAGACTGATCGGTCTGTGCAGAGCTGCCGGCGGCGTCACGGTCGGATTCGACGCGGTGTTAAACGACGTGCGGGCGGGACGGGCAAAATTCGTGCTCGTCGCCTCCGACGCGTCGGACAGGACACGCAAGCAGCTCAAGGACAAATGCAACTACTATAAGGCGCCCTGCTTTGAGGGAGCCTGGACCTCGGAGAAACTGGCGGAGATGCTCGGCAGGCGTTCAGGCTGCGTGGCTGCCGCGTTTACAGGAAAAGGACCGTACGAGAGCGTGTGCCGTGCGCTTTCGGGATCGGATCCGCGCCCCGCAACGGAATGCTGCGATGACAGAAAGGATGATGTTTAATGGCGAAACAGTCGAATTCCATGTTCAGGATCACTCAGCTGGCAAAGGATCTCGGGCTCAAGCCGAAGGATCTGACGGGCCGGCTCGAGGCGATCGGCGTGTCCGTGAAGAGCAATTCGGCGACTCTTGAGGCGGACGAAGTGAACCTTCTGTTCGAGCAGCTCTCCGGATCGGCCAGAATCCGGGATATCGACGGCTATCTTGCCGGACGCACCTCCATCACCGTGCCCGAGTCTCCCGACGTCCGCGCGGCAAGAGAAGCGAAGGAAGCGGCCGAGAGAGAAGCGGCGGAGGCGAAGAAGCGCGCCGAGGAAGAAGCCGTCCGCGCCGCCGAGGAAGCCCGTCGGAAGGCGGAGGAAGAGGCAAAGGCCGCCGCGGAGGCCAAGCGCAGAGCCGAAGAAGAAGCGGCGCGCAGAAAGGCCGAGGAAGAGGCCCGCCGGAAGGCCGCGGAAGAAGCGGAGGCCGAAGCCAGACGCAAAGCCGAAGAAGAGGCCCGGATCGCCACCGAAAAAGCCGCGGAAGAAGCGCGGATCAAGGCGGAAGCCGAGGCGGAGGCCAAGCGCAGGGCCGAACAGGAGGCTGCGGCAGCAAAAGCGGCAGCCGCCAACGCCGCAAAACCCGCTCCCACGGCTCCCGCGTCCGAAAGACCCGCGCGCGGTCAGACGCAGGGCCAGTCCCAGAGACCTCAGCAGGGCGGGACCTACGCGAACAACCGTCCGGCTCAGCAGGGACAGCAGGGTCAGGGGCAGTACGGCCAGAGACGGGACGGGATCGGATCCCAGACCGGCAGCGGCAATGGTACGGCCGCGAACCGGTACGGCCAGAATCAGAGTCAGGGCAGAACGGACGGCACCCGTTCCGCTTACGGCGACCGGAACAACCCGAACGGACAGGCAAGAGGCGGTTCGTTCGGAACCAATACGGGGACAGGATCGTCCTTCAGCAGCCGGACCGGCTCGTCCTACGGATCCTCCCAGGGCGGCGCGAGACCGTCCGGCCAGAGTCAGGGCCAGAGAAACGGCCAGAGCCGCGGCGGATCCTTCGGACGGGACAAGGAAGGCATGGAGCGCGGACCGATCCAGCCCCAGCCGAAGCCGAAGATCGAGACCGGCGTGGAGCGGAAGCGCACCGGCAACACCCGCGTGGTGGACACCCGGACCGGTTCCTCCCCCGTGGATCTCTCCAAGTACGACGAGCGGCTTGACAACTTCACCCCGGAGATCGACGAGAATCACAGCACCTCCAAGCAGAAGGTGAAGAAGCAGAACCAGCGGGGCGACAACCGCGGAACGGGCCGCAAGAGCGACAAGGAACGCGCCGCGATGGACAGAATGGCGAAGGCCAATCTGGAAAAGGCGAAGAAGCAGCCGCTGAAGGTCACCCTGCCCGACGAGATCAGCGTCTCCGAGCTGGCCTCCCGCCTGAAGATCACCGCCGCCGACTGCATCAAGCGGCTGATGCTCATGGGCGTCATGGCGACCGTCAATCAGGTGCTCGACTATGACACGGCGTACCTGCTGGCCGACGAGATGGGCGCGGTGGTGACGAAGGAAGTCAAGGTCACCATCGAAGAGCGGCTCTTCGGCTCCGAGGACGCGGCGAGCGAGGACGATATGGAGATCCGCGCGCCCGTCGTAGTGGTCATGGGTCACGTTGACCACGGCAAGACCTCCATTCTGGACGCGATCCGCCATACCAACGTCACCGGCGGCGAGGCGGGCGGCATCACCCAGCACATCGGCGCGTACCGCGTGCGGGTGAACGACCGGGACATCACCTTCCTCGATACCCCCGGTCATGAGGCCTTCACCGCTATGAGAGCCCGCGGCGCGCAGTGCACCGATATCGCCATCCTCGTGGTGGCGGGGGACGACGGCATCATGCCGCAGACCGTCGAGGCCATCAATCACGCGAAGGCCGCCGGCGTGGACATCATCGTCGCCATCAACAAGATGGATAAGCCCGAGGCGGACGCGGAGAGAGTCAAGACCGAGCTGACGAAATACGAGCTGGTTCCCGAGGAATGGGGCGGCGACGTCATGTGCGTGCCCGTTTCCGCGAAGACCGGCATGGGCCTGAACGACCTGCTCGAGGATATCCTCCTCATCGCGGACGTGAAGGAATACCGCGCCAACCCGAAGAAGCGGGCGAAGGGCGTCATCATCGAGGCGAAGCTGGACAAGGGCCGCGGACCGGTCGCAACGGTTCTGGTTCAGGACGGCACGCTCCACTCCGGCGATATCGTGATCGCCGGCACCTCCGTCGGACGCATCCGCGCCATGACCAACGACAAGGGCCGCACCCTCAAGGAAGCCGGTCCCTCCGTTCCGGTCGAGATCATCGGCCTCTCCGAGGTTCCCACGGCGGGCGACGAATTCAACGCCGTCGAGGACGAGAGAATGGCCCGCGAGCTGGCGGATCAGCGGCGCGAAAAGGCCAAGGAGGAGCAGTTCAAGGCGTCCTCCAAGGTCTCTCTGAACGACCTGTTCAGCCAGATCGCCGCCGGCGTGAAGGAGCTGAATATCATCGTGAAGGCGGACGTGGGCGGTTCCGCGGAGGCTGTGAAGCAGTCCCTCGAAAAGCTGTCCAACGACGAGGTCAAGGTCCGCGTCATCCATGCGGCGGTCGGCGGCATTTCCGAGAGCGACGTCATGTTCGCCGCGGCCTCCAACGCCATCATCGTCGGCTTCAACGTGCGGCCCGACAAGAGCGCGATCGACTCCGCAGAGCGTCAGAACGTGGACGTGCGGACGTACCGCATCATCTACGAGTGCATCGAAGAGATCACCGCCGCCATGAAGGGCATGCTGGCGCCGCAGTTCCGCGAGGTCCTGCTCGGCCATATCGAGGTCCGCCAGACCATCCGCGTGCCGAACGTGGGCATCATCGCCGGTTCCTATGTGCAGGACGGCAAGGTTACCCGTCAGGCCCAGATCCGGATCGTGCGCGACGGTATCGTCATCATGGAAGACAAGATCTCCTCCCTCAGACGGTTCAAGGACGACGTGCGCGAGGTGGCTCAGGGCTACGAATGCGGCATTGGTCTCGAGAAGTGCAACGACATTCAGGTCGGCGATATCCTCGAAGCGTTCGTCATGGAAGAAATCGAGCGGTAATAAAACCGAATACGCGCCATCCCCCGGAATCGATCCCGCATCGGAATCCCTCCGGGGGATTTTTCTCTGCCTCCGGATCGGGACTTGAAAAGGAGGGGAGGTTATGATATAATAAAGCCGTAACAGGAATTCGGGGAAGGCTTCCTTCGAAAGGCTCGGGAGGGGAGTGATTCTCCGAACTCTCCTGCGGCGGAATCATTTGATTTCGCGCGGCTCCCTCAGAGCCTGCGGTGACAGCTCCCCAGATGCGCGAATCTGACGATTCGTGAGGGAGCCTTGGGGTTAAATCGCGCGAGATCCTTCTACGGTAAGAGATTTGGGGTTAATCAAGCCTCCCTCTCGGAGGGAGGTGGCACGGCCTGAAAGGTCGTGACGGAGGGAGTGTCACAAACATGAATAAAATCTGGGACGTGTATGTGTACGGCGACGTCAATATCGATCTGGTCGTGCCGGGGGTGGATTCCCTGCCGGAGCCGGGGACCGAGGTTGACGTCCCGGTGATGGAGACCTTCGTGGGCGGCGGCGCGGCTCTCTTTGCGCTGGGACTCGCCAAACTGGGCCTGACGCCGGTGTTTCAGGGGAGCGTGGGCCGGGACATGTACGGGGCGTATATCCGGAATCTCTTCCGCTCGCTCGGCGTGGACGACAGCCTCCTTGCGGACTCGGACGAAAAGAAGACGGGGATTTCGATCAGCTTCACGAACGAGCACGACCGCTGCTTTCTGACGTACCGCGGCACGAACGAGGGGCTGTCCCTCCGGCATATGGATCTCGGAAAACTGCCCGGCGCGCGCCACGTCCACGTCACGGGCTACGAGGGGACGTCGAACCATGAGGAATACCGCGCAGTGCTCGAAAAGATCCGGGGAATCGGGGACGTGACGGTCTCCTTCGACGTCGGATGGGACATGACCGGCGCGTGGTACGAGGGGATCTTCGACCTCCTCCCGATGATCGACGTGCTGTTCATGAACGAGACCGAATGCCTCCACTATACCCGCTGCCCCGACGTCGAGAGCGGCGCGCGGAAACTGGCGGAAAAGGCGGGCATGGCCGTCATCAAGCTCGGAAAAAACGGATCGCTGGCCGTGCGGGACGGGACGCTCTATACCGCTCCCGCCTATCCGGTCAAAGCCGTCGATACCACCGGCGCGGGCGACTCCTTCAACGCCGGATTTGTCTGCGGCTTCCTCCGCGGCCTGACCATGGAGGACTGCCTGAAATGGGGCAACGGCTGCGGCGCGCTCTCCGTCACCAAACTCGGCGGCAATACCGGCTTCCCCATGCTGAACGAGCTCGAAGCATGGATCCGGGAGCATGAATAAAAGAGACGGAAAAGGGCGGAGGACAGTCTGAACCAAACCCCATTCCGTGAAGATCATCTTGATACTGCGCAGCGATCACACAAACGGTTGGGACGGTATGCTGCCTGTACCGCCAAAAACACATCATACTCAGTGATCATGTGCCTGAGGGCTGCGTTTCATGTAAAAGGCCGGAAGCGGGAGTAAATGAACCAATCGGCTTCCTAAGCCTCATTCCAGAGGTTCACGGAAGAGGAAATGATAATGGATAATGAAATCGTCCTTTTCGAAACAGAAGATAAGAGCATCACATTACCCGTACAGGTAAATGCTGATAACGTATGGCTGAATCGAAACCAGCTTTCCGAGCTTTTTGGCAGAGACATTAAAACTATAGGCAAGCATATTGGCAATGCTTTGAAAGAGGAACTTGAGGCTTCTGAGGTAGTCGCTAAATTTGCGACTACCACTCGACATGGCGCAATTGAAGGCAAAACACAGACTCATTTAACTGAGTTCTACAATCTCGATATGATCATCTCTGTCGGATACCGCGTCAAGTCAAAGCGCGGCGTAGAATTCCGACGTTGGGCAAACAACGTATTGAAGCAATATGTTTTGCAGGGATATGCGGTTAATCAAAAGCGGCTGGATAATCTCGGCAATGTAGTTAAATTGCTGAAGAGAACCGAAAACTCTTTGGATGCAAAACAAGTACTTACGGTTGTGGAAAGATACAGTACGGCGCTGGATCTTTTGGATTCTTATGATCATCAGACGCTGCAGCGTCCAAAGGGGAATTCCGCCACATACCGTCTGACTTACGAAGAGTGCAGACAGGTGATTGACAGCATGAGCTTTGGAGCAGCATCGGATCTTTTCGGCCTGGAAAAAGATGATTCTTTCAAAGGCAGCATCGGTAATATTTATCAGACTTTTGCGGGGGAAGAAATCTATCCGAGTCTTGAGGAAAAAGCAGCGAATCTTCTCTATTTCGTCACCAAGAATCATAGCTTTGCCGATGGAAATAAAAGGATTGCAGCTGCGATATTCCTGTATTTCCTCGATAAGAATGGCATTCTGTTTATGAATGGAGAAAAATTGATCGAAGATCATACGCTTGTAGCATTGACGATCATGATTGCCGAATCCCGAACGGAAGAAAAAGAAATCATGATCGATGTGATCATAAATTGTATGGCCTGAAACGAAATGATTGTTCGGACGTTACAGACAAAATCCAGTTGAAACGCTGTGTGAAGCGGGAACATAAAATCAGAAACGCGAAGCGTTTCTTACCTTCTAAAAGGTTCAGGAGGAACTCATGAAAATCGGTGTGATCGGCGGCGCGGGCGTGCGGACGGTGATCTTTATCAACGGGCTGCTGAAACGGTATAAAAAACTCCATATCGACGAGGTCGTGCTCTACGATATCGACCTCGAAAAGCTCGGCGTGATCGCAAAGCTCTGCCGCCGCGTCGTGAACCGCGAGGGATGCGATCTCACCGTCCGCGAGGTCACCGACCCCGTCGAGGCCATCCGCGGCATGGACTACATCGTCACGACGCTCCGGGTGGGCGGGGACCATTCCCGCGTGATCGACGAGCGCGTCGCGCTGGACAACGGCGTGATCGGGCAGGAGACCACCGGCGTCGGCGGCTTCTCCATGGCGGTGCGGACCATCCCCGTTCTGCTGGATTACTGCGATTTGATCGAACAGTACGCTCCGGACGCGTGGGTGTTCAACTTCACGAACCCCTCCGGCCTTGTGACGCAGGCTCTGCACAGCGCGGGGCACCACCGGATCATCGGGATCTGCGACGCGCCGTCGAGCATGAAGTACCGCATGGCGAACTATCTCGGCGTGCCGGAGGAGGATCTCTATGTGGAGTTCTTCGGCCTCAACCACCTCTCGTGGATCCGGAGCGTGAAGCTGCGCGGCGAGGAGATCATGCCCTCCCTGATCGCGGACGACGCCTTCCTCGCCGGGATCCAGGAGCTTGAGATCTTCGATCCCGAGGTGATCCGGAAGACGGGGCTCTTGCCGAACGAATACCTGTACTACTACTATCACCGGGAAAAAGCGCTCGGGAACATCGAAAAATCCGCCGAGACCCGCGGGCAGACCATCGAGAAGGTGAACCTCCAAATGATGAAGGAGCTGAAGGCGATGGACATCGACGCGGATCCCGAGGGCGCGCTGCAGATCTTCCTCTGGTACATGCAGCTGCGCGAGAACAGCTACATGACGATCGAATCCGGATCGAACGCGCGGCCCCTTCTCGAAAAGGGGACCCTTCCCGTGCCGGAGGGGATGGGATACGCCGGCGTCATGCTGGACTGCATCGAAGGCATGCAGAGCGACGAGGGCAAAACGCTGGTGCTGAGCGTGCTCAATCAGGGCTCCCTGCCGTTCCTCCGGGACGAGGACGTGGTGGAGGTCACCTGTACTGTGTCAAAGCGCGGGATCGAGCCCGTGAAGCAGAAGCAGGCCGACATCCCCGCGCTGTGCGAGCTGTACATCCGGGTCATCAAGCACTACGAGCGTCTGACGGCGGAGGCTGTGCGCGACGGCAGCGAGGACAAGGCGGTCGAAGCCCTTATGATCCACCCGCTCGTCAACTCCTATTCCCTTGCGAAGAAGCTGCTCGCGGACTACAACGAGGCGTACGGCGGGCCCATCCTCGGGAAATGAAGGCGCGGAAGGGAAGGAAATCCGAACGAAATGAATCTGAACTTTACTTTTGACGGCAGCATGCCGCGGGAGGTGCTGGAAAGCTATCTCTCCCGGGCAGTCACCGCCGGGGACCTGATCGACAGCGACACGCTGGACGACGATCTGCGGGTCATCGCGCGGCTGGGGATCAAATTCCTCGGGCGGGCGTCCGGCGTCTGGGGAGCCACCGGGAACGACGCGGATCATTTCGCGCGAACGAAGGCTCTGGCCGACCGGGTCCACGCGCAGGATCCCGAGATCATTTTACAGGCCTGCGTGTTCGAATGGATCACCGACGGGATGGACGTCGAGCGGATCCCGGCCTATGTGTTCGAGGCGTTCGGACTCCCCGCCGAGGATCGGCGCTTCCGCTGGGAGGACGCCCGGATGCTCGCGGAGGATCCGGAAGAGGAAAAAGGCCCGGACGGCAGACCCGACGGGCGTCACGGCGCCATGCCCGACCTGAACCGGCAGGAGGCGCGGCTCTGGTTCTACTACCGGGCGACGCGGTACATCGACTGCGGCTTCGAAGCGCTCCACATGGGGCAGGTTCACCTGTACACCGCCGAGGACCGCGGGATGAAGAAGACCTACGAGCTTTTCGGGATGATCCGGGACTACGCCGCGAAGCACGCCCGGAGGCACAAGGTGCTCATGGACGCGCACACCCACGGGGTCAGCGTCAACGGGAAGCTCCTCTTCGACTACCACGCGATGCCCTTTACCCGCGCGCCGCTCGAATTCTGCGAGGGAAAGCGGCTCGTGCTGGTCCGGGAGGGATTCAGCGAGGGCGGCGAGAACCCGAACGGCTGGACCGACGAGCAGATGCCCTATCTGATGGAATACGACAACTGGGGCGGGCGCATGTACGACGACGAGTCGAAGTACTCGCGGCACGAGCTGGCCTTGCTGCAGTGGTGGGGATACGATCAGATCGCCTACTTCGCCCACCAGCCGGAGGAGGTCCGGAACCATTTTCTGGAATACACCTACCGCTGGACGCAGGTGAACAACCCCCACGCGTTCTTCGAGGCCCCCTTCCGCCGCACGCTGGGCAACGCTCCGGCGGCGTTTGAGCGCGGGGACAACGGGCAGCCCGGCCTCAATCCCGTGTACCAGATCAACGCCAAATCCCCGGCCTGTCCGATGGGATTCGGTCAGGAGGACACGCTCGCCCGGTGCTGGGAGGACGGAGGACGGCTGCGGGAGAAGTACGCCAATCCGGAGCACCTCATCCGCTACGGCGGGCGGGATCTCTACGATCCGGAGACGGGGTACAGGCTGCCGGAGAAGGTCGTGGTATTCGGGAGCTTCCAGCCCTACGTCGGCGCGGTCGAGAACGATTCGAACAGCGAGATCACCCGGATGTACGAAACCGGCGGGGGCGTGTACGAGCTGACCGTGGTGATTCCCTTCGCGGGCGAATACAGTTACGCGGTTTCCACCTACGGAACGCTGTCCGCGGTCTACGGTGAGCACAGCCGCCGCCCCTACAGCGGAGGATGCGGAGGAAACCGGTTCACGGTAAACAGGGACAACAGCGTCGTGCGCTTCACCTTCCGCTTCATGGACGGAAAAGTGTCCGCGGAAGTGGCGGAATGAGATTCGAAGAGACAGAAACGAGGTCGCTCATGAAACAGATTTATCAGATCGAGGGCGTTGTGAACCGGGGATTCGTGGGGCAGATCACCTATACCGTCTGCCTCGAAGAGCCGCTTCGGACGCTGGACATTCATTTTTCCTTCGACGGGGACAAGCGGACCTTCCGGCCCGAAGACGTCACGCCGGAGCTGATCGCCGAAACCGTGGACGCGGCGGAGAAGAAGTGCGGCGGATTGAAGCTGGACGAAAAGCGCGCGCGGGAGGTCATCCTCTATGACATGAAGACGGAGATCCACACGCTGGCGACGATTAACGACGAATTCATCGGATGCGTCCACAAGCAGCTGACGGACCGGCATATGCTGTACGACGGGCGGCGGAACGAGGCCTCCGAGGGGTGCATCCCGCGGGAAGAGTTCGACGGCGTGCTGAAGGTCACGGTGCTGGTGTTCAACGTCATCAAGGACGACACCCATTACTCCCTGACCGTCTCGGGCGAACCGCTCGCAAACGCGCCGCTTTCGGAGTGAGAGGGGAAGGAGGGCCATCATGTTCAAGCGATACGAACTTCACAACCACACGAACCAGTCGGACGCGTCGATCACCTGCCGCGAGCTGATCGACCACATGGAGGCGGACGGCGTGGATTGCTTCGCCATCACTGACCACAATACCACCGCCGGACAGCCCATCATCCGAAAGATCCTCTCCGAAGAGCCGGAGCGGAAGATCAAGTGCCTCTACGGCATGGAGTACACCACCTATTACGGGCACATCGTCTGCCCGGTGCTCGAGGAGTACGTTCCGTGGGACTCCATCAACCGCCGCCGTCCGGAGCTGCTCTTCGAGGCGTGCAAGAGGGCCGGAGCGATCACGGGCGTCGCGCATCCCTTCTCCTACGGCGATCCCTTTGCCCGGGGCTGTCGGTTCGACATGGAGATCACGGACTTCACGAACGTGGACTACATCGAGATCGTCAACAATCCGGAGCCGTTGCACGAAGTCAACGAGCCCGGGATCCTCTGGTGGGAGAGCCTCGTCCTCCGCGGGGAGAAGGTCGCGGCCTGCGCGGGAATGGATCTGCACGGCCGGGACGACTTCTCGATGAAATTCGCCACCTACGCCGAGGGGAAGGAGAACGGCGACCCGGCGGCCGAGCTGAAAGAAGCCCTCGCCGCGCAGCGCACATGGGTGTCGAAGGGACTGCTCGTCCTCTGGGAGATCGAAGGGGATTCCGTCCGCTTCCGCCTGCACGACGCGAAGAAGAAGGGTTTCGTCCCCTCCGATCGGTACGCGCTGACCCTCAAAACCGCGTCCGGCGTAAAGGCGTACGATCTGACCGACGGAGAAACGGCCGTCCCGCTCGGCGAGATCGGGGAGATCGCCGTCCCGAAGCTCTACGCCGGAGCCCCGAGCGAGACACTGCCCCTTGAAGATCTGATCTGCGTCGCGCCGCCGATTTGCGTGAAAGCGTGACTGAATCGAACAAAAAACCAGCCCTTGAACCCGAAATTGGATTCAGGGGCTGATTCTTTTTGTGGGAGGGGGAACTCATACTATTCTCAGCCTAAAAAGCTAAACTGTATGGGTTTTGATCGCTTCATGTAGGGTGCGAATCGCCGTGCGATGAGCTCGCGTGCGATAACTCTGATAAGGTTGGATGGCTATATTGGTGTACCAAAGCTTCAGCTT
>SVQK01000106.1 GCA_015065385.1 Oscillospiraceae bacterium | reverse complement strand
GCCTACGGCGAACTTCAGAAATTCGCCTTTGGCGAACTTTCCGCGGACTATGTTGCGTCAGCCGAAACATGCGATGAATTCCGGCTTCACCGAAATTCATCGGTTTGCACTGCTGAAAGTTGGCCTTCGGCCAATTTCGGGCGCCGCAAACAGCGATCGAAACGCGCATGGAAAAGGAGACTGCATGGTGAAGTTCAGCTATCCCCTTGCCTCGCCCTCTGGGAGAGGTGGCACAGTCGAAGACTGTGACGGAGAGGGCCGACTCACTCTTCACTCAACCATATATCCCACTCCCCGGTTAAAACTCGTCGAAGAAGTCGTCGCCGCAGAGGAGTTTGCAGATGGCTTCGAGGTCGCTGTTGTCGCGGAACTCGAACTGGATGGAGCGGCTGCGGGAGGTATTGACGATCTTGCAGCGGCGGCCCGTACGTCCGGTGAAGCGGCCCTCGATGGAGCGGATATAGTCGGCCTCGGGTTTTTCCGCCTTCGGCTTGTCGGGTTTTTTGCGGTTCATGCGCTGGACGGTTTCCTCGAGTGCGCGGACGGTCATTTCCTTTTCGACGCACTGGAGCGCGGTCGGGACGATGGCGGACTTATCCTTGAGGCCGAGGAGGGTACGGGCGTGTCCGGCGGTGAGGAATCCGGAGAGGAGGAGGGTACGGACGCCTTCGGGGAGCTCCAGCAGGCGGAGGGCGTTTGCGACCGCGCTGCGGGATTTGCCCACCTGCTCGGCGACCTGCTCCTGCGTGAGTCCGTACCGGTCCATGAGGGCTTCGTAGGCGGCGGCCTCCTCGAGGGGGTTCAGGTCCTCGCGCTGGAGGTTTTCGACGAGGGCGACTCTTGCGGCTGTGGCGTCGTCCGCGTCGAGGACGATGACGGGGATCTCGGTGAGTCCGGCGAGTTTGGCGGCCCGGAACCTTCGTTCGCCCGCGATGATCTCATAGCGGTCGGCGGGGGTTCTGCGGACGAGGACGGGCTGGAGAAGTCCGTCCCTTGCGATGGAGTCCGCGAGCTCGCCGAGGGATGCCGCGGGAAAGGATTTTCTCGGCTGGTCGGCGTTGACGTCGATCTCGGAGAGGGGGACGGCATGCGGCGAGGCGGGATCCCCGCGGTGTTCGGTTTCCGGGAGGGCGTTATCGGAGAAGATGGCTTCGAGTCCGCGGCCGAGGCCTTTATTTTTCGGTTTTGGCATGGTGTTGACTCCGGGTGGGGGGAGATGTACGACAGTTTGATCGGAATCAGGGACTGTTCGTCGTTCTTTTCTCCTTTATCTGAGGAGCTGCCCATACATGGGCAAAAAGAACCAAAAGAGGAACTCCTTGGAAGTCCTGGGAGTTTCGCACTCTGCGGAGTGCGACCAGAGACGCTGTCTCTGGACTCTGCGACCTTTTTGGAAAAAAGGTCGATCAAAAACTGAGGGCTGGTTCGTTCAGCTTTTTTTCGGCTTCAATCCGATCCGGTCGAGCAGTTCGTTCGCGGCGTCGCGGTAGGCTTCGCAGGCTTTGGAATAGCGGTCGTGGTAATTGATGGGTTCGCCGAATCCCGGGGCTTCGGACAGGCGGACGGCTCGCGGGATGGTGGTTTTGAGCAGCTTATCCCCGTAATGCTTTTTGATCTCGTCGAGGACGGCGGAGGTGAGGGTCAGGCGTCCGTTATACATGGTGATGAGGATGCCGAGGACGGCGAGGGAGGGGTTATACAGTTCCTTGACCTTCCGGATGGACATCATGAGCTGGATAAGGCCTTCGAGGGCGTAATACTCGCACTGCATGGGGATGACGACGCTGTCCGCCGCGGCGAGGGCGTTGACGGTGAGCAGGGACAGGGACGGGGGGCAGTCGATGACGGCGAGGTCATAGTCGTCCCCGCATTTTTCGAGGAACTCCCGCATTCTCCGCTCTCTGCGCTCGGTGTCGAAGAGCTCGATTTCGGCTCCGGCGAGGGCGAGGGTGGAGGGGACGAGGGAGAGGTTTTTGAATTGTGTCCGGACGACGCAGTCCGCGGGGCCGATCCCGTCGATGAGGACCTCGTAGGCGGACGCCTCGATCTCTCGTTTCCGGACGCCGACGCCGGAGGTGGAATTGCCCTGCGGGTCGGAATCCACCAGAAGGACGCGCAGGCCCTGTTCCGCTGCGATGCTGGCGATGTTGACGCAGGAGGTGGTTTTGCCCACGCCCCCCTTTTGATTGGCGAACGCGATGGTATAGGGTTTCGGCATATCCGGGCCTTTCTCCGTTGGATTTCTGCTTCCATTATAAAGATCCGCGGGGAAAAAGTCAACAGAAAATGATGAATGTTTCACATGAAACAATGAAAGTTTCCATGGATATCATACCACAGAGTTAGAGATTTGTCAATGGGTTTTGACAAAGTTAGTGAGAATTCATAGAGGATGTGCGGGGGAGCAAACTGTCGGGACATACTTCGGATCGGAAGAGATTCTGCTCCTCCGGCCGGGAGAGAGCAGGGAGCTTCACGACGATTTCGGGACGAGGATCGAGATCAAGAGTCCCGCGGGGGTCTCCTTTCTCCGCGCTTCGACGGGGATGCCGGAGCGGCGGACGACGTCCACGGCTTTTTCAATGGAATCGGTGAAGCGGCGGGATTCGCGCTGGATCAGGCGGCGGTCGGGGGGGAGCGGACGGGCGGCGGAAGGGGAGGAGGGCTCGCGGTCGGAGAGGGAACGGCGGACGGCGGCTCTCGCGTCGGCGCACAGGAGGGATTCGACGTACTCCTCGGCGGCTGCCACGTTCATCTCACGGCGGATCATAGCGTCGAGGACCGGTGCGCGCTCCTCGGGGGTGGGGAAGCGGAGGAGGGCCCGTCCGTGGCGTTCGGTGAGGCGGCCCGCGAGCATGAGGCGGCGTTCGTCTTCGGTGAGGCGGAGAAGGCGGAGTTTATTTGCGACGAAGGACTGGGAGACCCCGAGCCTCGACGCGCACTGCTCCTGCGTGAATCCGGTGAGGGCGATGAGGGCGGCGACGGCGGAGGCGGATTCGAAGAGGGTCAGATCCCCGGCGCGGAGGTTTTCGGCGACCGCTGAGACGGCGGAACCCGCTGATACGGGATCGGCGGGATCGGGCTCGGATCCGACGACGGCGCAGGGGACGCGGGGGAGTCCGGCGAGGCGGGCGGCGGCGAATCTGCGCTCTCCGGCGAGGATGGAATAGCGGAAAGGCCCGTCCGGCTGAGCGTGAGCGTGAGGATCCATGGGATGCGGGAGGGGGGAGACGACGAGGGGGATGCGGACGCCGCGGAGCCGAATGCTTTCGGCCAAGGCGCGGAGCCGTTCGGCGTCCGGGGAATGTTCGGGGGGTCGGCTCGGATCGGGCGGGAGCGGTTCCGGCGGCGCGATTTCCCGCACGGGGATTTCACGAAGGGCCGCAGCCTGCGCGTCGGGGGAGTCGGGGGATCCGGAGAAATCGGGGGAGTCGGGGAAATCGGCGGGAATGCGTTCTTTATACAAGGCAATGCCTCCTTTTGATGAAGATTGGCAGGGAGTCATGCGGGGAAACGGGGGAGGGGAGAGGGGATGCCTATATTGGTGCGGCAATGTTTCAGCTTCACTGAATTGCTGTCGCTTATCCTTTGTCCCCCTCCCCATAAAGTTCTTGCCGGCTTCTTTCAAGAAGCCGCGTCTCCCCCCTTCCCCGGAAACAGTATAGCACGGCGGGGGCGTTGATTCTGTCGCTGTGAGCCGGGGAATCGGGACTACTTTTCGGGGGATAACGAAAAAATCCCATCCGGAGACGGGATTTGAGGGGGACGCGGGAGAATCCGGGGGCGGGCGTCGGGGAATCGCGGGACGGCTCAGACGAGCGGGTGTTTTGCGATCTCGGCGTAGGCGCGGGGGTAAGTCCGGGGCGTCGCGGCGCGTTTTTTGTACAGCACGAGGCACCGTTCGTCCCCTCCGGGCAGGGTATAGCGGAGAATGTCGGGTTCGCCGAGTCCGAGTTCTTTCGCGGCGCGGGCGGCGGATGCGATCTCTTCGTCCGCGGACTTTGCCTTGAGGGCGGCGAAGAATCCGGCCCGGGCGGCGAAGGGGGCGCAGAGCTCGAGAAGGACCGGCATGGAGGCGACGGCGCGGGCGGTGACAATGGGAAAGGACTCCCGCATCGGCCCCCGCGCGGCGTCCTCGGCTCTCGCCTGTACCGCGCGGACGTTCGAAAGCCCTGCATATTTCGCGCTTTCCCGGATGTGGGCGATCTTCTTGCCCGTCGCGTCAAGGCCGGTGAGGGTGACGCCGTCCCCGGGCAGGACCGCGGCCCACGGAAGGAGGGGGAACCCCGCGCCGGTCCCGACGTCGAGGATCTCGTTCGCGCCGACGCCCTCCCCGACCGGGATCCCCTGCTCGATCATGAGGGCGAGGGGGATGAGGGAGTCGAGGATGTGCTTGCGGACGATCTCGGCGGGCTCGAGGATGGCGGTGAGGTTGAACCGGCGTCCGTTGTCGATCAGGCGGTCCGCGATGCGGAAGAATTTTTCCGCGGTCTCGTCGGACAGCGGATCGGCCGGGAGGCTCCCGAGGCACGGCACGCCCTCTGCGGCGGAACGGTAAAGGGAGAAGAACGTCTCCCGGGTGAGATCGGACATAGATACCTCGGACGGAAAATGGAATGGGCAGTAAAAGCCTCCCTCTCGGAGGGAGGTGGCACGGCCTGAAAGGTCGTGACGGAGGGAGTGTCACACAAAATCACTTGCAGCGCAGTTTATTTGTTTCGCGCGACTCCCTCAGTCACTGCGGTGACAGCTCCCTCGGTGCACGAATCTGACGATTCGTGAGGGAGCCTTGGGGGTGGGATGGTTGAGATCTTTCTCCGCCGAAGGGGCAGGAGTGCCCCTTCGAGCTGGGAGAGAAAGCCGGTTTACGGTTTACAGGTCGATCTCGACTTCATGCCCGCAGGCGTTGGAGCGGATGATGCCGTCGATGATGGCCTGGTTGTAGATGATCTGGGAGGTCGGGATCGGGGCGGGGCCGCCGGTGAGGCAGGCGTCCACGAAGGCGCGGATCTTGGATTCGAACATGCCCATCTTGACGTTGTTGCCTTCGACGGGGATCTGCTCGGCGACCTGCTTGCCGTCCTTGTCGTCCTTATAGAGGATCAGGTCGCCCGCCGCGCCGTCCCAGCAGCATCCGACGGGAGCTTTCACCTTGAGTCCGGCGTCGGTGCCGAAGAAGAGGGAGTCGCCGGTGGTGTCCATGTTCATGGCCCAGGACGCGCGGTAGTCGATGACGATATCGCCCTCGCAGCGGATCATGGCCACGGCAAAGTCGTCGTCCACGGTGAAGCGGTTGGCCTCGGCGTACTTCTTCGGGTTCTTGCCGAAGTGGGCGAACTGCTTCGCGGAGACGGTCAGCGGCTTCGGATAGCCGATGGAGTTGAGGGCGAAGTCGAGGCCGTAGCAGCCGATATCGCCGACCGCGCCGACCGCCGCCTTGTCCTTCTCGATGAAGGTGCGGCCCGGGATGCCCTTCACGCGCCCGCCGCCGACGACGACGTAGTAGATCTGGCCGAGGACGCCGGAGTCGATGACTTCCTTGACCTTTTTGACGTTGGCTCCGTAGCGGGGCTGGAATCCGACGGTGACGAACTTGCCGGTGGCTTTCTCGACCGCGCGGATGGCCTTCGCCTCGTCGAGGGTGACGCACATGGGCTTCTCGAGCATGACGTTCTTGCCGGAGGTGAGGGCGCAGATGGTCGGCCCGGCGTGCTGGGAGTTATAGGTGCAGACGGACACGGCGTCGATATCCTTCCGTGCGCAGAGCTCCTCGTGGGTCTCGTAGGCCGTCGCTTCCTTCCAGCCGAACTCGTCGAGGAACTTTCTCGCCTTGCCGGGGATGATATCGGCACCGGCGACGATCTCGACGTCCTCGAACTGCTTATAGGCGTTGGCGTGCGCGTGCGCGATCCCGCCCGTTCCGATGATGCCGACTCTCAGTTTTTTCTTTGCTGCCATGGTTGTGATCTCCTTTTTCAGGAAAAATTTTCAATTTAAGGTCGCAAATGCTCCGCATTTGCGGATTCTGGATCCCGACTTCGTCGGAACCGGCTTTCTACATCAGCCCGAAGGGTCATTCCTGACCCTTCGGCGGAGGAGTTGCAAATGCTTCGCATTTTCGGATTTTGAATCCCGACTGCATCGGAACCGGCTTTCTTCATCAGCACGACAGGTCATTCCTGACCTGTCGGCGGAGGAGTCGCAAATGCTGCGCATTTGCGGATTTTGAATTCCGACTGCATCGGAACCGGCTTTCTTCATCAGCACGACAGGTCATTCCTGACCTGTCGGCGGAGGAGTCGCAAATGCTGCGCATTTGCGGATTGGATTAACCCTCTTCGAGGGAGGAGGAAAGAAACCCTACGGGTTTCTGATTATATCCCGCTACGCGCGGGAGGCGTCGGGAGGGACACCATCTC
>SVQK01000105.1 GCA_015065385.1 Oscillospiraceae bacterium | reverse complement strand
CGCCGACCGCCAGAAGCTCCGGATCCTGCTCCGTTCAAGGCTCGGCGGCACGGAAGAGGTCCTTCTCCCGCCGGACACCGAGATCCATTACGCCGAGGGGATGCAGGTGTACTGCGCGGGCGGGCTGACCTATCCGATCCCCACCACCTTCGACGAGGACCGGCTGGTGCTCTGTCCCGTCTGCGGCCATGAGAGCACGCCCGGCCCCTTCCGCTGCCGCCAGTGCTTCCGGAGACTGGGGAGAAGAAAATAAAAAAAAGCCCGCACAGCGCGGATCCGGTTCCGTCCCCCGATCAGGGGAACGTCGGGATCCAAGGGCTGTGCGGGGCATTTTATTCCTGTCCGGTGACTTCGAGGACGGCTTCCCGGATCGCTTCGGTCAGAACGGACTGCGGCAGGGAGAGGACGCGGCCCGCCTTTCCTTCCTCCAGCGCGATCTCCGAGGAGAGGGGCAGATGAATGAACCCGGCTTTTGTCTCCGTTCCCGCTGTCAGACGGAGAGCGGCGTACATGGTCGAATTGCAGACATAGGCCCCCGCCGTGAAGGAGACGGACGCGGGGATCTTTTTCTTCGTCAGCCGTTCTGCGACAGCGGGGACGGGGAGGGTGGCGAGAATGCCGTCCGGCCCGCCTTCCTCGCAGGGCTCGAACCGGCAGAGCTTTCCCGCGTTGTCCGGAATCGATCCGTTCCGCACGTTGACGGCGACGTATTCCGGGGTGACAGCTCCGCGGCCCTCCGCCTGTCCGAGACAGATCACGGCGGAAAACGGCGTCCCCGTCCGGCTCAGGATCAGGGATTTGAGTCTGTCCGCCGCGCCGTCGTATTCCACGGGCAGCTCCGCTTTGCGGACTTGCGCGTCTCCGATCCGGTCGGGCAGGGAGCGGAGGGTGTCGAGGGAGGAGTTGCGCGCGCTCCCGCCGAAGGGTTCGAATGCGGTGATCAATACGGTTTTCATCGTTCGTCTCCTGTCAGATCAGCTTGAAATGGCGGGCGAGCTCTTCGCAGACCGCGTCCCTTGTGTCCTCTTCCGTGTTTTCCCGGACGACGGTGTAGAAGCCGCTCTCCGCGTATTCCCGGTAGTGCTCCGGGCTGTTGATCCGCGCCAGTCCCGCCCGGTAGTTCTCCATGACGGCGGCGGAGTCCTCGCAGTTCTCGATCACGTCGAACAGGAACCGCTTTTCCGGATCGCTCCGGTCGAAGAACCGATCGACGCTCATGCTCTGTGGGGACAGCATCACGGCGACGTGATCGTAGCTGGAAATCTCGCGCAGGACGGGGAGCGGGATGTTGGTGTCCACGATCGCGCGTCCCTGTCCGGAGAGGGAGATCAGCTCGGCGATCTCGATCCCCGCCGCTTCCTTCCCGCTGTCGTACATCCAGCGTTCGTATTCCTCGGGCGTGCGGCGTACGAATTCTTCCCAGCTCTTCATCGTCCGGAAATAGCACAGATTCGGCTGAATGTCCGGATCCGCGCACCGCTCGGCGATGTCCATGTGGTAGTTTTCGCCGCACGCGATCATGCCGTACCGTTCGGACAGCATTTTCACCATCGTGGATTTTCCGGCGTAAGCGGTCCCCGTGATGAAATAGGCGTTTCGCAGATAATAGCGCAGAACGTTGTTCTCGATGTTCACGCAAAACCTCCTTCTGTCAGCGGCGGCGTCAGGCGAGGGCATGGGTGCGGAAGGCCGCTTCCGTCGCTTCGGCTTCGAACTGGCGGGTGTAGAGGCTGTGGTAGTAGCCCTTCTTCCGGAGCAGCTCGGCGTGGGTCCCGCTCTCGATAATCCGCCCGTCCTTTACGACGAGGATCACGTCCGCGTTCCGCACGGTGGACAGCCGGTGGGCGATCATGAAGGTGGTGCGCCCTTCGATGACCTTGCCGATGGCGTTCTGGATCAGCTGTTCGGTGAAGGTGTCGATGGAAGAGGTGGCCTCGTCCAGCACGAGGATCTTCGGGTCGCAGAGGATCGCGCGGGCGAAGGACAGAAGCTGCTTTTCGCCGGTAGAGAGCAGATCGCCGCCCTCGCCGACCTCGGTGTCCAGCCCTTTTTCGCCCCTCTCCACGATCCCGTCGGCGGATACGGTCCGCAGCGCCTCCATGATCTCCTCGTCCGTCGCGTCGGGGGAGCCGTATTTCAGATTGTCCCGGATGGTTCCGGAGAAGAGGTGGGGCGTCTGGAGCACATAGCCGATGTTCGAGTGGAGCCAGAGCTGGGATCTCTCCCGCGCGTCCCGTCCGTCGATGAGCAGCCGTCCCTCCGTCGGCTCGAAGAACCGGCAGACCAGATTCACGAGGGTGGATTTCCCGGCCCCCGTCTCGCCCACGATCGCCACGTTGGTGCCGTGCGGAACTTTGAGGTTGAAGTGCTCGAGGATTGTTTCCTCCCCGTCGGGATAGTGGAAGGTCACGTCGTCGAATTCGATGTCGCCCTTGAGTTCCTCCCAGTTCTCGCGCTTCGGGTGGAACATGTCGCCGTATTTTTCGATGACCTCCGGGCTGTCGGAGACGTCGGATCCGGTCTCGAGCAGGCCCGTCAGCCGCTCGATGTTCACCTGCACCATGATGAGCTGGGAGATGGAGTTCACGATCCAGCGGATGGGGTGCATGATGCCCTGCGAGTAGGACATGAAGAGGGAGAGCGTTCCGACGGTCATGACCTGCTCCCGCGTGAGATCGCCGCCGAGCTTGAGCACCAGCGCGAGCGCGACGTAGGAGGCAACGGTGAGGGAAGTCCACAGCGCGCCGCGGTACCGGGATTCCATGACGGAAACCCGCTTCATCTCGCCGGTCTCGCCGCGGAATTTCTTCTCCATCAGATCCTCCGCCACGAGGGTCTTGACCGTCCGCGCTCCGGTGATCCCCTCGTTGAAGGATCCCGTGATGCGGGAGTTCATTTCCCGGATGCGGCGGTTGGCCCCGGTGAGCTTCTTCTGCATGAATCCGACCACCGAGGTGACGACGGGAACGACCGCAAGCACCACGAGGGTCAGCTTCCAGTCGGTGCGGAACATGACGAACAGCGCGCCGATCATGTACGCCCCATTCCAGATGCAGTCGAGGAGGTGCCAGGAGATCAGCGTTCCGATCCGCCCCGTATCGCTCATGACCCGCGCGTGGACATAGCCCACGGAATTGCGGTTGAAATACGAGAAGGACAGCGTCTGTAAATGGTCGAAGGCCCGCTTTTTGAGATCCCGCCCCACGATCATTTCCATTTTCGTCCCGAGGTAGGACGCCGTGAAATTCAATAAAACCTGCGTGACGAGCAGCGCGACGTAGAGGATCACGAAGACCGTCAGCGTGTCCACGGTCTCCTCCGCGATGTAGTGGTTGATGGCGTATTCCTGAAACTTCGGGAAGATCGTGTCGATGACGGAGCCTCCGAACGCGAAGAGCATCATCACGAGCATGGAGGTGCCGTAGGGCTTCAGATAGGGCAGGATTTTCGGGATGCCGAAAAACCGCAGATGGTTGATCTTTTCATTTTCGCCGTCCATCAGATCCCGCCTCCTTCCTCTTCCTCGCCGGAGGATACGCCGGTCTGGATGTCGTAGATTTTTTTGTAGATGCCGTTTTCGGCGATCAGGCTGTTGTGGTTTCCTTCCTCCACGACCTCCCCTCCCGCCATGACGAGGATGTGATCCGCCGTCATGAGGGTCTGGATCCGGTGGGAGATCAGGATCACCGTGGCGTCCGCCGTCTTTTCCCGGAGCGCGTGCCGGATCTTCGCGTCCGTCTCGCTGTCCACGGCGGAGAGGGAGTCGTCGAAGATCATCACGGGGGGCGTCTCCGCCAGCATCCGCGCGATGGCAACCCGCTGCTTCTGTCCGCCGGAGAGGGTCACGCCGCGCTCTCCCACCATGGTGTCCCAGCCGTCGGAGAAATTCCCGATGGTCTCTTCCAGACAGGCGGACCGGGCCGCCTCGCGGATTTCCGGTTCATGCTCCGCGGGCTGTGAATAGACCACGCCGATGTTGTCGCGGAGTGTCCGGCTGAACAGGAAGGGCTCCTGCAGCACGATCCCCACGCTTCTGCGCAGAGAAGCAGTTTTGATGTTCCGGATATCGGTTCCGGAGACACGGATGGTCCCGTTTTCTTCCGGCAGTTCCCAGAGCTTGCAGAGCAGCTGGGCGAGGGTGGACTTGCCGCTGCCCGTCATGCCGATGATGCCGAGGGTCTCGCCCTTCTTTACCCGGAACGAGACGTTTTTGAGCACATCCGCGGATCCGTCGTAGGAGAAGGTCACGTTCTGGAATTCGATCCCTCCGTCCGGGTCGCAGTCCACGGCGTCCGGGGCGTCCTTTTCCTCGGGCGCGTCCATGATCTCGCCGATCCGCCCGACGGAGATCCCGGCCTTCGACATTTCGGAGACGGTCCGTCCCAGCTCGCGCACCGGCCAGATGAGCATGGAGTTGTAGGAGACCGCCGCGATGAGGTCGCCCACCGTCAGCGTCCCGCGCACCGCAAGAACCGTGCCGTAGACCATGATGATCATCTGCTGGAGTCCGGAGATCAGATCTCCCATGCACCAGAACAGGGACATGAGACGCCCGAGCCGGATCCACGCGTCGGCGTAGAGGTTGTTCTGCTTCGTGAATTTTTCGACCTCATAGATCTCCCGTCCGAACGCGCGGACGACCCGCACGCCGGTGAGGTTTTCCTGCGCGATGGCGGAGAGCTTGCCTTCGTTCTGGTCGCAGTATTCAAACCCGTCTCCGATCTTCCCGTGGAACACCGCCGAATACGCGATGATAACGGGGATGGAGAGCAGGGCGGTCACGGCGAGGGGCACGCTGACCGTGAACAGGAACGCCACGGACAAGCCGATCAGGAGCACCGTGGAGATGATGGAGGTCATTTGCTCGGAGAGGAAGGACTTCAGGGTCTCCACGTCCGAGGTGCACCGCTGGATGATGTCGCCTGTCTGATGCGCGGTGAACCACGCCGAGGGCAGCCGTTCCAGATGGGAGAAGAGGCGGTTGCGCATGGTCTCCACAAGGGTCTCGGAGCCGAGGCGGTTGAAGACGCTCTCGCCGTACTTGAAGAGCCCGAGGAACAGCGCGATGACGAGGATCAGGGCCGCCGTGATCCAGAGATGCGTCCGGAGGACCGAAGTCCCTCCGAAGAGATCGGCGATTTTCGCGGCGTACGGGGGAAGCTGTTCCCCGCCGAGAAGGGAGTCCACCGTGAAGCCGATGATTTTCGGGATGATGAGCTCGCAGAGGGAGGCGAGCATGGAGGACAGGATGCAGAGCGCGAAGAAATGGATCGATCCGTTGAGGAAGGGCAGCGCGGTCTTCCATCCCGTCCGTTTTTTCTGTTTGCGGTTCTTTTCCATAAATACAAAATCAAAATGAATTGACCGATGTTGAGCCGGACTGAGTGGAATCCGGCGCGAAAAAGGGCCCGGGCGCGACACAGGACTGCCCGGAAAACCCTCGATAGTCTATCATGGAACGGGTTTTTTTACAAGGGGAGGCAACTAAATGTAATAAAACTGTAATAATTCTCCAGAGGCGGAATCAGACAGAATACAAAAAAGACCGCTTCCGAAGAAACGGTCTTTCGTTTTCCCGTGAGGCAGGCGGATTACTGGGCCAGAACCGCCGCACCGATGATGCCCGCGTCGTTGCCGAGCTTGGCGATCTTGATATCGGTCTTCGGGGTGCCTTCTCTCGAATAGGTCTCCTTCCAGACCTTTTCGAGCAGGGGCTTGGTCAGGTATTCGCCCTCGTTGCAGATGCCGCCGCCGATGGAGAGGACGTTCGGCTGGAAGATGTTGATGATGTTGGCGACGCCCACCGCAAGATAGGTGATGTATTCGTCCACCACTTCCGCGGCCACTTCGTCGCCCTGTTTCATCGCGGTGAAGGCCGTGCGCGCGGAGACCTTCGAGAGATCGCCGCCCACCATGTCCTCCATGACCGTCTTCCGGCCCGCGGCTCTCGCGTCCTTCATTCTGTCCTTCGTGATGTTGACAAGGCCGGTGGCGGAGGAATAGGCCTCCCAGCAGCCCTTCCGGCCGCAGGTGCAGGGACGGCCGCCCTTTTCGATGACGGTGTGGCCGAGCTCCGCGCCCGCGAAGTTGAATCCGGAATAGACCTTGTTGTCGATGATGATACCGCCGCCGAGTCCCGTTCCGAGGGTGATCATGACGGAGAAGGGAACGCCCGCCGCAACGCCCGCAACAGCCTCAGCCTTGGCCGCCGCGTTGGCGTCGTTCTCAATGTGGACCGGCTTGCCGTCAAGAAGAG
This sequence comes from Oscillospiraceae bacterium, assembly GCA_015065385.1. Lineage (GTDB taxonomy): Bacteria > Bacillota > Clostridia > Oscillospirales > CAG-272 > UMGS1696. The sequence goes on along the minus strand of SVQK01000105.1, from coordinate 21,914 downwards.
CGGAGAGTCTGTCCGCCATGGGGTAGTGCAGGAAGGGGATGTTGTTGGAGTATTCCACGACGCCGGTCGCGCTGTTGGCCGTACCGGGAGTGGCGACGCCCGCGTAGGCAACGTCGTCGAGCGTCAGGCCGCATTCCGCCAGCAGCTTGCGGGACAGGGCCGCCATATCCGCGATGATCGCGTCGCCGCCGCGTTCCGGCAGAGTCGGGGTGGATCCCTTTTTGATGATCTCGAACTGTTCGTTTACAATACCGATGGCGATGTTGGTTCCGCCAAGGTCAACGCCGATGTAAACCATAATGATACCTGCCTTTTTTGTGAATGCACGCGGACGGGCCCGCGCGGTTTTTCTTATTATATAGGAAACGGCACGCTTTTGTCAACACAAATCCGTGAATTTCCACAAAAAAACCGCAGAGGGTGACTCCGCGGTTTCTGAAGGACCGTTCACAGGCGCACGGCGATCTGCGCGACTGCGCGGGGAGCGAGCGGGGCTTTGACGACGCCTCCTTCGACGGTGCAGGATCCGACTTCGCGTCCCGTCAGATCCGTCATGGACGCGCTCTTCGCCGACGTTCCGCCGCAAAGCTCCACCGTCATGACGCCCGCCTCGTCCGAGACGGAATAGAAGCGCGCCGTGAGGGTTTTTCCGTCCTCCGAGGCCTTGACGGCGGACAGCACGCCGCGGTCGGAGGAGGCTTTGAACAGGGTCCCGGCAGTCGGAAGGGTCCCGCCGTGCCGTCCGGTCGAGACCGCGGTCATCGGGCGGTTGAAGGCGACGGCGCGGTTTTCACACTGCACCGGGCAGGCGGGCAGAAGTCCCACGTTCAGGGCGATGTCATGGATGCCGCGCTCCGGATAGGGATCGGGGCTGGTGGCGGAGTTGATGAGCGTGGAGCAGAGCGTTGCGCGCCCGTCGTCGGATGTGCCGCGGAATCCGTATTTCGAATCCGTCACGATGCCGATCTTGTCCGCGCCGTCGTCCGTCTGAGCCGCGATATACGAAAGCCCGGGACGGTCGCCGTGGGCCGCGGGACGGATCTGGACGCCTCCCGGCACATTGTAGGCAAAGCGGTCCGTTTCCGCGGAGGACGGGAAGAGATAGGCGAGCACGGGAACCATTTCGCCGCCCGTCTCCGACCAGTCCGCGTGGATCGAGACGCGCAGGGTCTTCGCTCCCTTGTCGAGGGTGTATTCCACCCGGACCGTGGAGGCACGGATCTTCGCTTCGAAGGAGAATCCCTGACGCAGCGGTCCGCTTGTCGTTGAGCGGATATCGGTGACGCCGGTGAGCGGTACGGTCTCGAGATGCGTTCCGATGTTCCACGCGTTGGAGTTGTGGCGGTTGGTGTCGATGAGAACGACCGTCGCGCGCCTGCCTTCCGCGAGGAGTTCGCGCCCGGTTTCCTTTTCGGTGAAGGAGACCAGCTCGCCCGTCGCGTAGTCGAATTCCGCCCGGACAAGATCGTTTTCGATCACCTTGTTGGAATCGTTCGGAGAGGTGCGGAAGGAGGGCTGGCGGTACACGGGATACGTCTCCATCTCAGTCTGGGACAGCACGACCGTCGTATAGGACAGCGCAGGCACGGTCAGCTGGACGAGGAAGCGGAAATACTTGTGATCCCAGTACTGCTGGAGAGAGCCGTCCAGCTTCTGATAATCGAGGGGATTGCCCGCGGCGTCTGTAACGCGGAGATACCGCATATCCCCGGTCCAGTCCCAGACGGTGATCTCCACGGGCTCGGAGCGGTCGGTGTTCGTGGAGTTGAAGACGGTCCAGATCCGCGTCAGCCCCTGTCCGCGCTCGTCCACGGCCCGTCCGCTGAACCGCTCGATGTTGTAGCCCGCGCCGGCTCCTTCGCTCTGCGAGGCGGGATCGGGCTGAACCTCGATGGCGGAGGTGTCCACGGCGGCGGCGAGGGCGTTCAGGGCGAAGGAGGCCTCGGAGTTGGCCGTTGCCAGCGCGTCCTGATAAAGGCCCATCGCGTGCTCGCGGCTGTCCTGTACGCAGGATCCCGTGAGAATGTCGTGGAAGTGGGTGAAAAGCACCTTCTGCCATGCCCGCTCGAGCACGGAGGGATTCGGCTTTCTCCCGGTCCCAAGCAGTGCGAGCGCGCCGAGGGTTTCGGCCTCGGACAGGGCGTTTTCGCACCGTCTGTTGCCTTTCTTGATCCGGCTCTGGGTGGTATAGCAGCCCATGAAGATGTGGTTCAGCTCCTGATCGACGAGAGGCAGCCTGTCCCGGACGGATTCCGCTTCATGGAAGAATTCCCCGAAGGTTCCGAACTTCAACGTGGGGAATACCGGCCATTCCATCATCTCAAGGCCGCGCTCCACGTCGCGTCTGGTCGGTCCGCCGCCGTGATCGCCCACGCCGTAGACCACGAGTCCGGTTTTCAGCCCGCCGGACAGCTTCGAGACGTCGATCAGGCCCATCGCCGGCTTCGGGGTGATGCCGCTGTTGTACCAGTACTGCTCGCGGTAGACGATCATCTCTTTTCCGGAGGGAGCGCGCCAGCGGTAGAGCGCGTTGTCTCCGTTCAGGCCGCGGCAGTGGTAGTAGTATTTCACGCCGCCGAATCCGTCGAGCTCCGGCAGGTTCGCGGAGTGGCCGAAGGTGTCCGGGGAGAAGTCGATCTCAAGGGAATCCGGGTCGATGTCCCAGTGCGTTTTGAGGTAGTTCCGCGTGGTTTCGATGTGGCGCAGAAGGGACTCTGTGTTCGGCATGTTCTTGTCGGTCTCCACCCACGCGGAGGACGTGACCTCCCACCGGCCCTCACGGATGCGCGCCTTGATCCTCTCCTTCAGCTGCGGCGCGTATTCGTCCACGATCTGATAGACGGCGGTCTGCGACTGGCTGAAGCAGAAGTCCGGATATTCGTCCATGATGTTCAGCATGGTGGTGAAGGTGGCGATGGTCGCGGCGACGGTCTCCGGCCAGGACCACATCCAGTTCATGTCGATGTGCGCGTGACCTGCCAAGATGAGCTTGTAGGCCTTCGCGTCCTCCGAGAGGGGAAGAAGCTCCTCCTCCGCCCGGGCCGCCGCGGATTTCGTCACCGCTCCGTCGATGGCAAGCGCGTCTTCCAGAACGGCGAGGGCTTTTCCCACGGCCTCGTCATACCGTCCGTCGAGGGAGGCGGAAAGACGGACCGCAAATTCGGTCTCGGAGAGGATCCGCACCAGATACCGGGCCGGAGGGGTGACGTGCATCTGTTCTTCCCGGGGCATGCCGAAGGTCTCTTCGTACCCGAACTGCTCCCGGTTTCCGCCGATCTGCTTTTTCACGGCGGCGTAGCGTGCAAATAAGGATGCCATACTGTACTCCTTTTTGAAGATTTAGGGCCGATTCCGGCGCGGACCGTCCTCCGATGTCGTGCTGTTTACGGGGGTCTGGCGTTTATCTCACGTTGATCCAGACCAGCATGTTGGTTTCTCCGCGGTTGGCGAAGGCGGCGTAGGGGATCATGCGGATCTTGACGAACTCGTACACCTCGTCGAGCGGCGCGTAGAGGTTATCCCCGTCGTTTTTGATGCGGAATCCGGGCAGGGTGATGACGGGCGCGGAGAAGAACTCCGAGTACTCCGCCTCCGCGTTCCGCACCGTCGTCCGGTCGAAGTACAGGGTGTGTACGTCGCCGCCGTTGTCCACGCCTTCCGCGCAGTAGATCACGGGGCCGCGTCTCAGGGCCGCCTTGTTCAGGTTGGGCGTCACCTTGACGTTCGCTCCGACGAGCTCCGGTTTGAGATCGTAGACGATGGTGAATTCTCCGGCGTCGAACCGCGCGTATCCGTTTGCCGTCACATGGGGAGCGTCGGCGCGGAAATTCCCGCGGCACCAGCCCGGCACGCGCATATATACGGGGACGTTCGCCGAAACGGTCACGCGGCCTGTGAGAGGATAATCCGTCTTCACGGTGACCTTCGCGCCGTTGTACGAGAATTCGCTTTCCCCGAACTGATTGACGTACACGGCGTTTTCCGTTTCGTCGTAGCCGTAGAAGTAATCGCCGAGAGCGGGGAGGAGCCGGTTCAGATTGGGCGGGCAGCAGGAGCAGCCGAAGATCCGCACGCGCTCGGTGATGGGGAAGTGCTCCCGGTCGTTCGTGGCGGTGATCCGGTTCCGCTCCGTGAGGTTGATTTCAAGCGGATTCTCGTAGAAAAACTTCTCGCCGTCGAGGGAGAGCCCGGAGAGCGCGCCGTTGTACATCTCCAGCTCCACGATATCCGCGTATTTCGAGCTTTTCACGGGATCCGCCCGGAACATGCGGTTGGCGAAGAACATCAGGCCGACGGAGGCGCAGGTTTCCGTGTACGCGCGGGCGTTCGGCAGGTCGTAGGCGATGGTGAACGCCTCGCCGATGTTGGTGGAGCCGATGCCGCCGGTGACGTACATCTTGCGCCGGGTGGTGTCGTCGAAGAGATCCCGGCAGGCGGCGAGCAGCTCTTCGTCCCCCGTCTCGTTCGCCAGATCCGCCATCGCGGAGTAGAGGTACATCGCGCGCACGGAGTGGCCGAACGCCTCGTGCTGCTCGCGGATCGGGGCGTGGGACTGGGCGTAGCGGGCGGCGTTGAAGATCTGCTTTTCGGTATTGTCCGGCTGGCCGCGGGTCTCGAGGAAGTACTTCATGAGATCGAAGTATTTTTCCTCGCCCGTGGTTTTGTACATCTTGTAGAGAGCCAGCTCGATTTCCTCGTGGCCGGGCGTCTGGAAGGCGGCGGAATGCTCTTCCGTGAAGACCTTGGCGATATAGTCCGCGTATTTCTTCATGCAATTCAGGAAGCGGTCCCGCCCGGTGGCGTTGTAGTACGCGCAGGCGGCCTCCATCAGATGCCCGGCGCAGTAGAGCTCGTGGCAGTCGCGGTTGGTCCAGCGCTTGCCCGGCTCCACGACGGTGAAGTAGATGTTGAAGTAGCCGTCCTCTCCCTGATTCGCTTCGATCCGGTCGATGAGCTGCTCCACCTTTTCCTCAAGGGCGGGATTGTCGCCGGTCTCGAGGATATACGCCGCGCCCTCCATCCATTTCGCCACGTCGGAATCCCAGAAGAAGTGCGGACGGTTGGGCATGCCCTCCTTCCAGTCGAAGTTGAACGCGTCGATGCGTCCGGATTCATGGAACCGGTCGTAGACGGCGTTGATGGTGACCCGGCGGTTGAGGTCCATTTTCTTTTTCCAGAACCCGCCTGTGACGGTTACGTTGCGGTGATCGATCAGCATGTCAGACGCGCCTCCTCAGTTTTCTTTGACGAAGTGGAGCACGAAACTCTCGCCCGTGCCGCGGGGATACAGGGACAGATTCAGGCCGGCGTTCATGAGAAACGCGCCGGAATACTTCTCGCCGGTCGATTCGAGGGTGTAGGTGAAGTTCGGATCGAGCCCTTTGAACCGCACGATGAGCGTCGGGCAGTGATAATACCGCATGGTGACATGGGTGAAGAGGGCTTCGTTCTTGTCCTGCGAGACGAATTCCCACGCGCAGCGGAAGGCGTTGTCCCACGGATCCGTGATCCGGTAGAGATCGCCGTAGTGGATCAGCTCGTAATATTTATGATAGTCCGCGACCTGCTTCTTCACGATCCCGAGATCCTTTTCCGTCAGCCGGTTCGGATCGAGCTCGTAGCCGAAGGTCCCCCACATGGCGACGTTTCCCTTGGTCTCGAATCCGGTGCGGCGGCTCATGGAGACGTGCGCGCCCATCGTGGAGGCCGGATAGCAGAGGGAGGTCCCGAACTGGATCGCAAGCCGCTCGATGGCGTCCGTGTTGTCCGAAGCCCAGATCTGCGGGCTGAAATAGAGCATGCCGGGATCGAATCGTCCGCCGCCGCCGGAGCAGTTTTCGAGCAGAAGATCCGGATAGGTGTCCACGAGACGTCCCATGAGCTCATAGGTGCCGAGCACGAAGCGGTGGAAGATCTCCTCGCCGTGCGGAGCGGAGAGCAGGGCGGATCCGGCCTCGGTCAGGTTCCGGTTGAAATCCCACTTTACATAGTCGATCTTATACTTCGACAGAACGGCGTTCATCTGCTCCCAGATATTGTCGCGCACATCCTGACGGGACATGTCGATCACATACTGATGGCGGGCGATGGAATTCGGACGGTCCGGAACGTGGAGGCACCAGTCGGGATGGGCCCGGTAGATATCGGAGTCCGGAGAGATCATCTCGGGCTCGTACCAGATGCCGAATTTCAGACCGAGGGCGTTGACCCTGTCGATCAGCACGCCGAGGCCTCCGGGGAGCTTGTCCTCGTTGACCCACCAGTCGCCGAGGGAGCTTCTGTCGTCGTTGCGGCGGCTGAACCATCCGTCGTCCATGACCAGCATGTCGATGCCGATTTCCTTTGCGCGCTCGGCGAAGGACACCAGCTTGTCCGTGTCGAAGTCGAAGTAAGCCGCCTCCCAGGAGTTGATGAGCAGCGGGCGGACCTCCCGGCGGTATTTTCCGCGGATCAGGTGATCGAGATACAGGCGGTGGAAGGCGCGGGACATGCCGCCCAGCCCTTCCTTCGAGTAGACGAGCACCGCTTCGGGCGTATCGAACACCTCGCCGGGCTCCAGATGCCAGAGGAAACCCTCCGGATTGATCCCCATGTTGAGGCGTGTGGTCTCGTAGTAATCCACGTCCGCCGTGATGTCGAAGGACCCGGAGTAGACCAGATTGAAGCCGTAGACCTCGCCCCGATCCTCGTCCGCGCCGCACCTGGCCAGAGCCGCGAAGGGGTTGTGATAGTGGGAGGAGGAACCGCGGGCCGAGCTGATGGACTGATGGCCGTGGGCAAGAGGCGAGCGCACCCAGTTCCGTTCCGCGCCCCAGCGTCCGTAGAGATGGATGAAATCGAAGTCCATCGCCGCGAACTGCACGGAGGCGGAGGAGATCTTCTCGATGTCCATGGCCTTCTGAGAGGCATTTTTCAGCCGGGCGTACCGGGTGACGACGGGGAGATCCTCGAATACGGTATAGAAGAGGGTCAGCTCGGCTCCCGTAGTCCGATCGGCGAGGTCGATCTCAAGCGTCTCGCAGTCCGCGGGATCTTCGGCGAAGGTGGCGGGCATCCCGGCGGGGGCGCCTTTTCCGCGCGAGATCCGGTGACCGGTATAGCGGAAGTCCGTCGCGTCGTTGCCGTCGGCGTTGCGGATCGAGACGGCCGATTTGCGGAAGTCGCCCGTGCCGAATCCTGAGAACTCCAACGGCGCGGTGTCCGGGGAGAATCCGCCCTCGGTCACTTCCGGATTGGACGGGGAGAAGGAGGAGGCGTAGTCCCGGAAGGCATAGCCGCCGAAGTTGGCGTCCGGGATCGCTCCTCCCCAGTACAGGCCGAGGAGGTATCCTCCCTTCGTCACGGACAGGACATAGGTCGCTCCCGCCGCGTCGAGCTTGAACAGATTCTTGTCGGAGATAAATGTTATGGGCATCGCGTGCTCCTTTCGGTTCAGACAGGTGTTTTGATCCGGTTCCATTATGCCATATTCCGCCTGAAAAAGCAAGGGCGGAGACGAAAAAACAGTGAATCCCGCCGACCTATCCGCGCCGCCCGCTCACTCCCGCGCGATTCTTTCCGACTTGACGAAAAAATCACTTGACATCCGAAAACCGCTGCGGTATAATATAGAGTAGTACGTTTTTTCTTACGCTTGAAAAACCGCACAGGGAGGAAGATCAGGCCGACCGACCGGCAGGCCGCAGGCCCGGGGATCCTCCCGCATCAGATAAACGGCTGCGTCAATCGCAGAGAACGACTACCAAACCAAGGAGGAGGCGACGGGGGAAACCTCTCCGCGCCGCAGAAAACTGACGTCATGCAAAATTCGGAAAATCAGAAAAGGAGGGGCGGAATGGAGTATATCCCTTACATCATTGTCGGGATAATATCAGCCGCTGTGTTTTTCACAAGCGGATACTTCTATCGGAAAAAAGTAGCGGAAGCCGAGATCGGTTCCGCTGAGGAACAGGCGAGAAAGATTCTCGAAGACGGCATCAAAACCGCGGACAACAAGAAAAAGGAAGCGCTTCTCGAAGCGAAGGAAGAGATCCTTCAGACCAAAAACGAGTTTGAACAGGAACTGAAGGAAAGACGGAGCGAGCTCTCCCGTCAGGAACGCCGGGTGCAGTCGAAGGAGGAATCCCTCGACCGGAAATCCGAGGCGCTGGAAAAGAAGGACGAGACCCTCACGAAGAAGCTGAAGGAGGCCACCGACAAGAACGAAGCGATCGAAAAGATCAAGGTCGAACAGTACGAAACCCTGCAGAAGATCGCCGGAATGACCGCCGAAGAGGCCACGGCGAAGCTGATCGCCCAGCTGGAAGGCGAGATCCGCCACGAGCAGGCGCAGAAGATCGTGGAAATGGAAGCCGAATTCCGGGATCAGGCGGACGAAAAGGCCCGCGAGATCATCGCGCAGGCCGTCCAGAGATGCGCCGCCGATCATGTGTCCGAAATCACCGTCTCCTCCGTCGATCTGCCGAGCGAGGAGATGAAGGGCCGCATCATCGGGCGCGAGGGACGGAACATCCGCACCATCGAGACCCTGACCGGCGTGGATCTGATCATCGACGACACCCCGGAGGCCATCACGGTTTCCTCCTTCGATCCCGTCCGGCGTGAGATCGCGCGGCTGGCTCTCGAAAAGCTCATCTCCGACGGCCGGATCCATCCGACCCGCATCGAGGAGATGGTCGAGAAGGCCCGGAAGGAAGTGGACGCCTCCATCAAGCAGGCGGGCGAGCGGGCCACCTTCGACACCGGCATCCACGGCATCAATCCGGAGCTCGTGAAGCTCCTCGGCCGCCTGAAATACCGGACGAGCTACGGCCAGAACGTGCTCGGGCATTCCGTTGAGGTCTCCCTTCTCGCCGGCGTGATCGCGGACGAGCTGGGCGTGGACAGCACCCTCGCCAAGAGAGCCGGTCTGCTCCACGATATCGGCAAGGCCCTGACGCAGGAGGTCGAAGGATCCCATGTGCAGCTCGGCGTCGAGGCCGCTCGGAAATACCGTGAGTCCAAGGAAGTGATCCACGCGATCGAAGCGCATCACGGCGACGTGGAGGCACAGACTGTCACCGCCCTGATCGTACAGGCCGCGGACGCCATTTCCGCCGCGAGACCCGGAGCGCGCCGCGAGAACCTTGAGAACTACATCAAGCGTCTCACCAAGCTGGAGGAAATCGCCAACGAGTTCGAAGGCGTCGAAAAGTCCTACGCGATTCAGGCGGGCCGCGAGATCCGCATCATGGTGAAGCCGGACGCCGTGAACGACGATCAGATGGTGATCATCGCGCACGACATCGTGAAGAAGATCGAGAACGAGCTCGAATACCCCGGCCAGATCAAGGTTCACATGATCCGCGAGAGCCGTGCCATCGACTACGCGAAATAAGAGCACAGGCAGACAAAAACAGAAACCGCAGTCCTTCCGTCAAAGGAAAGACCGCGGTTTTTATAGTGTGTTCACATTATAAGGAAAGAAGCCCTACGGGTTTCTGGATTTGGATGCCCTGCTCAGGGCGGGAGGCACGGGGGGACACCAGCTCTGGCCGCAGTTTTCCCCCCGTGCAGGGGTTTCCTTGGCCATATGGCATAAGGCAACAGCTCGTGCCTAAATCGAAAATCGATTGCGTAACCCACTGTCCTCGCGCGGTCTGTGTTCGTGCAGTTTGTGCCATGCTCGGAGCATGCTCCTCGGCCTCCGGCGGTGTTTCAGTCGCGCATTGGGCAGGGGGGGCCATAGTGGGTTTGTGCAGACAAAACTTGTCAGAGATGTTCTGTGCACGATCAAACCGTTTATCTGCGAAACAGTATTAGTATGCGCTTCTCTGAGCCGCGGATCGGGCCGGAAGAACGGTTCGGTTTTTCACCGGACCTGTCCGTTCCCGCGGATCACATATTTGTAGGAGGTCAGCTCCCTCAGTCCCATCGGGCCGCGCGCGCCCAATTTTTGGGTGGAAATGCCCATTTCGCAGCCGAGGCCGAACTCCCCGCCATCGGTGAAGCGGGTGGAGGCGTTGACGTACACGGCGGCGGCGTCCACGCGGCTGACGAAGAATTCCGCCGTCTCCGCGTTTTCCGTCACGATCGCCTCGCTGTGGCCGGTGGAGTGCGCCGCGATGTGTTCCACGGCTTCTTGCGCCGAATCCACGACCTTCACGGCGAGGATATAGTCGAGAAATTCCGTGTCAAAATCGCGCTCTCCGGCGGGCGTTCCGTCGAGATAAGGAGCGGCGGAGGGATCGACTCGGAATTCCACGGGGATCAGCCCCGCATCTTTCCTCCCGTGCCGGAGTTTCTTTGCGAGCGCGGGCAGGAAGGAGGGCGCGATCGCCCGGTGGACGAGCAGGACTTCCTCCGCGTTGCAGACGGACGGGCGGCTTGTTTTCGCGTTTTCCACGATGGAGAGGGCCATGTCCGGATCGGCGTCCGAGTCCGCGTAGATATGACAGATCCCGACGCCGGTCTGGATGCAGGGAACCTTCGCGTTTTCCACGCAGGAACGGATCAGGCCCGCTCCGCCCCGTGGGATCAGGAGATCGATCAGTCCTTCCGCCTCCATCATTTCCCTTGCGCTGGCCCGGTCCGTGTCCTCCACGAATCCCACGAGCGCGGGATCCAGCCCGGCGTCGGAGAGGCCCATGCGGATGGCGCGCACGATGGCGGAATTCGAGCGGAACGCCTCCCGTCCGCCCCGGAGAACCGCCGCGCTCCCCGCCTTGATCGCCAGCGCCGCCGCGTCAGAGGTCACGTTGGGACGGCTTTCGTAGATGATCCCGATCACGCCCATGGGGACCGAAATCTTTTCGATGCGCAGTCCGTTCGGACGCACGGTCTCCTCGAGCACGGTCCCCACCGGATCGGGCAGGGCGGCGACGGTGCGGATCCCGTCGGCCATGGAAAAGATCCGCGCGTCGGTTAGGCGAAGCCGGTCGGTCATCACGTCCCCGAGCTTTTCCCGGGCTGCATCCACGTCCTCTTCGTTTGCCCGGAGCAGGGAATCGCGTTCGGAAATCAGCCGGTCCGCCATCGCTTCGAGCGCGCGGTTTTTCACCGCTTTATCCGTCCACGCGAGCGAGGGGGAGGCCGCCTTTGTCGCTCTCAGGATCTCATTTGTGCTTCTCATCCGTTCTCTTCCTCCTTCCGATGAACCGCGTCCCGACGGGCTTGCCCTCCGCCGCGTCGTACAGGATTTCGGGATCCCTGCCGTTCATCACCGCCATATCCACGCCGGAGTCCATGCAGATCCGCGCTGCGGAGAGCTTGGTCGCCATGCCCCCGGTCCCGAGAGCCGATCCCGATCCGCCTCCCGCCGCGAGAATCTCCTCCGTCAGCTCCGTCACCGCCGGAATGACGACGGCGTCCGGATCGGTGCGCGGATCGGCCGTGTAAAGCCCGTCGATGTCGGACAGGATCACATAGAGCTCCGCGCCCGTGCTGACGGCGACGAGGGCTCCGAGCGTGTCGTTGTCCCCGACGGCTACCTCTTCCGTGGCGACGGTGTCGTTTTCGTTGACGATGGGCAGGGCTCCGAGTTCGAGCAGGCGCAGGACGGTCCGGATGAAGTTCCCGTGGCGCGGCTCCGTTTTCAGATCCTCTCCCGTGACGAGGATCTGGGCGACGGTGTGGTGGTATTCCGAAAACAGCTTGTCGTAGACGTACATCAGCTCGCACTGACCGACCGCCGCCATCGCCTGCTTGGTGGGCATGTCCTCCGGTCTTCCCGGAAGATTCATTTTGCCGACGCCCATCCCGATCGCGCCGGAGGAGATCAGGACGATTTCATGCCCGGCGTTTTTCAGGTCGGACAGCGTTTTGCAGAGGCATTCGACGCGCCGGATATTGAGCCGTCCGGTTTTATGGGTCAGGGTGGAAGTGCCGATCTTGACGGCGATGCGCATAAGAATCCCCTCCTTGATGAGGTTCGGTCCACATATTTGAATAATTATACAGACAAATCCGCTCCGTGTCAAGGGGAAAGCGGAAAGAGCGGAAAGAAAAAGGAACGCGTCGGGGTGAAGTACGCGCTCCCTGTGGGATTCGGCTTTACGCCGGGTCGGACTGCTTCGGCGCGAAGGTGATCCGGCGAGTCCCGGGGTCGGCCTCGGTCAGGATCACGTCCATCGGAGAGCCGAGGGTCCACGTCCGGCCTTTCGCGGTGAGGGTCATGTGCTCCTCGTCGGTGCGCGCGCCGGGCCAGCAGTCCGCCGGGACGAATCCCTCCGCCAGATTGTCGCACCGGACGAACATGCCGTTTTTCGTGACGCCGGAAACCGCCGCGTGGAATTCCTCTCCGATATGGCGGGCCATATAGAGGGTCAGATACAGGTTTTCGATATCCCGTTCGGCGTCCATGGCGCGGACTTCGCAGTCGGACGAGGTGAAGGCGCGCTCGGCGGCGACCTTGGCGAAATCGGCGGCGGTATTCGGGTTCACTTCGCTCTGCGCTGTCAGCTCTCCGCATCCGGTCCGCTCGAACACGGCGGTGAGGACGGAGTGGACGAAGAGATCGGGATAGCGGCGGATGGGGGAGGTGAAGTGGCAGTACAGCTCGGCTCCGAGTCCGAAATGGCGGGCGGGGACGGCCTGATACTTCGCCTTCATCATCGAGCGGAGGAGCATGACGGAGATCATCGGCCCCATCCCGCGCTCCTCGGCGTCGGAGAGGATGGCGGAGAGGCGCCGGATCAGCTCGTTTGCGGGCAGCTCCCGGTCCTTTCCGTCGGTCTTTCTGCCGGAGGATTCGTCTTTTTCCGTCACGATGCCGCGGGTGTCCAGTCCCACGCCTGACGCGAACACGGCGAAGGCGCGCAGCTTATCGTCGTCCGGCCTTGCGTGGACACGGTAGAGGCAGGGCAGGCCGAGGGCGTGCATGGTTTCGGCGACGCCCATGTTGGCCTGAAGCATGAACTGCTCGATCAGCCGCTCGCCGTCGCCCCTTTCCGCGCGGACAACGTCGCAGGGATTCCCGTTCTCGTCGAGCAGGATCACTGCCTCCGCGTCCTCGAGCTCGAGGGATCCCTCCCGTTTCGCGCGGTCGCGGAGGATCCGGTACAGCTCCGCCATATCGGAAAGCGTGGGGAGAACCTCGGCGTATTTTTCGGCGAACGGGCTGTCAGCTCCCTTTTCCAAGAGGTCGTTGACCTCGGAATAGACCCCGCGGACCCGGCTTCGGATGAGGGAGCGGAAGATCCTCGTCCCGGTGCGCACCCCGGAGGCGTCGAGGGTGACCTCCGCCGTCATGGCGTACCGATCGGCTCCGGCGTTCAGGGAGCAGGCGCCGTTCGAGAGGGATTCGGGCAGCATGGGGACCACCTTGTCGGTGAAATAGACGGAGGTCCCCCGGAGCACAGCCTCTTTCTCCGGCGGGGAGTCGGGACGGACGTAATGCGACACGTCGGCGATGTGAACCCCGAGGATCCAGCCGCCGTCCTTTTTTTCCAGCGAGATCGCGTCGTCGAGATCCTTCGCGCCCGCGCCGTCGATGGTGAAGATCACCTTTCCGCGCAGATCCCGCCGTTCCGGATCGGAGGAGGGATCCACCGGAGCCGAGGCCGAGGCGTCTGCCGCCGCAAGAACGGATTCCGGGAAGGAGGTCCGGATACCGCAGCCCGTGAGGATCGCCGCGTAATTGGCATCCCGGGTGAGTCCGTCCCCGAAGACCGAGGCGATCCGGCCTTCGACCTCGCAGGACGGCGCGCCGAACGATCTGCCGCGGAAGGAGGAGACGCGCTCTCTGGCAAAATACGGTCCGCCGGAGGGGACGACTTCCACCTTCCATCCGTCCGACGCGCCCGAGACCTCGGCGTCCTTCCGGGGGACGGATACGGTCACGCCCCACCGCTTCGAATCGGGCTCCACCCACCAGTCACCGCCGAAGGAACGCAGGGTTCCGATCAGGGAGGAGGCGGCGGGCTCCACGGTCAGCACCTCGCCCTCGTATCCGTTTGTTCCGTCGTCGCGCAGGCCGGTGTGTTCCGCGGAAACGGTCACGCGGTCCCCGGTCATCGCGCCTTTGGTCTGCCGGGGAGGGATGAACACGTCGCCGATCCCCTGACGGACAAACTCCTCGTCCGGCTGGCAGAATCCGTAGCCCTTTCCGCTGTAGGAAAAGATCCCGGTGATCGTGGAGGGGGATTCGTCCGAGGAGTAGGCGCGGAGGACGGTCGGTTTAGAGGCGGCGGGGCGTTTATTCGGTTTCTTTTCCGCGGCGGCGAGGGCGGGATTTTTCTTCCGTCTGAGGCTGCCCATGGCGGCGCGGATGGCTTTTTCCCGTTTTCTGGCATTTTTTCTTGGCATAGAGTTCTCCGAGTGTGAGTTCTTTGATTTCGGAAGGATTTCCGGAACAGGAAAAAGCGGAACCGGGTCCGGCTCCGCTTGACGTCATTTTGTTGCGGCTATGGCATCCGGTTCCGATCAGTCCGCGTTTACGACGGTTTCCACGGCGTAGTCGGCTGCGGGAGCGGCGGCAAAGCTGCTGTGATTCTGGATCAGATAGGAGACGAGAACGAGAACCACAAAGACGATGGCGACGATGGTGGTGGCCTTGGACAGCTTCTTGTCCAGCGTGGTGGCCTTGGACTTGCCGAAGAAGGTCTCCGCGCCGCCCGCGATGGTCCCGGAGAGGTTGTGGCTCTTGCCGGACTGCATGAGAACCGCGCCGATCAGGAAGAGCGCGGCGAGAATCAGGATGATGCCGATGACGATTTGCATGGGAAAGCCTCCGAAAAAATACTTGTTACGGGCAGAAATCACCCGTTTGAATCAACTTAGCCTATCTATTCTACCACAAACCAAAATGAAATGCAAGTCTTTTTTTCAATTTCCGGAAAGATTTTCGCAGTTTTTCAGCAGTTTTTCGAGGTTTTCGGCCAGAATTCCGGCGCAGCGGATCCCGACGGAGTTGGTTTCCTCGTAATGACGGCTCCCGTCCTCCGGTTCGGCATCGCGGAGATAGGGGGCGTCCGGATCGGTGAGGAAGTCGTTCGGCGGCACGATGTATCCGAGCTCGTCGTCGGCAAGCCCCACCGTGAAGAAATCGGAGAGGCCGTACCGCTCCATGATCCTCCCGAGAGGCTCCGGATTCTCCGCCCCGGGATTGGACGGATTTTCCCGCCCGCCGCCGAAGACCAGCTCCGGAAAAATCTCCCCGGGCAGAAGCAGCAGGGCGGTATCTCCCAGCCTGAGGACGCTGAGGCAGGAGCGCAGTCCGTAGCCCGTTTCGCCCGCGATCCCGGGGTCGTCCGACCGGACCGCTTCGTTGCCGAGGATGCCGAGAAATTTGTAGTACAGAAACACTGTGTTGTCGAGCGGTACGGTAAAGGAGATCCCGTCGTCCGAGAGCGAAGGCGTCAGCTCCCGTTCGTCCCCGTCCCGCACGGAGAGGGCATAGCCGGCGAGGCGTTCTCCGGTTTCCAGAAGATTGGCCTCCGCGTCGAAGGGGGAGAAGAATTCCCTTGTCATGACAAGTCCTCCGACGGCTCCGGGCAGAAACAGGGCGTCGTCCCCGGTCCTCTCCCGGACAAGATCGCAGAGGACGCCGGGATAGTCGCGGCTCAGGCGGGTGTTCGCGCCACGGAGGGATTCCGCGTGCGCCCCGTAGGAGAAGAGGCGGATCCCGGCGGAGTTGTCGTCCGGCTGAAAACGGAGGATGTGGAGGATCTCGTCCCACACGACCGGCTCCCTCGAATCGCGGAGCATGTCCTCCGTTCTGACGTCGGAGCGGAACAGGCGGCCCTCCTTCCGGGAATCGAGCGCGGCTTGGGCGGCAAGCGTACAGGCTGTCATGAGGTTTTCCATATATCCGGGGTGCTTTCCCTCCTCCGCCGTGGGACCCCAGAGACCGAGGGTGTCCGGCCCCGCGTGGTCGTGGGTGGCGATCACATGGACGGCGGCGACGGATTCGCCTTCAAGCAGCGGGGACAGACGGCCGCGGATCCCTGAAACGGTGTCGCTCCCGAGTCCGACGCAGTCCACGGACAGCAGAAGAACGCCCGGGCCCCCCGCGTCCAGCCAGAGCGCGGAAACCCGGCAAAGGTCGCGGACTTCCGTGATTTCCCATCCGTTGTGATATCCGGCGATGTAAAGGGGAAGGGAATCCGCGGGCAGGGCGATTTCGGCAGATCCGAATCCGGCTCTCCAGCGGGCGGGCATGGCGGGATCGGAAGACGCGCGCGGATCGGGGCCGGCGCATCCGGACGAGGCGCAGAAAAGGAGGGAGAGAAACCACGGCAAAAGGCGTTGGGATACGGTTTTCATAAGCGGATGACCTCGTGAGAATAGGATCGGCGTCACAGGGAATCGAGCGCGCCGGAACGGACGGTGTGGAGCAGGGACAGAACGACGTCGCCGAAGCGGATGCCGTTCACCTCCGCGAGCCAAAGGGTCAGACAGAATACGGCGAGGGAGAGAATCAGCCAGCCGAGGACGGAGAGCGCGATCCGGAGCCCTCCCGGTTTCGTTTCTTGCCGCGGGAGCAGTCCCGATCCGAACAGAAGGAGCGCGGAGGCGGCGAGGGCGATGGGAAAGGGCAGGAGCATCCGCGGCGTCACGGCGGCGTAGCGGAGGGCGGAGAAGACCCGGGCAAGCGTTTCGACGATCGGCTCGTCCGGAGCGATCCGCGCGCCGAGGCGGAGGAGGACGGCGTCGAGGCGTTTCAGAAGGAGGACGGCCAATCCGGCGGCGATCCCCTCCCCGAGAACGGCGGTCAGAAATACCGCGCAAAGACTCCTTGAGATCCGGCGGGCGTTTTTCCCGGTCACATCGGTTCGATCCACGGCGCGGCCTCCTTTCCGTTTGCTTTGATCCCATTGTACCACACGCCGCTCCGTTTGGCAAGAGGAAAGAAGGGCGAGACACGCCGGATCGGGCGGGGAAACAGAAAATTCACGCGAACGGGTTGAAATCGGAGCCGCTTCATATTATAATAAATCAATTCGACCGTTGTTTGTCCGTATCCGTCCCCAAGGAGGAATTCATGAGCACAAGAGGTTCCATCAGCGCGCGCGTCACGGCGGCAGTCCTGTCCGCGCTGCTCGTCTTCTCCGCCTGTCAGAAGAGCGGCGGAAAACCGATCACCGTCGATCCGAACGCCGCGTCCGTTTCCGCCCCCCAGCAGCAACAGCAGCAAGAACAGCAGCAGGCGGAAAACGCCGACGCCCCGGCAGCCGGAGAGAATCCGGAAAAACCGCCGGAGGGTGTGTCCGCGCCCGCCATCACGGGGCAGCAGGATCCGGACGCCGACACCGTGGAGGGAATCGCCATCAAGACTGCGGCAGATCTGCAGCGGATCGGGAAGAGCGACTCCTACCCGATGGACGGGGACTATGTGCTGACGGCGGATATCGACATGAGCATCCTCACCTCCTTCACCCCCATCGGCGGAGCGGAGAGCGAGAGCGGGATCGTGTCCGGGAAAAACGTGTTCTCCGGAACCTTCGACGGACGGGGACACACCATCTCCGGCCTGAAGCTGGCGGTATCGTCCCAGAAGCGCGTGCACGTCGGGCTTTTCGGCTCCGTGGGCTCCGACAACAAAGACGACAGGGCGGAGATCAGGAATCTGATCCTGAAAGACGTCAGCGTCCGCGGAAACGCCAACGGAGTCGCCTGCTACGCGGTGCTCTGCGGACAGGTCTCCGGCTATGTGACCATCGACAACGTGGCCATCATGTCGGGATCCGTTTCCGTGGAGAATAAAAACGGCGACATTCTGGGCATCGCCGCGCTCGTGGGACAGTGCCGGACGGATACGAATACCGGCGTCACCAACAAGCCCGTCCAAATTACGAACATTTTCACGAATATCCCGGTTTCCGGAACCAACAACGGGCACAACAACTACACCTCCGGGCTCATCGGGCGGATCCGGGGCAGCGATATCGGCGTGCTCAAGAACATTGTCCAGCTGGGCACGGTCACGCACGAGGGCACGGTCGGCGGGGGGAACGCCGTCACGACCGGGGACGCCGGGGCAAAGGCCTCGAACAACGTCTATTTTCTGGCCGGGTGCGGTTTGGACAAGAACGGGTTCGGGCAGGCGAAGTCCTACGAATCCCTCTCCGGCGGGAATCTGACGCTCGACGGGGAGCTCTGGCATGTGGAGGAAGGAATGATTCCCATGCCGCAGATCCTCTACAACAGCCCGCTGTTTTCCGTGGTGGATTTCGTGACACTGACGCTGGCCGAGGGAGAAAGGGCGGACAAGGTGGAGTCGGACTTCCCCCTGACGCAGTCCATCATGGGCAAGCCCATCACCTGGTACAGCGACAAGCCGGAGGTGATCCGGATCAACGGAGGCACGGCGCAGGTGACGAAACCGGAGTTCGGGTTTGAGACCGTGACGCTGACGGCCCGGGCGGACGGGATCCTCAAAACCTTCTCCGTCAACGTGTTCTCCGGCGTCACCGGGTACATCGAGCTCGACGGCGACACGCTCCGGGCGGTGGACTATCCCGAGGGGCTGATGTTCAAATGGATCGTGAAGGATCTGCGCACGAACAAGACCGTGGACACCTCCTCGACGAAGAACAGGACCTATACGCTTTCCTCCGGGCTTAAGGACGTTCTGGTGAACCTGCAGGCGGAGGGCTACGAGACGGCCTCGTATATGGTGAGCAGCCTGCCGACCGTGTATATCACCTCGGACTCCGGATATTACGACGTGGGCAAATCCGGCTACAGCGAGGCGACGATGAAGATCTCGGCCACGGAGAAATTCCCCCTGACGAGCTACGACGGCGGGATCGGGATCAAGCTCCGCGGCAACTCGACGGCCTACGCCTCGAAGCGACCGTTCAAGATCAAGCTGGACGAGAAGAGCGACCTCTTCGGCATGGGAGCCAACAAGCACTGGTGCCTCCTCGCCAACCACTACGACCGGACCAACCTGAGAAACAAGGTCTCCTACGACTTCTCCATGGATCTGGGGCTCGAGGGCTGTTCCTCCGAGATGGTCAATTTGGTGTACAACGGGGACTACTGGGGACTCTACGAATTCACCGAGGCGATCCGCGTGGGCGAGACCCGGGTGGATATCTTCGACTGGGAGGAAGAGGCGGAGCAGATCGCAAAAGTCATCGCCAAGAAGGAGGATCTTTCGAAGAAGGATCGGACCACGCTCGAGACGGGTCTCACGAAGGATCTCTCCTGGATCACCACCGGCGTGTACAAGGACTATGTGATTTCGGACTACCGGGACACCTCCGGATACGATATCACCGGCGGCTACCTGATCGAGGACGACGCGTACTTCGACGAGGTCACGAAGTTCATGACGGAGAACGAGATGAAACTCATGCTCAAAAAGCCGGAGTTCCTCTCCTCCAACAAAGAGATGATGAACTACATCATGACCTACGTCCAGAACGCGGAGGACGCGATCTACGCGCCGAACCGGCTGAGCGGGGAAGGTCTCCACTACTCGGAGTACATGGACGTGGATTCCTTCGTGGATTTCTGGGTGGTCAACACGCTCTACAAGAACGTGGAGCTGCTCTTCAAGTCCTGCTACTTCTACAAGCCGGCCGGAGGCAAGCTGACGTGGGGGCCGGTCTGGGATATGGACTGGACCTCCGCCAACCATGTGAACCTCGACGCCACCTCCGCGCGTTACGACAGCTGGAAGCAGGGGCAGAGTCAGGACCGGGAATACTGGTACAAGGCGCTTTACAACGATCCGTGGTTCATCGTTCAGCTTTACGAACGCTGGAACGCCGTCGGGGACAAGATCGACGCGATGTTCGTCCACTACGACGAGCTGGCGGAGGAGATCCGGGGCGCGGCGGAATGCGACAACAAGCTCTGGCGGTACGACTGGTCGTATCAGCAGGAGATCGACACGCTGAGAGAGTGGCTTGTCAGCCGGCGGGCGTGGATGGACGAGCAGATGAAGGATCCGGGTACCCTGCTCGAATCCCTAGGATACTACCGCAAGTCGTCGAAGATCGCCGTCGCGGACTGCGCCGACCGCGGGGATCACTGGGAAGTGACCCTTTCCGTGACGGACGGCGGCTCCATCGCTTCGGCGGACGTCCTCCTCAACGGGCGGATCTATCTTTCGGACGCCGAGGTCTCGGACGGCACGTCGATCCGGATCGAAAAGAGCGACTGCCGCGGCGCGGGGCTGTACAACTCCGTGGAGATCCTGACGAAGGACGCGAAAGGAAAATTCCTCTCCATCCAGAAGAGGAGCGGTCAGGACGGCTCGAACGCCAACGAAGGCGCATGGGCTTACTTCATCGGCGACTGAGCGCAGGCGCATGATCGGAGAAGGCCGGGAGAAAACAGAAGGGGCAGTCGGAGCTGAATCCGGCTGTCCCTCTTTTGACGCTGTGCGTCCGTTATTCCTCAAGCTCGCGGAATCCTTTGAGCAGTTCCGTGATGGGGAGGTGCTGCGGACAGATATCCTCGCACTGGCCGCATTCGATGCAGTCGCTTGCCTTGCCTTTGTCCTGCGTGACGATGTTGTATTCCCGGACCGTCCGGAAGCGGGGACTCCCCTTCTTCCGGTTCGCCACGTTGAAGATCTCCGGGATCGGGATCTCCATGGGACATCCCTCCGTGCAGTAATGACAGGCGGTGCAGGGAATGGATTTGTCTTCGTTCAGTGCCTCCTGCGCCTCCCGGATCACGGCGAGCTCCTCCTCCGTCATGGGGCGGAAGTCCTTCATGGTGCGGAGGTTGTCCTCCATCTGCGAAAGACTGCTCATCCCCGACAATACCGTGACGATGTTGCCGACGCTTGCCGCGAACCGGATCGCCCAGCCGGAATAGGAGAGGCTGCTGCCCGTTTTGTCGAATACGGATTTCACCGCGTCGATCGGATCCGCCAGAATGCCCCCTTTGACCGGTTCCATCACCGTGACGGGGATCCCGCGTTCCTTGCAGATTTCCCAATTCCGCCTCGACGCCACACCGGGATTCTCCCAGTCGGCGTAATTCAGCTGGAGCTGAACGAACTCCGTGTCCGGATGCGCGTCGAGAAGCGTTTCGAGCAGGTCGGGATCCGCGTGGAAGGAGAAGCCCCAGTGCCGGATCTTCCCCGCCTCTTTCAGCTCCTTCACATAGTCCCAGATATGATACTCGTCGTACTTGCTGCAGGTGCTGCGCTGGATCGCGTGAAGCAGGTAGAAGTCGAAATATCCCGCGCCCGTCCGCTCAAGGCTAACGTCAAACTGACGCCTCGCGCTCGCTTCATCGGTACAGCCCGCGGCGGATGCGTGCAGCTTGGTCGCAAGGGTATAGCGCTCCCGCGGGATCCGTTCGGTCAGGGCCTTGCGCACGGCCAGCTCCGATCCTCCGCCGTCGTACACATAGGCGGTGTCGAAATAGGTTCCTCCGGCGTCCAGAAAAGCGTCGGTCATCCGAATGGTCTCTTCGATATCGATGCTCCCGTCCGGATTCTTCGGCAGACGCATCAATCCGAATCCGAGCTTGAAGATCTCTTTTCCCAGATAGTCTGACATATCGTGTCTCCTTTGCGATGAAAAGCGGAATCGGACAACCGTCGATCAGATAGATTGTTTACGGTCATTATAACATGAGGCAGACGGGTTGTCAATCAATTCCCGGGATTTTCAGCCGGATTCCGGACCGCGGAATCGTCCCCGCCGCGCGGAAAACGAATCACCGTCCACAGCCTCCCGCCGTCAAGCGCTGAACATCCGAACGGCGGTGACAAAAGCGCGGTAATTCTCCGGCGGGGTATTCTTCGGAATCTCACACCCTCCTGCCGGGATACATTTTCTTCCCGTTGTCTCTATCAGTTTCGCTACAGCTTTCTGCATTTCTTCCCCTCACTGAAAAATCTTGTGGGATTTCGGGTTTCTGACGTAGATCCGGCGGGATTGATCCATGGCTTTTAAGAAGAAATACTCATCGTCGTTGTAGCCATAGGCCGAACGGCGGATGGTCTTCATCATGTTGTTGAT
>SVQK01000104.1 GCA_015065385.1 Oscillospiraceae bacterium | reverse complement strand
GCCGAAGGTGCCCCCCGTGCGGGTCCCCCTTGGCCGGAGAGCATAATCCTATCCTCTCCCCTCGATATTCAAGCCTGACTGTGTATCCCACAGTCCTCGCGCGGACTCTGTTGCGTCAGCTGAAACATGCGATGAATTCCGGCTTCACCGAAATTCATCGGTTTGCTATGCCGAGGGCGACGCAAACAGCGATCGAAACGCGCATGGAGAGGGGGAAAACGTGCGATCGCGGTTTGCTTCCTCGCCTCGCCCTCCGGGAGAGGTGGCGCCGTCGAAGACGGTGACGGAGAGGGCCGACACTCACTCCGCTTATACGCCAAACTTACAGAATGGTGATTCGCTCCCCCGCTCACCCTCTTTGAGAAGAGCGATCCCGCCTCAATGGCATCCCGCGCAGCTTGCGCAGTCGTGGCCGCAGGAGCGTTCGCCGGTGATGACGTACTGCAATTCCGCAATGATCCCGTTCGTGAGGCTGTCGAACGCTTTTTTCGCGTCCATGTACGCCGCGTAGACCGGGTGGGACGTGATCGTGTCGTAGAGCAGATCGATCCGTTCCTGCAAAGCCTTCGCCACGTCCTCGTCGGGCGTTTTGTCCCCGGCCGTGGCGTAGAGATCCGCGAGCGCGTTCTGCTGCGCGTTGTATTCGGCGACCAGCGCGTTCAGCTCGTCGGAGCGTTCGTAGTCGTCGATGGCCTGCCGGATCGCTTCGTTGCGCGGATCCGCCTTGACCAGCTCGCCCAGCTCCCCGACGAGCGCCTTCATTTCAAGCGTCAGAAGTTCTGCCATGTTCTTTGTATCCTTTCAATCTATATCAATCTATGGAGTATGATCCGTCATTCGGCGATCTTCCCTTCCAGACAGTAGGTCTTCGCCTCCGTGACGTCCACCTCGACGAACTGCCCGATGAGCGCGCGGCTTCCGGGAAAGTGGACCGGACGCACGGGATCCCCGCGGCCCGTCAGCATCGAGGCGTCGGTTTTGCTCACGTCCTCCGCCAGCACCCGGATCCGCCGCTCGAGAAAGCGCGCGTTCCGCTCGTCCGCGATGGAGGCCCCGAGAGAAAGCAGCCGCTCCATGCGCTCCGACGACACCTCCCGCGGGATCTGATCCGGCATCGAGGCGGCGGGCGTTCCGGAGCGGGGCGAGTAGATGAAGGAGTACACCATGTCGTACCGCGCCGCCTTCATCATTTCGAGCGTCGCCTCGAAGTCCTCCTCGCTCTCGCCCGGGAACCCGACGATGATGTCCGAGGTCAGGGACACGTCCGGGACCGCCGCGCGGATCTTTGCGATCTTCTCGAGATACGCCTCGGCCGTGTACTTCCGGTTCATCGCCCTGAGGATCCGGTCGGACCCGGACTGCACGGGCAGGTGGAAGTGCTTCACCACCTTCGGCTCCGTTGCCATTGCCTCGATCAGCCTCTCGGACGCGTCCTTCGGGTGGCTCGTCATGAACCGCAGGTTGAAATCCCCGTCGAGGGCGCAGATCCGGTGAAGCAGGTCCGCGATGTCCACCCGCCGGTCGTCGTAGGGCCCGCCGTCGTAGGAGTTCACGTTCTGCCCGAGCAGCGTGATGTCCCGCGCGCCGTCCGCGATCAGGGCTTCCGCCTCCTCGAGAATCGCCTCCGCCGAGCGGCTTCTCTCCCGCCCCCGCACATACGGCACGATGCAGTACGAGCAGAAATTGTTGCACCCGTACATGATCGACAGCCACGCCATGTGCTTCGATTCCCGCCGGATCGGGATCCCCTCGGCGATCTTCCATTCCTCCGAGAGAACGAATTCCCGCTTTCCCCCCGACAGCGCATGGTCGAGCAGAGCCGGGACCCGGTCCACCGCCCCCGTGTCGAACGTGAAGGAAACGTAGGGATAACTCCCTCTCAGCTTGTCCGCCCGGGCCTTCTGCGTCACCATGCAGCCCCCGACGCCGATCACGACCGCGGGATTCTGATCCTTGATGTGCTTGTAGCTCCCGATGATCGAGAGCGCCTTTTTCTCCGCGTGTTCCCGCACGGCGCAGGTGTTCACTAAAATCAGCTCCGCCTCCTCCGGCAGGGCGGTCTTCACATAGCCCATCGCGGCGCAGAGCCCGGCGAGCCGTTCGCTGTCCGCCTCGTTCTGCTGGCAGCCGAAGGTCTGGATGAAGTATTTCGGAGCGTCCTCCCCGACCCGGCCTTCTTTTTCCAGCCGGGAGCGGACCGCGCCGATATGCGCGAGATGTTCCGCGGTTTCCGGATCGGAGACGGCGGATTCGATGTATTGTTCAGACATACGGATCCCTTCAATCAATTTCTTTTCATGCCGAATCCCGACTCCGCAGGATTCGGCTTTCTTCATCAGCCCGAAGGGTCACTCCTGACCCTTCGGCGGAGGAGGCGCAAATACTTCGTATTTGCGGATTGGATTGCCCTGCTCAGGGCGGGAGGCACGGGGGGACACCAGCTCAGGCCGCAGTTTTCCCCCCGTGCGGGGGTTTCCTTGGCCATATGGCATAAGACGACAGCTCGTCCCTGAATCGAAACCTTGATTGTGTATCCCATGTCCTCGCGCGAAGTTTCGCCTCCGGCGAACTTCAGAAATTCGCCTTTGGCGAACTTTCCGCGGACTATGTTCGTTCAGCTGAAACATGCGATGAATTCCGGCTTCACCGAAATTCATCGGTTTGCTATGCTGACGCGCCGCAAACAGCGATCGAAACGCGCATGGAATGGGGTAAAACGTGCAGTTTAGCTATTTCTTGCCTCGCCCTCCGGGAGAGGTGGCGCAGTCGAAGACTGTGACGGAGAGGGGCGACACACACTCTGCTTTTCCGCCGAACATACAAGAGACGGTTCGTTCCCCCCGAAACTGTCCCCTCTTCCCCTAAGAACGCCGCGCCTCCCCTTTGCAACGGTTTGGAATAAACTTAGTATCAACATACTATTATACCGTAAAACCCCGGGTTTGTCAATCGGAATCCCGGGGAGCGCGGAAAAGGAAAAGACCCGGAACCGGCCGGGCCTTTCGGAGAAAAAGAAAAGATGCGGAAGACGGGACTTGAACCCGTATGGAATGCTCCACACGCCCCTCAAACGTGCGCGTCTGCCAGTTCCGCCACTTCCGCATATCGGACCGACCGGCTCGTAAAAACCGGTGTTCTGCCGACGGTGTGTATTATAGCACAACCGCCTCCCGTTGTCAACCCCCTCCCCGCAATTTTTTTGCGATCCCGCCGCGAAGCCGCGAAAAAAGCCGCCGCGCGGTCTCCCGAAAATCAGGGATCGGCGTACGGCGGCTATCCGACTGTCACAGTCCGGCCGGTGTGTTTTCCGCTCACCGGAGACGGAGGATCCGCGTCACTCGAACTTTTCCTGTAACTTGTTCATCTGCTTCACGATCGGCTTCTTGTTCCGCTCGATCAGGGAGGCGAATTCGGTCATGCCTTGCGGGATGTTGTTCTTGATATCCGTCGAGAGGGTGCCGAAGAGGTCGAACGCCTCGCCGAGATCGATCCCCAGCCCGTCGTAGACGATGTGCAGCATTTCGATGGAATCCTCGTTCCGAAGCCCCTTCTGCTCGATCCGGTTGCCGAGGAACTTGTCGAGGATCTTTTCGTTCGTCTCAAACGACATCGCGTCCAAGAGCAGCGCGGCGTCCTCCGGGGCGGCCTGCGTGTAGGGGATCGCAAAGGTCATCATCTGGAAGTCCAGCGTCGTGAAGTATTTGTCCTGACTCTCGTCGTACTTCGGGAGCGGGACTACCCCGAACTCGTCCTCCATCTCCCGGAAGACCTGCGCGTCCTTCAGCTCGCCGCCGAGGAACAGCGCGCGCCCGGACGGGAAGATGTTCAGATTGTAGGAGAACCCGTCGTCGTCGTTCGCGTCCAGATACTGCCCGGGAACCGAGAAGATCTCCGCCAGCTTCACCGCGCAGTCGATGAACCGCTCGTCGGACGCCGCGAAGACCATCTTGTCCTCGTCGTCCTTGTCGATCATGTGCGCCTCCATGCCGTAGAGCAGCTTCTGGAAGACCGACGTGTAGGACGTGAACCCGTAGACTGACGCCCCGCTGCTGCTCCACTGCGCGCGCCCGTCGTAAGGAGGAGCGAACGCCGCGTCCCCGTTCAGATTCGCCCCCGCCTTCATGTACTCCGCCAGCCGGTCGAGCGTCCAGCGCCCCTCCCGCACCGTGTCGTACGGCAGCTCGAGCTGGAGATTCTTCATCAGCGACTGATTGAAGTACAGGCACCACATCCCGTCCACAGACATGAAGTGCGCCGCGCTCGAGGCGATGTAGTGCCGGTGATTCAGCGACGTCGCGTCCAGAATCGTCCGGTTCCACCAGCCCCCGTCGAGATGCAGGTTCGAGAGCGTGTCAAGGTTCAACAGATATCCCGCCGTCACGCTTGTCGCCGTGTACCGGTACGGCAGGCACAGCGCGTCGTATTTCGCGTCCCCCGCCATCATCAGAGGCGAGAGCTCGTCCCAGTACTCCCCGGACGCGATCGCGTACCCCTCCTCGGAGAGCGAGCAGTTCAGCTTCTGCGCGATCAGGGCGTTGCGCTCGAACACCGCGTCGTTGATCACCTCGCCGTTCATCTCGTCCGCCGTCACCGAGGTGAACATATCCCAGTACAGCCGCGGCGCGTTGATGAAGTGGAAATCACGCCCCCCGAAGTCGTGCCCCTCGTAGTATTCGTAGGCCCGCGCCCCGGAGTCCGCCCCGCCGTCCGCCTCGCCGCCCGTCCCGTCCCCGGAGGCGGTGGGGGAAGCGGTGACCGTCGTCTCGTCGCCCCCGTCCCCCGTCTTTTCGGAGCAGGCGAGCAGGGAAGAAGCAGAGAGCAGCAGCGCGAAGAGCAGAACCGAACATAAAACCCGTTTCATAGCGTCTCCTTTGCAGTCATCAAATTTGTATAAATCCGCTTTGTCCTGTCCGAATTATACCACGTTCCCGCAGAGGTTTCAAGAGCCGGGAAGAAGGTTTTTTGAAACCCTTTCTAAAGGGGATATAAAGAACGAAACGCTACGCGTTTCTGGAATTGGATGCCCCGCTCGGGGCGGGAGGCACGGGCTGCGATCTTCGATCGCGGACACCATCTCATGGCCGATCAAGATTCGCTCCGCGAACTTGGGTTTCCCCCCGTGCGGGGGTTTCCTTGGCCATATGGCATAAGGCGACAGCTCGCGCAAAAATCGAAAACCGTTATCGCATCCCACGTCCTCGCGCGGACTATGTTCGTGAAGCTGAAACATGCAAAAAACTCCGCCGGAAACGGAGTTTTTTGGTTTGCTATGCTGACGCGCCGCAAACAGCGATCGAAATGCGCATAAAAAGGATGCTGAACCTGAAAGAGCGGTTGACCGAGGTATGGAAAAACAATACTCCGCGAGGTTGTCTTGGTGTTTCGCTTTTCGGCGGCGCGACCGTGTAATGCGCGACTGAAGCTCTTTGACCTCCGACTGCACAAACAAAGACCGCGCGAGGTCAGTGGGTTGTGCAATCAGGCTTGTTTGCAGGGACGAGCTGTTGTCTTATGCCATATGGCCAAGGGGGACCCCCGGGAGGGGTACCTTCGGCCTGAGATGGTATCCCTCCCGGCGCCCGGCCTG
>SVQK01000009.1 GCA_015065385.1 Oscillospiraceae bacterium | reverse complement strand
CGTCCCACGCGTGCAGGAAGTTGCCCAGATACGAAACGTTGGCCGTGCATCCCCAGGTGTCTTTCTGGTCGAGCGTTCCGTCGCCGTTGGAGTCGTTGGTGACGGCGTTTGTGTATTCGGAGAACTTGTCGATGGTCCACTTGCCCTCGTCCACAAGATCGTAGAGCTCGTTTGCCGTGATGTTGTAGGACGATGCCACGTTCTTGTTGAAGAACATGCAGACCGCGGTCCACTTGTCCATGAAGTTCATGTCGCCGGAGATAAAGAGGATCGCATCGTGAACGGTCAGGGACTCTCTGGCGAACTGGCTCCACCACGCCTTCGAGAGGTCGAGGCTCTCGATCTTGTTCATATCGTATGCGCCGCCGGAGCTTGCGACGCTGTTCATCTCGGAAATGCGCGGGAAGGCGATGTCATAGGCGTTCGTGCCCGCCACGACCTCCGCCGTGATGGGAGCGTCGAGATACGCGCCTCCGTCCGTGACCTCGAGCTTCACGTTATACTTGGACTGAATGTTCTGGTTCCGGTTGTACACCGCGTCGTTCATCGCCTCGCCGGTCAGTTCGGTGACCTTCAGCTCGGGAGAGGTCCAGTTGGACGCGATGTTGTACCAGTTGGTGCCGAGGATCCCGACGGTCTTCCCGTCATAATTCTTCACTTCCAGATCGAATACCGTCGCGGGATCTTCGGTTTCCGGCTCGGTCTCGGGCTCGGTCTCTTCCGCAGTCCCCGCTTCCGCGGTCTGATCGGTCGTTCCGGCGTTTCCGGCATTGCCTGTACTGCCCGCGTCGCCCGTGTCGTTCCCGCTTCCGGAGGAGCAGGAGGCGAGCAGCAGAAGGGCGGCCAGCGCGGAGCACAGCCATCTCTTGTTCTTCATTGTTGTCATCCTTTCACTTACACTGTTCTCATTGTGGTTTGGAATCGTTTGACCGTATTGTATTATAATCGGGGTATGTTGCCTGCGGGTGCGGTTTCTGTGAACGTACGGTAAATTCATTCCAAACCGCGTTTATGGTTCAAAAACACATGCTTCAAATCCGCTGGAGCATATCTTTTCAAACCCTGCCGCGCACGACTCTCCGGGCCGATGAAGCGGGTTTCCCGCATTTCCTGCGCCCGTCCTTGACAAAGGCCTGTTTTTCCATTATAATTGAATTGTAAAGAAAGCAAACGCAATTCGACTGATCGACTGTTTTGAGGGGACCGAACCTCAAGGAAAGGAGCGCGCATGAAAAACCGCACCGTCTTCGTTCTCGCCGCCGTTCTCATTCTCCTGCTCGCAGGATCGGCTGTGACAGGCCGGATCCCGCATCCGGACAGCCGGGCCGTGATCCGGGCCGAATCGACCGTTCTTCCATGGCCGGCGGCGGAGCCGGATTCCCCGGAACGCGCGCTTCAGGTGGAAGATCCCGTTCTCGCGCCGGATTCCGTGCAGGACGCCGGGCATAATGCCGGTCCGTCGTCCGCCGCGAACACCTTTGATCTCTCCTTCTTCATCGCGCTGATCGCCGCGGCCGCCCTGCTCGGCGTGACCTTTTCCCGGGGAAAGGACTGAACGTCCCGACCGCGATCCTTCTTCAAAGGAACACACTATGAAAGCTCAATCCGTTCTGTCCGCGCTCTCCGCGCTGCTCTTCCTCGCGCTGATCCTCCCGGCCGCCTCCGGATGCGAAAAAGAACCCGTGCCAAGTGAAACCGTGCCGCAAAACGGGATCGCGCAGGAACCCGAAATCGAAGCCGCGCCGGAGGAGGAGCCGGAGCTTCCGCGGAACCTGCCTCTCTTCGATCAGGGCGGCGCTTCCCTCTTTTCCGTCGTGATGCCCGCGGACGCCGACGAAGAGACCGCCGCCTGCGCATCCGCTCTGGTAAAAGCGCTCAACAAAAAAACAGGCAAATACTTCAAGCTCGCGGACGACTCCTCAGACGCGGATCCGGACGCTTTCGAGATCCTCGTGGGATCCGCCGACCGCCCGGAATCCGAACAGTGCGCCGCCCTCTTCGCCTCCCTTGAGACAGAAGACCGCGGCTCGTCCGTACCCTTAGAGACATACGGAGGTTATCTCATGATCCGGATCGGCCACAAGATCTGTCTCTGCGCGTCCGACGGCGGCATGTTCAGAAAGGCCGCGGACGACTTCGCTGAAAACTGGCTCGGCGCGGACTGCGTCAACGTTCCCGAATCGGGGCAGACCGTCGGCGTGCGCGAACCTGTGACCCTCACTCCCCTGACCGCGGAAACCCGTCCCGCCGCCGTCGAATCGGCAGACGGCTCCGTGATCGCTGCGGACATCGTTGCCACGGACGCCGCCTACGGAGCGGATCCCACAGGAAAGAAAGACAGCGGCCCCGCCATCCGGAAAGCCCTGACCGCCTGCGCCGCCAAGGGAGGAGGGACGGTCTGGCTTCCCGCCGGTCAGTATCTTGTGACCTCGACCGTGGAAATCCCGGCGTTCGTCACCCTGTACGGGCAGGCAGCAAAGGAGGATCCGAAAACGATCGAAGACTGCGGAACGGTCATCGTCGCCAAGCCGAAGAGCGGAAAATCCCCCGCGGCCTCCCTCTTCGTCCTGCGGGGCAGCTGCGGCGCGGTAGGCCTGACCGTCTGGTATCCGGAGCAGTCGCTCGAGAACCCGGTGACCTACCCCTACACCTTCTATATCACCGGCAACGGACAGGGGGGCTACATGCTCCAGACGGTCCGGGACGTGTTCGTGGTCAACGGCTGGTGCGGGATCGGGGCCTGCGTGACGGAAAACAACGCGCACGAGCAGACCACCGTCGAAAACTTCCGCGGGACCTTCCTCTCGCATGCCGCGAAATCCTTCAACGAAGCGGACGTGGGAACATGGAAATCCATCCGCGTCTCCCCCTCGTTCTGGGCGGATTCCCCTTTTGAGAACGCGCCGGACTATGAAGCGCTGGCGGCCTACACCCGGGAAAACGCGGAGGGGCTGGTGCTCGGCGATCTCGAATGGGATCAGTTCGCCGACATCGAGATCGAAGACGCCCTTGTCGGGATCCACACGGTCAAGGGAAACCGGGTCACCTTCAACGGAGAAATGGCGGACGTAACCCTTCGCCGCTGCGGGACCGGCCTGCTGGTGGACGACATGGACCAGCGGTGGGGCATGAACCTCGCCCGCGCCGTCTTCGAAGACTGCGGGGAGACCATTGTCAACCGCACCCGCGCCATGATCAAGCTGACCGGCGTGACCTTCCCGGCGGGATCCTCCGTCAGCGGCGTCGTGCGGACCGCGGAAGGGGATCTCTCCTCCTGCGCCGTCGATTACAGCCGGACATACGAACATCCGGTTCCCGCGGTCTATACGGCCAAGCTCGCCTCGGACAACTCGCTCGACGTCTCACGCGATCTGCAGGATGCGCTGAATCAGGTCGGAGCGGCGGGCGGCGGCACGTTCTATCTTCCGGCGGGGATCTACCGGCTCGAGCGGCCCGTGACGGTTCCGGAAGGCGTGGAGCTGCGCGGTTCGTCCTCCGTGGCGACGCGCGGGCAAAGCGGGTGGTCGAAGGGCACGCTGATCTCTTCGTCCTACGGCATGGGTCTGTCCGCGTCGGATCCGGCCCTGCTCACCCTCTCCGCGCATGCCGGCGTGAACGGGATCCGGTTCGTCTATCCGGAGAACGGCCCCGCGATCGCCGCGGCCACCCCCTTTGTGATCCGCGGAACCGGGAGCGGCGTTTATTGCGTCAACGTCTCCATCGCTGCGGCGGGCTCCGGCGTGGATTTCTCCGGCTGCGACGGACACTTCGTCAAAAAGGTGACCGCCTGCTGTTATGACCGGGGCGTCGTCGCGGGCGGATCCGGCGGATACATCGAAGGCTGTCTCCAGAACGCCACCGTCATGATGCGCCACGGCCTTAATTTCGTCAAGAACTGGATCCCGGAGAGCGAGGTCTTTGACAAGCTCTTCCCCATACTCAGGACCCGGAGCGTGTTCCTGACGCTGGACGGCGCAAACGACGAGCAGGTGCTGAACTATTTCGCCTACGGCGTGATGACCGTGCTGGAAGTCAGGAATTCGGAAAACGTGCTCGTCGTCAACCTCGGCGGGGACAACATCGGCGACAAGGCGCCCCTGATCCGAGCGGACTCCTCCTCCCTCGCCGTTGTCAACGCTCAGCGGTACAACGGCGTGCTGTACGAGACGGCGGGCGACTGCGATTTCAGCTTTTACAATCCCCTCACCATCGGAAACATCCGGGAAAAGAACCTGATCCACGGCGAAGAGTTCTCCTTCGGCCCGGTGAACGGGGACTGACACTAAATCCCTTCAGGAAGGGATTTAGGAATGAAACCCTACGGGTTTCAGAAATTGGATGCCCTGCTCAGGGCGGGAGGCACGGGCTGCGATCTTCGATCGCGGACACCAGCTCATGGCCGCTCAAGATTCGCTCCGCGAACTTGGGTTTCCCCCCGTGCGGGGGTTTCCTTGGCCATATGGCATAACTGTACAGCTCGTTCTTGCATCCGGATCTGATCGGATATCCCACTATCCTCGCGCGGTCTATGCTTGTGCAGTTTGTACCGTGCTCGGAGCAAGCTCCTCGGCCTCCGGCGGCGTTTCAGGCGCGCATTGGGCAAGGGGACCATAGTGGGTTTGTGCAGACAAAACTTGTCAGAGCTGTTCTGTGCACGATCAAATCGTTTAGAAGCGAAACAGTATGACTTGGCAAAAAAAGCACAGAAAAACCGGCTGACGGTTTCACAGCTTCTTTTCAGAGGCGAGAGGATTCCGTCAGCCGGATCTGTTTGTTTCTGCGTGAGACCCGCCGTTTACGGCAGCTCTTCGTACTTCTGGAGCAGTTTCTCGAGGCCCTTGTTCATGGTCTTCTGATACTTCGAGAAGGTGGAGGCCACGTTGTCATGCGTGATGCCGGAGTTTACCATATCGGAGATGGAGGACAGGCCGGAGAGCGAGTTCTGATAAGCATATCCGAAATCGATGCTCAGCTTCGACGCCGCCAGATCCAGCATCTTCGTGTCGTCCTCGCTCCCGGAGAGCTTCGTCTTCATCGTGGTCTCGAAGAACGCGGGACGCACAAAGTTGAAGTGCTGGCAGGAGAGCGCTTCCGTCACCGTGCCGATCATCGTCAGTTCCGATACGCAGGAGATCGGGATCCCCCAGTACACGTCCGTCGCCACAGTCATGTAGTCCTCCTGCAGCTCGTCCAGCTTCGGGGCGGGAAGGAAGCCGTAGTCGAGATCGGTGTCCCGGATCACGTTGCAGACCTCGCGGAGGTTGCAGTAGCACATGAGGGAGAGGCCGTTCGAGAACATCGTCGCGCCGTATCCCGCTTCATGGAAGCCGTAGTTGCCCGTCAGATTCTCCATCTTCTCGAGATACAGCGCGGCCCGCTCCACGTCGAAGGAGATATAGGGCATGTTGTCCGCGTCCTTCAGGACGACCGGAACGCCGAGGGAGTTCTGGAGCGTATAGAGCGGTTCATAGGACAGTCCGTAGCGGTCGGTGGCGGACATCTTTCCGTCGCCGTCCAGATCGAGCGTCGCGGCCTCGGCCATGGCGGTGAGGTCGTCCAGATACCAGTTCCCCTCGTAGACTTTCTGATACGGGACTTCGAGGCCGAGATCGGCGGCGATTCCCTTGTTGATGACGAACACTCTCATGTAGTATAGACAGTAGTAGGACAGATAGGACGAGGCCACATAGTACTTGTCGCCCACGCCGATCGTTCTTGTGGAGTCGATCCACCACGGCTGATCGAAGTTGAATTCCGGAATGGATTTCAGGTTGTGGAAATTCCCCGCCGTCGCAAGACTGATGGCGTTGGTGTCCTGGCTGAACGTGACGGCGTACTTCTCCTCGCCTCCGGACACGATGTTCCGGATCGCGGTCGCCATGGCGCCGTCATCTCCGGCGATATCCTCGTAGGAAATGACCGTGTTGAACCGGCTTTCCACGGTGCGTGCGGAGTTGTACTGCGCGTCGTTGATCACCTCTCCGTTCAGCTCGCTCGAGGTCACGGCGGTCGTGGTCCGGTTGCTCAGGCCCGCGATCACATAGGACGTCCCGCCGAAATCCGCCTCGCCGAGATCGTCCGGGGCAAAGGAGGATTCCGTCTCGGGTGTCTCTTCGGCAGTCTGCGCGGCGGGCTCGGAGGAGGTCACGGGTTCCGGGGCGGCCTCTTCCTGCCGATCCGACGCGCAGGAGGCGAGGGAGGATAGGGCAAGGAGCAGGGCAAGGGCACGCGCGATGCGTTTTTTTGTCTTCATGGTCAAAAGTTCCTTTCCGTCGTTGATTCCGTATCGACCGTTCTAAATCCCAACAGGTACAATCCTGATTGAATTATAGCAGAAACCGCCCCGTCTGGCAAGTTCCGCTCCGCCGAAAATCGCCGACCGGATTTGGAAAACTTCCACAAAACCGCGTCCAAATCTCCCCGCTTCTCTTGACGGGAACGCCGCGGAATGGTACAATGGACGCACAGAACCGAGATTCGATCAATCCAAGGAGGACTTTCCATGCCGCGCAAAATCGCGTCCGAGGCGGGAGCGGACAGCCGTACGCCCTCGATTCCCCAGTATTTTTCATGGATCAACAACACAAACGAAGGCTCCACCGAGGCCCAGACCCTGACCAACCTCGACTTTTTCGCATGGCTGAAGCGGGAGTACGGGATGCAGATCCGCATCTACGCCTGGGACGCCGGGAACTTTGACGGCGCGTCGATGGGCTACGGCGATCCGGAAGGGGCAAAATTCCGCGCCCAGTATCCCCGCGGGTACGCGCCGATCGCCGAAAAAGCAGCCGAAGCCGGGATCCGCATGGGCCTCTGGGGCTCTCCGGACGGATTCGGCGACACCCCGGAGGAGGAGGAAAAGCGGTACCGCTTCATGGTGGATCTCTGCCGGAAATATCATTTCGCCCTCTTCAAGCTGGACGGCGTCTGCGGGACGCTGCGGGAGGAGAAGGCGGAGGTCTTCGGAAGGATGCTCCGGGAGTGCCGGGAATACTCCCCCGACCTCATCGTGCTGAACCACCGGCTGAACCTCTATTCCGCCGAGCGGTACGTCACCACCTTCCTCTGGCAGGGTGCGGAGACCTATGTGGACGTCCACTCCGCCAACAACCGCACGGGGATGCACAACCGCTGCTTCCTCTTCGACCGCGGCCTCCCCGTCACGTCGGACGTGCCCGGCACGTCGGTCGGTCTGGAACGGCTGGCCGAGGATCACGGCGTCTGCCTCTCCTCCTCGCTCGACTATTTCGGGGACGATCTGATCTATCAGGCTTTCGGGCGGAGCATGATCCTCGCCCCGGAGATCTACGGCAATCCGTGGTTTTTACGGGACGATGAATATCCCATGCTGGCCCGGATCTACAATCTCCACCGGAAGGCCGCGCCTCTTCTTGTAGACGGATTCCCGCTCCCCGCCTCCTATGGGCCCGCCGCCGTCTCGCGCGGAAACGGACGCCACCGCTTCGTCGTCACCGGCAACGACAGCTGGACCCGCCGGACCGTCACCCTCGATTTGAAGGAATGCGGGATCGAAGGGGACGGCAGAATCCGCCTGATCCGGAGATTCCCGGACGAGGTGATCCTCGGGGACTTCCCGGCGGAGTGCGCGGTCAGCGTGACCCTCGATCCGTTCCGGGCGTATCTCTTCGAGCTGGCGGATCCCGCCGAAGCCTTCCCCGCGCTCGACGGACGCGAATACCGGGTGATCCGGGAGGATGAGGACGGCGCGCCTGTTGAGGTGAAGGATACGATCCTTCCGCCTCCCCCCGCCCTGCTCGGCACGCTGGAGGACGCGGATCCCGCCTCCGTCGATACGGAAACGCTTTACGAGGCCGCTCAGTTCTCCATCGACAACGATTCGCTCGAGGCGCGCACGATCCGCCGCTCCGGTTCTTCGTCGATTCCCGAGGTCAACGCCTGCCGTGACGCGTTCTTTGCCCAAAAGACCTACCTTGCCCGCGGTACGGAAGGCGCGTTTGCCTTCGACGGGCGGTCCGACACCTTCTTCGACGGCATGTCCCGCACTTATGCGGGAGGGCTGCGGATCATGGGCGGCTGTCTCCGGGTGGATTTCGGCGGTTTCTATGACTGCGACGCCGTGGAGATCGACTGCTTTGCCGCAGAAACGCCCACGCGCGAAGTCCCCGCCGTTCGGATCCCGCATAAGGGCGAGTATTCCCGCGCCTTCTCCGGCTGGAAGGAATCCGGCGAGGCGGAAATCGAGGCGAAGGACGAAGACTTTGTCTCCCCCGCCGTCCGCTTCTCCGTCCACAGCATCGACGAGGTGAAGGGCTCCCTTCTGACGGTGCGCTATGCCGTCGGGCCGCTGCGCCGCTTCCGTCTGGCCGAACCCATGGACCGGATCTACGCCGTGCGCCTCATGAAGGACGGGCATCCCCTGACCCTCCTCTCCCCGAAGATCAGCAACCTCGAGCCCCATCCCTCGAAGCAGTCCGTCGCCGCGGTCAAGCGCCTCTCCCTCGATCTGCCGAAACGGCTTGCGGACGGGGACTATCTCGCGCTGGCCGTCGAAGGGAAGCACGGATGGGAGAGCGTTCTCTGCGCCGCCGAATTCGAGGGACGCGATCCCGCAGGATTCCCGGAACGCGCGCCCGCCTATCAGTCGAACGTCTGGGAACATCTGGTCACCCGCCGGGACGCAAACCACACGTTCTATCTTCCCCTTTCCCCGGAGGACGCCGGATGCCGCGTGACCCTCACGGCCCTGTTCTGCGATCCGGAGCACACCGACGCCCGCTGCGACGTCTGGCTCTGCCACAGGGACAAGTAAACGGCCCGAAAAAGATCGGACCGCCGGGTTTGACGCCTGACGGTCCGCTGTTTTTTGTGAATTTGTGCCGTACGCCGTATGATCCGGGAGGTCAGCCGACGTTCTGGTACGCCGCGATGAGCTTTTCGAGCATTTTGTTGACGACCTTTTCCTGACGCTTGTACGCGGAGGCAAAGTCGGGGCTTCCGGAAGAAATGACGGTGCGGATGAGATGGCCGATATTGCTGAGGGAGGACGAGTGCAGCAGGACAAAGTCAAAGTACACCCCGCTCTTGATGATGTCGAAGATCTCCGCCGTCACCTCGTCCCGGGCCAGCTTTTCCTTCAGAAGCGTCTCGAAGTACACATCCGTCACGTTCCGGTAGCTCTCGGACGCGAAGGTCTCCATGAACGCGCCGGTCAGATCCGCGTTCTCGGCGTTGGTGATCGGGATGCAGAAGACGGAGACGGAGTCGTGAACGCCCGTGCTGTACGCCTCCTGATTCTCGTCGTATTTCGGGAGAGGCACGATGGCATAGTCGGATTCCATGTCGCGCAGCCGTTCGGAGATGTCCGCGCGGAAGGGCAGGAACATGAGCGTGTCGGATTTGAATTTGTTGATCAGATCCGCCTCGCCCTCGACGGAAGGAGCCGCGATGTAGGATCCGATGTTCTCGTACAGAAGCCGGTAGAGCTTTTCGACAAAGCTGACCGTGCGCTCGTTGTTGATGGACACGACCGGGTAGCCGTTCTCGTCGTATTCGCACCAGCGCAGGCCCGCGCCCGCCACGGAGTAGTCCAGCAT
Source organism: Oscillospiraceae bacterium (assembly GCA_015065385.1). GTDB lineage: Bacteria > Bacillota > Clostridia > Oscillospirales > CAG-272 > UMGS1696. Next base: position 84,872 of record SVQK01000009.1, on the reverse strand, counting down.
GGAGAGAGTGGTGGTGCCGTAGCCGTAGAGGTCGCCGCCGTCCCGGTTTCCGTCGCCGTTCAGATCGGTGTACACGTCCACGCAGTATTCCGACATCTTATCGAAGGTCCAGCCGCCCTCGAGCACGACGGAGTAGAGGTCGGAAACCGGTCCGAAGTACTGGGTGTAGATCGTGTTGTTCACATACATGGTCGCCATGTTCTTGAGCATGGTCAGGGCCGCGTCGCCGGTGATGAAGTACAGCCGCTGGCCGCCGATGGTGCAGGCGGTGGTGAACTGGGCTGCCCACCACGGCTTCGAGGTGTCCACATGGGGGATCTCGTTCCAGTTGCGCAGAATGCCCTCCGTCGCAAGCCCCATGGCGTAGTACTGGAACGCGGCGCAGAGCTCGAAGTCGTCGGAGCCGGACTGAGCGGTCCGCCGCAGAAGCGTCTGCGTGTCGTCGGCGGGAACGGACACGATCTTGACGTCCAGACGGTCCTCGACCTTGAGATTCCGGGCATAAATCGCGGAAACCAGCGCGTCACCGGTGTCCTCTTCCACATAGATCTCCTTCGCCTTGTCCGCGCCGCTCATATGGGCGACCCGGACGTCCGCCCCGCCGTATTTCAGATCGTCCGGAATATCGTCGAGCATCTTGGTCTCCACGTCCTCCGTCACGTCGGCAGCCTCTTCCACCGCCGTCACGCCGGGAGACGCGGACGAGGCTGTCTCATCATCCCCATTCGAGGCGTTCTCGGAACAGGCCGCAAACAGCGGCACCAGCATCAGAAGCGCGAGGATCCATGCGATTGAGCGTTTCATTGTCGGTTCCTCCTTGATGGAATGAATTTCTATTCATTATGGATTATACACGATTCTTTCCGGATTTGCAAGGGGCTTGCGGAAAGAACTTGATTCCCCGGCTTTTCAGAGGTCTTTGCAAAATCGTTCGAAAGCGGTTGAAAGGCGGGGAAAAACGTGTTATAATGCAGACAGAAAGAAAAATCAACAGGAGTCAGCATGAATCGATCCGTCATCCGCACACTCGCCGCCCTCCTCTCCGTCACCTGTCTGAGTCTGACGGCGGGGTGTTCCTCCACAGCTTCGGAGGACAGCCCTCTCTACGGCAGCGCGTCCGCCGGCGTTCCCGAAGCCGAAACCGAAACCCGGGAATTCCCATTCGCCGACGTCTCCCCCTCCGACTGGTTCTATTCCGACGTGAAAACCGCGTGGGAATCCGGCCTGATCCGCGGGAAAACCGACTCCGCCTTCGCGCCGGACGACTCCCTCACCTACGCCGAGGCCGTAAAGCTGGCCGCCTGCATGAATCAGCTCTATGTCGCGGGGGAGGTCACCCTGACCGGCGGAGAGGGCGCGGAGTGGTTCGAGCCGTATGTCCTGTACTGTTCCTCCGCCGGGATCCTTCCCCGAGATTACAACTGGAACAGCCCCGCCTACCGCGTCGGGATCATGGAGATCTTCGCCTCCGCCCTGCCCGAGGGAGCCCTTGCCGCGGTGAACGATATCCCGGACGGCGCGGTCCCGGATCTGGCGGGCGTCAACGAGAGCGAATCCGACGCGGTCTACCGGCTCTACCGGGCGGGCGTCGTACAGGGATCGGGGACGGATCACCTCTGCGCCCCCTTTTCACCCGTCCGCCGCTCCGAGGTTTCCGCCATGCTGACCCGCCTGATGTTCCCGGACACCAGAATCTCTTTTGCCATGAATCCTTCCAATCCTTCTCCCGCGTCCGGCTCCCATGTGATCGAGACGATCGGCGGGGTCACCTATGTGGACGGCATCCTGATCGCCAACAAGACCTATTCCCTGCCCCGCGACTACGCTCCCGGCGGACTGACCGCGGACTGTCAGGCAGCCCTTGACGCCATGTGCGCGGGAGCCGCTTCGGACGGGATCGTGCTCTATCCCATCTCGACCTACCGCTCCTACGACTATCAGGAGGGCCTGTACAACCGCTATGTGGAACGGGACGGAAAAGCGGAGGCGGACCGGTATTCCGCGCGTCCCGGCCATTCGGAGCACCAGACCGGCCTCGCCATCGACCTGAACAGTCTGGAATACGCGTTCGCCGACACGCCGGAGGGCCGCTGGATCGCCGCGCACTGCCACGAATACGGCTTCATCCTCCGCTATCCCGAGGGCAAGGAGGACGTCACGGGCTACCGCTACGAGCCTTGGCACGTCCGCTATCTCGGAATCGCAACCGCCTCCGCCGTCGCCGCCTCGGGACTGACGCTCGAGGAATACCTCGGGATCACGTCGGAGTACGCGGACTGAATCCGGATCATCCAAACGGGAGACCGTGCGCCTCCCGTTTTTTTGCGCCTTTGTGTCCGCCGATTTTCCGCAACCGCCTTGACAACCCCCGGAAACTGTGATAAAGTAAGAACGGAAATCGATTTACTTAAATCATAAAACTTTCAGAGGAGCGCCATGAAAACATACGCCACCTGGTTTCAGAACGACCCGGACCGCCCCCTCGTCTACGGTGAGGCGGAGATCGACGACAGGCCGAGACAGCGTCTGAGGGGGGAGCCCGCCAAGAAGGGCGTCCTGTGCGAGAGCGTCATCGTCGGCTTCTGCGGCACGGACAACGAGCTCATGCACATGGGGCGGGAGGGCCGTCTCACCCCGAAATTCCCCGAAGGACGGAACCGGCTCATCAACGGTCACGAGGGCGTCGTCTGGGTCCCGTCGGAAAACCGCTTCGCCATTGTTCTGATCCGCGGAGGGGACAGCTATGATCCCACGCGCTTCACCGAGGACGAGACCTACTTCGAATACGGCTGCGACGGGGCGGACGGCCTGTTCTCCGACCGGAACTTTTACAATCCCGACATGCTGCTCGCCATCCCCGACGGATACGTCCGCGCCGGGAAGATCGACCTCGAGGCCGCGAAAAAGCTGGTCTTCTGCGATCCCTTCGCCTGCATGCTCTTCCAGCGCGAGCGCATGGAGGATCTCGGCGAGGCGCAGAATTTCAGGGTCGAGATGGCCCGGCGGAAATGCTCCGAGGAGGAAGCCCGCCGCATCGCCAGGGACAGCCTCTTCGACCGCACCGTGATCTTCGGACTCGGCACCACCGGGATGTTCATCGGCGACCTCATCCGGCGGAACCATCCGGACGCCGACATCCTCTTCGTCTCCCGCTCTCCCGCCGACTCCCCGAAGGTGACCTTCGCCTGCGAAACCGCGCGAGCCCGCTACGTCTCCACCGCCGGGCTGAGCGAGGAAGAATCCGCCGCCCTGATCGAAAAGACGCTCGGCGGGAAGGCTACGGTCTTCCTCGGCACGTCCGGAACCGAGGTCGAGCACCGGATCGCGTTCCGGCACGGCGTCCTCGGCTGCAACGGGATCTACAACAGCTTCTCCCTCGGCCCGAAGATCACCTTCGACACCATGCCGTTCGGATTCAAGAACCACCTCATCTTCGGTTCCATCAACTTCCGCCAGAGCCATATGGAAGAGGCGATCCGGCTTCTTCTGAAGAGCCGGTACAACGAGTTGGTGGAGCTGATCGATCGTGACGACTTCACCGCGGATCCCATCGGCGCGTACGAAAACCGCATCTACGCAAAAGGCGCGCCCATGAAGACCGCCGTCGTCTGGAATCCCGCGCGCGTCAGCCTGTAAACGGAAAGGAGAACACGATCATGAACACGACCATGAAAGCCGTCCGCATCGCCGAACCGGGGAAAATGGAGCTTGCCGAACTGCCCGTACCCGTTCCCGGACCGGGGGAAGCCCTTTTGAAGATCCGGGTCTGCGGCATCTGCGGCGCGGACGTCGCCAGCTACACCGGAAACCAGCCCTTCACAAGCTATCCCCGCATCCCCGGACACGAGTTCTCCGCCGAGATCGTCTCCCTGCCCGACGGATATGACGGAAGCCTCCGTCCCGGAGACGTGGTGACGGCGAACCCGTATTTCAACTGCGGGTCCTGCTATGCCTGCCGGCGCGGACATGTCAACTGCTGTCACGACAACCGGACCATGGGCGTTCAGCGGGACGGCAGCTTCTGCGAATACGTCGCCATGCCCGTGGAGCGGATCTATGACGGACGCGGGCTCTCCGCCGAACAGCTTGCCCTCGCGGAGCCCTTCTCGATCGGATGGCACGCCCTCTCCCGCTGCGCCGTGAAGCCCGGGGACAAGGTTCTCATCGCGGGCGCGGGTCCGATCGGCCTCTTCGCCCTCATCTCCGCCAAACGTCTCGGCGCGGAAGTCTATTCCGCGGATCTTTTGGACGGACGACTCGACAAAGCGCTCGCGTTCGGAGCGGACGGCGTGGTCAACACCTCCCGCGAGAGCTTCGCGGACTATGCGGCGCGGATGACGGACGGCGGCTTCGACGTCACCGTGGAAGCATGCGGGGCTCCCGAGACCTTCCTCGGATGCATCGACGCCTGCGCCTTCGCCGGGAACATCGTCCTCATCGGCAACGGCAAGCGGAACACGACTTTCCTCCATTCGATCCTTTTGAAGAAGGAGCTGAACGTCTTCGGCAGCCGCAACAGCCTCCCCGCCGACTTCCGGACGCTGATCGGCCTCATGGCGGACGGCTCCGTGGATCCCACGCCCATGATCAGCGCGGTCTATCCGGCAGAACGGTGTCAGGAGGCGTTCGACGCGCTGGTCCGCAACGACGGATCCCTCGCCAAGGTCCTTGTGAAATTCAGCGACTGAGGAGTTTGCCATGATCATTGACGCGCACGCTCACCTCTGGAAAAAGCAGGCGGGATTTGTAAACGGCAAGCCGGTGATCCCCCTCTCGGGCGGACGGGCGGATTTCGGCGGAGAGATCCGGCAAATGCTCCCGCCCTATCTCGCAGACGGAGATAACCCCGCGGAGATCCTGCTCTCCAACATGGACTTCGCCGGAGTCAACGCCGCCGTGATCACGCAGGAGCAGATCGACGGCTCCCAGAACGAATACCTCCGCGGCATGGGCTCCCGGTTCGGCGGACGGCTCAAGGTCTCAAGCCTCTATGAAGAGGGGACGCTTCCCGAAACGGACGGTTTCGATGGGATCAAGATCTGCGCGGGACGGCTCAGGGACGGGGATCTTTTGCATCACGAGCCCGTCTTCCGGCTGGCGGCGGAGAAGGACCGCTTTCTCCTCATCGACCTCGCGGAGGGAGACGCCCAGACCGAAGCCCTCGGGATCCTCGCCGACCGGTATCCGGACCTGAGGATCGCCGTGGGACACTTCGGCATGGCGGGGCGCGGGGACTGGCTCTCCCAGATCCGGCTCGCGGAGCGGAAGAACGTCCGCATCGAATCCGGCGGCATCACATGGCTGTACAACAGCGAATTCTGGCCCTTCCCCTCGGCGGTGGAAGCGTTCCGCACGGCCGTTTCTCTGGTAGGCGCGGTAAAGCTCATGTGGGGCAGCGACTACCCGCGCACCATGACCGCCGTCACCTACCGCATGAGCCTTGATTTTCTCGCGGACGCCGCCTCCCTCACCGGCCGTGAAAAGGCCCTGATCCTCGGGGAGAACGCGAAGGAGTTTTACGGATTCCCCGACATGCCCCCGATCCCGCGGATCCGTCATATGGCGGAAGACTGACAGAACGAAACAAAAAACCGACACAGAAAGGACACCGTTATGAGCGCAAAGTTTGAACCCACCTTCGAATCTCTCTACGAGCACAAAACGCCCGACTGGTTCCGGGACGCGAAATTCGGCATCTGGAGCCACTGGGGCCCGCAGTCCGTTCCCATGTACGGCGACTGGTACGCCCGGAATATGTACATCGAGGGCTCCGATCAGTACCGCTACCACGTCCGCCATTACGGCCACCCCTCGAAGTTCGGGTACAAGGATATCTGCGCCCTCTGGAAAGCGGAGAACTTCGATCCGGACGGCCTGATGGATCTCTACCACCGGGCGGGGGCTCGCTTCTTCGTCGCGCAGGCCACCCATCACGACCACTTCTTCAACTACGACTCCGCCGTCAACCGCTTCAATTCGGTGAAGGTCGGTCCCGGCAAGGATATCTGCGCGCTCTGGAAGGCCGCGGCGGACCGTTATGCGATGCCTTTCGGACTGACCGAGCACCTCGCTGCCTCCTTCTCGTGGTGGTTCGTCAACAAGGGAGCGGACAAGACCGGTCCGTTCGCCGGGGTTCCCTACGACGGAAACGATCCGGCCTACCGCGACTTCTACCACGACAACTACGAGCACAGCGAACAGAACTGGCCGTGGCTGACGCCGAATCCGAAATTCCGCGCCTACTGGCTCCGCGCCGTCACGGAGATGATCGACCGCTTCACGCCCGATCTGCTCTACTCCGACAGCGAGCTCCCCTTCGGCGCGGACGACTTCTCCTGCGGGCTCGAGGCCGTGGCGCATCTGTACAACAAATCGATCGAGAAATACGGCTTCAACAACGCGGTCTATACCCAGAAGAACCGGGACGCGAAGATCTTCAAGGTCGGGACCCTCGACATCGAGAAGAGCCAGCTTCCCGGCATCCAGCCCGATCCTTGGGAGACCGACACCTGCATCGGCAACTGGTTCTACGACGTCCGCCAGACCTACAAGCAGCCGGGCCACATCATCGAAATGCTCGTGGATATCATTTCGAAGAACGGGACGATGCTTTTGAACATCCTCCAGCGTCCGGACGGCACCATCGACGAATGGGAGCGCTGGACCCTCGAAGAGATCGGGAGCTGGTTCGACGCGGCCTCCGAGGGCGTGTACGGAACAAGACCGTGGCGCGTGTTCGGCGAGGGCGAATCCCGCGTGGTGATCGACGGATTCCGGGAGTCTCAGGTGCCGTGGACGGCCTCCGACTACCGCTTCACGGCGAAGGACAACAACGTCTACGCCTTCCTGATGCACGCCCCCGAAGACCGCCGCGCCGTGATCCGCTCCTTCGGCGAATCCGACAAGATCACCGCCGTCTCCCTGCTCGGATGCGGAGAGGTTCCGTTCGTCCAGAACTGGGGCGCCTTGACCGTGAAGCTCCCGGACGAGCTGCCGACGAAGTACACGAACTGTCTCAAAATCACCCTCGGGTAAGCGGATTTGGCGACCATACGCGAGGTGGCGCGGTTCGCGGGCGTCTCGGAGGCCACCGTATCGAAGTACCTGAACGGGACGCGCATCCGGGACTCGAACGCTCGGGCTGTGGAGGAGGCGATCCGCGCCCTGAACTTCCGCCCCAACGAAATGGCACGCGGACTGCGCACCAGCCGTTCCATGACCGTGGGCGTCCTTCTGCCGCAGCTTGACAACCTGTTCTTCACCGGGATCATCCAGTCGGTGGACGCGGCGCTCGAGGAGGCGGGCTACAGCGCCCTCGTCTGCTCCTGCCGCTCGGACACGGACCGGGAACAGAAGCGGCTCGATCTGCTCCGGCGGAAGAAAATCGACGGCCTCATCGCCGTGCCGACCACCTCCGCCAGCTCCTTTGTCCGCTCCCTCGACGGTCTTCCGACGGTTCTGATCGACCGGATCGTCGAGGGCTGCGTCTCGGTTCTGACCGACAACGAGGCGGCGGCGGGGATGGCGGCGGAAGAGCTGATCCGTGCGGGTCACAGGCGGATCGGGCTTCTGACGGGACCGGACTCCAACTACACCCCCGTGGAACGCCGGGCCGGATTTCTCGCCGCCTGCCGCGCGCGCGGGTTCGAGCCGGATCCGCGCCTTCTCCGCTCCGGGGAATACACAGCAGAATCCGGCGCGAGGATGACGCGGGAGCTTTTATCCCTTTGCGAGCCTCCGACCGCCTTTTTCGCCACCAACAACGAGCTGACCGTGGGATGCGTCACCGCGCTCGCCGAGGCGGGCCTTCTTCCGGGGCGGGACGTCTCCTTCGTGGGATTTGACAACCGGATCCTCGCCGAAGCGCTCCGTCCCCGTCTGACGGTCGTACTCAAGCCGGTGGAGGAGATCGGGAGACGGGCGGCCGAAACCCTGCTCAGGCGGATCGCGGGAGAGGAGACGGAACCGGTCATCCGCCTCCCCGCCTCCCTGTTCCGGGGCGGATCCGTGCTGCGGATCGGCGGAGCGGACTGAATCCATATGCGGGACTTTCCCTGATTTTGGGAAGATCCCGTTTTGATTCCCCGGGATTCCCCCTCTTGACAACGCGTCCGGGATGTGCTATACTGTATTCGTGACCGGGGACGGCACCCATCGACAAAAACAGCGTCACACATCATGAGCAAGAGGTTTCCGTGATGCGAAAAACCGTCCTTGTCTCAGACGAATCGGGAAACGAATACGAGCCCACGTTCGAGAAACGGGCGCGGGGACTCGTCAAAAAAGGGAGGGCGCGCTGGATCGGGGACAACAGAATCTGTCTGGCGTCGCCGCCCGATCATGATTTCAGAAAGGACACCGAAATGTCTGAAAATAGAATCGAACCCGCCCTGACCGTGGAATACGTCCTCGGCCAGATCGAGAAAATCAGCGCGGAACCGGCCTACATCGGAGAGGCCATCGCCAAGATCGACAATTCCGCCCCCGAAAAATCCGGATCCATCGCCGCCGTCGTGGAGGCGAGAGAGTCCACCAACCGCGCGGTACTGGACTTCTACCGCCAGATCTACAGCGACCTGAACGCGGAGGCGCACGCGATGACGGTGCTGGAAAAGGCCGTCTCGACCGCCGGCATTCCGATGGGCGAGGTCACCAACATGCTGAACAGGCTCCTCGGCTTCGAGAGCGCGAAATAATCCGAACGGATCGGCAAATCCGTCCCGCGGGGGATCAAAACTCCGCGGGAATTTGTTTTATCGGGATTTCCCCGTCAAAACCGCGTACAAGTTTACGCGGTTTTTCTCTGTTTTTTCCATTGACAGCCCGGCGGATCCAAGGTACAATGTATAGAAGTTTGAACCTCGGATCAATTCCGGAAAGGCTGGTGCCCTATGCTGAAAAGGCTCGCGCGATGTATCGGGCAGTACAGGATCTTCGCCGTCGTCACCCCGCTCCTCATGCTGGGCGAGGCGGCCATCGAATGCTACATGCCCTTCGTCATCGCCAATCTCATCAACGAAATCAACGCCGGCTGCGAGATGGAGAAAATCGTCAAAAACGGCGTTGTTCTTCTGATTCTCGCCCTCTGCTCCATGGCGTTCGGGGGATCCGCCGGATTCACCGCCGCCCGCGCGTCCTCGGGATTTGCGAGAAACCTGCGGCGCGAGCTGTTCGGGCGGGTGCAGGAGTTTTCGTTTGAAAACATCGACCGCTTCTCCTCCGCCTCCCTCGTCACCCGCATGACCACGGACGTCACCAACGTGCAGATGTCCTTCATGATGATCATCCGCGGCGCGATCCGTTCCCCGCTCATGCTGATCTTCTCGGTCATCATGGGCTTCTACATGGGCGGCGCGCTGGCGGGGACCTTCGTCATCGTCATCCCCGTGCTCGTGACCGGACTGCTCATCATCGCAAAGAAAGCCATGCCCACCTTCCGGGCCGTGTTCCGCAAGTACGACCGGCTGAACCAGTCGATCGAGGAAAACGTCATGGCGATGCGGACCGTCAAGGGCTTCGTCCGCGAGGACTACGAGAAGAAAAAGTTCGGGGACGCCGCCGAGGATATCCGCCGGGACTTCACCCGCGCCGAGCAGATCGTGGCGTGGAACAACCCGCTCATGCAGATCTGCCTGTACTTCAACATGGTCTTCATCATGCTGGTCGGCTCCCGCATCATCGTCTCCACGAGGGGCGCGCAGATCAACGTGGGCCAGCTCTCCGCCATGCTGACCTACGGCGTGCAGATCCTCATGTCCCTCATGATGCTCTCCATGCTCTACGTCATGATCACCATCTCCGCCGAATCCGTCCGCAGAATCGGCGAGGTGCTCACCGAGGAGAGCGCGCTGAAAAATCCCGAAAGCCCCGCGACCGAGGTGAAGGACGGATCCGTGGACTTTGAGAACGTCTCCTTCAAGTATTCGGCCGAGGCGGAAAAGTACGCCCTCGAAAACGTCAGCCTTCATATCGGATCCGGCGAGACGGTGGGCATCATCGGCGGGACGGGTTCCTCCAAATCCACCCTGATCCAGCTGATCCCGCGCCTCTACGACGTCACGGTCGGTTCGGTGAAGCTTGGCGGGCGGGACGTGCGGGAATACGATTTAGAGACCCTGCGCAACTCCGTCGCCGTGGTGCTCCAGAAAAACATGCTCTTCTCCGGCACCATCCGGGACAACCTCCGCTGGGGTAAGGAAGACGCGACGGACGCGGAGATCGAGGAGGCGTGCCGTCTGGCTCAGGCCCACGATTTCGTCATGTCCTTCCCGGACGGCTACGACACCATGATCGAACAGGGCGGGACCAACGTCTCGGGCGGGCAGAAACAGCGTCTGTGCATCGCCCGCGCCCTTCTGAAGCGTCCGAAGGTCCTGATCCTCGACGACTCCACAAGCGCGGTGGACACAAAAACCGACGCGCTGATCCGGAAGGGATTTTCCGAATACATCCCCGCGACCACCAAGATCATCATCGCCCAGCGCGCGGCCTCCGTCGAAAACGCGGACAAGATCGTCGTGCTGGACGGCGGGCGGATCTCCGCGGTCGGGACGCACGAGGAGCTTCTCAAAACCAGCGTGATCTACCGCGAGGTGTACGAACAGCAGACGAAGGGAGGGACGGGCGATGCCGAACAGAACTAAGCCGAAAAAAGGCGTGATCCCGCGCACCCTGAAAATGCTCTTCGGGTACTTCCCCGTTCTCGCGCCGGTTGTCACCTTCGGGCTGATCTTCTCCTCCGTGGTCTCCTCCATCCCCGCCCTCTTCCAGCAGCGGATCATCGCCGTGATCGAGGCCTGGGTGGACAGCGGGGACTGGCCGTCCGCAAAGGCGCAGATCATGCCCATGATCGCCCTGCTCATCGTCCTCTACGCTCTCTCCATCGGCCTCATGATCGCCGGACAGCTCATTCTGGCGTACATGACGCAGGGATTTCTCTGCAAGCTCCGCCGGACCATGTTCGACCACATGCAGGATCTGCCCATCCGGTACTTCGACACCCACCGGGCCGGGGACGTCATGAGCTACTACACCAACGACATCGACACCCTGAGGCAGCTCGTCTCCCAGGCCCTGCCGCAGATCGTCCGCTCCGGCACCATCCTTCTGACCGTGCTCGCCATCATGATCTGGTACTGCGGATGGCTGACGCTGCTCATTCTCGCGGGCGTCGCGGCGATGTTCCTCGTGACGAAGTTCTTCGGCGGAGGCTCCGCGCGGTACTTCCGGAAGCAGCAGCAGACCATGGGGAAGACCGAGGGCTTCATTCAGGAGATGATGAACGGTCAGAAGGTCGTCAAGGTCTTCTGCCGCGAGGAGGAAAGCAAGGCCGCCTTCGACCGCCTCAACGACGAGCTCTGCGAGGACAGCTTCCGCGCCAACGCCTACGCGAACTCCCTCGGCCCGATCATCGGCAACATCGGCAACGTGCTCTACGTCATGACCGCCATCGTCGGAGGAGCCCTTCTGATTTCCGGCGCGCCGAACTTCTCCCTCTCCGGCCTGCCGCTGAGCATTTCTATCATCGTGCCGTTTCTGAACATGGCCAAGCAGTTCACCGGCAACGTCAACAACCTGTCCCAGCAGATCAACTCGATCGTCATGGGCATGGCGGGCGCGGACCGGGTCTTCGCCCTGATCGACGAGGAGCCGGAGACGGACGACGGATACGTCACGCTGGTCAACGCGAAGACCGACGCCGACGGATCCATCGAGGAATGCGAAGAGCACACGGGCCGCTGGGCGTGGAAGCATCCCCACGGAGACGGAAGCGTGACCTACACGCCTCTTGCCGGGGACGTCCGCCTCTTCGACGTGGACTTCTCCTACGACGGGACGAAGCAGGTGCTCACCGACGTCACGGTCTACGCGGAGCCCGGCCAGAAGGTGGCGTTCGTCGGAGCGACCGGCGCGGGCAAGACCACCATCACGAACCTCATCAACCGCTTCTACGACATCGCCGATGGAAAGATCCGCTACGACGGCATCAACATCAACAAAATCAAAAAGGCCGACCTGCGCCGCTCCCTCGGGATCGTTCTTCAGGACACCAGCCTCTTCACAGGAACGGTCATGGAGAACATCCGCTACGGACGGCTCGACGCCTCGGACGAGGACTGCCGGGAGGCCGCGCGTCTTGCCGGAGCCGACGACTTCATCACCCGCCTGCCGAAGGGATACGACACGGAGCTCACGGGCAACGGCGCGAACCTCTCTCAGGGGCAGCGCCAGCTGATCGCCATCGCCCGGGCCGCCGTCGCCGATCCGCCGGTCATGATCCTCGACGAGGCCACCTCCTCCATCGACACCCGCACCGAGGCCATCGTCTCCCGGGGCATGGACAAGCTGATGGAAGGGCGGACGGTTTTCGTCATCGCGCACCGGCTCTCCACCGTCATGAACTCCGACGTCATCATGGTGCTCGACCACGGGCGGATCATCGAGCGCGGCAGCCACGACAAGCTCATCGCCGAACGGGGCACCTACTATCAGCTCTACACCGGCGCGTTCGAGCTGGAATAAGGAGGAAACCGATGAAACTGATCTCATGGAACGTCAACGGATTCCGGGCCGTGCTCGGCAAGGGATTCGGCGGATTCTTCGACGAGCTCGGGGCCGACGTCTTCTGTCTTCAGGAGACGAAAATGCAGCCCGGGCAGGCGGACTTCGAGCGGGAGGGATATTCCTCCTTCTGGTCCAGCGCGGAAAAGAAGGGCTATTCCGGAACCGCCGTCTTCACCCGGCCCGCTCCCTTGTCCGTCCGGTACGGCATCGGCGGTGAGGAAGGAGTACCCGGCAAATACAGTGACGAGGGGCGGCTCATCACCCTTGACTACGGCGATTTCTTCCTGATCAACTCCTATTCCCCGAACGTCCAGCGGGAGCTGACCCGGATGGACTACCGGATGGGTTTCGAGGACGATCTGCGCGCGTACATGACGGAGCTGGACCGGATCAAGCCCGTCGTTCTCTGCGGCGACCTGAACGTGGCGCACGAGGAGATCGACATCAAGAACGCGAAATCCAATGTCGGCAACGCGGGCTTCACAGACGAAGAGCGCGGGAAGATGACGGAGCTGTTGTCCGCCGGGTTCGCCGACTCCTTCCGCCGCCTCTATCCCGACCGGAAGGACGCTTACACATGGTGGTCCTACATGTTCAAGGCAAGAGAGCGGAACACAGGATGGCGCATCGACTATTTCATCGTGTCCGACCGCTTCATGGACCGCGTACAGGACGCCATGATCTATCCGGACGTCACCGGAAGCGACCACTGCCCCGTCGGCCTCATTCTAAAAGACTGACGGCAGGATCCGCCGTTCACAGATTATTTACAACATTTTCCGAATAAAACCGTTCGCGGGGTGAAACATTCGCCCTCCAAAATGCGTCTATATACTATGACGGGTCGGCCAGACCCGAGCGGTCCGAATGCTCCCGCTGGCGGGGCGGACGGATCCGGAAGACGCGTTGTGCGGACGCCCTTCCCACGCGATACGGCGCGGAAAAACCGGCTGAGACTGGATTCGATCTCAACCGGTTTTTTTATACTAAATCCCTACTAAAAGGATATAACGAACGAAACGCTGCGCGTTTCTCGAATTGGATGCCCTGCTCAGGGCGGGAGGCACGGGGGGACACCAGCTCTGGCCGCAGGTTTCCCCCCGTGCGGGGGTTTCCTTGGCCATATGGCATAACCTAACAGCCCGCACTTGAGTCGAAATCCGATTGTCTATCCCACTGTCCTCGCGCGGTCTCTGTTTGTGCAGCCGGAGGCCAAAGAGCTTCAGTCGCGCGTTGGGCAAGGGGGCTACAGTGGGTTTGTGCAGGCAAAACTCGTTAGAGCTGTTCTATGCACGATCAGACCGTTTAGACGCGAAACAGTATTTTTTGAGTATCAGGCCACCCGCCGCGGTCAGTCGAGGCCGAGCGCGGAGAGATCCTTCCGGAAGGCTGTTTCCGCGAGCCAGCGGTTGACGGGACCGGAGAGGTGTACGCCGTCGGCGTAAAGGCCGTTGTTGATGGGATCCGACGGATCGTACAGCGGGCAGTCCCTCGGATCGGCGGCGAAGACGTCCTTCTCTTCCTCCGCAAGACGCGCAAAGGAGGCGTTGATCGTCTCGATGCAGCGGGGATCCTCCCCCATGGCCGCGCTCCGTTCCACGCACCGGAGCTTGTAGAGGATCACCGGGACCTTGCATCCCGCCGCCTCCCGCCATCCCCGGATCAGGACGCGGTGCAGCACGGGGAGCACGTCCAGCCGCTGAGTCGGGACGCCGGTCTCCTCCTCCGTTCCGAACCAGTGCAGTCCGGTCACGACGGGCTCGAGTCCCCGGGAGCGCAGATCGTCGAACGCCCGCCGGATCACATCGCAGGAAAAGGGGAACAGCGCGAGATCTGCCACCCCGCGCGGACCGGGGATCAGCCGCCTCGGATGGAGGGGATGCCACATATACCCCTCCGTCACCCCCTGTGCGCCGATGGAGATCCGGATCACATACAGATCCGGCAGGCCGAGGGATCCGGCGTTGTCCTCCCAGAGCCGCGCGTACGCCGTGGGAAAACAGTCCGTGTGATCCTGACACTCCCCGAGGTTGGTGTCCTCCGTCGTGTAGCCGCGCCATATGACCGCCGCCGGGGAGTAGAACTGATTCTCCGCCCGGGGCAGGGTGAGGACGCGCGAAAGGGGGGAGAGGATCCGCTCGTTTTCCGGGAGCCGAACGCCGCTCGCATGGGCGTTGGACTGGCCGAATACCAGCAGAACCGGAGCTTTGGACATGACGTCACCTCCCGCATAAGGTAGGATGGTTCGCGTCCATTCTATCACATCCGCCGGGAATTTGCAACCGCCGTGTCCGAAATGCGCCCTTTCCCCTTGCGGAGCCTGTCTTTCGGTGGTACAATGGAGAAAAAGCGCAGTCCCGAACAACTTCCCGAAACAAGGAGGAATTCCCATGACCGATCTTTCCTTCGGTTTGTTTTCCGATCTTCACGCCAATCTGCCGGGACTTCCGGAGCGCGGATTTGCAGGCCGCTCCATGGAGGATCTTGCCCGGGGACTCTCCCGGTTCCGCGACGCCGGAGTCCGCTTTGCCGTATCTCTCGGCGACAACGTCCAGCCCGCGGAAAACGCCGAACGGCAGGCCGAACAGCTCTCCGGCATGATCGCCCTCTGGAACGGGTACGGCTTTCCCGTCTCACTCGTCCCCGGGAATCATGAGTTCCAGCAGCTGAGCCATGCGGAATTCCTCTCCGTCTGCGGGACCGACCGGACGTATTCCAGCTTTGTCACGGGCGGCATCCGCTTTGTGCTCCTCGACACGAATGTCAACCCGGACGGAAGTCACTATTCCGCGGACAACTTCGACTGGCGGTTCGGGATCGTGGACGACACGCAGGTCCGATGGCTCGAAGATCTGCTCCGGGAAAAGATCCCCACGGTGGTTTTCACCCACAACTGTCTCTATTGGGAGACCGGGGATCCCTCGGACGCGTTTTTCCGGGTGCAGAACTGGGAACAGCTCGTCGATCTGCTCTCGGGCTCCGGATGCGTCCGCGCCGTCTTTCAGGGCCACCACCACACCTTCCGGGCAGATCGCCGGGACGGGATCCTGTTCGTCAATGTCCCGAGCCCGGAGCGCGCGCCCGCCTATACCGACGAGTGTTTTCCGATCGTGCGGATCGCAGACGGAGAACTCTTTTACAACGGCGTCCGGGGCGAACTGCTCTGAACGCTGAAAAACTCCCTGCCTGTCCCGGAAAAGGACGGACGGGGAGTTTTCGGTTCATACGGGCGGATTTCTCAAAGAGCGTTCGGGATCAGTGGTCGATCTTTTCGATCTTCTCGACGAGCTTGCTCATCATCTTGGCGAAAGCCTTCTGCTTGGACTTGTACACGGAGGAGAAGTTGGAGCTCTTGGAGTTGTAGAGGATCTCGCGGAGCAGGCCCTGAGAGCAGGAGCCGAGCGAATAGGTGTGGATCCAGCCGAAGTCGATCTTGACGCCGGCCATCGCCAGCTCGAGCATTTCGGAGGAGTCGGCGTCGCGCAGGTATTTGCCGTTCAGAACCACGTCGTAGTACGCCGGGGTGACAAAGCGGTAGGATTCCGCCGCCAGAGCCTCCATCACGGCGGAGGTCATGGCAGGATCCTGCACGGACACCGGAATACCGCCGATGGAATACTGGTCGTGCACGAAAGTATAGTAGTTGGTCTGCTCTTCGTTCCACTTCGGAAGCGGGATCAGGCCGTAGGGGCTTTCCATATCGCGGATCTGATCGGTGTGCATGATGCGCAGAGGCGTGAAGAGGATGCGGTCCTCGGCGAGCATCTGGGCCACTTCGTCCTGTTCCTTGTCGGAATCCGGGTTCGGCGGGCACCAGCAGTATTCGCAGTCGATGTAGTAGGAGTAGAGCTTTTCGAGGACGGCGGACATCTTTTCCTCGTCCACGGAGAAGGTGGGAACGTCGTTCGCGTCCTTCTCGCAGATCGTGAGGTCGAAGGCGGACCAGTACACGTCCAGACCGATCATGCCGGCGAGCGTCATGCCGTAGCTGTCGTCCTTGTCGCGGACGCCGTTGCCGTTCTTGTCCTCATGCACGAGGGAGGCCATTTCCATTTCCTTGTCGAAGGTCCACTGGCCGGAACGGACGAGGTCGTAGGGGCTTTCGAGCTGATAGTCGTTCACCAGCTTCATGTTGGCATAGGTCACGAAGGACAGCTTGATCAGGGAGGTGAACAGGTCGCCCGTTGCGAAGAACGCCTTGCCCATGACGGATTCCTGCTGCGTGTAGTACTGGCTCCACCACGGCTGCTCGAGATTCAGGTAAACCGGCGCGTCGCCGAGCAGGTTGTAGTAGTTGCCGTTGACGCCGTACTGGACGGTATCGACCGCGGATCCGACGTGAATGGAGACCTCGTCCGCACCCGCCGTCACGTTCTTGTTGACCACGCCGTTGGTGTCGTCCACAAGGGAGTAATCGATCACGACGTTCAGCCGTTCCTCGACCGCGGTGTCGCGCTGGTAAACCGCGTCGTTGAGGGTCTCGCCGTTGAGCTCCTCGACGAACATTTCGCCGGTGAACCACGCCTTCGTCCGGGCGAGCACCAGCTGAGTCGCGCCGTTAAAGTCCAGATCGTCCGGAAGATCGTCCTTCACCATCGCGCGGGTGAATTCGGTTTCAGCCTCTTCTTCCCCGGTGTTTCCGGCGTCCGTGGCCGAGGGGGTGTTCGCAGCGGTGTTCTTCGAGTCCGTATTGTTCTCCGAGCTCTCGGAGCATCCGGCGGCGAAGGCCGGGAACGTCAGCAGAAGAGCCAGCAGGAGGGAGGTCAGTCGCTTGTTCATTGGGTTTCTCCTTCAAGTTTTTTGGTCGTCTCATCCTTGCTTTCGCGGTTGTGATGAGCAGTCCATAACGGATAAATTATAAATCAAATCAATTCTTTTTTCCACTGGTAAAATTCATAATAATTCCCGTTGATTTTTGACGCTTTCGACAACTTCCCGTTGCTTTCCTCCCTCAGCCGGTGAAAAGGCCCCGGCTCAACTCCCCGAGCGCGAACAGAAGCAGTCCCGCGTCCGGCTCCGGGAGCAGCGCAAGACGAACCGCCGCGAGCCAGATCATACCCCGGACCGCGCCCGAGAGAACCGACGCCGCCCGCTCCCCCCGCACCGGACCGAAACCGCTGAGAAAAAAGCACCGCGCGATCCCCCCGCCGTCGAATCCCCCGAGCGGGAGCAGATTCAGAAAAGCCAAGGCGGCGTTCATCCCGGCGAACGCACGGTCCGAACCCGCGGAAAGCGCCGCCGCAAGCCACCCCGCGAGAGGCCCCGCGAAGTGTACCGCCGCCTCTCTGCCGTATCCCGCGTGGGAAAAGTCGAACGTCAGCCGGATCCCGAACGCGCCGCCCCTCCCCTGCCTCAGCGGGATCCCGAGAAGCCGCGCCGCCGAAAGATGGCCCGCCTCATGGATCCCCACGGCCAGCCCGAGCCGGATGAACATCCCGAGTCAGCCTCCGGTCAGAAGCCGCGCGAAAAACCGTCCGATCCCGTCGTACACCGATTCCCCCGGCTCCGCCGACACGGGCTCCTCTTCCCTCTCTTGATCGGGCGGATCCTTTTGCGGGTCCCGATCCCGAACCGACGCGCTCATGACCGCCACGACGTCCCCGCTCACCGGAATCCGCTCCCCCCTGTCCGCCCGGTTCTGCCCCTGTTCCATGGGGACTGCCAGCGTCAGGGCGACCG
This sequence comes from Oscillospiraceae bacterium, assembly GCA_015065385.1. GTDB lineage: Bacteria > Bacillota > Clostridia > Oscillospirales > CAG-272 > UMGS1696. The sequence goes on along the minus strand of SVQK01000009.1, from coordinate 66,629 downwards.
CGAGGATCCCGCAGAAGAGCAGGACCCGCTCCCCGAATCCGGAACCCCTTCCCGTTTCCTCCTCCCGGAACGCCGTTTCGCCGTCTTTCGTTTGGATCCTGCTCCGACCCGAACTGTACTTCATCCGCGCCCTCCTTTTCCTCACAAACCGCCTGAACCAGTCCATTTTTGCTCAAATCCGCGCGTATTGCGGACTTTTTACCGCCATTTCTTGACAGAGCGCATACGCATCCGCTATAATGTAATTTGTATTATTGTGGAAAGAGCAGGTACCTGCCCCATGGCGGAAAACATCACGCCGTATCTCTCCCGCACCTCGACCGCCGACCGGATGCGGATCACGGGCTCCCGTCCCGCCGTTTTCTGGATGACCGGCCTTTCCGGGTCCGGGAAATCCACCGTCGCGGCTCTGGCGGAAAAAAAGCTGACCGACGCGGGACACGCCGCCCTGATGATCGACGGGGACACCGTGCGCACGGGTCTCTGCCGCGGACTGGGATTTTCCCCGGAGGACCGGCGCGAAAATCTCCGGCGCATCGCGGAGCTGGCGAAAATCGCGGCTATGTCCGGGATGACCGTCTTTGTCTGCGCCATATCCCCGACCGAAGCGGACCGGGAGCAGGCCCGCGCGATCATCTCCCCCGACGCCGCCTTTTTTGAGGTCTGGATGACCGCGGACGTGAAGACCTGTGCCGCGCGGGATCCGAAGGGGCTGTACAAAAAAGCATTCGCCGGAGAGATCCGGGACTTCACCGGGGTATCCGCGCCTTACGAGCCTCCCCGCGCCCCCGATATCGCCTTTCCGGCCTCCCAATCCGCGGAAAGCTGCGCCGACGTTCTGGTCCGGGCCGCGCTTGAGACGGACTGGGATCTCCGCCGCCTGCTCTGTGTCATGCTGGACGCCGCCCGGGAAGCCTCGGAGCGGATCATGGAGTACTACGACGGCGTCTATTCCGTGGAGTACAAGGAGGACAAATCCCCCCTGACCTCCGCTGACGTCACCTCGAACGACTGCATCTGCGCCATGCTCCGCAACGCTTTCCCGGAAGTCGAACTTCTGTCTGAGGAAGCGCAGGACACCGGGCGTCGGCTCTCCGACCGGGCGGGTGTCTTCATCGTCGATCCGCTGGACGGCACGAAGGAATTTCTCTCCCACAACGGGGAATTCTGCGTCTCCATCGGGTTCGCAGAGGGCCGGAAGGTGCGCGCGGGCGTCATCGCGGTGCCGGACCGGGAGGTACTGTACTATGCCGCCGAAGGAATCGGAGCGTACAAGATACCCTTTGACGCGCTGACGGAGGACTTCTCTCCCGGAGACGGCGAAAAGCTGCATGTGTCGGACCGGACAGACGGCCTCGTCGTCACCGTCAGCCGCTCCCATCTCGACCGGGACACGGAGGAATTTCTCGCCCTCAACCGGGACAAAATCGCCGAAGTCGTCACCGTGGGATCCTGCCTCAAGGGATGCCTCATCGCCGAGGGGCGCGCCGACCTCCACTGGCGGAGGGGAGCCTTCATGAAGGAATGGGACACCGCCGCCATGCAGATCATCGCGGAGGAGGCGGGCGGACGCTTCACCGACTCGGACGGAGCTCCCATGCCCGCCAACCGGGAAGATCCCCGAAACCTGAACGGAATGTTGATCGTCAACCGGCCCGAGTCGCTTTCATCCCTCGTTTTCCCCGAAAAGAACTGAATCCGGGAGGTAACGCACTATATGCAATACAGCCATCTGGATATGCTGGAATCCAAGAGCATCCACATCCTGAGGGAGTCCTATTCGGCCTTCAAAAACCTGTGCATGCTCTGGTCCATCGGAAAGGACTCCACCGTCCTGCTCTGTCTGGCGCGGAAGGCCTTCTACGGCCACGTTCCGTTTCCGCTGGTCCATGTGGACACCCACTATAAAATACCCGAAATGATCGAATACCGGGACCGCCTCGCCATGGAGTGGAACCTCGACATGATCTACGGCGAGAACCGGGAAGCCCTCGACAAAAAGGAGACCTTCCCGGACGGAAACGCGACGCGGATCGAATGCTGCCGCCGCCTGAAAACCGAAGCTCTGACCCACACGCTGGCCGGAGACTGGCCGAGGTATCGTCTGAACCATTCCACCGGTCTCTATGAAGTCGATCCGAACCGCGAGCCCTTCACCGGCGTCATTGTGGGCGTCCGGGCCGACGAAGAGGGAAGCAGGTCGAAGGAACGGTATTTCTCTCCCCGGGACAAGGCGGGCGACTGGGACGCCGACGACCAGCCCCCGGAATTCTGGGGTCAGTACAAGACGGACTTCGCCCCCGGAACCCATGTGCGGATCCATCCCCTGCTCGACTGGACCGAGGTGGATATCTGGGAGTACATCCGGCGGGAGGGTGTTCCCGTGGTGTCCCTGTACTTCAATCAGGGCGACGGGAAACGGTACCGCTCCCTCGGATGCTGGCCCTGCACGAAGCCGGTGGACTCCGATGCGTCCACGCTGGACGAAATCATCGAGGAGCTGAAATCCGGCAAGTTCGCCCGGGTCGCGGAACGGAGCGGACGGGAACAGGACAAGGAGGACGGCGGCGGCCTCGAAGAGCTGAGACGGGGAGGGTACATGTGATATGGCAGCCGAAAAATCGCATATGAACATCGTGGTGGCCGGCCATGTGGACCACGGAAAGAGCACCGTGATCGGCCGTCTGCTGGCGGACACCCACACCCTTCCGGACGGAAAGATCGAGGGCATCCGCGAGCTGTGCAGGCGCACCGGGAAGCCCTTCGAATACGCCTTTCTGCTCGACGCCTTGAAGGACGAGCGGGCGCAGGGCATCACCATCGACACGGCCCGCTGCTTCTTCGAATCCGAAAAGCGGAAGTACATCATCATCGACGCGCCCGGACACATCGAATTTCTCAAGAACATGATCACGGGAGCCTCCCGCGCGGACGCCGCCCTGCTCGTGATCGACGCGGCCGAGGGGATCTGCGAGAACTCCCGCCGCCACGGATACATGCTTGAAATGCTCGGGATCCGTCAGATCGCGGTTCTCGTCAACAAGATCGACCTCGTGAACTACGACCGGGCCGTGTACGACAGCATCTGCCGGGACTTTACGGAATTTTTAGCGTCGATCGGCATCGAGGCGGCCCGCTACATCCCCGTATCCGCCATGGAGGGGGACAACATCGCCTCCCATTCCGACCGGACGCCGTGGTACGACGGACCGGACGTGCTGGAGCAGCTGGACCTCTTCGAAGGGGGCCGTCATGAGGATTCCCTTCCTCTCCGCATCCCGGTGGAGGACGTGTACAAATTCACCGAAGGCGGGGACGACCGGCGGATCGTGGCGGGGCTCTGCGAATCGGGGTCCCTCCGCGCCGGTGACCGGGTGGTGTTCTATCCCTCCGGCAAAACGACCGTTGTCCGGACGCTGGAGGAGTGGTTCATGGACGCGGATTCCTCCCGGAAACCCGAGGTCTTCTGCGCCGGGAAATCCTGCGGCTTCACCATGACCACCCAGATCTACGTCCACCGGGGCGAAATCGCCTGCCGCGAAGGGGAGGAGGCGCCGAAAGTGGGCAGGACCTTCCGCGCGTCGATGTTCTGGCTCGGAAAGTCCCCGCTTGTTCCGGGAAAGGAATACCTCGTCAAATCGGGAACCGCGAAGACGGCCTGCCGGGTGACGAAGATCCACTCCGTCCTCGACGCCTCCACGCTCTCGAAGAACACCGCCGCTGTTCAGGCGAACAAGCACGACATCGCGGACTGCACCTTTGTCTGCGAGCACGACATCGCCTTTGATATCGGAGCCGCGCTCCCCGCGACGGGCCGGTTCGTCATCGTGGACGACTACGAGATCTCGGGCGGCGGCATCATCACCGAAGCTCTGACGGACGAAGACGCAGGCACCGGTTCGACCGCCGCCGTCTCTCCCGAGGAACGGGCGCGCTACCTCCGCCAGAAGCCGCTCACGGTCTCCGTCCCCACGGAGGAATACGGGCGGATCCTCGAGCGGAAGCTGTTCGAGGAGGGGAGACTTCCCTACTACGCCGCCCGGCTCTCGGACGAGCAGAAGGACGCGCTCCGTTCGGCCGGCCTTGTGATCCTGACGCTCGGCGCGGGCGAAATCGAAACCACCGGGGATGCGGCGAAGGACGTCACGGCCATTCTTCTGGCGTCGGACAACGCGCTGGAAGTGTGATACGCCCATCCGCCATCATTTCGAAAGGAGAACGATCATGACAGGCAGAGAAGAATGCAGAGCGATCCGCGGCGTCAACTATTCCCCGTTCCTGACGGACGAGGCGCAGATCCGGAAAGAGCTGTCCTACGGGCGGCGGGTCGGTCTCAACGCCATTCGCGGGTGGCTGAACTTTCACGCATGGGAGCGGGATGGGGCCGCCTACCTCGCGCGCGTGAAGAAATCCGTACAAATCGCGTACGACTGCGGGTACCGGACCATGCCCATCCTCTTCAACGGCAACGGGGAGAACTCCGCCTCCCTGCCCGACGAACGCCGCCCCGCCATGGAGCAGTACGTCCGGGAGACGGTCGCCGCGCTGAGGGACGAGCCGGGCCTTCTCATGTGGGACGCGATGAACGAGCCGCTCTGCTGCTGGTGGATCAACGGCTGCGAGGATCCCGGGGAGAAGGGCCGCCGGACGGAACGGGTGTGGGCGTTTCTGCGCTCGGTGATCCCGCTGATCCGGTCTCTGGATCCGGAACACAGCGTCACGGTGGGCTACACCACGGCGTGGGAAATCGAGGACACGGTCGGCTCCCTCTGCGACGTGCTGTCCTTCCACGACTACAGCGCGACGCGCTCCGGCATGAACGCCAATTTCACCCTTGCCGCGGAGTACGGAGAAAAGTTTGGGATTCCCGTGATCCAGACGGAGACCGGATGTCTCGCCCGCTCCAATCCCTACGACATGGTGCTCGAGGCGTGCGAGCGGTACGGCATGGGCTGGTTCGTCTTCGAGCTGATGATCCACGGACGCTGCGATTCCGAACACGGCGTCTTCTACCCCGACGGAACGGTCCGCGATCCGGCCACGATTGCCGCGATGATGGGCTGTTACCGCTGCCGGGATCTCGACGTCATGGTCCTGCCCGTTCCCAACCGGGAAGGTCACGCACAGCGGGCCGTAGACGCGGTCAGGAAGGCTCTGACGGAGTACACGGACGACGCATTCGACTACAGGCCTTCGGATCTCGAAAAACTCTTCGAGGCCGCCGAATACGCCGCCAATCTCTTGGAATGCTGCGACATGGTTCCGATGGTGAGCCCGCCGACCGCGCAGATCTTCGCGTGGAGAAAGCAGACCGCGGAGGGACACAAGCCGCCGCTCTCCGAAGTGCGGGCCTTTGCCTACGACCTCGCGCTCCGGCTCAAAGACCTCTGCCAGATCCTGTAATCCAATCAATCGGATAAACCCGGCAAAAAACGGAGCCTTCCGGGGCAGTCAGCCTCAGAGGACTCCGTCTTTTTTTGCTTACCGCTTCATCGCACGCCTGCCGAGTTCCCGGTACAGAACGAATCCGCCCGCCGCGAGGACGGGAAGAACCAGCGCCGCGCAGACCGCAGGATGCTCGAAACAGAGCCAAAGCCAGTACGGCGGAAGAAGGATCCGCAGGCGCGCGATCACCGGCACGAACAGCGCGGCGTCCGCCCACACGGGGAGCAGCAGCCACGAGAGCAGCGTCCCGACAAACAAGAATCCGTACACGGCCTCGCTTCGCCGGAACACCGCCTGAATCAGCGCGGCGAATCCAGTCAGAAGCGCGAGGAAAACCAGCGCGGGAACGATCAGGGAGCGCGAATCCCCACGGCCCTCGAGCTCGGAAAGGAGTAAGCCAGCCGTCGCCGAACCCGCCCAGAACGCCATCCGGACGCCGAGGTACGGGAGCGTCAGGCGAAAAAACGTCTGCCGTACTCCGATCCTTCGGGCCGGGGAGGTCTCCCTGTCCGAGAGCAGGGAGGATACACCGAGAGTGACGCCCGCAAAGAGCAGGACGGAGAGGATCCCCGTGACATACGGCGGCGGACCTCCGGCCTCTTCCCCGCCCTCCCAGAGAATCCGGAAGGAGAAGAGCGAGCCGCGGGCCGTCATGGTCCGGTACGAGAGAAACACGTCCTCCCGGCTGACCGAGGATCCCGCTTCATCGAGCGCGTCCGCCGTCAGATAGGGCGTCTTTTCGGCGAAGAGGACGGCCGAGACCTGGTTCCGGTACAGCTCCGGGACAAAGGCTCCGGACGGGATGAGAAACAGCGCGCACCCCTCGGGATGCTCGGACAGGAGCGCGGAGCCGAATCCCTCCGGCAGAAGCACCGCCGCGTCGAGCCGTCCCCGTTCCAGATCCCGGCGCAGCCCGGCCTCCGTATCGTAGACCCGGAATCCCTCCGCTTCGAGGCGGGATGTCACGGAGCGCGAAATCCCGCTCCGATCCGCGTCGCACACTCCGGCGGGCGTGAGGGAATCCGCGTCGGCGAGAAAGGAGGAGGCGAACACCGCCGCCACAAGCAAGAGGCAGAAGAGCGGAAGCGCCTTCCCCCGCAGCTGTCTTTTGATCGCAAGCAGGATCGAGCCCATCAGCCGCCCTCCTCTCCGCGGATCAGCGCGCGCCAGCGAAGGCCGAGCCAGACCGCCGCTGCTATCGCGTAAACCGCCGCCGGAATCAACCCGCTCCATCCGGCCTCACGGGAAAACGCAGGGAGCAGAAGGCCACGCGCGGCTCCGAAGGGCGTCAGATCGCCGATCCGGATCAGCCAGCCCGGAAGCAGGGGGCGCGGGATCAGTCCCCCGCAGAGAAGGAGTCCTCCGCCCGACAGGACGCACACCGCCGCGACGCCCCCTCCGCAGCAGAGGGACAGGCACGCCCCGGCAACGGCCAGCCAGACCGCCAGCGCGAGAGCCGATCCCAGGGTCCGCATCTCGAACTCCGGAGCCAGTCCGAACGCCGAAAGCAGGGCGAGCAGGCCGAGGGTCAGCGCAAAACGGAATCCGGCCGTGAGGAGCAGTTTCCAGCGCAGAAAGGCCGCCGGTCCGACGCCGAGGCCCTCCATCCGCCGCACAAGGGGGGACGACGCGTCACTCCGGAATAGGGGAATGAAGGCTAAAACCGTCAGAAACAGCACCATCGCGCACCAGCAGAGCACATAATGCCCCACAACGTCGAGCCCCGCGCCGCCGAACTCCGCCTCCTCCGTCTCGAGGTACGTCACGGAGACGTTCATGCCCTCGTCGAGCAGGATCCGGTTCACGCGGTCGAGGTAGTCCTCCCGGACCGACGCGCTCTCCCCGGCTCCGTCGATCAGCTTTTCCCCGGCAAAGACGCCGTACTGCCCCGCCATGAGAAGGGTTTCGCCGAATTTCGCCGCGGCCTCCACGATTTCGGACTGCCGCTCGAGAGCCTTTGAAAGACGGATCTCACCGCCGCCCTCCGCCCCGGAGAGGATATCGGAGACGAACCGCTCCGGAAGGATCACAACGGCAGCCGCCTCTCCGGAAGAGAACGCCCGGTCGACTTCCTCCTCCTCCATCACCTCCGCGTCCAGCACGGTGGCGAACGCGTCCAGATTCCGCACGGTGCGCACGAGGATGCGGCTCGTCACGGAATCCTCGCGGTCCACGACGGCGATCTTGACCGGGGCGTACAAATTCCCCTCCCGCACAAGCAGAGCGACGGCCCCCGCCCCGATGAGAGCCGCCGCCGCAAGAATGGCAAGGGAGGTCAGAAGACACCGGGCAAACAGCCTCCGATCCCGTTCAAACATAGCGCGTCAGAAGAGAAGGAAGGCCAGAAGCCCGAGCATTTCCGTCAGCTTGTCTTTGAAGGTCTCGATAAACTCGTTCACGTCCTCCCCGATTTTCCCGACGTCCTCCTCGCTCATGGAGAGCACGTCGCGGTAGTCGGAGATCACGGGCATCGTGTCCTTTTCCAGAACCGTCACGGACGCGCCGCCGAGGGAGTATTCCTCGTCGCCCAGCCGGACGGAATCGAGAACGATCACCGTCAGTTCCTTTTCCGCGCGGCGGCAGGATCCGTTCAGGCCGAAGGTGCCGAGGGACGCGAAGCTCACCTCAAGCGCAAACGCGCCGTCCTCCCCGCCCGTCGTCAGCGTTCCGTCGAAGAGCGTTTCGTCGCCTATAGCCGCGCGCAGATCGGTCTTCGCTCCGCCGTTTCCGTCCTTGACCGTCGTGCAGTGGAACTGCGTCATCGTGTCGTCATAGGTCGCATAGAAGCTGATTTCTTCCGGATCGCTCCAGTCGGGACCGCAGGTCAGATGCACGCGGATCGGTACGTCGATCCGTTTTTCCGCGTCCCGCTTTGAAATCATGCCCAGATCCGCCGCGATCAGCTGCCTGTTTTCCTTCGAAATAGAGAAGACCAGCGTCGTCTCGTACTGCGCGATCTCGTCCCGGTCTTCTTCAATATCGTTGGACGCGTCGTCCAGAGCGGCCCGATAGTCTTCGAGGGTCTTACCGCTCTTCTCGAAAAGCTCCGCGTGCTTGTTCAGGTATTCGTTCAGCCGCTCGTTGTCCCGGATCTCCTCGAGGGCCGCTTTCAGAAAGTCCGCCAGCTTTTCGCCTTCCAAAAAGATTACGACGTTCTGCGTCTTCACTTCCTTTTCGGAGAGGAGAGTCACCGTTCCGCTTTCCTTCGTGATCTCCCCGTACTCGGGCAGCATCTTCAAAATGTGTCCGCTCACGGATTCGAAGACCTTCTTCATCTCCTCTTCCGATCCGCGCGAGGGGGCGAAGGATTCGAACAGCTCGCCGAGTTTCTCCCCGGTCAGCTCGAGTCCGAAGAGCTCGCCGAGATCATACGCGCCGCCCGGGCCGAAGACGGAGGAGTCGAACCGCTCCCGCACGTCCCCGAACCGGAAGCCGTAGTTCTTCGCGCCGAGAATCGCCTCCGACTGAACCGCCGCGCTCTTTCCGTCGGTATAGAGCAGAAGATCCGCTGCCTCGGCTCCGTTCAGGCTGACCGCGGCTTCAACGGCTGCCTCGCGGCTGTCGCTCCTGTCAAGATCGAAATAGAACTTGACGCGCGCGCCCGCGTTGATGGAAAGCCCGAAGAGACTCTCCGTCAGATCCCGGGCGTCGAGCGAAATCTCCACGCTCCCGGAATCGGCCGCGGCGGACGCGATCTCCCCGACCTCCGAGGACTCGGCGGCTTTGAGGCTGGTTTTCCACGCGCGCTCCACGCTGACGAGAGGATTTTTCAAAAGCAGGGACCAGATCAGCCCTGCCGCCGCGAGGATCACGGCCAAAACGATCAGGGCCGCCGCCCAGCCGGGAAATCCCTTTTTCTTCGCCGGGGCGGGAGCGGATGCGTAGTAGTTGTAGAAATTGTTCATTCAGTCACCTCCGTTTGCTTCATCATGACAGCGTACAGATCCCGGAACGAGGGTTCGTCTCCGGGCAGCGGCGCGGGCGATTCGGTCAGCCCGCCCGGAGAAAGAAAGAGGAGCCGGTCGCAGAACGGAAAAAACTCCGCCGGATCGTGGCCGACATAGAGGATGGCCTTCCCCGCCGCCTTCCAGTCGAGAATCAGGGAGCACAGCGATTCCCGGAACCGGATGTCGAGCGCGCCGCAGGGTTCGTCGAGGATCATCACGTCGGGATCCCCGGCCATGGCGCACGCGATGCTGACCTGCTTTTTCATGCCGCCGGACAGACGGGACACCCTCCTGTCGAGCCATCCTCCCACGGCGAAGGGGAGAGGCTCGGGTATGGCTGCGCCCGCAAGATCGGCGAAGAACCGCAGATTCTCCCCGACCGTGGCGTCCTCGAGCAGCGCGCTCCCCTGGGGAACATAGCCCGTCCGGCCCACGCGCTGTACCCGTCCCTCGGTCGGCTTGAAGATCCCGGCGGCGAGGGAGAGCAGCGTTGACTTTCCCGAACCGTTCGTCCCGGCGATCACGGCGCACTCCCCGAAGCGGAGCGAAAATCCGATCTTCCCGAGCCGGAGCGTCCGGGACTGTCCCCGGCTCCGTCCGTATGTGAAGGAAACGCCCTCAAAGCGGAGCGCGGTTCCCCGATCCATCGGCCTCCCGCCTTTCATCCGTTTTTCTTTGATCCTATTATACCATATCGCCCGCCTCCCGCGCAAGAGGAAAAAGCCTTCCGGAGAGAATTCTAACCGGAGTTTAACTTCATTAAAGCCGCGCTTCCGTCTTCTCCTGTTTCGGCTTATCCGGATTTCGACTTTTCCCTTGACATCCGGGCTCGGGTTGGGTATAATGAAGCATGTCCGGGACTTTTTCGGATCCCGTTCATCATTCGAAACAACGAGGTACATTTTCATGGCTGAATTCAGAGTCGGCGTCATCGGTCTGGGGGGCCGCGGCATGGGTCATATCCACGGCATTCTCACCGAACGGGACGATACCGTTGTCACTGCCGTCTGCGACACATATGAGGACCGCTGCGCAAAGGCCGCGGCTTACTGCAAGGAAAAGAAGAACTGGGACGTGGCAACCACCACCGATTACCGCGCCCTGATCGAGCGGGACGACGTGGACGCGGTCATGATCTTCTCCGCGTGGGAAAACCACATTCCCGCCGCGATTTACGCCATGAACTGCGGCAAGCAGACGGCAACCGAAGTGGGCGGCGCGTATTCCCTCGAGGACTGCTGGTCCCTCGTGGAGACCTACGAACGCACCCGCATCCACTGCATGATGCTCGAGAACTGCTGCTACGACCGGAACGAGATGATGGTCATGCGCATGGTCCGCGAGGGCGTGTTCGGGAAGATCGTCCACTGCGAGGGCGGATATCAGCACGATCTGCGCGAGGAAATCTCCTTCGGTGAAGAAAACCGCCACTACCGCCTCCGCAACTACAAAAACCGCAACTGCGAGAACTATCCCACCCACGAGCTCGGCCCGATCGCCAAGATCCTGAACATCAACCGCGGCAACCGGATGCTTTCGCTCTCCTCCATGGCGTCCGGCGCGTTCGGCCTGAACGATTACGCCGAGAAGAACGAAAAGGTGAATCCGGAGCTCAGGACCTACCGCTTCAATCAGGGTGACATCGTCAAGACCAACATCAAGTGCGCGGGCGGCGAGCTCATCACGCTGACCCTCGACACCACCCTGCCCCGGAACTACTCCCGGAACTTCACCGTGCGCGGAACCAACGGCTATTTTAGCGAGAACTGCGACGGCATCTTCCTCGAGGGCAAGGGGAGCGAATGGGATCACAGCTTCTACGGCAACATTCCCGAATACCGCAAGGATTGGGAGCACCCTGTCTGGCGGAAGTTCGAGGAAGAGGGCGTCAAGGGCGGACACGGCGGCATGGACTGGCTGGTGTTCGACGCCTATTTCGAAGCGCTGAAAAACGGCGAGAACCCGCCGATCGACACCTTCGACACCGCTTCATGGATGGCGATCACGCCCCTGTCCGAGGCCTCCATCCAGCAGGGCGGCGCGCCTCTCGAGATCCCGGACTTCACGCGCGGCATGTGGACGCACCGTCCCGAAAGCGACCTGAATCACGGGTTCTACACGCTGGACAGATAATCCGGATCCACCGCGGACCGGCGGGCCTCTTTCGGGAATCCCGCCGGTTCCTCTTTTGTTCTGAACGGAGGATGATATGATCGGACGAATCCGCGCCTTTCTCGCCTCCCATCCCGGACTGCCGGGCATTCTGGGCCTTGTTTATAAAACCGCGCGGAATCTCGCCTTTGCCGTCTGGAACCTGATCCTTGCCTTGTGGTACGGGTCGTGGTGGTATCTGACGGCGGGGGTGTATCACGGCCTGCTCGGAGGGATCCGGACCGCCGCCGCCCTTTCGGGATCCCCGGACAAATCCGACGATCCCGCCCGCGAAAACGCCTCCGTCCTGACACGCGCCGTCTCCCGGATCGGGACCGGAGAAGGCGGAAAGAAGCTCATGACCGCGGCGGGGATCGTTCTGGTCTGCCTCAGCGTCGTGGTCGCCGGTACTTCCGTGCTCAGCATCAGGGAGCGGATCGCGGACGTCAAAGGCCTGATTCCGGTCATCGGCACCGCCGCCTTCACCTTTTTCAAGATGACCGCCGCGATCGTCAGTCTGGCGCGGAAACGGGCCGGACGCTCACCGAAAGAAAGCACGCTCCGCTGCGTGGCTCTTTCCGACGCCTCGATGGCGATGTTCACGCTGGAGCGCACCATGATCGCAAGCATCGACGGCGGCGGGCTGGAGTCCGAGTTTTTCGTCGTCATGACCGCGTCCCTCGGCATGGCGGTCTTCCTCGTCACCCTCGGCGCGGGCGTCTTTCTGCTGATCAAAGCCGCGCGGATGTCCCGGAAAGGGCAGTCGGAAAGCCGACCATAAAAAATCTGCCGGACGGTCTCCCTACGAGAAGAAGAGAGAACCCCGGCAGACCTTGTTTTCCGGAGAATCCGTTCAGACGGCGGCTCCGGCTTTTTTCTGCTTCATCCGTCCGATCAGTCCCATAATACCGTAGACGGCGCAGAAGGCGATCAGATCGACGGTGACGACCGCGGCTCCTGTCTGGACGGGCAGGAGCGTTTCGCTGAGAGAACACCAGCAGGCCAGAAGATACCCGGCGACGAACGACAGGCAGGAAATCGCCGCGGAGAGGATCACCGTGCGTCGGAAATTCCCGGTCAGGCGCATGGCGGTGAGCGGCGGGAAAATCAGAAGCGCGGAGATCATGATGGAGCCCATCATCTTCATGCCCACCACGATCGTCAGCCCCGTCAGGACGGAGAGCGTCAGGCCGAAGAAGCCCGTCTTCACGCCCGCCGCCCGCGCGAAGGTCTCATCGAAGGTCACGGCGAAAATGACCTTGAAGCTCAGCGCGAACCAGACCAGCACCGCCGCCGACAGGAGCAGGGAGAGGATCATGTCCTTTTCCGAAATCGTGAAGATCGAAGAGGAACCGAACAGGGACGAGCAGATATCCCCGGACCGCCCGCCCGTCAGATTGTAGAGAAGCGTTCCAACGGCCACCGCCCCCGTGGACACCACCGCGCAGGCAGCGTCCCCGTTGAGCCTTCCGTCATTGCGGGACAGCCGCAGGATCAGAACCGCCGAGAGGATCACCACCGGAATGGAGATCTCCATGGAATAGAGGGATCCCACCCCGGCGCAGGAGGCGAGAGCAAGTCCGAAAAAGCCCACATGGGACAGCCCGTCCCCGATCATGGAATACCGTTTCAGCACCAGACTCACGCCGAGCACCGCGGAGCAGAGGGACACGAGAACCCCCACGACCAGCCCGCGCAGAATGATCCGCAAAAGGAACGCCGACGCGAAAATCTCAGACACGCTCATGCTCCCTCTCCTTTCCCGTCCGCTTCTCCCGACGCGCTTGTCCGCAGATGATCCCGTCCCAGCTCCCGCGCGAAGGATGCCGCGAACGCCGAATGCCCCTCGTGGGAGTGGTGATGCAGGATCTCATCCGCCGCCTCGTCCAGCCTTTCATGCCGCTCGTAGGCCGCCACCGTCCCGAAGAAGGAGTGCCCGCGGCACATGGACAGCACATTCCGGGCCTCTCTCAGGGCGCATCCGACGTCGTGCGTGACCATCATGACCGCGCACCCTCTCTCCCGGTTGATCCGCCGGATGGCCTCGTACATGCTGTGCGCCGCCTCGGGATCCAGTCCCGTCACCGGCTCGTCGAGCAGCAGCAGGCGGTCGGAGGCGCATACGGCCCGGGCAAGGAGCGCGCGCTGTCTCTGTCCGCCCGAGAGATCCCCGAAGGTCCTCTCCGCCAGATCCGAAATCCCGAGCAGCTCCATGGCGTCCGCCGCCTTTTTCCGCGCCTCCCCGCCCCAGAGGAATCCGCGTCCTTCCCGTCCCACGCATCCGGAGAGAACCACCTCACGCGCAGACGCCGGAAAATCCCGCTGGATCTTCGACTGCTGGGGCAGATAGCCGATCCCCTGTTTCCTCAGCTCCGGAGCGAGAGTCAGGGTCCCTCCCGCCGGCTTCAGCTCACCGGTCACCGCTTTCAGAAGCGTGCTTTTGCCGGATCCGTTCTCCCCGACGACGCAGAGGTAATCCCCCTCCTCGAGGGTGAAGGACACCCCTTCCGCCGCCGTGACGCCCTCATAGGCCAGCGTCAGATCCCGCGCTTCGATGATATTCAAGCTCATACCCCCGTTTCCGCTTCACTGGAGTGCCGTCCGCAAAACTTCGAGATTCCGTCGCATGAGGCCGATCAGCGTCACGCCCGCGTCAAACTCCGCCCGTGTCACATTGTGTCCGGATTGCAGCTCGAGCACTTCGCATCCCGTTTCCCTCGCCACAGCCTCGGCGCACCGCCCGTCGGACAGCTCGATCTTCATCACGCAGGGCAGGCTGTTTTTCTCCACGGTGTCCACCAGCGCGCTGATCGTGGCAAGGGACGCCTCCACGTTGGACGTGCATCCGCTGAACGCCGCGACGACCTCGAGACCCCACTCCTCCGCCAGATAGCGGAAGGGAAACCGGTCCGCGACCGCGATGAGCCTCTTGTCCGTCGATGCAAAGAGGTCGGCGTACTCCCGTTCCAGATCGTTCAGCTGGGAAGAATACCGGATCATGTTGTCCGCGCGTTCGGAAGCGCCCCATTCGTCGATCCGGTTGAGCGCGTCCGCCGCAGCCCGAGCGATCAGACGGATGTTCCCGAAGGAGGTCCAGACGTGCTCGTCGGCCTCTTCGCTTTCCTCCTCTTCACCGGGGGCGTGAATGCCGTGCGCCGCAGTCTCCGACTCGAGGATCCCGTCGTCGCTCTCGGTCACGGTTGACGCGATTTCGACGGCGCGCAGAACGGTCGGACGGTCCTTCTCCGGCATGGCCCCGAGCGTGTCGTCCACCCAGTCCTCGCTCTCGCCGCCCACGCAGACGAACAGATCCGCCCGCGCGATCTTCGCGGCGTCGGCGAGGGTGATTTCATAGTCGTGGGACTCCGTCTCGGGGGGCAGGAGCATTTCAACATCCGCCGTATCCCCCGCAACGGAGCGTACAATGTCGTACACGGCGAAATTCGTAGCGACGACGGTCGGTCGATATCCGACGTTTTTCCCGCCGTTCCCGCAAGACGCGAGCAGTCCGCCGAGCAGGATCAGAACCGCGGCCAGCGCGGACAGTCTCAGGTTCCGTGTTCTGCGCTTTCTCATGATCCCATCCCCTCCGTTTTCTCCTCTTTCCGATCCGCGCGAGCGGCCCGGTCTTTGTTTTCCCGGCATTCCGCGCACAGGCCGTAAATCACAGTCCGGCCGCAGTCCACGGAAAACCTGTGCTCGTCGAGGAAATGGGCGAGGATCGTCTCCATGAACGCGCAGTCCATGTGGATCAGCTGCCCACATCCCTCGCATTTCAAATGGATGTGCTCGCTCTTCCCGCTGCAGCTGTCATACTGATAGCACGCGCACTCCCCCCGGCCGCTCCCGACGGTGAACTTCCGCAAAAGCCCCGCCTCGGTCAGGGACGTGATGGCGCGGAACACCGTAGCTTCTCCCGCGTCCACCTGTCCGTACACGTCCCGGACGGTGAAGCAGGAATCCGCGTGGTCCATGAAGAACCGCAGCACCGCGTCCCGCTGTTTGGTCTTATACTGCATGACTGACTCCGGATTTGAAAATGAATTTCAATTTCAGTTTTTCATAGTATAGCACGGGAACGCCGGAAAGTCAAGAAAAAAACCGACGATTCCCGTCGGCATTTTTCAAAAAGGATTCGCTGTTTTTCACGAAAAGAAGGGGAGTCTGCCTTTACCGCACCTTCCGCGCCATCGTTTTGTTGGAAAACTCCCGCGTTCCGGTCAGCTCGCGCTCTATTTCGAGAAACTCCGGGACTTCGAACGGTTCGTCCTCGCCGCCGAGTTCGACCTCCAGCACCGCGCGGCCTTCGAGTTCGGGGCCTCCGATCTCGAAGGGATAGACGTCGATCTCCATGACGTGGCCTTCGTAGGGAAAGCTGTACCGGGTCTTCGTCAGCTCGGTGTCGGCCTCCCCGTACCACTCCCCGTATTCCCGCTCGGTCAGCTCCCATTCGTCCTCCTGACGGCTGAGATTCGAGAGCTTGACCTTCCGCGTGAAGATCCACTTCACCCGCCCGTCCTCTTCGACCCGTCGCAGGCGGCGTTCCACCTTCTTGCCGGGCAGCTTTTTCAGATAGGTCTGCCGGATCTGCCGGACGCGGCATCCGGGCTGGGAGCGCACAAAATCGAGGTCGGGCAGGCGGATCAGGAATTTGCGTTCGGTTTCAATGGCCATGGGAACCTCCGTTTTCGTTTCCGCGGCGGCGTTTCAGGGGCGGGGGGCCTGTGTCAGAGGATCTGTTCCCCCCGCACGAACGCCCGCACATACTGGCGCATTTCGTAGCCGGTGGTGAGGCCGCGCGCGCCTCCGATGAATTCCCGTTTCTCCTGCTCGGACAGACGGGAAAACCGGTCGAAGGTCGCGTCCTCCTCCGCCAGCGCGAGGCTGAGGGCCGGGGGCATCGGGGCCTCCGTTTCCCGTCCGGGGGCGGGTTTGGTAAAATCCGTATTCATGTTTTTCCTCCTTGATTTCTCCGGGTTACGGTCAGTTTTCCCGGATCGGGAGGAAAATATGCGCGTCCCGCCTTTTGGCCCGCAAATGCTGTTCCGCACCTTTCGGGCGGCTTTGCATAGGATGGAGTGATCCCTCGGAAAGGAGGAGCGCGAAATGTTTGACAACGGGAACAACTGCGTCACCTGGATCGTCCTGATCCTCGCCCTCGTCATCTTCTTCCACGGCTGCGGATGCGGAACCACCGGCAGCGGATGCGGATCCATCGGCGGATGCGGGTGCAGATAAGTGATCTGATCTGACCGCCGCGCGCTTCTCTTCCCTTCGTCCGGTCCGCAAACCGGCGCGGGAGGGGAGGCGCGCGGTATTTTTTACTGTCCGTTCATCCGGGCGCAGGTTGCGGCGATATCCTCGCGGCAGGCTTCGGGGACCGCGTCACCGAGCGGCGCGCCGTATTTCAGAAGATCCCGCACATAGGTCGAGGAGATCGCGGCCAACTCCGGCATCGCGGGAAGGATCACCGTCTCGAGCGCGGGATCGAACCGCTTCATGATGAACGCCAGATTGTATTCGTAGTCGAAGTCCCCGCCGGAGCGCGCGCCGCGGACGATGAACCTCGCTCCGAGCTCCTTCGCCGCGTCCGAGGTCAGCCCGCCCCAGAGAAGCGCGTCCGCCCCCGGGATCGTCCGGCAGACTTCTTCACAGAATCGGAGCCGGTCAACGGGCGGGAACATACCGGAGGCCTTCTCCGTATTGGCGAGGATCACCACGGTCACCCGGTCGAACATCTGCGCCGCCCGGCGGATCAGGTTCTCGTGCCCGGATGTGACGGGATCAAAGCTGCCCGTCAGGATCGCGTGTTTCATTCCCCGTCCTCCGCCTGCGTCTCAGCCTCGTCCGTTTCTCCGCTCTCCGCGCTGTCCGTCCGGGGCGTCAGAAGGGTGATCCGCGTCCGTCCGTAGAGGGGGGATTTCAGAACGGCATACCGCGCGGCAAGCTCTTTGTCCCCGCCGAACACATCCCGCAGGATCGCCTCCGCCGCGACCTCCTCGTCCTTGCGGATCCGGGTCGCCTTCGGAGGAATGTCGCAGTCCGTCTCGCAGACCAGCGTGGATCCCGGCGCGGCGAATCCCTCGGCCGCGATGGTTTTCAAAGCCTTCGGGAGCATTCCGCTGTTATAGGGCGGATCGAGAAAGATCAGATCGAAGCTCTCCCGTCCCGCCGCGCTGCGCAGATAGGAGGTGTAAGTGTTCCCGACGATCCGGCAGCGTCCGCCGAGGTGGGTCTTCTTCGCGTTTTCCTCGATGCAGGCGACCGCCTCTTTGGACGAATCCACCAGAACAGCCCTCTCCGCGCCGCGCGACAGTGCCTCAAACGCCATCTGCCCGCTCCCGGCGAACAGATCGAGCACGCGCCGTCCCTCGATGTCGAACTGGATCATGGAAAACACGGCCTCCTTGACCTTGTCCGAGGTGGGACGGGTGTTTTCTCCCTCCGCGGTGACCAGTCTCGTCCCCCGCGCGCTTCCTGTAATGATTCTCATCTTCCATTCCTTTCCTGTCCGAACCCTCCGCGGCGGATCCCCGCTCAGGTTGACGGCTTCTCTTCCGGTTTGTGATAATACAGATACACCGCGTCGGCGTCGGATCGGGAGAGTCCGGGGACCTCCGCGAGCGTATCCCGGTCGGCCTCTCTGACCGCGCCGATCGTTCCGAGGGCTTTCAGAAGGGCCTTCGCCTTCGCCGGTCCGATCCCGCGGATCGATTCGAGGGAGGAGGTCTTGAGCGTCTTCCGCTTCGCGCCGGTCATGCGGGAGACGGAATACCGGTGGACTTCCTCCTGAATGCCGTAAATCAGCCGGAACACGTCTGCCTGCCGAGCGATGTTGATCTCGCCGTCCTCGTCGCAGAGCGTCCGGGTCTTGTGGTGTTCGTCCTTGACCATGCCGAAGACAGGGATCTCATATCCCTCCCGCGCCATCATCTCCTTCACTACGGAGACGTGTCCGCGCCCGCCGTCGAGAAGGATCAGATCCGGAACCGCGCCCATGCCGTCCCCGTCCTGTCCCATATGCGCAAGCCGTCTCGAAATCGCTTCGGTCATGGAGGCGTAGTCGTCCTGCCCGGATGAGGATTTGATGTTGAAGGTCCTGTATTCGCTCTTCTTCATCCGTCCCTCCGCGCAGACCACCATGCCGCAGGTGATGTGCTCGTCGCCGAGGTTGGAGATATCGTAGGCCTCGATGCGCTCCGGCAGGACTTCGAGCTTCAAGAGCTGCGCAAGCGACGCCAGCGTCCGCTCGCCGTCCCGGTCCTGCTTGGCGCGGTTTTCGGAATGTCTCGCCGCGTCCTGCACCGCCATGTCGCAGAGGTATTTCGACGCGCCTCTCTTCGGCGTCCGGACTTCGACCCTGTGGCCGGACCGCTCCGTGAAATACTCGGACAGCACCGCCCGGTCGTGATCCGGGATCTCGAAGGACAGAAGGATCTCGCCGGGGATGAACTCCCGGGACTGGTAGAGCGACATGAGAAACACCGAAAACGGGGAGTCTCCATTCTCGTTCTCCTCCTCCGACGTGATTTCGTCCCCGCCGAAGAGGAAGTGCTCGCTGTCCGCGATATAGCCGCTCCGGATATAGAATACCGCCGCGCAGTCCCGGAATTTCAGCTCGTCCACGTCGGTGAGGTGAAGGCCGATCACGTCGCACTCCACATCCGGAGAGCCCACGGCCTTCTGACGCTCGCCCAGCTTCCTGAGTCCCGCGATGGCGTCCCTGCACCGCGCCGCCTGCTCGAACTCCAAGGCATCCGACGCGCGGAGCATCTTCGCGGTCAGACCGGCGATGACGTCCCTCGTGCCGCCCCGGAGGATCCCCGCGGCCTGATCCAGCGCAGAATCATACTCTTCCCGGCTGACCTCCCCGGTGCAGATGCCCATGCAGCGGCCCATCTGATAGTAGACGCAGGGCCTTTCCCGCCCGATATCCGCCGGGAATTTCCGCTTGCAGGAGGGGAGCTTCAGCGTCCGCTCCAGCTGGCCGATCACCGAAAACACCGTCGCGGTGGAGGAATACGGGCCGAAGTAAAGACTCCCGTCTGGCGTCCGTTTCCGGCTCATGGTGATCCGCGGCCACTCTGCGCCGTCCTCCCCCGATCCGATCCGGATGTAGGGATAGGATTTCGCGTCCTTGAGCTTGATGTTGTATTTCGGCGTGTACTGCTTGATGAGGGAGTTTTCAAGCGCGAGGGCTTCCATCTCCGTGTCGCAGGTGATGAAGCGGAAATCATAGACCGATGCCGCCATCCGGGTGGTCTTCGGGTCGTGCGCGCCGTGGAAATACTGGGAAACCCGATCCCTGAGCGAGCGGGATTTTCCGACGTAGATCACTTTCCCCGCCGCGTTCTTCATGATATAGACGCCCGGCTGACGGGGCAGAGCGGCCGATTTCTCCCGCAGATGCCCGATGTTGGGTGAAAGATCGTTCATGAACCTCCCGCCTCTCTGACAGCAAATGGGCGATGATGCTTTTCTTCACCATCGCCCGTTTTCTTCCTGAATATTCGCCCGGCCTCAAACCGGCTGTCCGTCCTCCGAAACCGCATAATTCACCCCTGACCCGCTGACGGGCGGGAGCTTGGCGCGGAGGATCCGTCCTTATTCCGCGAATCCGCTGTCGATCAGAGTGGACAGGCCTTCGAGGGCTTCTTCCTCGTCGGTGCCGTCCGCGATCAGGGTGATCGTCATTCCCTTGACAATGCCGAGGGACAGAACGCCGAGCAGACTCTTGGCGTTGACTCTGCGGTCATCCTTCTCAACCCAGATCGAGCTCTTGTAGGAGTTGGCCTTCTGGATGAAGAACGTCGCCGGTCTGGCATGGAGACCCACATTGTTCTTTATGGTTACGTCGCACGAAATCATTTCTTACGCTCCTCGAATAAGGTGATAGGGCAGCAGAGCTGTTTGAATTAAATATATTATACCAAAAACCGGATCCTAAATCAATAGTTCCGCGGGATTTTTTCATCGGCAACTTCAACAACAAGTTTCCCCATGCCCTGTCCTTTTTCGTACAATCCCGGGGGTTGCCGCCGCTCGTCCGCCGTCAGACCTTCGCCACGGACACGGTCGCGCACTCGCCGTTGATGTCCCATTCCTTCGCGGTCACGCCGTCGCCGGTCAGAGGCTCGAAGGTCAGCTCGTCGCAGAGGGTCGCGGCTTTCAGCTCGTCGGGATCGGCCCGGAGCAGGGCTTCGAGCTTTTCGCTGCCCGTCACGGAGACCCGGATGTGGTCGGTCACCACGAAGTCGATCTCCTTGCGCATGGTCTGCACCTTGGAAATCACCTCGCGCACGAAGCCCTCCGCGATCAGCTCGTCGGTCAGGTTCGTATCCAGCGCGACCGACACGCCGTTTTCGGACACCGTGAAGTACCCGGGCTTCTGCTTGACCTCGATGAGCAGATCCCCCTCCCCGAGCTCGACGGCGGATCCGTCAAAGTCGAAGGAGAGCTTTCCCGTCTCCCGCAGTTCGGCCATGGCGGCGTTCCCGTCGAAGTCCTCCGCCTGGAGAGTCGAGCGGATCTTCCCGAGCAGCTTGCCGTACTTCGGGCCGACGGTCTTCAGATTCGGCTTGAAGCTGTAGGAGGACAGCGCGGAC
Source organism: Oscillospiraceae bacterium (assembly GCA_015065385.1). GTDB lineage: Bacteria > Bacillota > Clostridia > Oscillospirales > CAG-272 > UMGS1696. The sequence goes on along the minus strand of SVQK01000009.1, from coordinate 45,481 downwards.
ATATCGTCCACGAAGCAGACGGCCTTGACGTTCAGCTCGTCCCGGATGATATCGGAATAGGTGGATTCCAGCTTCTCGCATCCGCCTGCGTAGAGCGCGGACAGAGGCTGGCGGTTTTTCAGGTTCGCGCCGTTGCGGGCCGCGCGTCCGAGCACCACGACGTCCATGACGGTCTTCATGGAGTCCTCGAGGGCGGCGTCGATCCGGCTTTCGTCAACCTCGGGCCACGCGCAGAGATGGACGGATTCGGGGGCGTCCGGATCCACGGAGCGCACGAGATTGCGGTAAATGTCGTCCGCCATGAAGGGCACGAACGGAGCCGCGATCTTCGCCACGGTCACGAGAGCGCACCAGAGCGTCATGTACGCCGCGATCTTGTCCTCGGTCATCTCCGTGCCCCAGTAGCGTTCCCGGCAGCGGCGCACATACCAGTTGGACAGCTCGTCCACGCACTCGTACAGAGCCTTCGCCGCCTCGGGGATGCGGTAGTTTTCGAGGTGCGCGTCCACGGCCTTCACCGCCGTATTCACCACGGACAGGGCGTAGCGGTCCATGACGGTCAGTTTGCAGTCTCCGAGGGAGTATTTCGTGGGATCGAAGGAATCGATATCCGCGTACAGGACGTAGAAGGCGTAGGTGTTCCAGAGCGTGCCGAGGAACTTCCGCTGTCCCTCCTGCACCGCCTTGCCGGAGAACCGGGACGGCAGCCACGGCGCGCTGTTGGTGTAGAAATACCACCGGATGGCGTCCGCGCCGTAGGTTCCGAGGGCGTCGAAGGGATCCACGGCGTTGCCCTTGGACTTGGACATCTTCTGCCCGTTCTCGTCCTGCACATGGCCCAGCACGATCACATTCCGGTAGGGCGAGCAGTCGAAGAGCAGGGTGGAGATCGCCATAAGGGAGTAGAACCACCCGCGGGTCTGGTCCACGGCTTCGCTGATGAAGTCCGCCGGGAACTGAGCCCTGAACTTGTCCTCGTTCTCGAAGGGATAGTGGTGCTGCGCGAACGGCATGGAACCGGAATCGAACCAGCAGTCGATGACCTCGGGCACGCGCTTCATCTCCCCGCCGCAGTCCGGGCAGACGAGGGTCACGGCGTCGATATAGGGCCGGTGCAGCTCGATGTTTTCCGGGCAGTTCTTCGACATGGATTTCAGCTCGGCGACCGAACCGACGGAGTGACGGCACCCGCAGGAGGCGCACTCCCAGATATTGAGCGGCGTGCCCCAGTAGCGGTTGCGGGAGATCGCCCAGTCCTGCACGTTCTCGAGCCAGTCGCCGAAGCGTCCCTTGCCGATGGATTCGGGGATCCAGTTGACAGTGTTGTTGTTCTTGATCAGGTTGTCCCGCACAGCCGTCATGCGGATATACCACGACTCGCGCGCGTAGTAGATCAGGGGTGTGTCGCACCGCCAGCAGTGGGGATAATCGTGCTCGAACTTCGGCGCGTCGAAGAGCTTGCCGTCCTTTTTCAGATCCTCGAGGATCACGGGGTCGGCCTTCTTCACGAAGAGTCCCGCGTAGGGAGTCTCCGCCGTCATATTGCCCGCGCCGTCCACGAACTGAACGAAGGGCAGATCGTACTTCGCGCCCACCCGGGAGTCGTCCTCGCCGAACGCGGGAGCGATGTGAACGATGCCCGTGCCGTCGCCCATCGTGACGTATCCGTCGCAGGTGACGAAATGCCCTTTCTTCTTCTGCTTCGCGGCGGCCTCCGCGGTGCAGGTCCAGAGGGGCTCGTATTCCAGGTACTCGAGGGCGGAGCCGGGCATCTCCTCAAGGATCTCGTAAGCCGGGGCGTCCTCGGTCTTCAGCCGTCCGAGCACCGTGTCGAGCAGGGCTTTCGCCATATAGTAGGTATATCCGTCTGCGGCCTTCACCTTTGCGTAGGTCTCGTCGGGATTGACGCAGAGGCCGACGTTGGAGGGCAGGGTCCACGGCGTCGTCGTCCACGCGAGGAAATACGCGTCCTCGCCCTTCACCCGGAAGCGGACCACGGCGGAGCGCTCCTTGACGGTCTTGTAGCCCTGCGCTACCTCCTGCGCGGACAGAGGGGTGCCGCAGCGGGGGCAGTAGGGGACGATCTTGAAGCCCTTGTAGAGCAGGCCCTTGTTCCAGATCTCCTTGAGCGCCCACCATTCGGATTCGATATAGTCGTTTTCGTAGGTGACATAGGGATGCTCCATGTCCGCCCAGAAGCCGACCGTCCCGGAGAAGTCCTCCCACATGCCCTTGTACTTCCAGACGCTTTCCTTGCACTGGTTGATGAAGGGCTCGAGGCCGTATTTCTCGATCTGTTCCTTGCCGTCCAGTCCGAGCTTTTTCTCGACCTCGATCTCGACGGGCAGGCCGTGGGTGTCCCATCCGGCTTTTCTCGGAACGTCCCTGCCCTTCATCCAGCGGTAGCGGGGGATCAGGTCCTTGATGACCCGGGTGAGGACGTGGCCGATGTGGGGCTTGCCGTTGGCCGTCGGAGGGCCGTCGTAGAAGGTGTAGCCGGGCCGTCCGATGCTCTCGGCGAGCTGCTTTTTGAAGATGTCGTTCTCGTTCCAGAATTTCAGGGTCTCGCGTTCGCGTTCCACGAAATTCAGGTTTGTGTTGACCTTGTTGTACATACTTCCTCCGAAAAAAGAAAATCCCGGCTCAGCCCGGGACAGAAAACCTGCTTGACCACCCGCACGCGCGATACGGTTCCCCGGTAACGGAGGGATTCCGGCCAAGGCTCGTTCCGTCATGCAGAACTCACCCGGCGGCTCGGGAGTGATTTTCGGACGCCGCGCCGTACCGGGATTCCACCGTCCCCGGCTCTCTGTCAACGCCGCTCCCCCAAGGACCGGGGGGACGCCTACTCGTTCCGTCACAGCCTTTTCGGTTGTATTCTTATTTCAATTATAAAGCATTGCGGACGGAAAGTCAAGAGGAAGGAACTGTAAAAATTCCCCAAAACCCTTGAAAATCCGGAGGGTTTATGATAACATAATCAATAAAGAAGCGCAAACGTCAAGCGTTTGTCCGATGATTCCAAAATCGATCAAAGAGGTGACACGCATGTCTTCCCGTCAAACCTGGCCTCTCGCCCTGTCCGTCGGTCCCGCCGCCATGAATGAAGAATCGCTCCGGCAGCTCTCGGACGCCGGGATCGCTCATATCGAGCTGTCCTCAGGAGCCGTGGCTCCTTTCTACAACGAGCTTGATTTTCCGCACAAGGCGAAGGAGATCGTATCGCTGGCACGCTCCTGCGGTGTGACCGTTTCCTCCGTCCACCTTCCCTTCGGACCGTTTTCCGAAATCGATCCCGCCCACAGAGACCCCGCCGTCCGCGCCCATGCGGTCGAATTGCAGACGGAGCTTCTGAACGCCGCGGGGGACGCCGGGATCGGACTCTGCGTGATCCATCCGTCCGGTGAACCCTATGAGGAAAACGAGCGCGCCGAACGTCTGGAGCTTGCCGCCGACGTCATTGCCAAAGTCACCGATGCGGCGAGCTCCGCGGGCGTGACGCTCTGCCTCGAAAACCTCCCACGGACCTGCCTCTGCCGCACCTCCGACGAGATGCTCTTTTTCCTGAACCGGATCCCGGATCTGCGGGTGGTGTTCGACACGAACCACAGCCTGAGGGAGGACAACGTCCACTACATCCGCGCCGTGGGTGCAAAGATCGTGACGCTCCATGTGTCCGACTATGATTTTATCGACGAAAAGCACTGGCTCCCCCTCGAAGGCAAAAACGACTGGCCCGCCATTCTGAACGCGCTCGAGGAGGTCGGGTACGCCGGACGCTTCCTCTACGAATCGGGAGCCGGACGTCCTTACCGGGACATCGCCGACAATTATAAGAAGCTGATCGGCTGAGCGAAAGGAGACCGTCATGCTGAAAAACCAACCCTGGCTCCGCTTGGGAAACGATATCCGCGTCGAATACGAACAGTGCGTCAGAGAAGGCCGGGATGTCGCCGGATACGAGGGCATCGTAAACGCCTTTGTCGCCGCCGACAACGAACTGGTCTTCCGCAACGAGGCCGCCGTGGAAGCGCTCGCCGCCGTCATGGCCTCCGAACCCATCCGGGGGGATTTTCCCTATGAAGAGCCCTCCGACCTTCCCGCCATCCTGTCCGCCTCCCCGAGCGCGGAAAAAGCGCCGCTTCTGCCCGATCTTCCGGACGACGAGACGCTCATGGACCGGCTCCGCGGCGCGTGGATCGGGCGGATCGCCGGGTGCCTGCTCGGCAAGCCCGTGGAAGGCTGGAGAAGGGACCGCCTCTGGCCCGTGCTCAAAGCCACCGGAAACTGGCCCATGAAGGGGTATATCCTGAAATCCGCCTTCACGCCGGAGCTGATTGAGGAGCACAAGCTCTGGACCGGCGCGTGCTTCGCGGACAACGTGCGTTACGCCTCCCCCGTGGACGACGACACCAACTACACCACCTTCGCCCTGAAGCTGGTCAGCCGGTACGGACGGGACTTCACGCCCGCGGACGTCGCGGAGGGATGGCTCTCGTGGATCCCGGCCTTCGCCACCTGCACGGCGGAGCGGGCCGCATACCGCAACATCGCCGCGGGGCTTCTGCCTCCCGATACGGCGACCCGCAAAAACCCCTACCGGGAATGGATCGGGGCGCAGATCCGCGGGGATTTCTTCGGCTACATCAATCCGGGCGATCCGCGCGCCGCCGCCGAAATGGCCTTCCGGGACGCGTCCATCTCCCATGTCAAAAACGGCATCTACGGGGAGATGTTCATCGCCGCCATGATCGCCGCGGCCGCCGTCGAAAGCAACATCCGCGCGGTCATCGAAACCGGGCTCGCCTATATTCCCGCAAAATCCCGCCTGGCCGCGGACGTGCGGGAGATCGCCGCCCTGTACGACGCGGGAAAGAGCGCGGATCAGATCATCGAACACATCCACACCCGGTTCAACGAGTATTCCGCGAACGACTGGTGCTACACCAACTCCAACGCCATGATCGTGACGATGGCGCTTCTCTGCGGCGGCGGGGACTTCGGGACTTCGGTCTGCCTCGCCGTACAGTCCTGCTTCGACACCGACTGCAACGGCGCGACCGTCGGCTCGATCGTCGGGATCCGGAACGGCGAGTCGGCCATCGATCCGTACTGGTCCGCGCCCTTCGAAAAGCGGCTGTACACCTCGATCGAAGGGTACAATCTGGTGGAAGTCCGCGACCTCGCCAAGGCCACGTTCGATCTGATCCGGAAATAAAAAGGGGGGCGAAGGCCGGTCTCTCCCGCGTCTTTGCCCCGCGCTGTTCTGCTTGCTCGATCCCGTTCAGTTGTTCGGAAACGCGTCGATTTCCTCCTCGACCCGGCTCAGGACGGATTCGAAGGCTTCGAGCTGGCGTTTGCTGAAGTTCTCCTCGAGCTTCGCCACATACTCCCGGAGTCCGTCCTCGTACAGACCGATGTAGTTGTAGTACTTGTCCGTCAGCGTCAGGCGGAATTCCCGCTTGTCGTCGGTGGACGCCTCCTTCACGATGTAGCCCTTCTGGATCAGGGACGCCACCTTGTAGGAAGCTCCGGGCCGGGAGATGCCGAGAAAGTCCGCGAACTCGCTGATGGTGGGCGTACCCAGCGCGTGGATCACCTCCACCGCAAAGACCTCCATCGCCGTCAGACTGCCCTCGCGTTCCTTGATGATGGAAAAGAGACGCTTATAAAAATTCAGGTGGATTTTGTCGCTGATCCGGATGATGTGGTCCTCGAGCATGTTGCGTTCCTCTTCTCCGCCGGGCAAAGCCGCAGTGTTCTGGTAAAGTTCACGAGAATAATAACACCAACCGGGGCGGCTTTCATGCCGTTTCCATGAATGAATCATGAATTTTCTTTCAATCGCCTCTCCCTCCGGGACGGATCGCCGCGCGGAACGAGCCGCCGGGCCGGACCTTTTGCGCATCGTCTGCATGATGATGATTCTGACGAGCCACTTTTTCGTTCACGGAAAGGTGCTGAGCTCCCTCCGCCCGACGGACGTCAATTTCCATATCGGATGGCTCATCGAGGGCTGCTGCTACGTCATGGTGAACTGCTTCGTGCTGATCACCGGATACTATCAGTCCGCCTCCCGGTTCAAGCTGAAAAAGCTCCTGCTCCTCTGGGGACAGATCGACTTCACCTCCGCCGCCGTCTATCTGATCCTCTGCGCGCTGAAAAAGGCGGTCTTCACGCCGGGGGGACTGCTTACCGCTTTTGCCGCCGTCACGGGCACACGGTACTGGTTCGCCACGGCGTACGTCATCCTTTACGCCCTGACGCCGCTTCTGAACCGCGCGCTTGAGGGGCTCAGCCGCCGGGAGCACTTCATCGCCGTCGCAGCCCTCTGGGGCCTGTTCGTCGCGGGGCGGAATCTGGTCTACTGGCTCGATTTCGCCAACCTTCACGGTGGCTACAGCTATACCTCCTTCATCGTGCTGTACGTCACCGCCGCGTATCTGAGAAAATACCCGCCGAAAAAACGCCGCTGGCTGCTGTGGTATTTCCTGCTCTCCGTTCTCACCGCACTCTCCCGGATCCTCATGACGGTCCTCTACTACCGGTTCAGATTCGGATCGGAGTTTTTGAAGGTCTTCATGCAGTACAATTCCCTGCCCGTGGTCGCGGCGTCGGTGTGCTTCTTCCTCTTCTTTTTGAATCTGAATATCGAGGGGCGCGTTTCACGGGCTCTGATCGGGTTCTTCGCTCCCCTGACCTTCGGCGTCTATCTGATCCATGAGCAGGACGAGCTCGAGGCTTTGATCTGGGACACGCTCAAGCTCTCACGCTGGGCGAAATCCCCCAAGATCTTCCTCTATCTGCCCGCCGTGACGCTCTCCCTGTTCCTGCTCTGCTCCATGGCGGATTTCCTGCGCCGCATGCTCTCCCGTCTTCTGCACATCCCGGCACTCTTCGGGGCGATTGCGGACGGACTCGGAAAAGGGGCCCGGCGTTTCATCGATCGGCTTCTGCCGCCGGAGGACTCATGAACGCATACGACAAACCGAGAATCGACCGGCTCAGGGAACGCGCCCTGAAACCCGCGGTCAGCTACGACGAATTCTATTCGTTCTTCAACGCCGCGTATCTCGAACGGTACGGCAATCCGTCCTTCAAATGCCGTCTTGCCGAAGCGGTCCGGGAGGCGTATTCCCGCTGGACCGTGGACATCGAGCCGGGCGAGCTCATCGTGGGACGTCCCGCGTCCTCTCCCCATACGCCGGAGGAGGAAGAGCGGTTTCGACGCGCGAATGAGGCCGCCCGCTTCTCCCACTGCGCCGTGGGTCAGGACTCCCACATGGCGATCGACTACCCCCGCCTGCTCTCCCTCGGGACCTCCGGGATCCGCGCCCTGATCGACCGGCATATCGCCGCGCTCGACCCGGACGATCCCCGCTCCGTGCGGAAGGAGGATTTTTACAGAGCCGCGAAGATCTGCCTCGAAGGTGTGGAGATCCTCTCGAAACGGTATGCGGACCGCGCGGACGAGCTGGCGGAGACCGAACCCGATCCAACGCAAAGGGAAGAATACCGCACGATCGCCGAAATCTGCCGGAAAGTTCCGCTCCACCCCGCCGAAACCTTCCGGGAAGCGGCGCAGTCCGCGGCCTTCGTCACCTACGCGCTTTCCGTCAAGCCGCTCCGCCCGTCCCTTCTGCAGTTCCAGCTGGGTCATCCGGACCGATGGCTGGCTCCGTACTACGAGCGGGACAAGGCGGCGGGGATCCTCACGGACGGGGAGGCCCAGACCCTCATCGACTGCCTATGCGTCCAGATCAACCGGCGGGTCCCGAACGGCCTGTCCTGCGGCTTGATGGTCGGGGGGAGCCTTGCGGACGGGACGACGGTCTCGAATCCGCTCACCCGAATGTTCCTCGAGGCCATCCGTCAGGTCGGGCTGGTCTATCCCTCGGTCGGCCTCTGCGTCACGGAGGACACGCCGGAGGAGGATCTCGATCTCGCACTGGAAATCCTCGCGGAAGGGCATTCCCACCCCGCGCTCTTCGGAGACGCCACGATCCGCCGCGGCCTTTCCCACTACGGGCTCACTGCGGAAGAATCCGCGGAGTACATCCATTCCACCTGCGTGGAGATCACCCCGGTCGGGTGCTCGAACGTCTGGGTGGCTTCCCCGTACATGAATCTCCCCGGCGAGCTGCTCGCGGTCTTCCCGTCCTGTGACACGGACGCGCCGGCCACCATGGAGGACTTCGTCGGACGGTATTTCGGACGCGTCGCGGGGCTCATCCGCGAGAACTGCCGCCGGGAAAGCCTGTACCGATACGAGCGCGCGAAATACTGCGCCGATCCGCTCCTGTCCTGCTTCGTCCGGGACTGCCTCGAGCGCGGGGTCGATATCGAGGAGGGCGGGGCGCGGTACAACTGGATCATGCCGTCCTTCGTGGGAGTGGCCAACGCCGCCGACGCGCTCTATGCGATCCGCACGCTGATCTACGAGAGGCACGAAACCACCTTTGCCGACTGGAAACAGGCGCTCGACACGGACTACCGGGACGATCCCGCCCTGCTCGCGCGGATCCGGAGCCTGCCGAAATACGGCTCTGACGACCGCTCCCCGGACTCGCCCGACGCGTATGTGAAGACCATTGCGGACTTTCTCGCGTCGGAGTGCGAAAAGCACCGGGTTCCCCTCACGGACGGAGACGGAGAACGGTCCGGCCGCCTCATCCCCTCCCTCTTCTGCTGGATCATGCACGATCATTTCGGGCGCTCGACCGGCGCGACTCCGGACGGACGGCATGCCGGATTCCCGCTCGGCGACGGATCCGGTCCGGCTCAGGGGCGGGAGGCCTGCGGTCCCACGGCGTCGGTGCTGTCCTCCACCTCGTGGGAGCACTGGCCCTTCATCGGAGGGGTGGCGGTCAACATGAAGTTCTCGAAATCCCTCTTCACCCCGGACTCCCTGCCCGTCATGAAGTCCATCGTCAAGACCTACCTCGCGCGCGGCGGATTCGAAATGCAGATCAACGTGACCGACCGGGAAACCCTCGAGCGGGCGCGGATCCGTCCCGAAGAATACGAAGATCTGATCGTCCGCATCGGAGGCTACAGCGACTATTTCACCCGCCTCTCCCCCACCATGCAGGAGGAGGTCATCCTCCGGACGGAACACGGGATCTGACCCGCCGTCCATCCGTTCAAATTCTTTCTACATACAGGAGGCAACATGAAAAGCTCCATTCTCTCCCGACTTCTCTGTGCCGCCCTCTCCGGCCTGCTCGCCCTTTCCGCCCTCGCGTCCTGCGCCAACGGCTCCGATCCCGGAGAACAGGGCGGCGCGTCCTCTCCCTCCGCTGCGGACGCCGTGGACGCCGAACCGGAGGAGACGGAAAAGCCCTACCTCGACAACCTGCCCGAGACCATGGACTGGGACGGCTACGAGGTCCGCTTCCTCACCGCGGAGGAAACCCATTCCGTGGAGCTGGACGAAGACGGAACGTCCGGCGGCACGCAGCTCGACGCCACGATCGCCGACGCGTACTGGCGCAGGAACGAGGCCCTTCTCTCCCGCATGAACGCGGGAATGAGGCTCTGCGAGAAGACGGGCTACGGCAATTTCTCCGCCACCGCGACCCAGTCCGTCACCGCGGGGAGCGACGACTACGACGTTTTCGTGGGACACACCCGGTTCAACGTGGCGCTGGCCGCGTCCGGGATCGTGATGAAGCTCAACGAAAACGGCTTCATGGACACGATCGACATTCAGGCGCCGTACTGGAGTCAGCTCTACATCGAGAACATCAACTACAAGGACAACATCTACTGGCTCTCCGAAGACCTCACCCACAACTTCATCTCCATCATCTACGCCATGTTCGTCAACAACACCGTCCTCAACAACTTCTATCCCGGCGAGGACGTCTACGGCATGGTGCTGGAGGGCGGATGGACGCTTGACAAGATGGCGTCTCTCTGCGAGGGCGTCTATCAGGATCTGAACGGCAACTCCGAGGTGGACAAGGCGGACGCGTTCGGCGTGGTCATGCAGAAAGGGCACACCCTGAACGGCATGGTCTTCGCAAACGGCGTTACTTACACCGGAATCGACGACGGCGGAAACTATTCCGTCGTGCTGAACAACGAGCACACCGTAGACGTCTTCAACAAGCTCCACAACATCTACTACAATACGAACTACGCGCTGATGCTCGACAACGCCGACTTCGACGGGACCGCCGTGGATATGTTCACCGGGGACCGGCTGCTCTTCTGCCCCTACACCATCGGGCTCGCGGGCAACGAAAAGGTCCGGAGCATGGAGTCCGACTTCATGATCATTCCCCTGCCGAAGTACGACGACCAGCAGGAGACCTACCGGGTCAACCAGTACGACGGCGTGCCGATCTACGGATGCCCGACCACCCTTCCCGCCGACCGGATCCCCATGATCGCAACGTGGCTCGAGGCGGACTGCTCCATGACCTCGAAGATCGTCATCCCGGCGTACTACGACCTCGCGCTGAAAAACAAATACAGCCGCGACGCCACCACCGCGCAGATGATCGACATGATCCACGACAGCATCACGGCCGACTTCTGCTTCTACTGGGGCGACTCCGTCGGCTCCCTGATGGACATCTTCTACAACAACATCCAGAACGACGAGTTCGCGTCCACGCTCAAGAAAAACGAAAAGGTATGGGCGAAGACCCTCAAGAAGCTCATCGACAAGCTGGAAGGATAACCTCCGGCAGAATCAAAAAACGCCCGCGCGGAAGAGATCGTACGAATCTCCCCGCGCGGGTTTTATCAGTCTCGTTTCATATTCCCGCTCACTGCTCGGCCGGAGCGGGTTCGGTTTTCAGGCGGAACCAGAAGTTGCTGCCGGAGCCGACCTTGCTCTGGACGCCGAAGCTGGCGTTGTGGAGCAGAAGGATCCCCCGGACGATGGAGAGACCGAGGCCCGTTCCCATATTCGCCCTCTTGTGGAAATCGCGGGCTTTATAATAGCGCTCCCACACAAGGGGCAGATCCTCCTCCGGGATGCCGTCGCCCGTGTCGATCACTTCCACGAGGACTTCCGGGCTGCCGTCCTCTCCGACGGTCTCCGTCTGACGGATCACCACCGTCTTGTCGGCTCCCGTATAGTTCACGGCGTTGTTCACAAGGTTATAGATCACCTGAAGAAGCCGTCCCTCGTCGCCCTTCACAAAGACGTCCCGCTCCGACTCGAACCGGATCACATAGCCGTCGTGCTCCCGCAGCTTCTGATACCGTTCGAGCGTGCGCCGGATCACGTCCGTGAAGTTGAACAGGGTCACGTTCAGCTTCTGCGTTCCGTTCTGGTATTTCGAAACCTCGAGCATGTCCGTCACGAGATTCGTCAAGCGGTCGCACTCGTCCAGCACGATCTGGAAGTTTTCCGGAGTCGCCTCGCCGGGAATGTCCCGCATGATCTCCGTATAGCCCGCGATCATGGTCAGGGGCGTGCGCAGGTCGTGGGACACGTTGGCGATGAGATCCTTCTGCATCCGGTCAAGCCGTCCGAGCTCGTACGCCGCCCGGTTCAGGGTAGCGGACAGATTTTCCGTTTCCGCGCATCCGCTCCCGTCAAAGTTGACGTTGTAATCCCCGAGCGCGAGCCGAGACGCTTCCCCGCTCATCTGCCGGATCGGCTTCGACATGCGGTCGGACAGGAACAGCGCCAGCGCGACGCCGATCACGAGAAGGATCGCCGTGATCCACACAAGCTGCGCGTTCAGGGTCTTGACCGTCGAGCTCAGAGGCACAAGCTCCGTATTGAACAGCAGCATGAGCGTGGAGTCGCCCTCGGAGAGGAGGCGCACGGAGATCATGTTCTCACCGGCGTCCGCGGCCATTTCCCCGCCCCGGTTCCTTCCGAACAGGCTGTTCAGCGAAATCAGCTCCGTGTATTCCCCGCCGGCCTTGGCCGCGCTCCAGTAGAAGCGGTTCAGCGTGTCGTTGCTCGAGGAATTGTGTATATAGCAGAAGGAGTTGACGTGCTTTTTCGTCACAGGCGAGGCCGAGGTCCCGCTGATCCGGTAGAGGGAAAGGCAGATCTCGTATTTCTTCGCCAGATCGCTGAGCGCGTCGTCGAAAGCGTCCGCGTCGTCCGAGGAGGCAGCGGCGGATACGGCGGCGTCCGCGCACCGGTCCAGCTCCCGCAGTTTCAGAGAGCGGTAGATATCGTCGAGCCACAGCGTCTGGAACATCCACAAAAGAATGATGACGATCGCGGTAAAGAGCCCGAACGCAAAAATCATCCGCGTCCGGAAGGAGATCCCGGATCCCCTGCCCCCGGCTGCCGCGCCGCTTTTTTTATCTGTCCGCATCGAACCGGTACCCGACGCCGCGCAGCGTGACGATGAAATCAGCGTACCTGCCGAGGCTCTTGCGCAGGAGCTTGATGTGCGTATCGAGCGTCCGGTCGTCGCCGAAATAGTCGTAGCCCCAGACCTCGGTGATCAGCTTTTCCCGGGTCAGGGCGATATTCCGGTTTTTCAGCATATAGAAGAACAGGTCGTATTCCTTCGGAGTCATGTCGGCCCGTTTGCCGTCCACATAGACGATCCGCGCCGTGAGATCCGCGCGAAGACCGCCGTCGGCCAGCTCCACGATCTCGTTCCGGGACTCCTCGGGCTCCCGCTCCGCGCCCTGACGTCCCGCGGCCCGCTTCATGACGGCGTTCACCCGGAGCATCAGTTCCTTCGGGGAGAAGGGCTTGACCACATAGTCGTCGATCCCCAGCTCGAAGCCGTTGATCTTGTCGTACTCCTCGCCCCGCGCTGAGAGCATGATGATCGGGATCGCGGAGAATTTCCGGATCTCGCGGCAGGCGGAAAAGCCGTCCAGCTCCGGCATCATGATGTCGATGATCATGAGATCGAAGCTCCCGCTCTTCACTTGTTCGATGGCCTCCATGCCGTCCGCGGCCTCGGTGACCGTGTGTCCCTCGTAGACCGCGTATTTGGCGATCAGCTTGCGGATCATTTCCTCGTCGTCCACAACAAGAATGTGATACATAGCCTTCTCCTGAACCTTTAGCGGGGAGGAACGCCACCTGAGACGCTCTCCCCGCGGAATGATGTTGATTCTGTTGTCCTGTTTCGCCGCGATCCCCCGGCTGAATCATCTGCCCCCGAAGAAGTCGTCGAGAGACCCGGGAACCTCTTCCGTGCCGAAGGAGATGGACGAGCCGGTGGTCTCGGGCGTGCGCTCGTAGCAGGTGACCTCGACCTCCATGAGCCTGTTGTCGCGGTAGAGCTGGAAGAGGAGCTTGTCGCCGATGTTCGAGGCGTAGATGATGGCCTTGATGTCGTCGGAGGAGGAGATTTCCTCGCCGTTGACCGCGATCACCCGGTCGCCCTCCTTCAGAACGTTGTCGTTCATGCCGGGCGTCAGGCTTCTGACATACACGCCGGACTTGACGCTGTAGTAGAAGAAATAGTTGGAGCCGGAGACGTCCTCGAAGCTGACGCCGATCATGGGCTTGCCGCGGACGTAGCCGTAGGTCAGCAACTGTTCGGTGACGGTCAGGGCCTGATTGATCGGAATGGCGAAGCCGAGGCCCTCGATGCCGGAGCCGGAGGACTTGGCGTTCACGATGCCGACGAGCTGTCCCTTCATATTGAACATGCCGCCGCCGGAGTTGCCGGGGTTGACCGCCGCGTTGGTCTGGATCAGGCGCATGCTCACGCCGCCCACCTGGATCTCACGTTCGGTCGCGGAAACGATGCCGTTGCTCACGGAACCGCCCAGTTCGCCGAGCGGGTTGCCGACGATCACCAGTTCTTCGCCGACCACCAGCCTGTCGCTGTCGCCGACTCTGGCGGGAGTGAGGCCGGACGCGTTGATCTTGAGGATCGCAATGTCCTCGTCGGCGTCGAACCGCTGAACCTCCGCCGTGTATTCCTCGCCGTCGGTGAGGCGGACCACCACGTTGTCGGCGATATTGGCCATCTGTTCGTCGAGAACCACATGGGCGTTGGTGATGACGTACCCGTCCTCTGAGATGATCACGCCGGAGCCCGCGCCGCCCGTGGTGTACTGGAACCAGGAGTTGCGGACGGTGTACTCGGTGTTGATCTCCACGACGGAATCCTTCACGAGGGCCGCCACCTGCGCGTAGGTCAGATCCCCGCCGGAGGTGGCCGCGGTGGAGGTCGCCACGTCGTCCACGGACTTGTAGATCACGACGGATTCGCCGCCGGACGCAAGAGCCGCGGGACGCTGACTGTCGGTCGTCGTCTGGACGGATCCGTTTTGGCCGGTCAGACGGTTCGCCAGCACCGTGCCCCCGAATCCGAACGCGCCGGAGAGCAGCACGCACACCGCGCAGATCGCCGCGACCGCTTTCAGTCCGACGGTCTTCTTCTCCTTCTTCTTCGCGGGGGCGTAGGAAATACCCTGTTCTCCTCCGTTTGCCGCGGGGGAGGCCGTTCTTGCGGCGTAGGCGTTATAGGTCTGTCCCTGATAGGCGGACCGGGCGTTCTGAGCGCTTCCGCCGTATGCGCCGTTCGGATAGGGGGACCAGATCCCCGCCTGAGTCTGCTGCTGCGCGCCGTAAGGAGTATAGGCTGCCTGAGGAGCGGGGCGAGCGGCGTTCCCGTTCTGCGCGTTCAGGGGAGTCTGGGCGGCGGGCGCGTTCCATGCGGTCCCGGGAGCGGAATGCGGCTGACCGTATCCGTACGCCGGATTGCTCTGTACGGGCTGAGGCTGTTCTGCCGGGCGCACATAGGGCATGGGTTCCGCCTGGACGTAGTGCGCGGGCGCGGGGTTCGTAGGCTGAGGCGCGTCTGCCCGGACGGTTTCGGCGACGGCCTCGCGGATCACCGTTTCCGCTTCATCGACCGTGTTCTTCACGGTGTCGCGCTCTTCGCTCAGGGTCTCTTCAATAATCTCGCCGATCGTTTCTTCCGCGGCGCCGACCGTTTCGTTTTCGCTGCTGTTCTCTTCGACTGCGCTGTTCTCTTCGTTCGCGTCCGATTCGCCGATCATCATGTCTTCGTTTTCGTAGTCCTTCATATCTGTTCCCTTTCTCCGGAGGGGAGTCCGTCCGGCTTCCTTTTCGTTTACGCCGTCATTATATCCTCCCAATGTGACGGGAATATGACGGCGAGTCAAAGGTTCGCTGAACGATGGGGAAAGAGAGGCGGAAGAACCGGAAAAACGCGGAAAATCCGGTCAGCGGAGGTCGATCGTGACGATGAAGCCGTCCGCGTTGTTGCCGGAGATCTCGTAATCGGAGCCGCGCGGGACCCTGATCTCCGTCTGCCCTCCGACCGAGCCTTTCGGAACGTAATACACCAGCCATCCGCCGGAGGTCGGGAGCCCGTCGCGCACGTCCACTTCGGAGACGGAGCCGTCGGCGGTGACGTACAGCATGATCCCGTCGGAGGAATAGGCCTTCACGCCCTCGATATACTCCTCGAGGCACCAGTTCCGTTTCGCGCAGACCCACGCGTGCGGGATCCCGACGTAGCGGAAGTGCCACGGCTCGTTGGAAATGCCGGTGATCTCGACCTTATCCTCCGGATAGCGGCGGATGAAGCCCTCGCGCATGCAGTTTTCCCCCAGCCACCAGCCGTGCTCGTAGGAGGCCACCGGAATGGACGCGCCCTCGTCGGTGTAGAACGAGACGTCGCAGGCGAGACCGGTATTGTGCTCGCTGTAGCCGGGCTTCGCAACGTAGGCGTTCGTGTACTCCTCGCCGTTCTGATTCAGATAGTAGTCCCAGACCTCCTGCTGCTCCGCCACGGTGCGGTGACCGCTCGTGATAAGCAGATCGTGGGATCCCGTGTCCTCCTCGAGATCGATGACCATCCTCTCCAGCGCGTCAAAGGCGACGGGAAGCAGTCCGATATCGGTCGCGGCAACCTTCAGGCGTCCGGTGCGGTCCCGGTAGGCGTTGCGGAGCTGATCCTGCTCGGCGAAGGCGTCCCCCGCGCTGTATCCGTGGGAGGCGTTGACCAGAATCAGGTTCCCGACGTTGAGGCTCGAGTTGGGAACGGTTACGGTATCGTAAAGCGTCAGGTTGACGGCGTTCTCATCTTCGGCGGGCGTATCGGGCGCCAAGGCTCCGGCTCCGTCGTCCGGCGTGGGTTCGACCGTCGGTTCGGGATCCGCCGGGGCCGGATCGTCCGTATTCTGTACGGCTCCCGCGGGTTCGCTGTCCTCGGGCGTACCGGTCTCACCGGCTGTCGGCGCGTCGGGCAGTCCGTTCCCGGATGTACCGGGCTCCGCGTTGACCACGGGTCCGGACGGCGCGGCGATCCCGGTCTCGTTCCATCCCGCTTTCTGGATCTGCCAGACGGAGACGCCGATGACCACGGCGCAGAGGAGCAGGAACACCGCCACGCCCCAGTTGAAGCGGAAGGGCTTCTTCACCCGTTTCACCGGTTCGCGCTTCTGATTCAGGACGGCCTGCCGGTTGACCATGGCGTCACGCTGCCGTCTTCCCGCCGCGCTCCCGGCCGCGTGTTCGGATCCGTAGGCGGCTCCGGTGGCGGAAGCGGGACGGTTGTAGGAATAGGCGCGTCCCTGCTGCGGCGGTTGTCCGGGCTGCTGCTGAGGCTGCCGCTGTCCGGGAGTGTACGCGCCCGCGTAGCCCGTCTGATTCTGCGGATTCTGCCGCGGATAGCCGTTCTGCGGATAACCGGTCTGCGGATTGGCCGGGCGGGTTTGCTGATTCGTCGGGCGAGCCTGCGGATAGTTCTGCGGGTTCTGCGGATAAACGGGCGTCTGTCCCGCTCCGTTCTGCATCGGCGCGTTCGGCCGCGGGCTGTTCTGCCGAACGGTTCCCTGCCGGTTGGCCGACGCTGTGCGGGGGAGCTGGTTCTGCGCGCCCTGTCTGTTGTTGTCAGGATAGTTGTTCACGTCAGGTTCCTTCATTTGATGACACTATACTATTCTATATTATAGATTATCCCGGCGGATAAATCAAGATGCGCGGGAAAAAAAGGCGCGCGAATCGAAAAAGACCCGCCGTGCCTCCCGGAATGAGAGAGACGGCGGATCCTGCCGGTTCACTGTATTCTGTTCGTCCGTCCGCGATCAGTCGTCCATGGCGTCGCGGCGGGAGAGGTTGAAGCGGCCCTTCTCGTCGGTGCCAAGGAACTTGACGCGGATGCGGTCGCCCACGTTGCAGACGTCCTCGACCTTCTCCGTGCGCTTCTTGTCGAGCTTGGAGATGTGGACCATGCCTTCCTTCTTGGGGGCAAATTCGACAAACGCGCCGATCGGGATGATCCGGGTCACGACGCCTTCGTAGATCGCGCCGATCTCGGGCTCGAAAATGATGCCCTGAATCATCTTCTGGGCGGCGATGATGCCGTCCTTGTCGATGCCGGAGATGAACACGGAACCGTCGTCCTCGATGTCCACCTTCGCGCCGGTGTCGGCCTGAATGCCCTGAATGACCTTGCCCTTGGAGCCGATGATCTCGGAGATCTTCTCGACCGGAACCTTCATGGAAATCATCTTGGGAGCGTACTCGGAAACCTCGGCGCGAGGAGCGGGAATGGCCTTGAGCAGCACTTCGTCGATGATATAGTCGCGGCCCTTATGGGTGACGGCCAGCGCTTCCTTGATGATCTCGGGGGTCAGACCGTCGATCTTGAGGTCCATCTGGATGGCGGTGATGCCCTTGTGGGTGCCGGCCACCTTGAAGTCCATGTCGCCGTAGAAGTCCTCGAGGCCCTGAAT
Source organism: Oscillospiraceae bacterium (assembly GCA_015065385.1). GTDB lineage: Bacteria > Bacillota > Clostridia > Oscillospirales > CAG-272 > UMGS1696. Next base: position 27,811 of record SVQK01000009.1, on the reverse strand, counting down.
GTCGATCATGGTGGTCCAGCTGCCGTCCTCGGCGGTGATCAGACCGCAGGAGATACCGGCGACGGGAGCCTTGATCGGAACGCCCGCGTCCATGAGAGCGAGGGTGGAGCCGCAGACGGACGCCTGAGAGGTGGAGCCGTTGGAGCTGATGACCTCGGAGACGCAGCGGATGGCGTAGGGGAATTCATCCACGGAGGGAAGAACGGGGATCAGCGCACGCTCGGCAAGCGCGCCGTGGCCGATCTCGCGTCTGCCGGGGGAACGGGACGCCTTGGCCTCGCCGACGGAATAGCCGGGCATGTTGTAGTGGTGCATATACCGCTTCGTCTCTTCCTCGGAGATGCCGTCCAGCATCTGCACGTCGCCGATGGAGCCGAGAGTAGCGACGGTGAGGACCTGCGTCTGGCCTCTGGTGAACATGCCGGAGCCGTGGTCGCGGTCGAAGAGGTGAACTTCGGCGGCGAGGGGACGGATCTGGTCCATGCGTCTGCCGTCCACACGCTTTTTGTCCTCGAGGAGCCAGCGGCGGACGATCTTCTTCTGGATCTTGTAGATGAGCTCGGGGAGCATCACGTCAAGACCTTCGTACTTCTCGGAGAATTTCGCAAGGATGTCGTCCTCGATGGGCTGCATTCTCTCGTCGCGGACGTTCTTGTCATCGGTGTCGAGCGCGTTCATGACGTCCTTCTCGCAGTAGGCGAAGATCTCGTCGAACATGTCGTGATCCAGCTCCATGGAGGGATACTCGAACTTCGGCTTGCCGACCTCGGCCACGACGCCGTCGATGAAGCCGACGAGCTTCTTGATCTCCTCGTGCGCGATCATGATGGCCTCGTACATCTTGTCGTCGGTGACTTCGGCGGCGCCCGCCTCGATCATGACGACCTTTTCCTTTGTGCCGGCCACGGTCAGCTCGAGGATGGAACGCTCTCTCTGCTCCGCGGTGGGGTTGATGATGAGTCCCTCTTCCTCGGTCAGGCCGACGAACACGCCGCCGATCGGGCCGTTCCACGGAATATCGGAGATGGCCAGAGCCGCGGACGCGCCGATCATGCCGGCGATCTCGGGGGAGGAGTCGTGATCCACGGCCAGAACCAGCAGGGAGATCACCACGTCGTTGCGCAGATCCTTCGGGAAGAGCGGACGGATGGGGCGGTCGATGACGCGGGCGGTGAGGATGGCCTTTTCGCTCGGTCTGCCCTCTCTCTTGAGGTAGGAACCGGGTATCCGGCCCACGGCGTAAAGTCTCTCCTCGAAGTCGATGGACAGGGGGAGGAAGTCGATGCCGTCGCGGGGTTTCGCGGAGGCGGTGGCGCAGGCGAGAATCGCGGTGTCGCCGTAGCGGACGAGGACGGAGCCGTTGGCAAGGCCCGCCATTTTGCCGGTTTCGAGCACGAGCGGCTTTCCGGCAAAATCATAGGAGAAGGTTCTGTAGTTCTCGAACATCGTATCTGCCTTTCTTACTTGAATTTTGAAATCGAATGAGTTCGGACCGTCCGCACCTTCGGCATCGGCTCAGCATTTAGACAGTGGCCCGCACGCCCGCTTTCGGAAATGCGTCGGACACCTGTTTAACTGCTGATCTCAGCTGGGAAGCGCGGGACGGCTCCGGGAAAACAGCATAAAGCCGCGGCAGCCGCTTGCGGAAATCCGCATGGCACAGGCTTGCCGCGGCGCTGTTCACCCTGCCCCAGAAGGGAGGTCTGCCTTTGGAAGGAAGGAGGTTATCTTCTCAGGCCGAGCTTGGAGACGATGGCGCGGTACCGCTCGATATCGTTGTCCTGCAGATAGCGGAGGAGGCTGCGGCGGTGGCCGACCATCTTATTCAGGCCGCGGCGGGAGTGGTTGTCCTTCTTGTTGGCCTTCAGGTGCTCGGTCAGGGCCTGGATTCTCCAGGTCAGGATGGCGATCTGAACCTCGGGGGAACCGGTGTCGGTCTCGTTGATTTTGAACTGCTCGATGAGTTCCTGCTTCTTTTCCTTCGTGATCATGGCGTGTGTTTCCTTTCACCTTTGTATTTTTACAGAGTCCCGGGGCTCAGCGACCGGCGGGTGAAACGTTCCCTCTGGGAGAACCTGTGATCCGGAGACCGTGCGGCGGGCAATCCACGCTATAGTATAACACATCGGAATTCTTTTGTAAAGGGGAAAAGAAAAAATAAAACCCGAAATTTCACCCCCCGCTCCGTCGGATTTCCGTCAATATTTTCCTTTCCCCCTCTTGATTCCCCGCGCGGGATGTGTTATACTTACGAGTGGCATACTATAAATCACACAAAGAAGAGGTAACCCATGACTTACAACAAGAAATCCGTAGAGGACATCAGCGTAACCGGCAAAAAGGTCCTCGTCCGCTGCGACTTCAACGTCCCGCTGAAGGACGGCGTCATCACCGACGAAAACCGCATCACCGGCGCGCTCCCGACCATCAACTATCTCCGCGAGCACGGCGCGAAGGTCATCCTCTGCTCCCACCTCGGCAGACCGAAGGGCGAATTCAACATGAAGTACTCCCTCGCGCCCGTGGCGAAGAGACTTTCCGAGCGTCTGGGCGTTGAAGTTCCTCTCGCCGCCGACGTCATCGGTCCCGACGCGCAGGCTAAGGCCGCCGCTCTCAAGGACGGCGACGTGATGCTCATCGAGAACGTCCGGTTCCACAAGGAAGAGGAAAAGAACGATCCCGAGTTCGCCAAGGCTCTCGCTTCTCTCGCGGGCGAGGACGGCATCTTCGTCAACGACGCGTTCGGCACGGCCCACAGAGCGCATGCCTCCACCGCCGGAGTCGCCGCGTATCTTCCCGCCGTCTGCGGTTATCTGATCCAGAAGGAAATCTCCATCATGGGCAAGGCCCTCGAGGATCCGGCCCGTCCGTTCGTCGCCATCCTCGGCGGCGCGAAGGTCTCCGACAAGATCGGCGTCATCAACAACCTCATCGAGAAGGTCGATACCCTCATCATCGGCGGCGGCATGGCCTACACCTTCTTCCGTGCGCTCGGCAACACCACCGGCACCTCCCTCTGCGAAGAGGACAAGCTGGATCTGGCCCGCGACCTGATGGCCAAGGCGAGAGCGAAGGGCGTTTCCTTCATCCTCCCCGTGGACAACGTGATCGGCCGCGAGTACAAGGAAGACACCACCTTCATGCGCATCTACTCCGACTCCATCCCGGACGGCTGGATGGGACTGGACATCGGCGAGAAGACGCAGGAGCTCTTCGCCAAGACCATCATCGGCGCAGGCACCGTGGTCTGGAACGGCCCGATGGGCGTCTCCGAGTGGGAGAACTTCGCGTCCGGCACCCGCGCCGTGGCGAAGGCTGTCGCTGAGAGCGGCGCGGTCTCCATCATCGGCGGCGGCGACTCCGCGGCGGCTGTCGAACAGCTCGGTTTCGCCGACAAGATGACCCACATCTCCACCGGCGGCGGCGCGTCCCTCGAATTCCTCGAAGGCCTCGAGCTTCCCGGCATCGCCTGCCTCGAAAACAAGGACTGATTTTCTGAGTTCCCCGAGGGGAGGCGTCTCTTGCGCTTCCCCTTTTCCGCTATCAAGATTGAAACAGAAGGAATGAGTTTGACATGAAAAAAGAATCCCGCAAAGTCATCATCGCCGGCAACTGGAAGATGAACATGACCCCCTCTGCCGCGAAGACCGCCGTCGCCAGGACCGCCGAGCTGACCGCAGGCAAGGACGGATGCGAAGTCGTCCTCTGCGTCCCGTTCGTGGATCTGCTCCCCGCCGTTGAAGCCGCAAAGGGCACGAACGTCAAGATCGGCGCGCAGAACGTCCATTTCGAGCCGAAGGGCGCCTTCACCGGAGAAATCTCCGCGGACATGCTGCTCGAGAGCGGCGCGGAATATGTGATCATCGGCCACTCCGAGCGCCGCCAGTACTTCGGCGAGACGGACGAAACCGTCAACAAGAGAACGCGCGCGGCCCTCTCGGCCGGTCTGAAGGTCATCCTCTGCCTCGGCGAAGTCCTCGGACAGCGTCAGGCGGGCATCACCGAAGAGATCGTATCCATGCAGACCAAGCTCGATCTGGCCGGCATTCCCGCTGAGCAGATGAAGAATGTGGTCATTGCCTACGAACCCGTCTGGGCCATCGGGACCGGCCTCACCGCGACTCCCGATCAGGCGGAGGAAGTCTGCGCCCTGATCCGCAAGGTCGTCTGCGGCCTCTACAGCCCCGAAATCGCCGAAGCCCTCACCATCCAGTACGGCGGCAGCATGAACGACGCAAACGCGGCCGAGCTGCTCTCCAAGGTGGACGTGGACGGCGGTCTGATCGGCGGCGCGTCCCTCGTTCCCGAAAAATTCTCGAAGATCGTGGACGCCGCGCAGGCCTGAATGTGACATTCCGCAGGGGAGGCTGCCCTTATTCCCGGGGCAACTTCCCCTGTCTTTCTTTCTGAATCGATACTATTTTGATTCTAAACTGTAGCAAATGGGTTTTGATCGCTCCATGTAGGGTGCGAATCGCCGTGCGGCTCAACTTGTTGAGCGGATGGGCATCGCGTGTGATAACTCTGATAAGGTTGGATGGCTTCAGAAGTTCGCGCTCTGCGCGAAGCTTCGTTGGTGTGCCAAAGCTTCAGCTTCACTCTATTGGTACAGCCATACTCCTTTCCCCTTTTTCAAAGTTCTTTGCCGGCTCAACTTGTTGAGCGAGCTTTCATCCGAAAGAAAGCCGCGTCTCCCCTTTCCAATGGTTTAGAATGAACTTAGTATGAACTTTACGGAGGACATTCATGAAACACACGCCTTTTGATTATGAGTCCCTCGCCCTCCTCGCCGCGGAGCTCCCGGATTCCCTGAAAAACCTCCGGTTCGCGGGCCGCTATGAGGAAGAGCTCGCCGAGATCGACCGCCTGCTCTCCCCCGACACCCATCCGGCGTTCGAGCCCATTCTGAGAAAGCGTCTGGAGCTGGAAAAGATCCTCGCGGACGGGCTGTCGCACGATTACGGCATCACATGGGACGGCATGCTGGCTCTGTTCCAAAAGAACTACCCCGGATTTGAGGAAAAGGATCTTTACGCTCTGATCGACTCCGGACACGCCGACTACATCATCGGAAACGGCGCGCTCCCGGGGTGCATCCGCTTTCAGGACGACGCCTACGCCAACCTGACCGACTGCTGCGAGGGATATCTTTACGAGCTGACCCATCCCGGCGAGACGTTCCGGGAGACGTTCAGCGAGCTGCGCCACGAAAATATGGCCTATATGCGGGAACACGGGCGGGCTTCCGTTCGCTTCACCGTCGAAGAATCCGTCGAGCCGGACGAGGAGCACATCCGGGACGGAAAGCTCTTCCGCGCTTGGCTCCCCTTCCCCGCCGTCACGCCGGAGCAGTCCGGAATCGAGCTCCTCTCCGCGAACCGTCCGGTGACGGTTTCCGACCATCCCATCCGCACGGCTTACGCGGAATATCCCGTCAAGGCGGGCGCGGACAACCGGCTGGAGATCTCCTTCCGCTATGTCTGCACCGCCGTGTACCACGATCTCGATCCGGCGGCGGCCAAACGCGGCTATTCGAAGGAAGCGGCGCTTTATCTCGACGAGCTGCCCCCGCACATCTCCTTCACGCCGTATTTCCGCATGCTCGCCGGGGAGCTGACCGGGAACGAGCAGAATCCCTTCCTGAGAGCGCGGAAGATCTACGACTACGTCACCTCCCACGTCCGCTATTCCTACATGCGGGACTACCGGTTCATGGACAACATCCCCATGTACGCTGCTGTCAACGGCCGAGGGGACTGCGGCGTACAGGCCCTGCTCTTCATCGTCCTGTGCCGTCTTGCCGGGATCCCCGCGCGCTGGCAGTCCGGAAACGCGGCCCGTCCGACCTCCATCGGCAGTCACGACTGGGCGCAGTTCTATGTGGAACCGTGGGGCTGGCTCCCGTGCGATCCGTCCTACGGCGGAGGCATGAAGCGGGCCGGCGACACGGAGGGCTGGAACTGGTACTTCGGAAACCTCGATCCGCACCGGATGATCGCCTGCACGGAATTCCAGCGTCAGCTCGAACCGCCGAAGACCTTCTTCCGCCTCGATCCCTACGACAACCAGAGCGGAGAGGCGGAATACGAGGACGAGCGGCTCGATCCCTCCGACGTGATCCGCAGAAAACGGATCGTCGAGAGCGAGCGTCTCGGAGGCTGACCGCTTTTAGGCGTTCCAAAGCTCTGATTTCCGGCGTGCCCGTCGATTTTCAACGATCGATCGTACCATTTCGTTCCGTCAACCGTTTGTTTTCCGCCGCGGGGGACTGCGAATCCCTCCGGCGGATCCCTTATGGAGGTATCACCATGGCTGAAACCCGCATCGTACACCAAAACCTCACCCTCACCGCCGATCCCGCCGCGTTCGTTTATGCCGTTACCCTTCCGAACGGCGACGTGTGGCGCATGACCGAACGCCCTTCCGTGACATTCTCGGACGGCAGAACCGTACCGTTCCCCGCCCCTTCGGAGGAATCCCCCCTCGCAAACGGCACCTCGGACGGCGTCCGCGCGGTCTACGAAGGCTTCGAGGGCTCCGCGCTCCGGCTGGAAACCGTCGTCCGGATCGAGCGGACCACGGGGGACTTGTTCTTTGAGATCTTCTTCGAGGGCGACCGCTTCGGGGAAATCGCGTCCGTGGCCTTCCCCGCTCCCTTCGAGAAGGAGGGCGGCGGCTACACGGTGCTCTCCCGGATGCAGGGCGCGCTGATCCCGGACGGCTCCGGATTCGTCCGCGAAAACGAGCCGGTCAACGAGCGCACCGCGTATATGCCGATCTTCGGGCAGGTCCGCGGCGGATCCCCCTTCGCGCCGGGCACCTCCGGATATCTGGCCGTATTCGACACCCCGTTCGACGCCCGCTATTCTGTCCGGGACGACCGGGTATCGCCGCTCTGGGTCCCCTCCCTCGGCGAAATGCGGTATGCGCGCCGGATGCTCTACCGGTTCCGCGAGACCTGCGACTACAACACGATCGCCCTCTGCTACCGCGCTTATGTGAAGGAGCGCGGACGGCTCGTGACTCTGCGGGAAAAGGCGGCACGGAATCCGAACGTGGAACGCCTCTTCGGCGCGCCCGTCATCCACGCCGGAATCGCCATCCACGTCTCTCCGGAGAGCGACTACTACAACAAGGACGAGCCGTGGGAAAACGACTGCTGGACGACCTTCGACACGCAGGCGGAGCGGCTGAGAGAGCTGAAAAAGAAAGGGCTTGACGTCGCCTACACCCACTTCGACGGATGGGGACGGCACGGATACGACAACCTCCATCCCTCGCCCTTCCCGCCCCACGAAGAGGCCGGCGGCACAGAGGGCATGAAGCGGCTCGCCGAAGCCTGCCGGGAATGCGGTTACATCTTCGGCATTCACGACCAGTACCGCGACTACTACTACGACGGGCCGGACTTCTCCCTCGACGAAGCGATCCAGTACATCGACGGCTCCCATCCCTACTGCTCCGTCTGGCACGGCGGGCCCCACTCCTTCCTCTGCTCCGCGCGGGCGGTGGAATATGTGCGGCGCAACTACGCGGAGTTCGAGCGGCTCGGGATCCCGGTGGAGGCGGCCTACCTCGACGTGTTCTCCGTGGTGGAGATGGACGAGTGCTTCTCAAAGGCCCATCCCGTCACCCGCGAACAGTGCGCCGAGAACCGCCGCCGCTGCCTCGACATCCTGACCGACCGCGGGATCATCCCGTCCTCCGAGGAGATCCTCGACTGCATCCTGCCCTCCCAGGTGCTCTGCCACCACGCGCCGTTCTTCACCTCAAGCCTCGGCTCCCCGAATTCCGATCCCATCGGTATTCCGATCCCGCTGCTCAATTTAGTGTACCACGACTGCGCGGTGATCCCGTGGATCGGACTTCCCGGAGAGCACGGCGGATGGGGCATTCCCGGCAAGGATTCGGCCTACCTCTACGCCATCCTCTGCGGGAACCCGGTCTACTGCTCGATCACGGCCACCGAGGAGGAGATCGCCGCCGTCAAGACCGCGTGCGCCTCCGCGAAACGGCTCACCCACACGGCGATCGTGCGGCATGAATTCCTCGACGGTTCGATCCGCCGCCAGCGCACGACCTTCTCGGACGGCACGGTGATCGAGGCTGACTTCGACACGGACGAATACTCCATCGTCGCGCCGTAAGGAGGTTTCCCATGTTCTTCTCGCCTGACGGATTCGCCAAGGATCCCGCCGTCGTGCGGTTCAACGGGAGGTATTTCCTCTACCACTCCGCCTATGTTCCCGGGGAGAAGCCCCTCCGGATCGGGATCGCCGTCTCCGACGACATGGAACGCTGGTCGCCCGCCGGAATCCTCCCCCTCGACACGGAGTGTGAAAAGAACGGAAACGGCGCGCCCGCGGCCATCGTGCTTGACGGTGTTGTCCATCTCTTCTACCAGACCTACGGCAACTGGGAACGGGACGCGATCTGTCATGCCGTGTCCGCGGACGGGCTCCGGTTCGAAAAAGACCCGTTCAATCCCGTCTTCCGTCCGACCGGAACGACGGATCCCGACGCCTCCGACCGGGGGTGGTGCGCGGGCCGCGCGATCGACGCCGACGTGGTCGTGTTCCGGGACCGGCTCTGGCTGTATTTCGCCACACGGGACCACCGGATGGAGCGTCAGATGGTGGGAGCCGCGTCCGCTCCGATCGGCTCATCCTTCGGGCGGGAAGATTTCCGGGAGGAGGTCGAAGCCCCCGTACTCGCGCCGACCCTCCCGTGGGAGCAGTCCTGCATCGAAGCTCCCGCCGCCATCGTCAAGGGAGGCCGCGTGTGGATGTTCTACGGAGGCGCGTACAACTGCAAGCCCCAGCAGATCGGACTCGCGGTATCCGACGACGGCGTGACCTTCCGGCGCGTTTCGGACGAACCTTTTCTGAAAAACGGATCACCGGGAGACTGGAACGCCTCGGAGAGCGGCCATCCCTATGTGTTCGAGGACGACGACGGACGGATTCGGCTCTTCTATCAGGGCTCCCCGGACGGCGGGAAGACGTGGATCCTCTCCTCCGTCGGGCTGAGATTCACAGGGGACGGCTTCGAGATCGAGCGGTAACAGAAGAGCGGTTTCTCCGGATTGATGCTCTTCGTCATGACCGGGAGGAAGAGCAGACGGCGGTATAGAAGCTGCCACACAAGGGCAGATCACGATACAGGATCGTTTGCGGACAGCAAAAAATCATAATTCCGGGACAGCCTGACCGACTCCGATCGGCCGGAAAAGCTGTCCCGGTTTTTTGTTAGCGGCATCCGGTATAATCCGATATACAGACCGGCCTCGCAGCTTGTTTCCCGGCCAGTCAGTCGCTCGTCCGACCGTGCGTCTCTTCCCTGCGCGAATCGGAATCCAAAAGGGCGTTGACACGGGGCTATTCCCTGTTCATTTTCCTGTTTTGTGTCTGGAAACCTATTGAAGAAGCGGATCAAACAAGGTATAATACGAACGGGAGAAAGAGCGTTTCCGTCGCCGCGAACCGCTGAATCCGTTTTCGGAGGAATCATGAACCTTAAAGTCTTGACGCCGCAGGATAAGGAATCCGTTGCCGAGTTGTTCCGGGATGTCTTCACGCGCGAACCGTGGAACGACGACTGGAGCGATCCGGAACAGCTCGCGGCCTATATCGACGACCTGATCGGGCAGAGCAATTCCCTCACGTTCGGATATCTGGACGGCAACCGGCTTGTCGGTCTGGCGATGGGACGGATCAAGCATTGGCACGAGGGGACGGAGTACTGCATCGACGAATTCTGTGTGGACACAGAGTTTCAGAACCGGGGGATCGGCAGCGCTTTCCTGAACGAGATCGAAGCGTATCTTTCCCGAAACGGCGTACGGTATCTCTTTCTCCAAACGGACAGAACCGTACCCGCTTACAGCTTCTATATGCGCCGCGGGTTCTTTGAGCTGAACGACAAGGTCTCGCTCGCAAAAAAGATTGAAGAGCGAAAATGAATAAGGATCACACTGATCTCTTTCTTCCGAGATGCGGGAGGCACGGAACATCTCGCGCTCGTAAACGCATCCCGGACAAAGGACGGCGTGTACTGATCCGCCTTGCAGCAGGCGCAGGTTTCGTAAAATCACGGCTTCCGCTGCGGCGTATTCTGCAAATCACAAAGACTGAACGTCGAGCGTGAGAAGATTCTCTCGGATCGAATGACCGACAGGCCCGGCAGCACAGCCCTTCCGCCTCTCAACAGCCCGATATATTCTTTTGACGCGATTTCTTCACGAGAGTCTCGAAGTGCCACACACGCTCCGGGGCTTTTGTGTACCTGAAAAAAGCCCTCGCCGACTTCTATGTCATAGAGCGGCGAGAGCTCTCCTCATTCGTGCGTCCACTTCGTCACGTTCTTCACGATCTCCCGCGCGTCGTCCTCCGTCGCCGCCCATGTGAGCAGATACAGCCCGCGGGAGGACAGCTCCCTCATCAGCGGCTCGATCTGATCCGGGGAAACGCTGATCAACAGGCATTTTCCGGCCTGCTGGATCCGCCTGAGCTCCGGTATGAACGCCGTGGCCGGGGGGTGTCCCACGACCTGCGTCCACTGGATGCACCTCAGGCGCGGCAGGGACAGAAGGCTGTCGAGATGCCTTCTCTGCTCTATGCCGTCCAGATGATACAGGGCGAAGTCCAGAAATTCGCTCTGCCTGGTCAGCTCCGGCATCACGAATTCGTCGAACATGGGCTTTGAGATCATCACGGACATGTCGCTTTGCATCTGAGCGAAGAATCCCGGCGCCCATACATCCAGCCATCCCACGCACGCGCCGCCGTAATTGGCATCCTTTATAATGCTGTAAGCTTCCCGCTGGATTTCTTCATAGGCATATTCGATCTTGTCGAGCGCTTCTTTCGCGGCATCCTTGTCCTCGAGAAAACATTCGAACATCCGCTCCGGTCCCAGCAGATGGGAGAGCGCGTCCGCGTTCCCCGTGGTGTCGGGCATGCTGATGATATAATCCCCCCGGCTGTCTTCCGCAAGAGCCCGGGCCAGCTCCAGATGTTTCCGATAGAGAAAGCTGTCCCGATCGAATTCCAGTTCGCGGGGATTGTCGAGGCTCTTGAAAAACCAGACGGTGTTTTCGGCAAACTGGAATTTCGATCCCTTGAAAAAGCCGGCGTGTCCCGACGCGCCGAGATTCAGCTGAATCACGGGGAAAGCGTCTCCGCCGTAATACATTTTCTCGAATCCCCGGCGTCTGGACGGTATGATGTAGTCGGGATCCGTCCAGCGGGCAACAAGATCGGCAGAAGGCAAAGGCGGGTATTCGGATGTCACCGGATGATCCTTCCGGGCAGTCACGGCGACCATGCACCTGTCTAAAATCTCCCGGTTCCAAAACGCCTCGAAGCGTTTTTTCGTCATGTCCCAATCCAGTTTGTACAGCATGACCCGCGTCCTCCGTTCACTGTTTCAAATCATTGCGCAAAGTTTCCTGTGAAAAGGCGTGCGCGCTTTACCATTCCCCGATGATCTTACTCAATCTCTCATCAATTTCCCGGCGCGTCTCCCGGCACTCCTTCGGGTACTCTTTTCCGGCCTTGAACATCATCTTCACAAGCAGCCCCGAAAAGAGCGGCAGAATGCTTCTCAGCATGGAATCCGGGAACACAAAGTGCGTACCGTGCCCGTACAGCAGGGATTCCCATGTACAGTCATGCGGCCTTTGGTTCAGCCTTTCCTCCATCCGACGGATGTATCGGCAGGTATCCCACAGCACGTCGTCTTCCGCGCCGACGAACACGATCTTTCCCCTGATCTTCTCGACCTTGATCTTCTCTTCCTCCCGGAGCGGATGGCGGCGCTCGGATTCGTCGAACAGTTTCCGGGAAGCGATCCTGTCCCCTCCGGCCTTCGATTCTTCCACGATCTTCTGCCAGTATTCCGGGTGCCGGTAGGCGTAGGGCAGATACGGAAGGGGCTCCCCTTTCCAGCTGACGGAGGACTCGTTATCCCCCGGACGTTCCCGCATCCCGTCCCTGCCGTCCCGATAGAATCCCTCCATCACGAAGTCCGAGGGGGACATGGCAACGGTGAGGGTAATTTCCGGATAATAGGATGCCGCGACCAGAGCCAGCATGCCCGTCGTGGAAGCTCCCGCAATTCCGATCTTCTCCATTCCCATGCTCTTCAGAAACGCGATGGCCTTTCCGAAGCGTTCCAAAGGGTAATTGTGATGCCCGTAATCCTTCCTGCCCGCCGACATAGCCAGCGCGTGACAGCCGCGGGCGATCAGCCATCCCGCGCCGCACCGTGCCATGCGATCCGTAGACGAGTCGCCGAGCATCAGGATGACCGCTTTTCTGCTGTCAGCGGGGCCGCCGTAATAGGCGCCGATAAAGCCGTCATTTTCCTGAGTGAATATCTGTCTTCCCATGCTCCACCTTCAAATGATTCTTGATTTCAACGAGAGAGCTTCCATCCCGTCCCATAACCACCGGGAAGTTCCCGCAGGGCAGCGCCTGACAGTCTTCGCCGCGCCGCAGTTCCGCCCGCTGCTGATCGGTCATGACAACCAGGATATCGGTCACGGTTTGCTCCTTCGGTGCACGGTTTACCGGAACGCCCAGCCTCTGTCATAATGAAACGGAAGAGAGTACCGAAGAGAAATTCAGACGCCGGCACGCAGATTCTTGACGGTCCTCTGCTCGATCGTGAGCTTTTCGCTCATTATATCACTCCCCAGACCTTCCAGTCAATAGGCGAAGCCGCTTCGCCCGCGGAAAAAGCCGCTCCCGAGGGAACGACTTTTTCATGAGAGATATCAATCCCTGTCCCGGCAAACCCGCGCCGCAGACAGACCGAATAGTGGTACTTTCCGCGAGATGCAGGAAGAGTCAGTTCTTCTCTTCCCGTTTCCGGCAGGCAAGGATCGCTCCGGAGGTAAGCGCCAGTACTGCCCCTGCGATCAGGTAAGCCGCGGTTCCGCTTCCGCCGGTGCTCGGCAGCTCATATCCGGAAGAATTGGTCACGGTCAGCGTGAAGCTGTAGTTGTACACAACGTTTCCATCTTCATCTGTCATCGGAGCTCCGTTCTCGTCTGTGAGTGCCGTCGCGCTGATCGCTACGCCGTCGCCGCTTTCGGAAAGGATGTTGCCAACCTGAGTATAACTCACATACTGCGGCCGAACGGTCGGTTCGTCGTCGCAGGTCTTTTTCAGCGTGCTGGCACCGTTCACGACGATGCGGATCGGCTCGGTGACGGGCAGGTAACCGTCCGGTGGGAGGGTCTCGACCAGATAATACTCGCCGCCGCCCAGCTGGCCCAGGTGAATCAGTCCGGTCGTCATATCGCTGACGAGATTTCCTGCGATCAGGGTCGGATTCTCATTAAGAACTTTGTTGCCCTTATCGTCGATCACATAGTAATCCGCTCCATACAGTTCGAAATGCGCGCCTCCCAGCGGCTGGCTGCTGCCCGCGCTCGTCTTGAGGATATTGACGTCGAACGACGGAACAGTGTTGGTAATCATGACATAGTCCGCTTTGTTGCCGTAGATGGTCTGAGCTTGATCCACCTCGCCGTTCTCGTTCTTTGCGACGATTCCCACCTGCTTCCAGCCCAGCGGCATTTTGGTTTCTTCAACCTCATAATGCGTGCCGACCGGCATGTTGCCGACGTAGATCACGTCGCCGGAATAAATGGTCTCGGTGATGACACCGTCCACAACGGGATACTTGCCAGAACGACCGTAGTTGCTGAACGTGGGATCGTAATCGCTGCCGTGAGGGTGGTACGGGCCGTAGTGGATCCGGTACATCAGACCGCTTTCCTCGTCGTACTCATTCGAAGTTTCGTCTATAGGCGAGCTGATCGGGTTGCCCTCGCGGTCGGTCAGGGTTATTTTCACGTCGAAGGTGAGCGGCTTCAGATCGACGCCGATCGTGCCTGCGGGTACGACGGTCTCCTTCTCCACATAGAGTCGGCCCTTCAGCGTATTCGTACCGGTAAAGGTCTCCAGCTTGCTGCCGCGAATCGTGGCGGTACTGTCCGATACGATATAGCCATTTTCATCCACATCGAATTTGACATTGTACAGTTCGCCGTCGATCAGCGCGGGGTGGTAGCTGTCCGCCGAGAACTCGAAGTGGTAGTCTACGACCTCCTCCTCGAGCGTGTACTCGTGGCCGTCGTTGAGCACGAAATACGAGACACCGTCGATCGCAACGGTCTTGTATTGCTTGCTGCCGCCGGGGTGCTTGCTGACCAGAAGCGCGGGCGCGATGCTGAAATCCGCGCTCTTCCAGGTGTAGCGGTTCTGCGCCTTGTCCCACACGGGGAAGAAAGTGTAATCCTTGTATTTCACGCCGTTTTCGTACATCGTCAGTGTGACGGAGTACGTTTTGCCGGGATTATTCTCTGCGTAATCCTCGACCAGATCCTTCAGCTGCTGCGGATCCATGCTGTCATCCCAGTACTTGGTGATGCTCAAGCCGGAGCCGGTCAGATCCATGGGATCGGGATACTCGAGGGGCTTCGTGTACGGCCCGTCGTAGGTGGTCTCGGTTTCGCCGGTGGTCTCGTCCTTCTTGGTGTCCACGATGGAGTATGTCACGGACTGGTTGGTGTTGGTCAGCACGGAGAATGTGCCGTTCGGATATTTCACGATCGAGGGATACCCCTCTCCATCGGGGCCGCCTGTCGTGACGCCGCCGGTCCAGTAAACCACGTCGCCGTTTTCGTCGAGCACGGCGGTCGCGGCGTTCTGATTCCATTCGAATCCGGAAAGACCGTTGTTCAGACCGGCCACATAGTCATAGGCTTCCTGTTCGGGCCACACGACGAAGCTGCAGTTGTAGCTGTAGCCTTCCATCAGCGTGCCGACCGCGGACAGATCCCATGTGATCTGACCGTTATTCGCAATGCTCGCCAGCGTCATTTTGTATTCGGTAGTGCCGACGGTCGCGGAGTAGTAGGTCTTATTCTCCGTCTCAGTGAGGTACTTGCCCGGTTTGTTCGGATCGGGGATGGGGCTGCCGTTGGCATCGACCTGATTGCGCGTCACCTGCGCGGTCTTCTTTGTCCCCGGAACACTCTGGCCGTTGACGGTGAACGTCACGGTCGGGTCGGAATCGTTTCCGGAAGCGGTGACGGAATACAGTTCGCCTATCGGGCCGGTCACCGAGTAGCGGAAGCCGTCGGCGGTGCCGCTCACCAGCGTGGTGGCGGTGGCGTCGGTGGTCAGGCCGTCGGAAACGGTCACGTTGCCCACGGAAAGGGAGTTGGAAATCTTTGAAAGAATCGACTGGAATGCGTCCAACAAAGCGCTTGTCTGTCTGGCGTCATAAAAATGCTCTTTTACCGCTTCATTTGCCCTCAGGGCGGCGTCGTTTGTTGTATCTTCACTCCCATAGGCATAGTTTACAAGGCGCTGGAGGTATCTGACCTGTTCGTCCTTGTCGCCATAGGTAAACACAGCGTCAAAATGACACCATTCGTTGCTCAAAATCTCTCTCGCCCGGTCGAGCGCGTTTTTACCGTCGATTGTCCGGTTTGTATTATTTGGCAGGGTAGACGGTTGTTCCGTCAACGCGAATTCAAATCCGCCGCCCTCATTGTTATAGTGGTGCGCGCCTCCCGTTTCGCCCGCGACTGCTGTCGGTTCGCCATCTGTCAGGAAGATGACGTAAACATCTTCGTCCCCCTGTGTAT
This sequence comes from Oscillospiraceae bacterium, assembly GCA_015065385.1. Taxonomy (GTDB): domain Bacteria; phylum Bacillota; class Clostridia; order Oscillospirales; family CAG-272; genus UMGS1696. The sequence goes on along the minus strand of SVQK01000009.1, from coordinate 12,144 downwards.
TATGCATGGTCTCCGCCTTTTGCTTGGCATGTATCAACGCATCCTCCCAGTTCGTACCGGAGGGCGTACTGGTCTGATTGACGCCTTTCATGAGCGCATCAAAATCCGTTGACCAATCCACCTCCGTATTGCCTGAAAGCTGATGATCGGCGAAGCTGCTAACGGCGACCTCGATGATATTGTTCACCTGAATCGGCTGACCGTTCTCATCCAGCACGCGCTGGTTGTTGTCGTCGAGCAGGTATCCTTGATTGTCCTGCTTGTACTCATTGTTTTTGCTCAGCAGCTGGGTGAGCAGCGAGCTCAGCGCGGCCTGTTCTGCTACCAGGCGGGTTTCTTCCTTCATGGTATAGCGCTGACCGGTATACTCGTTTGAATAACTATATCCACTCTTATACCTGTAGTATTTCCCATTATTGCTTCTGTAATATAGCTGGAAATAGTTGTCTCCATCCTTCCCGTAATATGTTGTTCCGTTCTGGTAATTGCCATTATATGCAGTATAAGTCTTAACCGTATTATTTTTCATACTGCTCGAACGGTCCATCACGATCAGCACGTTCGAGCGGGTCACCTCGGCAGTGTTGGTCGAACGCGACGAACCGGCCACGCTGAGTTTCAGAGTGTAGGTGCCGTCCTTGCGGCCGTCGGGCGTCCGGTTGGGCGTCAGCGTCTTCGAGGATGCCGGCGAGGGGAGCGCAGAATTGCCGCCTTCACCCGCACCGAGCAGACCTTTTGCGCCGGGCAGAGCCAGCGTAACGGCCTTCGCGGGATCATACACAGGAGCTTCCGCCATGGGCAGTTCTGTCACAGTATCGTGGGTCTTTTGTCCCACAAAGGTGCCGGTGTCGGAGAAACTGCTCTGCTCGTACCGGAAGCTGACGATGCCGCCGTCCTTACCGGTTTCGGTCGCAACGTCCCCGATCAGCTCGACCGCCTCTTCGCCGAAGTGCGCCACGCCGCTCACCGGTTCGCTGTCACCCAGCGCTTTCAGGCCATCTTCGTAGCTGATTTCCACGCGCACCGGGGCCTTCGGCTCGATGATTTCACCGTTGTACTCGAGGTTGATATCGAAGAAGCGGGCCTCGTCAAGATTCACAGGGTCCAGTTCGGGCAATTCCCCCATGCCCTCGTTGTAGCTGGCGCGCATTTCCTCAACCTCGAAGTACTCGCGGTTCACCTCATACCACGCCTGTCCAAGCCGCTGGATGTACGCGTCGCTCTCCGGATCGATCTCCGCCGCCGTGAGCTTCGTCCCGTCCGGGATCCCGGCGTTGTCGTCGTAGATCACCGTGATCCGGTAGGTCTTTCCGTCGGCGGTCAGCACGTTGGTGCTGATCTGCGCGTCCGTCACCCGGACGGAGAAAGATCCGCCGTCCTTCAGCTCCGCCGTGAGGTATTCCACGCTCACGAACGGTTTCAGGCTGACGAGCGCCCAGTCGGGAGCGGAGAATTCCTTCGCGTCCATCTCTCTGAGCTGCTCTTCGGTCACCTCTGCGCTTGCTTCGCATTCCAGACCGTATTCTGCCTTCAGCTCTCCCGCCGTGACGTTCCCGGTCACCGGAACGACGCGGACAAGACTCTCGTCCGAGAACCGCACGTCCGCGATATTCTCCATGAGTTCATCGGCCCCGGTCTCGGGATCGCCGTCATAGCTCCCATCCGCGGCGAGGAAAGCGGCAATCAGTTCCCGCAAACTGACGGAATCCCCGCCGGTGAGACTGTATTCGTATAACTGCCCGTCGGCTTCCCAGTGGAAATCCACACTGTAAATCACACCGTAAACCGAGAAACCGTCCGCGGTAAACTCTACAGCACCGTAAGAATTTTCAATTGCTTCGACAGGTTCGGCAGCAGGGAGGCCGGGCAGATCCTCTCTGGCAGGCTCTTCGTCCATTTCGCTGTATGGATCCGAATCATCCCCTGCCGCATCGAAGCCTGCCATCATAGCATTGCCTCTGAGAAGGAACGGTTCTTCTTCTGCCGGAACAAAGTCTTCGGCATCTGTCGATTCAGTCTCCGCATCCGTCTCGTCCGGATAGTGAAAAATGTTCAGCTCGGCGTCCTCGGGGAGTTCTTCCTTATCAAAGGTCTCGATGACAACATTCACGGGAGCCGCGGGCTGGATCGGATTGCCTTCGGCGTCAAGGATTGTGATATCAAAAAATCTGCTGTAAACGGTTTTCTGCCCATCGGGAAGGATCTCTTCCGCCGCGAAAAGGTAGGATTCATCGAACACTTCCCGGGTAACAAGCGACGCCCCTTCGGGAATCTGAGCGTCTTCGCTGAGGGATACTCTGACAGAGTACGTCCCGTCACCGTCCGCCAGCTCACCGCTTATAAAATCCGGACGAATCTTCTTTGCGGTAACCACAGCGATCCTTATGCTCAGAACCGGCGCGGCAAGCCCACTCACCATCACGCATGCCAGCAAGAGGGAAAGAGCTCTCCTCCCCAATCGACGGAAGCGGTATATGGTTTCAAGTTCTCGAAGTGTCATCTTTGGTGCTCCTGTTTTCTCCAATTCAGGGATCCTTGTGCGTCCCTCCTCCATAAATTGAGGGCTTTCTCTTTTTTGATCAACGTGTTATTCTCATCTGTCATCATCCATCCCGCCTCATTTCCGCGCAGGATCAATGTCGTCTGCTTTCAAGTCCCTTTGCCCTGAATACACCCATGGAGGGAAAAATGTTGCGCATCGCCTCATTTTCGTCAGATTGCACATGGACGTGCCTTCCGCCGATCCCGGTTCGTTCCGCCGCGAAAGAAACGCCTCGCCGCGAAAAAAAGCCGCTCCCGAGGGAACGACTTTTTAGAGATATAGTAATCCTTGTTTTGGCGGGGAGGGGGGCTCTTGGGACGAAAGATCCTTCTCGATGGAGGGGGAATGTTCAGCATCCCGGATTTGCCCGCGGCTTAGATTCGTCTGTTCCGATTCCGCAGGCTTCCCGCCCTTATCCGGCTGCACCTTGCTCCCGAAACAGTAATAGGACGGTTTGTTTTCCTACAGTTGCTCGCCTTACTCCCCTATATACCCTTTCACAACGCCTTCCAGTGTTTTCTCTGCCAATTTCGCACTCTTTTGGAGATAAGACGCCGTTTCCGTATTGGTAAAGACCACATCCTTGATGAAATTATCGTAAGTGAGCTTCATCGCAAACGCAAACGCGATCGTGCGGGAATCCACGATAATCTGGAGCATTTCCGCGTCATCGGGGTTATCCGCCAGACGGGACTTCAATGTGCTTTCAAGATATACGGGCAGCATATAGTTATAGTTGCGGCAGCTGAGTGCCTCAAGAATTGTGCCCGTATTGCTCTTGCGGGTCTGTGGAAGAGTTTTCGGCAGAGCCCAGACGGTATCCGTGCAGCAGGAAATGTATCTGTCCTGCGCTTCGTCATATTTCGGCGGAGGAAGGAATCCGTAGCGCACGTCGCTGTTGCGGTAGATATTGTACGCGTCCCGAATCTCGCAGAAAGCGAAGATCGCGGTGTTGTTCGCAAACTCTGCCGTATCCCCTTCGCGGTAGTCGGGTCCCGTCATCAGATTCCGCATCTTATCGACATATCCGGAGATTCTGTCCACGTCCAAAGCGAGATACGGGACATGGTTTTCATCCCTTCTGTAAACGGAACAGTCCGCCGATTCCTGCAGGCAGTAGTACAGCTGATTGTAGCCCAAAAGCGCGACCACGTCGTCCGCACCGATTGTCCCGTCGCCGTTCTTATCCTCCGACATACCGTTGGTCAGCGTGTACAGCTCATCCAGCGTCCATTTGCCCTCGCGGACCGTTTCGTAAGGGACCTCCATCTGCCGCTCCGCGAGAAGATCCTTGTTGGCGACCATGACGCGCGTCCAGTGGATACCGCAGTAGGAAGCGTAGTTGGAGGCGGCAAACATTTTCTTGCCGATGGTAAGCTGATTGACGGTCTCCTTCGGCCACCACGGCTTCTCGAAATCGAACTCGTCGATATCATACATATTATAGCAGTAGCCCTGCGTTCCCAGCTGACATGTCCGCCAGTTTTTGCCGACATGCATATCGAAGGCATCGTCGCCGCTGGTAACGCTTGAAATAAAGGCATTCATGGCAACTTCGTCGTTACCCGGTTCTATCATGGAAAACTGGATATTGAAACGGTCCTCCAGATAAAGCTTCGTCTCGTACTGCGCGTCGTTGAGGGGAATACCGGTCAGCTCGTCACAAAGCAGATATTTCCATGTGTCCAGATCGTTATAGAAGCAGGACAGGATCCGGAAATCATATCCCTGCAGATCAGGGCTTCCCAATCCATCCTCCAGGATGGCCTTTTCTGTTTCGGCGGAGAGTTCGGGTGTCTCTTCTTCCTGGGAAACGGTGGTTGTGTTGGCGGATACGGATTCCTGATCTCCGTTTTGTGCCGCTTCTCCGCACGACGGAAGAACCATGCAGAGCGCAAGAAGAGTGCATAATACTTTGTTTTTCATGGAATTTCTCCTTCCCTGTCTTATTCGGTTTTTTCAGATAGTCCGCCCTGTGATATGTGTCCCTGTGAAAAGCTGTCCGCAAAGAAAACGCAGAACCGGCCCGATCAAGCTTCGAAATAATACTCCTTCATATACGCATAGACGTCTTTTTCCGAACCTCTGAACGGTCCCGGAGTTTCCATTTTCAGCGAGACCAGCGCAGCCGCATACTGAAGCGACTCCTCGATGCCGCAGTGCAGCCGTTTTGACAGATACGCGGCGAATGTGGTGTCTCCCCGACCTGTACGTCCGGTCAGATTCCGGGGCTTTAACGGCGAAGCGTACATCGTTTCTCCATCGTACAGAATCACCTCCGTATTATGCGTGATCATCACTTCCTTCGCGCCCCATTCGTGCAGCAGTCTCGCCGCCGCGTACCGATCCGTCAACCCCGTCATGATCTCCGCCTCTGCCGCGTCCGTTTTCAGATAGGTGATCACAGGCAGGTATTTCTTTTTCTCCGGCCAATCGTAGAAAGCCATCTGCTCCCCATCGTCCCTGCGAAGCAGGCATTGCACGTCCACCGCAGCCTCGCCCCGCCGGGAAAGGGCCTCAATCAGCTCGTCGCCGATATCTCCCGCCATAAGCCCGGCAACATGATAGATCCGGGAGTGAACATCTTCCGGAATGTCTTCGAGGCGGTAAGGTTCGATATGACTGATGGCCTTGCAGGTGCGCTTCTCACGGTCCGCGGTATGGTATGTATTGGAAATAGACGTACATGTGGCGCTGTCCACGGGTATGACTTCGATCCCCGGGCGGGAAGCGAACGCTTTGACGGGGTCGGCAATCGAGCGATTCCCCTTCGCCAGGACCGCCACCTTAGCTCCCGTTGCGTCGGCGGCAAAGCCGGAGTACAGCACAGCCCCGCCCAACGCGCGCTCCACCCGCCCTCCGAAATCCGTGTTGATGTCCAACGAAAGCTGTCCGACGATCATTAAATCCACATTTCTCATTGTTCTATCCTGCCTTTCCGCGAAAGGACCCAACGGCGTTGCTGCCGTCAGTCTTTCGCATAGAGTAGTTTTGAGGATCGCGGCCTGTGCGGCAGAGGAGTTCAGGCGTTCCGGGACTCCCGCCGCCGGGTAAGGCAGCTCGATCTGACCGAGTTCTTCCCACGTCCGTTCCGCAAGGTGACGGATCGAGTATCGGGTCGGATGACCGCAGGTAAGCCGCGCAAAATGGCTGTCATGACAGACCGCGACTTCTCCGTCCTTCGAGAGCCGGAAATCCGGATCCTTCGGTTCCCTCGTCCATGCCAGCCTGAAACACGCCTTCCGTGTTTTCCGGAGTTTTGCGCAACACCTTCTGCGCGCGAATCGCATCGGTCCAGAATGGGTCATATGGCAGTCCTCTGGGCAATTTAACGCGATCGTTCCTCGACGGATCGTCTATGGTTATTATACCACGGAGTGAAGGAACCGTCAATAGGGACAGAGAGGGCCGTTTCGGCGTAAAAAAAGCCTTCCGAAGTCCGCCCACATAAGACGGTAATTCAAGAAAAAATAGTGAAACGAGATACTGCTCAAAAAAGCAGCCTCATCCGCTACGTTTTCTTAGACCATGCGATTCGCTACATCCGAAATGATCTCCCGGAAAGAGTGGTTAAGCGGTGTGTACAACGCGAATCACTTCTCGCTTCCGTATATCGAAATTTGTCGAGTATAAGCAACACGGTTCCGCAGTTCTTCAAGCGATAAACTGCGACTGTCCATTATTTTATGAATTACGGGATAGTTGATCCGGTTAAGGGGGTGAGTTTTTGAAAAATTTACAGGTTGTCCCCGTTAAAATGATCGTGCTGCCGTCATAGGATCCGATGCCCTCATCTGTTTACACCACTTCTGTTCTTCTCCGCGGCACACTTGTCGATGTACTTGCAGTACCTTTCGCTCCCGCAAAGGAACAGAACAATACCGGCAGGAGGGAAAGCAGCCGATCCGGGCAGACGATTGCACTTCTTCCGGGATTTCTGCACAGTGGCTTGCCAAATTAACAAATTCGGGCTTTTTTGTCCCGGCTGGATGATGTACAATCATGGCCGGATGAATTCAGGCGGGAATGAAGCAAAAACTGATACGCTTCCCGCGCCGGTCGAGGCCGGAAAGGTTTATGCCGAACGGCTTGAGAACGGGTTTGATATGATTTACTAAGCAATCATCGACCATTTTGACAGCATCACGACAGCGTTATCTATGGCCGGAGAGCGTCTCAGTATAAAACTAACAGGAAGCCGATTAGAACGGTTTGGCAAAATGATCCCGGGAACCGTTTAATTATCTCTGGCCGGAGGCGTCAGGTAAAAAACTCCCCCGGAGGGGAGTTGATTGTATTTGAAGAACCCATCGCGCGAACCGCGTCAGTCTTCTCCGCGCAGTTCGCGGACGATCTCGATCATGTTCAGGTATCCCTCGGCCGGTACATAATCTGCGATGGAGTTCCCCGTGCTGAAAGCGAATCCGCCGTGTCCGCGGCATTTCCGCATCACGTCGCCGATATACTCTTCCATCTGCCGCCGGTCCAGCTCGCACAGGCAGTTCATGTCAATACCGCCGAAATTCCCGATCCTTGTGCCGTACCTCTCCACCCAAACGGGGAACGGCGCGATCTTGTCCTCGTTCGAATGCTTCGCGTCGATGCCCGCGGCGATCAGATCGTCCATGACCTCGAAAATGTGGCCGCAGCTGTGGAGCAGAAACGGCTTTCCCGATGCGTGTACAAGATCGATGACCTTTTTGTACTGCGGAATCACATGTGTCCGGATATCGTCCGGCGTCAGGAGGGTTCCCGTCGCAAACCCGAGGTCGTCCCCGAACCGGAGCACACAGAAGAGATCGCCATACTCCCTGAGAAAACGCGTCCAGACAGCGGCAATGACCCCGCCCACCGTCCGGAAGAGATCGGCGTAGAGCTCCGGGTCGTCGTCCCGCATATAGCACAGGTTCATATATCCGGTCAGATCCTGCACGCACTCAAACACGCCGTTCCCCACGCCTCCGACGGCTTTCATCCCCGGGGGCAGGGATTCGCGCAGCGCTTCGAAATACGGACTGAACACGCTGAAATACATCTGGGGCAATTCCTTCCATGGATACCGATCATAGTCCTCCCTCGTCCGGATCGCTCCTTCGACATGCCTCCCAAGCGCGCCTCCTCCCGGGAATATGGCTGTGACACAGCATTCATACGGCACGGCGTCGTACCCGTGATCCTTTAGAAATCCGGAATAAACACGGAAATACTCCTGTTTGTCGGCGGCGTCTCCGTCTCGGAGGAAGCCGAACTTTTTCCCGAGGATGGTCTCCATGACCGAGGTGGAAATGATGTGCTCATACAGCGGTACCTGCGCGCATTCGATGTTCCTTGCGGCATCGGCGAGCCTTCGGTAATCCGGTTCATAGGGCTTCATGACGGCTTCTCCTCCCATCACAGCGGACGGCGGTCTTTTATCCGGCCGATGCATCCGAACTATATGCCGGTTTCAGTATAGCATACCGCTCCGGGTTTTTCAATAATCCCGAAGCATCTTTGGAATCTCCGCCGATCCTTTACCGCGGAGCTTTTTCTTTTCTGCCGTTCAAAACACCATCAGGCATATTTTCATCCCGGTCTCATGATGCACTCCGCCATGGGAGACTCGAAGTGAGGGTAGCCTTGTCGCAAAGGAATGGCTCGCGGAGTTCATGGCGGGGTACGGGATGCGGATCTGGCAGAAGAGCGAGGGGGATATGCGCATGCTGAAAAGGATTCAGCGGATGCCGTGATCAGGCAGGCGCGGTTCGCAGATCGATAACGAACAGAACCGCGCCGGATCATCGCCTGTGCCGGAAAGGAGTACTCTTTCACTTTCCTCAGCGGGCACAGGACCCCTTTCCGGGAACAAGATGAGAATGCTCTTGCACTTTTCCGTTTGGAATGAAAAAATAGATACAGAAACAGAGACGAAGGAGGGACATGACCGATGTGAACGCAGAACGAAGCCATGCTGATTTTCAGGGAAGCCGTTGAAGTGTGCAGCAAGGTTCTCGACGGCAGGATCAAGGATTATTCGGCTTTTCTTCAAAAATGACGGACAGTTTCATATTCCCGATCCTTTCAGCATCCCGAATCCCGATTTCTCAGGATCGATTCTTTTTCCTGCGGTCCTGATTCTGCTTTGCCTCCGCCGCCTTCATCGCTTCGTTCGCTTCTTCGTCCCAAACGGTCCGCTCCGGGCCGAGTGTTCCGTACATCGTATTTTCAAACGAATAGGTCATTTTCGCGGTCTTGATCAGCCTTTCATTGTCCACATCGTCGGCAAACGTGCCGAGACGGCTGTAAATGTCCTCGGTGATTTCGTAATCGTACTGTTCGCGCCCCTCGCGGCTGGTGTACACGATCTCGGCAAAGTACCGTCCCGTGTCGGAATCGTAATACGCCGTCCAGTTGCTGCCGTGTTTTTTCGTTTTCATCGCTTTCTATGCCGCCTTCCTTTCTTTAGGGATTTCTTTTCTTGGCAAGAGAACCACTCTGTTCTGCAATAGCAGGTATAGCCGTTCAGCTCATGGACGGGGCAGTTGTACCACGCCGCGCAGAGCACGCCGCCGAATTCGATGATCGCCGCTTCGTGCAGGAATCCGAATTCCTCGTCCGGGGGATTTACAATGACGGGTTCGACTGTGTCGGTCGGGAGATCGGCAATCGTATCGGCGAGAAAGGAAACGGACGGGAGCAGGGAGGCGAGGCGGCGGTCTTCGGGAGAGTAGAGTTCTGTAAGTGACATGGCTCGTCCTTTCACGATGCGGCAATGGTGGTCCTCAATCCAAGAACCGCACCTGTCCGAAATCGGCCTCTTCGATCGTATGCGGCTCCGGGGACGCGGCGGGCATGCCGAGGGAGAGGATCCCTACCGTGCGGAACCTGTCTTCCAGTCCGAGGATGCGGCGCACGTTCTCCTCCGCTTCCCCGCCCTCCCGGTCACGGCGCAGATGGATCTGGATCCAGCAGCTCCCCACACCCGCCTCCGCTGCCGCGAGGTGCATACAGGTCAGGGCGATGGAACAGTCCTCGATCCATGTATCCGCCAGCTCCGCGTCCGCAGATACGACGACCGCCGCACCGGCGTCTTTGAGAAACGCCCCGCCCGCGGCCTTTGCGTGGGACAGCGCTTCGAGGACGGACTTGTCCCGGACGACGGTGAAGCGGCAGGGCTTCAGATTCCGGCTCGTCGGGGCAAGCAGTCCGGCGGTGAGGATCTCCCGGAGCGTATCCTCCGGAATCGGTTCATCGGCGTATTGACGGACGCTCCGGCGGGTCAGCAATGTGGAAATGATACTCATGTATGCCTTCTCCCTGCTCATTGATCTTTCTTCCATATTCTCAGCTTCACGCTTGTGAAGACCAGAACAACCACTGCGATCAGATCCAGTACGCCGAGCGTTCGGGTCAGCGCGTCAGGCAGCTCAATTCCCGCAAAGCTGCATACTGTCAGGACGATCGTAACACAGGCGATCACCAAAAGGCTGACCGCCCACGCGTCTCTGTAGGATTTCATCGTGTGTGCCTCCTTTTTTATTCCTCAAACCGCCTGTAACCGGCCCGGAGATCGACGACATTCCGCAGCTCCCGTCCGTTCACGAACCGGTAGAGATTGCCCGCCGCGATCCCGACGATCCGCTCCCTCGTCTCCGGGAGATGATCCCCGCCGGAGATATGGGGCGTGATGAGGATATTCCGGGCGTTCCAGAGAGGATGGTCGGGGGGCAGGGGTTCCGGATCCGTCACATCCACCGACGCGCCCGCCAGATGGCCGCTGTTCAGAGCGTCAGCAAGGGCGAGGGAATCCACGGACGAGCCGCGTCCGATGTTGAGAAAATATGCCCCCTCCCTCATGGCGGCAAAGGCGTCCCGGTCGTAGAGACGGCGGGTCTCCCGCGTTCCGGGCAGACAGGAGGCCACCACGTCCGCGTCCCGCAGGCAGTCCATGAACCGATCCGGCTGATAAAGGGCGTCGAGGTAGTCCGGCTTCGGAGCCTCGTGGCGGCGGATCCCGGTCACACGGCTCCCCAGCGCGTGCATTCTTTTGGCAAATTCCCTGCCGATGTCGCCCAGCCCCACTACCAGCGTCTGGGCGTTCCAGACGGAGGAAACCGGACCGCGGTCCCGCCAGAGGTGCTCTGCCTGATTCTCCGCGTATGTGCCGAGGTTCTTCATCAGGAACAGAAGACACGCGATCATGTGCTCCGAAATGGCTAGTCCGTAAGCGCCGGACGCGTTGGTGAGCACCGCTCCCTCAGGTAGCACACCCGGCTCCGTGTAACCGTCCGCTCCGGCGGAAGACAACTGGATCCATTTCAGGTTCCGGGCTCCCGTCAGACGTTTCGGCGGCAGATTGCCGATGACGGCGTCGGCAGCGAAGAGCAGCTCGTCCGTCACCTCGCGGGAGGGCACAAATAGCAGCTCTGCGTCCCCGGCGGAGGCGGTGAGCTTCTGCTTCTGCAATGTATCAAGGGGGAGCGTGACGAGGATTTTGGGGGTGTTCATAACAGGGCCTCCTTACTGCCTGCCACCTTGCGGCGTCAAGCGAAGAGATAGTTTAGGTACTGATCTATAGCCATTTCACCTTTCGCGCTGTGTCTCTCACACCATCTGATCAAACCTCCGCCTTCTGTTCCCTTTTCCCAATGAGCTTCAGAACCAATGGGAAGAACGCAATGTAATAAAAGGCATATATTACGGAGAATAGCAGCTTCCCCCAGTGGGAGCCGAGCCATCCAACGATAAGAGGGTTGACAAACTGTTTCAACAGAGGCATCGGAATCAGCCCGACCAGACAGAGCGCGACGTTCGTCCAGCTGTTTTTCAGTGGCTCAAACCGAATCCATTTTTTCTCTATGTACCGGGCGAGAACAAAGCCCATCACTTTGCCTATGTCACCGTAACCATCGTTCATCATCTTCTGGGGATCCACGATCAGCTTGCCCTCCGCGCTCAGATCCATGGGATAGGGCTTCAGCGTAATGTATAAAATCCCAAGCCAACAGACGAGGAACGTGCCAAGCAGGATCCAGTCCTCTTTATCCGGATTCTTTTCCAGATACTGAAACAGCTTTGCCGTCACAAAAAGGCTGAGAACAGTCAGAAGCAGCGCTGCCAGAACATCCTGCGGAGTATGAACGCCGAGATAATTCCGTGAGAAACCCGTAAGCAGAATGAAGAGTACAAGAAGAACGGATGCCCAGCGGATACGCTTGTTCTTCCACGTCTCGATCGCCATGCCCCCCGCAAGAGGTCCTCCCGTCGTCGTGTGACCGCTGGGGAAAGAATACCCTGTAGCCGTGGTGATGGAATCACCGGCTGGCAGGATACGGCTGTCGCGGATCCACGGTCTGTATACGCAGGCCGTCAGCTTGATAAGCGGAGTCAGGAGCATACAGAAATAATAGGATACCAGCGCATAGAGACCGCCCTTTTTGCTTCGGTTCCAGTAGTAAAATACCGGAATCAGGATCAGGTACGTTGTGGCGAACATGGAAACAAATTCCATAACCGGGGTCAGCGCGTCGTCGATGTTGTTTCGGAAAGATTGCAACCATAGCAAATATTGAATGTCCATAGCTTTTCCTCCATTATTTATGTTTTTCTCCGGACCAATGGGG
>SVQK01000103.1 GCA_015065385.1 Oscillospiraceae bacterium | reverse complement strand
TTTGCGATCTTCATCATATCGGCGGCGAGCGCTTTGACCGCGCCGTGGGCGAAGACCAGCTCGTCCTTGGAGGTCAGGGCGTGGAATTTGTTTTCCGCGGTGACGAAGGACTTCCCGGTGATTTCGGAGACGACGGCGGCGACCTTTTGATCGAATCCCGCAGGGGCGTTCAGTCCGGTGCCGACGGCGGTCCCGCCGAGCGCGAGGGAACGGAGGGGCGTCAGGGCGCGCCAGATCAGCTCCACGTCCTTCTCAAGCGACGAACGCCAGCCGGAGATCTCCTGCGAGAAACGGATGGGCGTCGCGTCCTGCAAATGGGTGCGGCCCGATTTGACGATCCCCTCGTGCATGGCTTCGAGCTTGCGGAAGGTGGTGATCAGGGTGTTGACGGCGGGCAGGAGCTTGTCTTCCAGTGCGAGGACCGCGGCGATGTGCATGGCGGTCGGGAAGGTGTCGTTCGAGGACTGGGACATGTTCACGTCGTCGTTCGGATGCAGGAGCTTTTTACCGGCGATTTCGTTGCCGCGGTTCGCTATGACCTCGTTCGCGTTCATGTTGGACTGGGTGCCGGAGCCGGTCTGCCATACCACCAGCGGGAAATGCCCGTCGAGGACGCCGGAGGAAACCTCGTCGGCGGCCTGAGAGATAGACGCGAGCTTTTCGTCCGTCATTTTTTCCGGACGGAGTTCATGGTTGGCGACGGCGGCGGCTTTTTTCAGGATCCCGAACGCGTGGATGATTTCGGCGGGCATGGTTTCGATGCCGACGCCGATCGGGAAATTCTCGTGGCTGCGTTCGGTCTGCGCGCCCCAGTACTTGTCGGCGGGGACCTTCACCTCGCCCATGGAGTCGTGTTCGATGCGGTAATCCATATGGAATCCTTTCGGAGATGATGATTGGAATTTGCCTTCCGCTCAGATGGAGAGGCCGCGGATGACTTCCCGGAGGCTGTCGGCGGATTTATGGAGCAGGGCGTTTTCTTCTTCCGTCAGCGTGGGGAGGAGCTTGCCGCGGAGTCCGTCCCGGCCGATGATGTTCAGCGTCGAGAGACATACGTCGTCGAGCCCGTATTCCCCGTGCATCATGGAGGAAACCGTCACGGTGGTGTCCATGCCGTCGATCAGGCATTTCACGATGTGGCAGGTGGACAGAGCGATGGCGTAATAGGTCGCGCCCTTTCTCTGGATGACCCGCGCGCCGGATTTCTTGATGTAGTTCTCGAGATCCGCGTGATTCAGAGGGCGGTAGAGGTTGTCCTGCGAGGAGACGGCCTTGTAGTATTCGTCCACGGGGATATTCGAAATGTTGGCGATGGACCACGGAACAAAGGAGGTGTCCCCGTGCTCGCCGAATACATACGCATGGACGTTCTGCTGATTGATGGAATAGGTCTCGGAAATCCGCGCGCGGAGCCGGGAGGTGTCGAGGATCGTCCCCGTGCCGATGATCTTGTTTTCGGGCAGCTCGGACAGCTTGCACCAAACGTAGGTCAGGATATCGACGGGATTGGACACGATGATATAGGTGGCGTCCGGGGCGAAGGTGGTGATCTGCGGGATGATGGATTTGACGATGTCCACGTTGGTCTGCGCAAGATCAAGACGGGACTGTCCCGGTTTCCGCGCGATACCGGAGGTCAGGATCACCATGTCGGAATCCACGGCATCCCGGTAGGTCCCGGCGTAAATGGTCACGGGAGCGCAGAAGGGCGTTCCCTGCCGGATATCGAGCGCTTCTCCGGATGCTTTGTCGTTGTTGATGTCGATCATGACGATCTCGGACGCGATACCCTGCACGGCGAGGGTGTACGCGATGGTGGAACCGACCGAGCCGGCTCCGATGATGGTCACTTTAGTCATGGATGTGTCCTCCGTCGCTTTCGGAAATGGTCCTTTTGCTTCATCATAGATTATAGCAAAAAAGCAAGCCGATTGCAAGAACACAGGCGTTGTTTTTTGACTCCTGCCCGCCCATTTTTACGGGACTTCACATGGGAAAACTGGTAAAAACGTAAAAACGCTGTCGATTCTCACAGAACGAGGCGGGAGGTTTTGACACCGCCCTGCGGGATGAAAAACTTTTTTGAGAAATTTTAAAAAACCCCTTGCATTCCTGAAGACAGTGTGTTATAATAACGTCGCTCTCGGGGGCGTAGCTCAGCTGGTTAGAGCGTCTGCGTGACATGCAGAAGGTCATAGGTCCGATTCCTACCGTCCCCATACACATGTTGAGTACATGTGTATCGAAAATGCCGTTCGATTGACCGGCATTTTTTGTTTACATCCCGAGTTTTCATCCGCCGTGACATTATTGTACGGACTGCTGTACCTTATGATAGAAGAAAAAACTGCTCTCGTTGCCATGAGCGGAGGGGTCGATTCCTCCGTGGCGGCCCTGTTGACGAAAGAAGCCGGTTACCGCGTACTTGGATGCACCATGCGTCTGTACGAAAACGAGGACGCCGGGATCCCTTCCGGGAGAACCTGCTGTTCCCTCGACGACGTGGAGGACGCCCGTTCCGTCGCGCGAAAGATCGGCATCCCCTATCAGGTTTTCAACTTTACCGGCGAGTTCCGGTCCCGCGTCATGGAACGCTTCGCCGCCTGTTACGAGGCCGGAGGCACGCCGAATCCGTGTCTCGACTGCAACCGCTTTCTGAAATTCGACCGGCTGCTCCGACGCGCGGACGAGCTGGGATACCGGATGCTGGTGACCGGGCATTACGCGAAGATCGGACGGGACGAGGAAGGGCGGTTCACGCTTCTGAAAGGACCGGATCCCCGGAAGGATCAGAGCTACTTTTTGTGCGGCATGACGCAGGCGCAGCTGTCCAGAACACTCTTCCCCCTCGGTTCCCTGACGAAGGAAGAGGTACGCCGGATCGCGGAGGAGCACGGATTTCTCAATGCGGAAAAGCCGGATTCGCAGGATATCTGCTTCGTTCCGGACGGGGACTACGCCGCGTTTCTCCGACGCTTTACCGGCAGGGACTATCCGGAGGGCGACTTCATACTCCGGGACGGTACCGTCGTCGGGCGTCACAAGGGCATCGTCAACTATACCGTCGGCCAGAGGCGGGGCCTCGGCGTGGCGTGGACCGAATCCCTCTATGTGATCGGTAAAGATCTGGACCGCAACGCTGTGATCCTCGGTCCGGAAAAAGAACTCTACGTTCGGGAAGTTCGGACGAAGGACATGAACTGGATCCGCGGCATCGCCCCTTCTCGTCCCTTCCGCTGCACAGCCGTCACCCGGTATCATCAGAAAGAGGCGTGGGCCGAGATCGTCCCGCTGGAAAACGGCGGGATCCGAGCGGTGTTCGACGAGCCAAGGCGCGCGGTTTCCCCGGGGCAGGCAGTCGTCCTCTACGACGGGGATCGGGTGATCGGAGGCGGAGAAGCGGTCGATTCCGTCTGAATCCCTTCAAAATCACCGATTTGCAGGGACGCTCGGACCGCTTTCCTGTGCGAATGGACAAAGTTCCCGAACCGGTATTGACTTTACCGCTTTACCGTGTTAAAATATCAGACAAATCAAACGGGGCAGTTCTTCTGTCCGGAGGCGCATATGAACGATTTATCCGGAGCGCTGACCTGGGAGGAACGGGTTACGTTCACTCTCCGCTCCCTCTACGCGCGGTACGGGTATCAACCCTATAAAATGAGCAAATTCGAGGAATACGACCTCTATGTGCGGAACAAGGATTTCCTGATTTCGGACAGCGTCATCACCTTCACGGATACGACGGGACAGCTCATGGCTCTCAAACCCGACGTGACGCTCTCCATCATCAAGAACACGCGGGACGAAGGTTCCTCGATCAGTAAGCTGTATTATAATGAAAACGTTTACCGGGTGTCGAAAAGCTCCGGCTCCTTCCGTGAACTCATGCAGGTGGGACTGGAGTGCGTCGGCGGGATCGGAACGGCGGACGTCTGCGAAGTCCTCTGGCTGGCCGCCTCCTCCCTCGCCGCGATCCGGCCGGAATTCGTGCTGGACGTCTCCCATCTCGGGCTGATCGGCGCGGTCCTTTCGTCGGTTCCGGCTGAGGCGGAAAAAGCGCTGCTCGTTTCGATCGGGGAGAAAAACCCCTACGGTGTGGCCGATACGGCGCGGGAGTACGGGATCGATCCTCAGGCGGAGCAGGATCTGAAAACGCTCGCCAGCCTTGCGGGACCGGCCGCCGAAGTCGTTCCGAAGCTCGAGGGGATCGCCGTCCGCTACGGTGCCATAGACGCGCTCGGGGAGCTGAAAACAGCCCTCTCAGTATTCGACGGGACGCCTCTTTGTGCCGGGATCCGGGTGGACGCCTCCGTGCTCGACGATATGAAGTATTACAACGGGATCGTCTTCAAGGGATTTCTCCGCGGCGTTCCCGAAAGCGTCCTCTCCGGAGGGCAGTACGACCGGCTGATGAAGCGCATGCACCGGGATTCTCGCGCGATCGGGTTCGCCGTGTATCTGGACGGGCTGGAACGACTGGAAACGGACGGGAAAGCGCCCCGTTATGACTCCGATGTGCTTCTGCTCCACGATCCGGACGTCCCGCCCGCCGTTCTCAGGGAGGTGAAGGAACGCTTGATTGCGGACGGATTGTCGGTTCGCTCCGCTGTCTCAAGGGATCCGAAGATCCGGGCGGGGCGTATCGTGAAGCTGACCGGGGATTCCGGATCATGGGAGGTGACCGATCTTGGCTGAGCTTTTGAATATCGCCCTTCCCAAAGGGAGATTGGGCGAAAAGGTGTACGATCTCTTTGAAGCCGCCGGTTTTCCCTGCCCCTCCATCCGGGAGAACAGCCGGAAACTGATCTTCGAAAATCCCGAAGCGGGCGTGCGGTATTTCTGGGTCAAGCCGTCCGACGTGGCGATCTATGTCGAACGCGGAGCGGCGGACGTCGGAGTCGCGGGAAAGGATATTCTGCTCGAATACCGCCCGGAGCTGTACGAGCTCTGCGACCTCGGGATCGGAAAGTGCCGCATGGCCGTCGCCGCTCCCGCCGGATTCCGGGACGACAACATGAAAACGCTTCGCGTCGCCACCAAATTCACCCGGATCGCCCGTGAATTCTATGCTTCGAGAGGACGCGACATCGAGCTGATCCATCTGAACGGTTCCATTGAAATCGCGCCGATTCTCGGCCTTTCCGATGTGATCGTGGATATCGTGGAAACGGGAACCACCCTCAAGGAAAACAATCTCGAGGTGATCGAGACGGTGCTCCCCATCAGCGCGCGTCTCATCGCCAACCGATCCAGTTATAAATTCAGAAGCGCGGAGATCGAACGCATTGTCCGCGCCATTGCCGGAGGTGCCGAATGATCCGCATTTTTCGATTCAGCGAAGTAGCGCCGGAGGACGTTTTCGCGCGTGTATCCCCCACGGCTCAGGTGGACGGCGCGGTGTCGGATATCATCGCGGACGTCCGTACAAGAGGAGACCGCGCTCTGTTCGATCTGACCGAACGATTTGACCGTGTGAAGCTCGATTCTCTCCGGGTAACGGAGGAGGAAATCTCCGAAGCCAAAGCGTCGGTGGAACCGGAATTCCTCGCCGTTCTCGCCCGCGCCGCGCGGAACATCCGGAAATTCCACGAGCGTCAGGTGAGAAACAGCTTCATTCTCAACGACGAGGACGGCATTGTGATCGGACAGAAGGTGATCCCTCTCGACCGGGCGGGTCTGTACGTTCCGGGCGGCACCGCGGCGTATCCCTCCACCGTGCTGATGGACGCCATTCCCGCGAAGATCGCCGGCGTGCGCGAAATCGTCATGGTGACGCCTCCCGGACGGGACGGAAAGGTGAATCCCGCGATCCTGGCGGCGGCCTGTGAAGCGGGCGTGGATCGGATCTTCAAGGTCGGCGGCGCGCAGGCTGTCGCGGCTCTGGCATACGGGACGGAGAGCATTCCGCGGGTGGACAAGATCGTCGGACCCGGCAACGCGTATGTGGCGGAGGCAAAACGGCAGGTCTTCGGTCAGGTGGCCATCGATATGATCGCGGGGCCGAGCGAGATCCTCGTGCTGGCGGACGGAAAGAGCAATCCGCGGATACTGGCTGCCGATCTTCTCTCTCAGGCGGAGCACGACAAAAACGCTTCCGCGGTGCTGGTGACGGATTCCATGGAGCTGGCGGAGGCGGTCCGGGACGAGCTGGAACGGCAGATTCCCCTGCTCGAGCGTGCTGGGATCGCGCGGGCATCCGTGGACGGGAACGGCAAGATCATCGTGGCGGAGACTCTGACGGAGGCGATCGAGGTGTCGAACCGGATCGCGCCCGAGCACCTCGAGCTGATGGTGGACAACCCGTTCGACTATCTCGACAAGATCCGGCACGCTGGATCCGTGTTCATGGGCCGCAGCTGCCCCGAAGCGCTCGGAGATTATTTCGCCGGTCCGAACCACACCCTTCCCACGGGGGGAACGGCGCGGTTCTCCTCCCCCCTGTCCGTGGACGATTTCGTGAAGAAGACGCAATATACCTACTATACCGAAGAAGCTCTCTCGAAGGTCGCGGACGACGTCGCGTTCTTCGCGCGGAAGGAAGGGCTGACCGGACACGCCAAAAGTGCGCTCTCCCGTCGGGAGGAAAAGAAATGAGCCGGTTTTTCTCGGAGAAATTCAGCCGTTTGACGCCCTATGTCCCCGGCGAGCAGCCGAAGGATATGAAGTACGTCAAGCTGAACACGAACGAATCCCCCTTCCCTCCCTCCGAGGCAGTGGTGGCGGCGGCGACGGAAGCCATCCGTCATGGGGAGCTGTATTCGGATCCCGAGTGCCTTGCCGTGCGCCGGGCTCTTGCGGAGCGGTACGGCGTTTCCGTTGACGAGGTGATCGTCTCGAACGGATCCGACGAAGTTTTGAACTTTGCCTTCATGGCTTTCTGCGACGACGATCATCCCGCGGCGTTCCCGGACATCACCTACGGGTTTTACTCCGTCTTTGCCGAGGCGAACCGGGTGCCCTACCGTCGGATCCCGCTGAGAGACGACTTCACGGTGGATCCCGGCGACTATATGGGAATTCCCGAGACAGTCTTTCTCGCCAATCCCAACGCGCCGACGGGAATCGCCCTGCCGCTCGAGTCGATCCGGGCCATCGTGGAATCGAATCCGGACCGGGTGACGGTGGTGGACGAAGCCTATGTGGATTTCGGCGGGGAAAGCGCGGTTTCGCTGATTCACGACTGTCCGAATCTTCTCGTGACAGGGACCTTCTCCAAATCCCGGTCCCTTGCGGGAGCGCGGCTGGGATTCGCCTTCGGACAGCGGGATCTGATCCGGGATCTCGACACCCTGCGCAACTCCACAAATCCGTATAATGTCAACCGCATGACCATCGCAGCCGGAGCCGCCTCCCTTGCGGAGGACGAGCGAAACCGGAAAAACTGCGCCGTCATTATGGAAAACCGGGATTACGCCGCCGGGAAGCTTGAGGAAATGGGCTTTGTCCTGACCGATTCCCGGGCGAACTTCCTCTTTGCCTCCCATCCGAAGCTGGACGGGGGGGAGCTGTACCGGAGCCTGAAACGCCGGGGCATCCTTGTGCGCCACTGGGACAGCGAAAGAATCAGACAGTATGTCCGGATCACGGTCGGATCGAGGGAACAGATGAACGCGCTCCTCTCCGTCGTGCAAACCGTTCTGGAGGATGAAACATGAGACAAGCAGCCGTTGAACGAAAAACTGCCGAGACCGATATCTCCCTGACCCTTCGTCTGGACGGTACGGGATCTTCACAGATCGACACGGGCGTCGGGTTTCTCGACCACATGCTGACCCTGTTCGCCAAACACGGGCGGTTCGATCTGGCGCTCGTCTGCCGTGGAGACGTGGAGGTGGACGATCACCACAGCGTCGAAGATATCGGGATCGCGCTCGGAGAGGCATTCTCGCGCGCCATGGGCGATAAGCGGGGAATCCGGCGGTACGGGGACACGATCCTACCGATGGACGAATCCCTTGTGCTCACGGCGGTGGATTTTTCGGGACGGGCATTCCTCGGCTTTGATGCCCAATTCCCGACCGAGAAGATCGGAACCTTCGATTCGGAGCTGGTAGAGGAATTCTGGTCGGCCTTTGTGAGAACTGCCGCCTGCTCCCTCCACATCCGGAAGCTGGCCGGGAAAAACTCCCATCACATTGCCGAGGCGATCTTCAAATCCACGGCCCGTACATTCCGGGAGGCTGTCGAAATCGACCCGGACTTCGCGGACGAGATCCCGTCCACCAAGGGGGTACTGTGATGATCGGACTGATCGATTACGGCGTCGGCAATCTGTTTTCCCTTGCCTCCTCCTTCGCCGCTGTCGGGGCTGAGGCGGAAATCGTTTCGGACGAAGCCGGGCTCTCGCGCGCGGATCGGCTGATACTGCCCGGGGTCGGCGCGTTCCGGGACGCCGCGGACAAGCTCCGGGCGACGGGACTGGACCGCGCGATCCTTGCGGAATGCGGGCGCGGAAAGCCTTTGCTCGGGATCTGTCTCGGGATGCAGATGCTGTTCGAAAAGAGCTATGAATACGGGGAGCACGAGGGACTCGGCCTCTTGAAGGGATCCGTGAAGCCGATCCGGGACGTGATTCCGGAGGATTACAAGATCCCCCATATCGGCTGGAACGCCCTGCGGCTGGTCCGGCCCGACTGTCCGATCTTCCGGGACGTGCGGAACGGGGATCACATGTATTTCGTCCATTCGTATCACGCCGCGGACTGCGGGGATTCCGTCTGCGCGGTGACCGAATACGGAGGCGAGCTGACGGCGGCGGTTTGGAAGGACAATATCTTCGGCTGTCAGTTCCATCCGGAAAAGAGCGGCGCCGTGGGTCTGTCGGTTCTCCGGGCGTTCTGCGAGGTGGCGGTATGATCCTCTTTCCCGCCATCGATTTATATGAAGGAAAAGCCGTTCGCCTGTACAAGGGGCGGTACGAGGACATGACGGTGTACGGAGATCCGGCAAAGTTCGCGCGAGACTTCACCTTATGCGGATGCCGTGCCGTTCACATCGTGGATCTGGAAGGGGCCAAAACCGGAGAAACGCCGAACCTCGAAACGGTTTTGAAGATCAAGGAGGTCTCCGGCGCGTTCTGCGAGGTGGGAGGCGGCGTCCGCTCCATGGAGGTGATCGACCGGTATCTCTCCTCCGGCGTGGACCGCGTGATCCTCGGGACCGCCGCCGTGTCCGACGATGACCTGCTCCGGTCCGCGCTCGAAAAGTACGGGGAGCGGATCGCGGTAGGCGCGGATCTGAAGGACGGAGTTGTGGCGGTGAAGGGCTGGACGGAGAGCTCAGGGTACACAGCCGACGCCTTTTTCGCAAAGATGGAGTCCCTCGGCGTGTCCTGCGTGATCTGCACCGATATCTCGAAGGACGGAGCCATGGCAGGGACCAATGCCGCGCTGTACCGGGAGCTTTCCGGGAAATACGGCGTGAAGCTCACGGCGTCGGGCGGTGTTTCCTCGCTCGAGGACGTGAGGAGGCTCCGGGATCTCGGGCTCTACGGAGCGATCATCGGCAAGGCGTATTACACGGGCGCGCTGGATCTGAAAGAAGCGGAACGGATTGTCCGGGAGGGTGCGGAATGATTACGAAACGGATTATCCCCTGTCTCGACGTGAAGGACGGACGGGTGGTCAAAGGCGTGAATTTTGCCGGACTGAACGACGTGGCCTCCCCGGTGGAGCTGGCGAAGTTCTATTCCGACGAAGGCGCGGACGAGCTGGTGTTCTACGACATTACGGCTTCGGCGGAGGGGCGGCGGCTGTTCACCGACATTCTGACGGAAGCGGCGCGGCAGGTGTTCATTCCCCTGACCGTGGGCGGCGGGATCAACACCACCGACGATTTTGACCGGGTGCTGAAATGCGGCGCGGATAAGGTTTCGGTCAACTCCGGCGCCATACGGAACCCGGATCTGGTGCGCGAGGCGGCGCGGCTCTACGGCGACCAGTGCGTGGTGTTGTCCGTGGACGTGAAGCGCGTGGGAGGAGAATTCCGGGTCTTTGCGAAGGGCGGCCGCGTGGATACGGGCATGGAGGCTGTCTCATGGATCCGCCGGTGCGTGGACATGGGCGCGGGCGAGATCGTCGTGAACTCCATGGATACGGACGGCGTAAAGAAGGGCTTCGATCTGGAGATGCTCGAGGCGGTCTGCGACGCCGTTTCGGTTCCGGTGATCGCGTCCGGCGGTGCGGGCTGCATGGAGGATTTCGTGACGCTGTTCAAGTCCATTCCCAAAGTGGACGCGGGACTGGCCGCCTCCATTTTCCATTTCGGAGAGGTGAAGATCGCCGATCTGAAACGGGAGCTTGCGGCAAACGGGATCCCGGCAAGAATTGTCTGAGGAGGCTGAACTTCAAATGGAAACCAATTTCGAACTCGACAAGCTCCGCTTCGACGAACGCGGCCTGATTCCAGTCGTCGTGCAGGATGCTGTGACCGGACAGGTTCTGACGGTTGCGTACATGAACATGGAAAGCCTGAAGATCTCCCTCGAAAAGGAGCTGACCTGTTTTTACAGCCGCTCCCGTCAGACGCTCTGGCTCAAGGGAGAGACCTCCGGGAATGTTCAGCACATCGTGTCGATCACGGCGGACTGTGATTATGACGCGCTGGTGGTGAAGGTGGAACCGGAGGGGCCGGCCTGCCATCTCGGGACGACTTCCTGCTTTACCAATACCCTCGCACAGAGTGCGGAAAGAAAGGATTTTTCGCTCGATCTGCTCATGGAGCTGATCCGGGAGCGGAAGGAGCATCCGAAGGAGGGTTCCTACACCAACTATCTGTTCGACAAGGGACTCGACAAGATCCTCAAGAAAGTGGGCGAGGAGTCCACGGAGGTCATCATCGCGGCAAAGGACGGGGATAAAGCGGAGACGGTCTACGAAATCGCCGATCTAACCTACCACATTCTGGTGCTGATGATCGAAGCGGGGATTTCCCTCGGGGACATCCACCGCGAGCTGGCGTCCCGCCATGTGATCGACAAGAAGGTCAAGCAGGAGAGATCCGCGGCCGAGCTGGCGCCGGATCCCGCGTCGAAGGGCTGAGGCTTCGGCATTCCGCCCGAAAACGAGCCGGTTTGCCTGCTTTTTCCCGAAAAGAGGCTGAAATTAGTTTATTCTTTGAAAAAATCCCCGTTTTCCTCTTGACACGGGGGTTTTTCCGTATTATAATATACGCATATTTATCCGCATAAGCGAATATTTATTCCGGGATATTCAAATCATTCACACTCAGAAAGGATTGCATCATGAAAAAACTCATTGCTCTCGCGCTCTCTCTGCTCATGCTGACTGCCGTTTTCTCCGCCTGCGGATCCGGCGGCACGACCCTCGACGACATCAAAAAGGCCGGAACCCTG
The DNA here is from genome assembly GCA_015065385.1 of Oscillospiraceae bacterium. Lineage (GTDB taxonomy): Bacteria > Bacillota > Clostridia > Oscillospirales > CAG-272 > UMGS1696. The sequence continues at coordinate 45,316 of SVQK01000103.1, read as the reverse complement.
ACCATCGCCACCTCTCCCGACTTCCCGCCCTTTGAATCTCTCGGCGAAGGAAACGTCGTGGAAGGCATTGAAATCGAAATTCTCAACACCATCTGCGAAAAGTTCGGCGTGACCCTGACCATCAACCAGATGGACTTCGACTCCGTCATCCCCGGCATCAACGCGGGCAAATTCGACCTCGGCGTCTCCGGCATCTCCGTCACCGAGGAGCGGAAAAAGAACGTGCTCTTCACGGATCCATACTGCCTCGCCGCGCAGGCCATCGTGGTCACCGCGGGCAGTCCCATCGCCTCCAAGGCGGATCTGACCGGCAAGACCGTGTCCGTACAGACCGGCACCACCGCCGAAGACTTCTGCATGGGCGAGGGCTACGACGTGAAGGGCTTTGCCGCCAACAGCGACGCGGAAGCCGCTCTGGTCACCGGAAAGGTGGACGCCTGGGTCATCGACGACCTGACCGCCGCCGAAATGGTCAAAGCCTACAACGCGGAAAACGGCGAGGGCTCCCTTGTGATCCTCTCCGAGGCTATGACCACCGAGCCCTACGCCTTCGCGCTGACTCTGGGTTCCGACGAGCTGGCCGCCGAAATCAACAAGATCATCAACGGGATGGTTTCCGACGGCACCATCGCCGCTATCTTCGAGAAGTACGACGCGCCCTATACCGCGCCTCACAACTGATGATCACGAAGGTGTAAACGCGACATGATCCTGCCAACCCTGTTTCTGGCGGCGGGCGGCCCTCTTTCCGGGTGGTTCGCCAAGCTGCACGAAACCTTTATCGGAAACGATCGGTACAAGATGATGATCGAGGGTTTCCGCCACACCATCGTCATCACTCTGGGCGCGCTTGTCATCGGCGTCACCATCGGCATACTGATCGCGGTGGTCAAGTATCTGGCGGAGGACGTTCCCGGGCTGAAACCTCTGGCGTTCCTCTGCGACCTGTATGTGAAGGTCATCCGCGGTATCCCGATGGTGGTGCTGCTTCTGATTTTCTTCTACATCATTTTCTCACACGCAAAGAACGGCATCCCGGTGGCGATCATTGCCTTCGGCGTCAACTCCGGCGCGTACATGGCGGAGCTGATCCGCTCCGGCATCAACGCAGTGGACGCGGGACAGATGGAGGCCGGTCGCTCCCTGGGCATGAGCCGTCTGCAGGCCATGCGCGTGGTGGTGTTCCCTCAGGCCGTCCGCTACATCCTCCCTGCCATCGGCAACGAGCTGATCGCCCTTCTGAAAGAGACTTCGGTGGCCGGCTATGTGGCGGTGGTCGACGTGACACGCGCGGGCAACCTGATCCGCAACAATTCCTACGACGCCGTCAACCCGCTGATGCTGGTGGCTCTGATCTACCTTGTGCTGGTCCTGCTCCTGACCTGGCTCCTCGGTAAACTGGAAAGGAGGCTGTCAACCGGTGATAAGCGTTAGAAATCTGCAGAAGAACTTCGGCGGAATCGAAGTCCTGAAGGGGATCAACACGGAGATCGACAAGGGCGACGTAATCTGCGTGATCGGTCCCTCCGGATCCGGGAAATCCACGTTTCTCCGGTGCCTGAACATGCTGGAAAAGCCTACGGGAGGTCAGATCATCTTCGAAGGGGACGATCTCACCGACAAAAAGATCGACCTCGATCTTCACCGGCAGAAGATGGGGATGGTATTCCAGCAGTTCAACCTCTTCCCCCATATGACGGTCATGAAGAACCTGACCGTCGCGCCGATGATGCTGAAAAAAGTCCCGGAGGAGAAGGCGCAGGAGAAAGCGCTGGAGCTGCTCGGAAAGGTCGGGCTGGCGGATCGGGCGGACGCCTATCCGAATCAGCTCTCCGGCGGTCAGAAGCAGCGGGTCGCCATTGTGCGCGCGCTCTGCATGGAACCGGACGTGATGCTCTTCGACGAACCCACCTCCGCGCTCGATCCGGAGATGGTCGGCGAGGTGCTGGACGTCATGAAGAAGCTCGCCTCCGACGGGATGACCATGGTGGTTGTGACCCACGAAATGGGATTCGCCAGAGAAGTTTCCAACCGCGTTCTGTTCCTCGAAGACGGCGTGATTCTCGAAGAAGGGACGCCGGATCAGATTTTCGGAAATCCGCAGAACGAGCGGCTCCGTTCGTTCCTGGCAAAAGTGCTTTAATCGAAAAGGGGGAGCTCAGGCTTCCCCTTGGACTTGTTTTTGAACAAAAAGGAGTGTACTATGGTTTCCTGGAAGGGCAGACATTTTCTGAAGCTGCTGGACTATACGCCGGACGAAATCGCGGGGCTTTTGGATCTTGCGGCGGATCTCAAGGCAAAGAAAAAGGCCGGAATCCCCCACCGGATGTGCGAGGGCAGGAACGTTGCCCTGATCTTTGAGAAGACCTCCACCCGGACCCGGTGCGCGTTCGAAGTCGCTGCGGCCGATCTCGGGATGCACCCGGTTTACCTCGATCCAAAGAGCTCGCAGATCGGCATGAAGGAGAGCATTGCGGACACGGCGCGGGTTCTCGGGCGGATGTTCGACGGCATCGAATACCGCGGATTCGGTCAGGAGATCGTGGAAGAGCTGGCAAAATACGCGGGCGTGCCGGTCTGGAACGGCCTCACGAACGAATTCCATCCGACGCAGATTCTGGCGGATTTTCTGACGATCCGGGAGCATTTCGGAGAGCTGAAAGGAAAGACGCTCTGCTACATGGGCGACGCAAGGTACAACATGGGCAACTCCCTGATGGTCGGCTGCGCCAAGATGGGGATGAACTTCATCGCCTGCGCGCCTGAAAAATACTTCCCTGCCGCCTCCCTTGTCGATGCGTGCCGCGCGGTCGCCGAGACCACCGGAGCGACGCTCTCCTTCAACACGAAGCCGATGGACGCTGTCGGTGGAGCCGATGTGATCTACACGGACGTATGGGTCTCCATGGGCGAGCCCGCTGAGATCTGGGAAGAGCGGATCGGCGATCTTCTCCCCTATCAGGTCAACGCGCGTTTGATGGAGAAGGCAGGTTCCCAGTGCCGCTTCATGCACTGTCTGCCCGCGTTCCACGATCTCGGCACGGAAATCGGGCGGGAGATCCACAACCGGTTCAGTCTGGACGCGCTCGAGGTCACGGACGACGTTTTCGAATCCCCCGCCTCCATCGTTTTCGACGAAGCGGAGAACCGGATGCACACCATCAAAGCCGTCATGGCCGCGACCCTCTGACCTCGAAAGGGACGTGAGAATGAATCGTTGCTGCAAGAAGCTGTCCGTTTTCCTGCTCGCCGCGGCGCTTCTCTTCCCTTCCTGCGAACGGAAATCGGAAGGCGAATCGGCCATCGACGCGGAGAGGAACGATATCATTTCCTTTCTGACGGAGGATCCGGGAGGGCGGTCTTCGTACAAGCCGGGCGGAGGAAAAGGGGGAGAGCAGAATCCCGCGATTGCCGTCCAGTCGCCCGCTCCCCATCCGCTCTTCTATCTCAACGGCGTATGGAGCGCGATCGGGGCGTATGACGACGATCTGTACTATGAATACGACGAAATCGAGGAGATGTCGCTCGTGTTCGAAAACGGATGGGTCGCCCTGACAGCGGACGGCGTCACCACGCTGTATCCGGTGGAAAGCGAAGGCGACATGCTTTTCGTCACGGTATCCGGAGAAAAGGATCTCGGCGACGCCCGGATCGTTCTGGATTACTACGACAACGGATATTATCTCGGTCTGGTTCCGGAAAATGATCCCTCGTTCGAACTGCTGTTTGAGAGACAATAAAAAATTCCGGTACGGCGATCCCAAGTTTCGGGAACCGTACCGGTTTTCTTTTTTGACAAGCCTCAGGCTTCTTCCCTCTCGAAGTAATACTTCTGGCTGTGCGTGCAGATGCTTTCGATGATGCCGATACAGATGTACATCGACAGGAGAGAGGACGAACCGTAGGACAGAAACGGACAGGTGATGCCCACCACAGGCAGGAGCGCCAAGCACATGCCAATGTTTTCCGCCGACTGCACCAGCAGCATCCCCGCAATGCCGATGCATATGTACGAGGCGTAATTCTTCCTCGTGTTCCGTGCGATCCACAGGATCCGGATGATGAGCGCGACGATCAGGACGAGGTAGAGAAACGTTCCGAAGAATCCGAACTTTTCCGCGACAACGGCATAGATGAAGTCGCTCTGTCCGTGGACGAGGCTGAAATACTTCGTCCCCCCGTTCATACCGGCTCCGCGGAATCCGCCGGCGATGATGCAGCTCCGTGAGGTGATCGCCTGCCATCCGGCGTCGAGCGGGTCGAGATCCGGATTGAATCCGAAGAGGATCCGGTTCTGCTGGATCTGGGAAAGATGGTTCCAGATCCGGGGAGCGATCAGGAGCGCCGCGACTCCCGCGCCTCCGAAATACCAGAGGGAGAGCCCCGCGCCGAACAGCATGATGCTGAAGATGCCGACATAGACGAGCGCCATGCCGGTATCGCCCTGCCAGAACACCATGCCGCAGATCAAGCCTCCGTGCGCGACCAGACTGAGCACCGCCAGCGGATGGTTGATCTTGTCCCGCACCGCGTCGAGGTGAAGGGCAAACGTGATCATGAAGGTGATCTTGGTGAACTCCGTCGGCTGTATGGAGAAGTTCGTGTTCGGGATCCTGATCCAGTTGTAGTTTCCGAGGGATCCGGTCCCGAACCGCTTCACGATGACGATCAGAACGATCGTTGCGATGAAGAAGACGACTTTCAGCTTTCTGAACCAGGAGTCATAGTCCAACAGCATCACGACGACCGCCGCCACGATTCCCGCCGCAGTCGTGAACAGCTGAGCCCGGAAATACCACATGCCGTATTTGTCGGCAGCGGCGTAGAGCGTCACCAGACTCATGACGTTCATCCCCAGTGCGCAAAGGAGGACGATGGGATCCACGCGCTTGATTTTTTCTTTCAGGGATACGGAGAATTCTTTCAGGGATCAAACGCCTCCTTTCGGCATGGATGCGGATTGAGCAGTTTTTTTCGTATGGGCTTAATACGCGATGCCCCAGTAGATCATGGATTTCGCGGGCTTGCCGCAGCAGACGCAGGTGTCGGAGAGGTGCTTCTGCTCGAAGGGGATGCAGCGGGAACCGACGCCGGTCAGCTCCTTCACCTTGTCCTCGCACTCCTCTTCCCCGCACCACATGGCGCGCACCAGACCGTCCCCGTGTTCGGCGAGCGCGGCCTTGATCTCCTCGATGGAGGCGCACTCGTAGGTCCGTCTCTCGCGGTTTTCGAGGGCTTTCTTGTACATGCCGTCGCGGATCTCTTCCATTTTCTGCGCAAGTACGGTTTCCAGCTCGTCCAGCTTCACGACGGTCTTTTCCATGTTCCAGCGGGTCACAAGCACGCACTGGCCGGCTTCGATATCGCGCGGACCGAGCTCGATGCGGACGGGAACGCCCTTCATCTCGTATTCGGCGAACTTCCAACCGGGGCTGTTATCGCTGTCGTCCAGCTTCACGCGGTACCCGGCGGCGCGAATCCGTTCCGTCACGGCGCGGTTGGCTTCGAGGACGCCTTCCTTGTGCATGGCCGCGGGGATCACGACCACCTGAATCGGAGCGACGGCGGGAGGGAGAACCAGACCGTTGTCGTCGCCGTGGGTCATGATGATGCCGCCGATCATGCGGGTGGTCACGCCCCATGAAGTCTGATGGGGGTACTGTAGGGTGTTGTTTTTGTCGGTGAACTGAATGTCGAACGCGCGGGCGAATCCGTCTCCGAAATAGTGGGACGTACCGGCCTGCAGGGCTTTGCCGTCGTGCATCATCGCTTCGATGCAGTAGGTGTCCTCAGCTCCGGCGAACTTGTCGGAGGGAGTCTTCGCGCCCTTGATCACCGGGATGGCGAGATCCTTCTCGTGGAAGTCCGCGTAGATGTTCAGCATCCGGAGGGTCTCCTCGCGGGCCTCTTCCTCGGTGGCGTGCATGGTATGGCCTTCCTGCCAGAGGAATTCGCGGCTGCGGAGGAACGGACGGGTGGTCTTCTCCCAGCGCACGACGTTGCACCACTGGTTATAGAGCTTCGGCAGATCGCGCCAGGAACGGATGATGTTGGCGTAATGCTCGCAGAACAGGGTTTCGGAGGTGGGACGGACGCAGAGACGCTCGGTCAGCTCCTCGGTTCCGCCATGGGTCACCCATGCGACCTCGGGGGCAAAGCCTTCCACATGATCCTTTTCCTTCTGCAGGAGGGATTCCGGGATAAAGAGGGGCATGTACACGTTCTCATGGCCGGTCTCCTTGAAGCGTGCGTCGAGAATCTTCTGAATGTTTTCCCAGATGGCGTAACCGTAGGGACGGATGATCATGCAGCCCTTGACGGAGGTATAATCCACCAGATCGGCCTTCCGGCAGATATCGGTGTACCATTTGGCGAAATCCTCGTCCATGGAGGTGATGTCCTGTACAAGTTTCTTGTCGTTTTTCATGGATGCTGTTTCCTTTATAATGTTATTTATTTGAGTTTGAAGCGGTCAGGAAGAGGAATCAGAGCCGGGTCAGGCGGGCGTAGGTTGCCATGAGCTTTTTCGTGCCCACCTTCTCAAAGGCGATTTCATAGAGCGTGTCCCCGCCCATGGGACGGACGGTCAGCACCACGCCCACGCCGAAGCTCACATGCTTCACGGTGTCGCCTGGCTGGAAGATCTCCGTTGTCGCGGGGGATTTTTTCTCCAAGGCTTTCGATGGCTTCGAGGTCTCGTTGACGAAGTAGTTGACGGGCTTCATCTTCTGAGGCCGCTGGCGGAGCTGCCGGATCTCCGCGTCGTCCGGAAGTTCGTCGTCCCTGTCGCAGAGCGCGGGCGGGATCTCCTCCACGAACCGTGAAATGGAATTGGAGCTGGTGCGTCCGCTCATCATCCGGTCGCGCACATGGGTGATGTACACCTGCTTCTTCGCGCGGGTCACGGCAACATAGGCAAGTCGGCGCTCTTCCTCGATCTCCTCGGGATTGAGAAGGGTCTGGAAGGACGGGAAGATGTTCTCCTCCATGCCGGGCAGAAATACCGTCGGGAATTCGAGGCCCTTTGCCGAATGGATGGTCATCATCACGACGGCATTGGCGGTTTCGTCGTATTTGTCCACGTCGGAGACAAGAGCGATATCCTCGAGGAATTCCACAAGAGAGGGTTCTTCCGCCTGTTCCTCATAGGCGCGCGCGGCGGCTATCAGTTCGGCGATGTTGTTCTGCCTCTCCTCGCGCTCGCCGATATCGGTCATCTCGGAGAGCATCTTATTATATCCGGATTCCTCGGCGACGAATTCGATGAGACCGGAAACCGTGAGCTGATCCGCCATTTCGCGGAATTTGTCCATCATGTAGACGAAATTCACCATCTGATTGGCGGTGGCGGAGGAAATCGCGCTGTACCGCTTGACCCGGCGGAGGAATTCGAGGAGCGGGCAGCCTTCCTCATAGGCGAGGGCTTCCGCGACCTGAATGGATTTGTCCCCGATGCCCCGGCGCGGCGTGTTGATGATCCGGCGGAGGCGCAGATCGTCGTTCGGATTGTGGATCAAGGCCAGATAGGCGATGATGTCCTTGACCTCCATCCGTTCGAAGAAGCGCATCCCACCGAGCAGCCGGTAAGGGATCCCCGCTTTGGCGAACGCCTGCTCGATCGCGCGGGACTGGGCGTTCATGCGGTAGAGCACGGCGTAATCCCGGAAGGATCCTCCCTCGGAGACGCCCTTCGACACGATCTCGGCGATATAGCGGGCCTCGTCGTTCTGGCTGCCGAGGTGCCTGACTATGATGGGCGCGCCCGTGTCTCCGGAGGTCCAGAGGGTCTTGCCGAGACGTCCGTCGTTGTGGGAGATGATCCCGTTCGCCGCGTCGAGGATGGTCTTCGTGGAGCGATAGTTCTCCTCGAGACGGATCACGGCGGTGTTGTCGTAGTTCTTGTCGAAGTTGAGGATGTTTTCGATGACCGCGCCGCGGAATTTGTAGATGGACTGATCGTCGTCCCCCACTACCATGATATTTTTATACTTGGCGGAAAGGAGCAGGGTCAGCTCGAGCTGCGCGGCGTTGGTGTCCTGATACTCGTCCACGCACACATAGCGGTATCGGTTCTGAAGGAGCTTGCGCACGTCCTCGCACTCGGTGAGGAGGCGCACGGTCTGCATGATGATGTCGTCGAAATCCAGAAGATTCTGACTCTTGAGCTTTTCGGCGTACAGGCGGTAAATTCCGGCGATCTGACGGTACTTCACGTCGCCGCCCGCTTTCGCCGCGTATTCGTCCGGGCCGATCAATCTGTCCTTGGCGCGGCTGATGGCGCTCTGGACCGTCCGGACGGGGAGCATCTTGTCGTCGATGCCGAGCTGCTTCATGCACAGGGTGATCTGCTTTTTGGAGTCGTCCGTGTCGCAGATGGTGAAGGACCGGTCGTATCCGATCTGATTCCCGTACCGGCGCAGGATCTGCACGCAGACGGAGTGGAACGTGCCGGAGCGGATCTCCGCGGTCTCCTCGCTGTCCTCTCCGAACAGGGCGGCAATGCGGGACTTGATCTCACGCGCTGCCTTGTTCGTGAAGGTGATCGCCATGACTTGCCACGGCTCCGGCGGATTGACGGCGAACCGGGTCAGGTATTCGCCCAGCTCGTCATGGGAAAGGGAGGCCGCCTCGCGGATCGATTCCACCGCCGCCTCCGTTACGTTGGCCGGGACAAGATCGGAACGGTAGGCGTCTCCGTACCGGATGATATGGGCGATCCGGGTCACCAGCACCGTGGTCTTCCCGCTCCCCGCTCCAGCAAGGATCAAAAGGGGGCCGTTTACCTGATAGACCGCCTCCCTCTGCCGCTCGTTCAGCTTGTCATAATACTGGTCAAACAGCGATCTTTTCGCGGAAAGATACGCTTCTCTCAACTGCTCACCGGTCATGTCTCCACGCTCGCTTCTTAGAATAATCATAATAGATTATACCACAGAACGGCGGCTTTTTCAAGTGATACTCACACAACATTTTCCACATGTCCCGACCTTTTACGGGAAAACTGCCCAAAAAACGCCTTTTGTTCACATCGTGTCCATAATTATATGCTATGATGAATCCAAACATTCACGGAGGTTCGACATGGAAGGCATTTCCCTGAATCTGAATGTTCCCCGGAAGGACGGTTTCGATCTGATCGTCTGCGGAGGCGGGATCGCCGGATGCGCGGCGGCTCTCGAAGGGGCTCGTCTCGAGCTGAAGACCCTGCTTCTCGAAAAAAGCTGCCTGCTCGGCGGACTGGCCACCACAGGGCTTGTGAATTACTTCGAACCGCTGTGCAACGGACGCGGCGTGCAGGTTCTGCGCGGTATGGCCGAGGAGTTTCTCCTTCTCTCGATCCGGTACGGATACGATACCCTTCCCGAAATCTGGAGAAACGGTCAGCCGGAGCAGAAAACTGAGGCGCGGTATCAGACCCAGTATGACCCGTATCTTTTCGCCATGGCGCTCTGCGATCTGCTGGCGGACGAGGGCGTGAAGATCCTCTTCGACTGTATCGCCGCCCATCCGGTCATGGAGAACGGCGTCTGCCTCGGCGTCGTGACGGATTCCAAATCCGGATTTGAATTCTATCCCTGCCGCCAGCTCATCGACGCCACGGGAGACGCGGAAATGGCGGCGAAGGCGGGCATGCCCACGGAGGACGGAAAGAACTATTTCAGCTATTTCCCGCGCGTTCTCTCGCTTGACTCATGCAGGGAGGCGGCGGAGTCGGGGCGGATCGACCGGGCCGTCCGCATGACCTCGGGCGGAGCGGCCAATCTCTACGGCGGAGGACAGCCCGAAGACGTTCCCTTCTATTACGGCGCGTCGGTCGAAAACACGAGCGACTATCTGATCCGCAATCAGAAGATCGTGCTCTCGCGGTTCAAGGACGGGGACCGGTTCTCCCGGATGCTCGTCATGACGCCCATGATGCCGCAGTTCCGGTGCATCCGCAGGATCGCAGGGGACTACACCCTCGGGGAGGAGGACGCTTACCGCCACTTCCCGGATTCGCTCTGCGTCATCAACGATTTCGACCGGCGGGACTTTCTCTTTGAGGTTCCCCGCGCTTCCATGACCAGACGGGGTTTTTCCAACATCATTGCCGCGGGACGCTGTGTCTCGGCGGAGGGATACGCATGGGACGTCGCACGGGTGATTCCGCCCGCCGTGATGACCGGACAGGCCGCCGCGGTTTTGGCCAGCCGCGCCATCCGGGAGAGCCGGGCGGTCAGCGACACCGATCTTGCCGTCCTGCAGTCCCTGCTCGAGGAGCGGACGGTAGCGGTTCACTTTGACGACGGACTGATCCCGCCGGACGCGGATACCGTCCCGAAGCACGTTCACAAGCTATGATTCATTCAACCGGGGGAGTTCATCATGAAAAAAAGCTATTTTGAGGGAATCGCGGCGGGGGTCTACATCGGGATCGGGGGCGCGGTGTTTCTCGCCTGCGACAACCGGTATCTCGGGGCGGTGTTCTTCACGGTCGCTCTGCTTTCCATCTGCATCACGGGGATGCAGCTCTTTACGGGTAAGGTCGGGATGATCGTCACCTCCCATACGAAGGCGGACGTCGTTTCCCTCTTCGGGTGTCTGCTCGGAAATCTCTGCGGAACCCTGCTCTGCGCGCTGATCGCACGGATCGGCGTTCCGCAGCTCGAAGAGCGGAGTCTCGCCGTGGCGTCCGGAAAGCTTGCGGCGATGCCGGGGGATTCGGTCCGCGTGCTGTTCGCCGGGATCCTCTGCGGGATCCTCATGTACACCGCGGTCTGGGCCTACAAGCAGAAGAACACGGTATGGGGGATCCTCTTCTGCGTGCCGGTGTTCATTCTGGCCGGGTTCGAGCACTCCATCGCCGACATGTTCTACGTTTTCTTCGCCGGGATTTTTTCTCCCGCCGCCTATTTCTCGCCGAACGGGTTCCTCTTCCTCCTTTTGGTGGTGCTCGGGAACTCCGTCGGGGGCATGCTGATCCCCTTCCTCGCCCTGATCGGGAACGGAAAAGCGAAAACCGGCGCGTAAGCTCGTCAACGCCCGTCGATCCTCAAAACGGTCGCGGGTGTTTTTTTCTTTTCTTTTTTTCTGAAACCGTGTAACAACTCGGGCTCCGGATCGGTTATAAAGAATACGGAGGTGATACCATGACAATCGAAGAGCGGCCTGCTGCAAGGGTCTGGCGATGCGCGAAGGACGCCATGCTGCGGGAGGCCATGCGCATTCTCCGGAATCAGGCCGACGCCGAGGACGCCGTGGGGGACGCCATGGAGCGCATCGTGAAAAACGAAGCGAAATTTTCTTCGCTCGGATGTAACGAAATGCGTTCTCTGGCGGTTATCTATGTCAGAAACACCGCGATCAACCTCTACAACGAGAACAACCGAAAGCCACTGCCACTGGACGAGCTGCCCGAGGAGCCCGATTTCCGGGACTCCCCGGAGGAGCAGGTCGCGGCGGAGGACGGAGCGGAACGGCTTCTCTCGCTGATCAAGCGTATGCCGGACAGCTACCGGGACGTTCTGCTGTTGAGGGTGAAATACGACATGGACATTCACGAGATCGCGGCGGTTCTCGGGATCCGGAACGGAACGGTGCGCACCAGACTGTCAAGAGCAAGATCCTGGCTCATGAAACACGAGAGGAGGAGCGGAGAATGAGCGAATTTGACAAAAGGCTGAAAGCCGCGGCGGAGCGATACAAAGAGAACCCCGAAGGCGCGGACTCGCCCGTCTGCTCCGCGGAACTGGAACGGCGCGTGGAGAATCTTCTGACACAGCCGGACAAAACAGGAAAGGAGCGTACTCGGATGAAAAACGGCAATACAGGCAGAATGAGACCGAAGTGGACGGCTCTGATTGCGGCGGCGGCAGTGTTGGTTGTCATGACAGTCGTCGCGGCGGCGTCCCCGGTGATCCGGGATTTCCTGCACACAAGGATGCTGACGGAGGACGGGCCGGAAAAGCTGACCGAGGTTCCCGAGGGATGGATCGGGATCTATACCGCCGAGGACCTTGACGCGGTGCGGTACGATCTTGAGGGGAACTATATTCTGATGGAGGATCTGACCTTCGACCCCGCGGACTTTGAATCCGGCGGACGGTTCGAGGGAGGATGGACGCCCATCGGGGATGAGGACAAGCCCTTCACCGGCATATTCAACGGGAACGGGCATGTGATCCGGGGACTGACTGTGAACGCTGAGAACGACAGCTCTGCCTTCAAAACGCAAAACTATGTCGGCCTGTTCGGATACTGCCGCCTGACGCCTTCATGGGCGGACAGCGAAGAACAGACGACCGTCCTCAGAGGCTATATCAAGAACCTCGGACTCGAGGGCGGTTCCGTCCGTGCGGTGTACGACAGAAATTCCACGGGAGACCGCCTGTTTGTCGGAGCCGCAGCCGGGTATTCGGACTATGTCATCGGCTGCTATGCGAAAGACTTCACCGTGGAGGCCGTCGTCACGGCAGACATGGACAGAGAAGAGATCAAGACCTTCTGGACCGGGGAGACCGCTTACAACGTCACCGACTATGCGCTGTCGATCGGAGGCGTGGCCGGCGGCGCGTACCTCGTCGATTCCTGCTGGACGGACGCGCATGTAACGGTGGACGCCGATCCCGCCAACGTCCCCTACAACTATGTGAGCGGCGTCTGCGGTCTTGCGTCGGCCTGCATCACCTCGTATTTCGACGGATCGATCGACGCGCCTGCCTTCGAGGACCGGGGGGTCTGCTTCATCCGTGAGAACGACGTGCCGCGGTATCTGACGAACGAAGTGTTCGATGAAATCTGCAGCCGGATCGAAATCACGCAGGAAGGCGAACTCTTCATTCCCTCGCTCGACACGACCGAGCATACCGGCGAGTGGTTCCGGAATTGTTTCGCGGCTTTCTACTGCCGGAAATGCCCGGGGAACGATCAGCCGTTCCGGGAGGCGGCGCGGGATCTGATTGCCGCCGATATGGACGATATGGACGTCTGGATTCTGGATCCCGATTTGAAGCCGCGGGAATACGCGCGTCTTTCCGACTTCATCGCGGCGGCCTTCCCCGACGGAACCTTCATCGACTACTGCCGGGAGAACGGGATCAAGTACGGCACCTATTACGTCTACGACCTGCGGGACGGCGCGGAGTTTGATCCCGAAGCCTTCGATCCCGCATACTGGACGGAAAACGAAGACGGACTCCCGGAGCTTGCGATCTTCGGCTGAGCTTCCGAAATCGGATCCGGACCAGACAAAATCACGGAAATCCGGAAAAATCCGTCCTGAATTTTGACGGATAACTGGCAAAATCGCCTCTCTTGTGATAGAATAGGAGTGACTTCCATTCTCTCTCAGGAGGGGCTTTTTCATGTCCAATCTGCTGATTGCCGTGCTTGTCCTTCTCTACACCTTCCAGTCGGCGTTCGCCAATCTCTACGCCCGGCATTATCCCGGGAAAGCGCGGTATTCCTCCGCCGTCTATTCGGTGATTTACGGACTCCTCGTCTCCATCGGGACCTTCGCCTTTTCGGGATTCTCCTTCCACCCGTCGAAGGCGACGCTGATTCTCGGGGCGGTGAACGGCGCGGCGCTTGTGGCATACAACACCCTCATCATCCGGGCGGCGTCCCTCGGGCCGTTTTCCGTCACGATGATCTTCAATCTCTCCGGCGGGATCCTGATCCCCATGCTCTGGTCCGTGCTCCACGACGGGGACACGCTTTCCGTCTGGCAGATCGCCGCCATTTTCGTGATGCTCGCCTCCTTTGTCTTTCTCAATTGGGAGGACAAAAAGGAGCGGGGGGAGGGCGAGCGCTCCGGCGTTTCCCTTCTGTTCATCCTGACCATCGCCGCGCTTGGGTTGGTAAACGGTCTATACGGAACGCTGATGAACACGGCGGAAAAGCTCGCGGGAGGCGGTGAAAACGGAGAGATGATCATGGTCACCTTCGCCGTGTCCACCCTGATCGGCTTCCTTCTCCTGCTCGTTCAGGCTAAGCGGGAGACGATCCCGGCCTTCCGTCTCAACGGGAAATCCGCCCTCTTCGCCCTTGCCGCTTCGGTCAGCGCGTGCGCAGCGGTGAACCTTCTCATGCACATCCTGTCGCTTGTGAACGTGGCGGTGCTCTATACCATGGACAACGGCGGGGTGCTCATTGTGGCGGTGCTCTGGTCCGCGCTTGTTCTAAAGGAGAAGCTCGGGAAATATAAGATCGTCGGCCTGATTCTCTCCATCGCCGCCGTCTTCGCTCTCAGCATTTTGTAAGCACTGCCCCGCAAGGTTTTCGGTTTTCTCAATCATTCTGTATCAAGAAAGGATTCAGCCATGATTCGCACAACGTACAAGGGTTCGGCCACCTCGAAAATCTCCTTCCCCCTCGGCGGGATCGGATCCGGTTCCATAGGTCTCGGCGGGAACGGGCGCCTTCTGGACTGGGAGATCTACAACCGGCCCGCAAAAGGATCGCTCAACGGATTCTCCCACTTTGCCGTCAAAGCGGAGAAGCCCGACGGAACGCTCGTAGACGCCCGCGTTCTGAACGGCGACTACGATCAGGATATGAGCGGGCAGTACGGCCTGAACTTCGGCCACGGCATGCCCGGCGGGACCATGGCGGGATTCCCGCATTTCGCGGAGCATGTCTTCGAGGGGAAATTCCCGACGGCGGAAATCACCTTCGACGATCCCCATTTCCCGGGCCGCGCCAAGCTCTTCGCGTTCAACCCGATGATCCCTCTGAACGACAAGGACTCCTCCATCCCGGCGGCGTTTTTTGAGATCCTCATTGAGAACGGATCCGGCGAGACGCTTGATTTTTCCGCTGCCTTCTCCGTGCGCAACCCCAACAGCCCCTCCGTCAACTCGTATTTCGAGAACTACCGTCTGCGCGGGATCAAGCTCGGTCAGAAGGACGTCGCGGACGACGATCCGGATAAGTGCGATCTGACCGTCGCCACCTCCGATCTCTCCGGATCCGCGCAGGAATACTGGTACCGTGGCGGATGGAGCGACGCCGTTGAGACCTTCTGGCGCAACTTCACCGAAGGTACCGATTTCACAAACCGCCGCTACGACTGGGACGCAGGCGGAGATCATGCCACGCTCGCCGTAAAGAAGCGTCTCGCTCCCGGTGAATGCGGATCCTTCCGGTTCGTGCTCGCGTGGAACAAGCCGAACAACTTCAACTACTGGAATCCTATGAAGGACGAAAACGGACGGGACGTCACATGGAAGAACTACTATGCCACGGTTTTTGAAGACTCCGCCGACAGCGCGACCTACGCCCTTGCCAACTGGGACGAGCTATTAGCCAAAACGGTGCGGTTCAGGGACGAGTTCTTCTCCTCCACCCTGCCGGACGAGGTGATCGAAGCCGCCTCCGCCACGATGTCCGTTCTGAAAACCGCAACAGTCTTCCGGCTCGAGAACGGCGAGTTTTACGGCTGGGAAGGTCTGAACGAGCACAGCGGATCCTGTGAGGGGACCTGCGCGCACGTCTGGAACTACGCCTACGCGCTGTGTTTCCTCTTCCCCTCCCTCGAACGGTCCATCCGGGATCTCGACTACCGGTACAACAGGGACGAAAACGGACGGATGCAGTTCCGGATGCAGCTGCCGCTCGGACGCGCGCGCGGAACTTGGCGTGCCTGCGTGGACGGACAGATGGGCGGCGTCATCAAGTCGTGGCGCGAATGGAAGATCTCCGGCGACACCGACTGGCTCCGTGCCAACTGGGAGGGCATCAAGGCCTCCCTCGAATACGCGTGGAATCCGAACAACTTCGACGGATGGGACCGGGATATGGACGGCGTTCTCGAGGGACGCCAGCACCACACTCTCGACATGGAGCTCTTCGGACCGTCCTCGTGGCTCGAGGGCTTCTACCTCTGCGCGCTGAAATGCGGCGCGGAGATGGCGCGTGCGATGGGCGAGGAGGAATCCGCAAGGCTCTACGAGGATCTTTTCGCCAAAGGGAGAAAGTGGACGGACGAGAATCTCTTCAACGGCAAGTGGTATTTCCAGAAGGTGGATCTTTCCGACAAAGCGAAGCTCGAGCCTTACACGGAATGCGGGTCCGCCATGAGTTACTGGAACGACGAGGCCGGACAAATGAAATACCAGATCGGCGAAGGCTCGGAAATCGACCAGCTTCTCGCGCAGTGGCACGCCGACATTCTCGGACTTGGCGACATCTTCGATCCGGAGCAGAGAAAAACCGCGCTCCGCTCCCTCTATGAGCACAACTACGCCGGGCCCGCGAGAGAGCGGTACAACCCCTTCCGGCTCTACTCGGTCAACGGCGAGCGCGGGGCGGTGATCTGCGTCTATCCGGACGGGGCGAAGAAGCCCGCGATCCCGATTCCCTACTGTCAGGAGACCATGCACGGCTTCGAGTACGCGCTGGCCGGCCTGATGATGGCGGAGGGCATGAACGACGAAGGACTTGAAATCGTCCGCTCGGTCCGCGACCGTTACGACGGCGCAAAGCGGAATCCGTGGAACGAAATCGAATGCGGCTCCAACTACGCCAGGAGCATGGCGTCCTTCTCCTTCCTGCCCATCCTCTCCGGATTTGTCTTTGACATGACGAAGAAGCGGATCGGCTGGCTGCCCCGGATCGATGCGAATCCCTTCCGCTGCTTCTGGTCTCTCGAAGGAGCGTGGGGCCGGGTGGAGATCGCTGACGGCGGAATGACCGTGACGGTCCTCGGCGGCTCGCTGAACGTGCGGGAAGTCGTGACGGCTCTCTGCGTTTCTTCCGTTACGGCGGACGGCGCGGAAGTCGGATTCGGTCAGGACGGCGATACGGTCCGTCTGGCGGAAGATACCGCCGTATCCGGAACTCTCGTCCTCCGCGCATAAGATCGTACTCCCCTGTTTTCGAAACCTTTTTCGCACAATTAATCATAAATCTGTGAACTTTTTTTGAAAAGACGGTTGACAAAAGGGGGATGCCTGTGCTATACTGTGGAAAATTTCGCTGAAAGGAAAGTCCGGGACATGAAGACGGTTTCTGCGCTTCGATATGAACTGAATATTCACCCGATGATGAATCCCGTTTCCGTATGGAACTGCCCGGGACTTTTCCGCGATCCCACATGATTCGTCCGAGTCAGAGGATTCAAATGCGGCGGCGTCCCGGAGGCAGATTCTTCGGAACGCCGCTTTTTTATTCGGGAGGTGACGCGCCATGAACGCCTACGATTTCCTGAACGCTTACTACAGTTCGTACAACGAGGACGAACGCTTTGACAAGCGGCACAATTCCGTGGAATACCTCACCACGCTCGACTATATCCGGCGGTATCTCTCAGCGGGAGACCGGATCCTCGAAATCGGACCGGGCAGCGGTCGGTATTCTCACGCGCTCGCAAGGATGGAGCACCGGGTGGACGCCGTGGAGCTGATTCCGCGCAACATCGAACTGTTCCGGGAGAAGACGGAGCCGGGGGAGGACGTTTCGATCCGGCAGGGAACGGCAACGGATCTCTCCTGCTTCAAGGAGGGGACGTTCGATCTGACGCTCCTGCTCGGCCCGATGTACCATCTTTTCACGGAAGAGGAACAGCGCGCGGCTTTGTCCGAGGCTGTCCGGGTGACCAAAACCGGAGGTATCGTCTTTGTCTCCTACACCATGAACGAAGGGACGGTAGTGTCCTTCGGGTTCGGTCGGCACAGCATTCTCCCCTGTCTTGAAAAGGGGATGATCGATCCGGTTACCTTCCAATGTCATTCAAGGCCGGAAGATCTGTTCGTGCTGTGGAGAAGGGATCGGATCTTTGCAATGACCGCATCTCTTCCCGTCCGTCGGCTCCATTTTGTGGGGACGGATATGTTCACGAACTACTTCCGGGACATGGTGGACTCGATGAGCGAAGAAGAGTTTGAAGCGTGGCTGGCCTATCACAGAGCAATCCGCGAACGTGAGGATCTGGTGGGGCTGTCCTTCCATACGCTGGATATTCTGAAAAAGGAGGGAGCGGCGTCATGAAAACAGACCGCGAACAGGTACGGGAATACTACAACAGCACGGCGAAGCAGGAATGGGAGAGGATCGACCATCGTCCGGAGTTTCTTCTGACCTGCCGGTTTCTCGACCGGATGATCGCACCGGGGGATCGGGTTCTCGATATCGGCGGCGGACCCGGGCGGTATTCGATCCACCTTGCCGGGCGGGGATGCCGGGTGACCCTGCTCGATCTGGCGGAGGAAAACGTCCGGCTGGCGGAAGAACATGCCAAAGAAGCGGGCGTGGAAATCCGTGCCGCTGCGGCAGACGCGCTTTCCGCCGGATCGGCTCTCCGGGAGCGGGGATACCTGCCGGACGGTGGATTTGACGCCGTACTCCTCATGGGGCCGCTCTACCATCTGCTGGAGGAAGAGGAGCGTGAGGAGGCTGTCCGGGAGGCGCTGTCCCTTTTGAAACCGGGCGGGCTGCTCTGCGCCTCCTTCATCCTCACGACGGCGGATCTGCACTTTCGGATGAAGTATCCGGACAACGCGCCCATTCTGACGGAAAATCCGTCCGAACTTGATTTCCGTGCTGCTCTGCTGCGGGGAGAAAGCTGGTCCGGGGACGGTTTCACGCGGGCGCACTTTTCCGACGTCTGCGATATCGAGCCGTTCATGGCGCGGTTCCCGCTGGATCCGGTCGTGTGCTTCGGGCAGGAGGGGATCATGGGACCCTGCGAAGAGACGATCATGAAGCGGAGGCCCGAAGAGATCGAAGAATGGCTCCGGTTCTCGGAAACGATTTCGATGCGGCGGGAATACTGGGGCTTTGCGGAACACCTGATGTTCATCGGGAGAAAGAGGGGATAAGATGCTGAATCACAAAGGAATGCCGATCCTCAAGACGGCGAGGCTGACGCTCCGCCCTTTCCGGGTGACGGACGCTGAGGATATGTACAACAACTGGGCGCACGACCCCGAGGTCACGAAATATGTGACATGGGAGCCGCACGAGTCCGTGAACCTGACGCGGGAGCTGCTCAAGGGCTGGGTCGCGGGCTATGAACGGCCGAATTATTACAACTGGGCGATGGAGCGCGACGGGGAGATCATCGGGAACGTCGAAGTCATGCCCACCGACAAATGGGAGGCCGCGGAGCTCGGATACTGCATGAGCCGCCGGTTCTGGAATCAGGGGTTCATGACCGAGGCTGTGAGCGCGATCACGGACTATCTTTTCGGCGAGGTCTGGTATCACCGCCTCCGCATCCGGCATGTGCGGGACAATCCTGCGTCCGGCCGGGTGGCGGAGAAGAACGGTTACACCTTCGAGGGGACGGAGCGGGAGCTTCACATGTCCCACGAAGGGCAGTTCCGGGATATCCTCGGCTGGTCCCTGCTCCGAGAGGAATGGAGGAGGCGGAAGAAAGGCGCGGGAGACCGGATCCGTACCGAGCGGATGATCCTGCGGCCTCCGACGATGGACGATTTCGACGCGATCCACGGCTGGGCGGGAAACGCGGATTCCACCAAGTACATGTTCTGGGGTCCGAATTCTCCGGCGGATACGATCTCCTTCATTCAGGGCTGCATGACGGACTGGGCCATGGCGGAACCGAAGCGGCACGAGTTTGTACTGACCCGGAACGAAGACGGCGCGGTCATGGGAGCCTGCAATCTCTATGTGACCGGCGAACTCGGAGAAGTCGGATGGATCCTGCATCCGGACTACCGCCATCAGGGATACGCGCTCGAAGCGGGACGGGGACTGCTCCGGTACGGCTTTAGGAAGCTGGAGCTGCACCGGATCCGCGCGCGGTGCGACACGAGGAATCTTCCCTCCTACCGGGTGATGGAGCGGCTTGGGATGCGGCGTGAAGCGGAGTTTCGCGCAGCCCGCTTTACCCGGGGAGAATGGCACAACGAATACGAATACGCCGTGCTGCGGGAGGAATGGGAATGCTGAAACTCGTCCGGCTTTCGGAGGAATACCGCCCTCAGCTTTCCGCGATGAAGGAGGACGGCCCGGTTCGGCGGTACCGGATCGATCTGAACGAAGTCGGAATCGTCATACGCACGCTGAACGAGCTCCCGGAACAAATCGACCGGGCAGCTGCATGGTTCCACGAGAGATGGGGAATCCCGGAGGAGGCATACCGGGAATCCATGGAAGAGAGCCTGAGAGGAAACACGCCCGTTCCCCGCTGGTTCCTCGCATTCGACGGGGAGCGGATCGTCGGGGGATGCGGTGTGATCGAAAACGACTTTCATCCCCGGACGGATCTTTCGCCGAACGTCTGCGCGGTGTATGTCGATGTGGCATACCGGGGACGGGGGATCGCGGGATCTCTCCTTGATGCAGCATGCCGGGAGCTGTCTGAGAACGGGATCCGGACGCTGTATCTTCTGACGGATCACGAAGGATTCTACGAGCGGTACGGATGGGAGTTCTTCTGCGAGGTCACGGGGTACGGGGAGAGCGAACCGTCCCGGATGTACGTTCACCGGGTCGGGAAATCCATGTAAAAAAACGGGCGTCAATTCGCCTGTTTTTTGTTCAATGAGACGGGAAATCTGACGGAAGTTTCATCGTCGTATAAAAATTTTCTTTTTCCGCACTTTATTTCCGTTTTCCGTTGTGCTATAATGTAAGGTAGTGTATTATCGAATCTGTGTCCGAAAGGATTTCACATATGTGCGGCTTTGCAGGCTTTACCGGCATTCTTGACAGGCGCGAGACGGTCATCCGGAAGATGGCGGACCGGATCATCCACCGCGGCCCGGACTCCGACGGGTATTTCATCACCGGAGACAACGACGGCAATTCCGTCGCATTCGGTTTCCGCCGCCTCTCAATCATCGACCTCGCGGGCGGTTCCCAGCCGATGTACAGCGAGGACGGGACAGTTGCGATCGTATTCAACGGCGAGATCTACAACTTCATGGAGCTGCGGGACGAGCTGATCGCAAAAGGATATGTGTTCCGCACCCGCTGCGACACCGAAACCATTCTGCACGGCTACGAGGAATGGGGAATCGAGGTCACAGACCGGCTCCGCGGCATGTTTGCCTTTGCTATCTGGGATTCGAAGACGAACACCCTGTCCGGCGCGCGCGATCCCTTCGGCATCAAGCCGTTCTATTACACCTTCACCGATCACGGACACCTCATTTTCGGTTCGGAGATCAAATCCTTCCTCGAGCATCCGGAGTTTGACCCAAGGGTCAATGAAAACGCCCTCAGACCCTATCTCACCTTCCAGTATTCCTCCATGGAGGAGACCTTTTTCAAGGGCGTGTTCAAGCTGCCCCCCGCGCACCGCTTCACCTTCCGGGATGGAAAGATGGAGAAGACCCGGTACTGGGACGTGGATTTCACGAAGAAGACCTCCCTCTCCTACGAAGAGGCGGCGGAGCAGATCGACGCGCGGGTGCATGAATCCGTAAACGCGCACAGGATCAGCGACGTGAAGGTCGGTTCCTTCCTCTCGGGAGGCGTGGATTCGTCCTATATCACGGCGGTGCTCATGCCGAACGACACCTTCTCGGTGGGATTCAACTTCGAGAAGTTCGACGAAACGAGCGAGGCGAAGGAGCTTTCCGAACGGCTGGGCGTAGCGAACTATCTGAAACACATCACGGCGGACGAATGCTTTGACGCGTTCTCCACCATTCAGTATCACATGGACGAGCCGCAGTCCAATCCCTCTTCAGTTCCCCTTTATTTCCTTGCGAAGCTGGCGAGAGAGCATGTGACAGTGGTTCTGTCCGGGGAGGGAGCGGACGAGATCTACGCCGGATACGAATGGTACGACCTTGATCCCTCGATGCAGAAATACCGGAAGATCCCCGGCTTTCTCCGTCGCGGCGCGGCGCGGTTTGCCTCCCGCATGCCCTACTTCAAGGGACACGATTTTCTGATCAAAGGCGCGGGGATCCCGGAAATGTGGTTCATCGGGCAGGCGCTTGTCTTCCCAGAGGACGAAGCGCTGTCCATTCTGCGGGATAAGTACAAAAAAGGCCCAGCCGTCGGCGATATTACCGGACCGATTTACGAGAAGACGAAGGGACTCTCGGAGCTCGAGAAGAAGCAGTATCTGGATCTCAATCTCTGGCTGCCCGGAGACATCCTCCTGAAAGCGGACAAAATGAGCATGGCGCACTCCCTCGAGCTGCGGGTCCCGTATCTCGACAAGGAGGTCATGGCGGAAGCGCAGCAACTCCCGGCGCAGTACAAGATCGACGGTCACGACACCAAGGCCGTGCTCCGGACCGCCGCCAACAAGACCCTGCCGGATGCGTGGGCGCACAGGCCGAAGAAGGGATTCCCCGTTCCGATCCGCCAGTGGTTCATGGAAGATAAGTACTACGGATACGCGAAAGAGGCCTTTTCCTCCGACGTTGCCGCGGAATATTTCGATCAGGCCGCGCTGATGAAGCTGCTGGACAACCACAAGGCCGGAGCCGTGCGCAATCAGCGGAAGATCTGGACGGCCTACACCTTCCTCACCTGGCACAAACAGTTTATGGAATAATCGGGAGGACAACATGGACAAGACCATCACGCCGGTGATCGTAGGAGCCGACCTCAACTGTTACAACGTCGCCAGAGCCTTTCACGAGGCATACGGCGTGAAATCCTACGCGTTCGGGCGGTACGAGGTGTCCGCTACAAAGTATTCCAAACTCGTAAACTTCAAGACTGTTCCGAAAATGGACGACGACGCGGTGATGCTGGACGAGCTGCACCGGTTCGCGGACGCCCATATCGGCGACAAGATGGTGCTCTTCGGCTGTACGGACGATTATGTGGCGATGCTGATCCGCAACCGGGAGGAGCTTTCGGATTTCATCATTCCCTACCCGAAGAAGGAGCTTCTCTCGTCCGTAGCGAAGAAGGCGGAGTTTTACGAAACCTGCGACAAATTCGGCATTCCCTACCCGAAGACGGTGATCCTCACGGAAAAGACCGACGCCGCCTCCCTGACGCCCGATAAGCTCGGATTCCCCTACCCCATCATCGTCAAGCCCTCCTCCTCGGCGGACTACTGGAAGCATGAATTTGAGGGGATGAAGAAGGTTTACTCGGCGAAGGATCCGGAGGAAGCCGCCTCCATTGTAAACCGGATCTATGCGGCGGGCTACCCCGACCGGATGATTTTGCAGGAGATGATCGTGGGCGGAGATTCCCAGATGCGGGTATTTACCTGCTTCTCCGACGAACGCGGCAAGGTCCGCGCGATGTGCCTCGGCCACACCATGCTCGAGGAGCACACGCCGAAGGGACTCGGCAACCATGCCGCCATCGTGACGGAACCCGTCTCTTCCCTGCCCCTCGCCGAAAAGCTGAAGGACATGCTCGAATCCATCGGATACACGGGATTCTCCAACTTCGACATCAAGCTGAGAGAGGGCACGAAGGACGACTACAGGGTGTTCGAGGTCAATCTGAGACAGGGCCGGAGCAACTTCTATCTCACCGCCGCCGGGCTGAATGTGGCTAAGCTGGCGACCGAAGTATTTGAGTCCGAAGGAACCGACTGTTTCCGCGTGGAAAACGAGGTGTTCTGGCACCACATTCCGAAGAGCACGGCCTACAGATACACCGAGGATCCGGAACTTGTGAAGCGGGCAAAAGCGCTTGCAAAGGCCGGAAAGGAATCCTCGTCCGTCTGGTACAAGCCCGACATGGCGTGGAATCCGCTCCGGACCTTCTGCGTTCTGGAACAGCTCAGGCGGCAGAAGAAGAAATACGCCGTTTACTACCCAAAGAAGAGCTGAGGCAACCGCATGGAAGGAAAGAGAAAGCTGCTGGGCATCATCGGGGGCCTCGGTCCCGCGTCCAGCGCGTATTTCTACGAATTGATCACGGAGCACACGAAGGCCTCCCGCGATCAGGATCACATCGACATCATCCTTTCGAGCCGCGCCACGACGCCGGACCGGACGGACTATATCCTCGGGCGGTCGGACGAGAATCCCCTCCCCGCGATGGTCGAGGACGCGAAATCCCTCGAGACCTACGGCGCGACCGCCATCGTCATCCCCTGCAACACCGCCCATTATTTCATCGACGAGGTGCGCCGCTCGGTGTCCGTTCCCATGCCCTCCATCATCACGGAAACCGTGCGCCACGTTAAAAAGTGCGGGTTCGGAAAAGCGGCGATCCTTGCCACCGAGGGGACTATCCGCACAGGCACCTATCAGCGGGAATTCGCTGCGTTCGGCCTGGACTGCGCGATTCCCGACGAGGACGGGACGAAGCGGCTCATGGAGATCATCTACGGTGAGGTCAAGGGCGGGCGGATCCCTCCGGCGTCGGAGCTCTACGAGGTGACGGAGCCCATGTTCCGGGACGGGTGCGACTGCGCCATTCTCGGATGCACAGAACTCTCCCTGATCGGCCGGCAAATGACCGGGGATCCGCGCATTGTGGACTCTCTTACCGTGCTGGCCGACGCCGCCATCAGGCTGATGGGCCACGAAACAACCGGTTTTCCGGAATCCTTCCGTTGACGGAGGCACTATGAGCATCGCACTGAACGATCTGAGGGAAGCCTGTTCCCTCGAAGTCCGGGGCAAAACGGACGGCATCGAGATCGGCTCTCTGGAATACGATTCGAGAAAGGCGGGGCCCTCCTGCCTCTTCTTCTGCCTGCCCGGGGCCAAAGCGGACGGACACGACTACGCCCCTCACGCCTACGACCGGGGATGCCGCGCCTTTGTTGTGGAGCGGTTTCTTCCCCTCCCGGACGACGCCGTGCAGCTCAAAGCGGAGGATGCCCGGCGCGCGCTGGCTCTTCTCTCGGCGCGGTTTTACGGCAACCCGGCGGATTCGCTCACCGTGATCGGCGTGACGGGAACCAAGGGCAAGACGACCACAGCGATTCTGATTTCCGAGATCCTCTGTGCCTGCGGGATCCGGTGCGCCTATATCGGGACAAACGGCGTCGTGATCGGGGAAAAACGCTTCGAGACCGTGAACTCCACTCCGGAAAGCCGGGAGCTTCACCGGTTTTTCGCCATGATGCGGGATTCCGGCTTCACCCACGTCGCCATGGAGGTATCGTCTCAGGCGCTGGATCACTGCCGGGTGGAGGGGATCCCCTTCGATACGGCGATCTACACGAATCTGTCCGAGGATCATATCGGCGCGGGAGAGCACGCCTCCTTCGAAGAATACCGGGACGCGAAGAAAAAGCTGTTCACGGATTACGGCGCGAAGCACATTATTGTGAACGCGGACGACGAAAACGCCGCGTACATGACGGACGGCGCGTCCGCGGAACCCATTACCTACGCCATCAATCATCCGGCGGACTACCGTGCCTCTCAGATCGGGAGCTACCGGGACGAAACCTCCCTCGGGATCGATTTCACCCTGTCCCACAACGGAAAGCGGACGGCGATCCGGCTGAGGACCCCGGGGCGGTTCAGCGTCTACAACGGGCTCGCGGCTGTTGCGGCGGCGCAGATCATGGGGATCTCTCCGGAACTGGCGGCGGACGCGCTCCGGTCGATCTCCGTGCGGGGACGGATGGAAATGGTGGACGCTCTGCCGGGCATCACCTTCATCATCGACTATGCCCACAACGGGGTGAGTCTCACCTCCGCCCTGACGGTTCTCAGGGAATACGGGCCGAGGCGGCTGATCTGCGTCTTCGGATGTATCGGCGGGCGGACCTATCTGAGAAGGCGAGAACTTGCCGAAGCCGCGTCAAAGCTGGCGGACTTCACGATCCTGACCTCGGACAATCCGGACAACGAGCGGCCCGAGGACATCATCGAGGACGTTCTCCGCTGGTTCGACAAATCCAAGCTCTATACCGCGATCCCCGACCGGGAAGAAGCGGTGCGTTTCGCGGTACGGACAGCTAAAGAAGGCGATATCGTCCTCTTTGCCGGAAAGGGGCACGAGAATTACCAGATCGTGGACGGTCACAAGGTCCCCTTCTCCGAGAAATCGATCCTTCTGGACGAAGCGGAAAAGCTCATGATGCCGGTGTGACGGTACGATCCCGAACAGAACAGAAAAGCGGCGGACTCTGCGTCTCCCGGAATGGGGACGGAATCCGCCGTTTGATTTTACGGTTTGCGCTTCGGTTTATTCGGGACGGTAAATGTCCTTATCCAGCGCGAAAATCTTTCCGGAGAAGGTGCCCGGGACGACGCCCTCGAGAGACTCCCGGTAGATCTCCATGCGGCTGTCGATGAGGTCGATGTGATAGAGAAGCTCGGCCTCGGCGCAGCGCGGGATGACGGCGGCTCCGAATTCCGGCTCTCCGTGGTGGGAAAGGATCATGTGGCAAAGGAGCATGGTCTTCTCCTCCGGGATTCCGAGGGACTCGGCGATCCTCCTGACATTTTCCGCGCCCATGACGAGGTGTCCGACCAGCTTGCCGGGGCGGGAGTATTCGGTCACAAGGCCCAGCTCGGAGAAGTTGAATTCTTCTGTTTTTGCGAAATCGTGAAGCAGCGTTCCCGTGAGGAGCAGACTGCGATTGACGGTTCCCGCGTACACGGAGGCGAGGAAATCCGCGGTTCGGAGCATGTTGGAGGTGTGCATGAGAAGACCGGAGACAAAGCTGTGATGAAAACTCTTGGCGGCGGGGATGATCGAGAACGCTTCCCCGTACCGCTCCAGCATGGCGAGGGCGACCCGGCGGTAGTCCTCGTCCTCCACGGAATCCACAAGCTCCCGGATCCAGCTCATGACAGCCTCCCGGTCGATCGGGGCGGTCGGGACGAGATCCGCAAGATTCCAGCCGTCGCTGTTCTTCGCCGGACGGATGCGAATGACGGAAAGCTGCGGAGAGCCCCGGTAATCGGTGACCTCTCCCCGGACCTTCACCACATGCCCCGCGTCGTCCGGTCCGACCGTACCCGCGTAATCCCAGTTGACGAAATCGATCATGCCGTTCCGGTCGCCCAGCTTTCCGGCCAGATAGGGCTTTCCGGCGGTTGTGGTTCTCGGGTTCGCCTCCTTGAGGATGTAGTATCCTTCGATCATCATGCCGGTCCGGAATTCTTCGATCCGTAGATTCTGAATATAATCCATGGATTCCTCCTGTTCTGTCGATGCTCTATTATAGCAGGACCGGGGGCGGTTTGTCAAGAAGAAAGAGGGGGAGTCCGATCCCTCAAAACGGCGAAAAAGAACGAATTGGAAACGAATCGTAAATTCCGCGTTTCCGGACTTGTTTTTTGGGGCAACCTTTGGTACAATAATCCGGTAAGCACAGCACCATTCTATCTGTAAGGAGCATTCTGCAATGGAAATCATCGTCAAGAAAATCGGGGAAGCCGTAGGCGAGAAGGCAAAGGAGACCTTCCGGGAGAAGAAAAACCTGATCGCCCTGATCCTCTGCATCGCCGCGGCTGCTCTGACCGTGACCGCCATCGTTCTGATCATCGTGAACATCATGAACAAAAGACGCAAGGCCACCATCGAAGTGCTTGAAACCGAAGACACCGACGGCGACGGCGCAATCGACGCGTATCTTGTTGACACCACCGGCGACGGCAAGGTGGACAGCATCTATCTCGATACCGACGGAAACGGAGCGGTGGACACCATCATCGAAGACAGCGACGGCGACGGCGAACCCGACGCGGTTTACGAGAACTGATCCGAAAGACACGAGTTCCGGAATTGAACAGAAAAAAGGAAGAACGGCCTTCATCGCGGAGGGTTCTTCCTTTTTGCGTCGGCAATCGGCTGCTCAGCTGACGTTTTCGAACTGGCTGCCCCAGAGAACGGAATAGAAGCCGCCGCGGGCAAGGAGTTCTTCGTGCGTGCCGCTCTCCACGATCCGCCCGGCGTTCATGACGAGGATGATATCCGCCTCACGGATGGTGGACAGGCGGTGCGCCACGATAAAACTCGTGCGTCCCTGCATGAGAGTGGCAAAGGCATTCTGAATCTTCATTTCGGTCCGGGTGTCGATGGAAGAGGTGGCTTCGTCCAGAATCAGCATGGGTGGGATGGCCAGCATGACCCGGGCGATGCAGAGAAGCTGTCTCTGGCCTGCGGACAGGACTCCACCGTCGTCGCTGATGACCGTGTCGTATCCGTCGGGCAGCCGTCGGATGAAGCTGTGGGCATGGGCGGCTTTGGCGGCGGCGACGATCTCCTCGTCCGTTGCCTCACGCCCCATGGCGATATTGTCCCGGACGGTTCCCCGGAGCATCCATGTGTCCTGCAGCACCATGCCGTACGCGCCGTGGAGGGATTCCCGGACGATGTCGCGCAGATCGTGCCCTTCCGCCCGGATCACTCCCGCATTCACGTCGTAGAAGCGCATGAGCAGGTTGATGATCGTGGTTTTTCCGCAGCCCGTCGGCCCAACGATGGCGACCCGCTGACCGGGATGAACGGTCAGGTTGAAGTCCCGGATCAGATCGCGTTCGGGGACATATGAAAAGTCCACATGCTCCGCCCGGATCTCTCCCTTCGCCCCGTCCAGAAGAACGGCTCCTTCTCTGTCCGCCGGTTCCCGTTCCTCGTCGATCAGGGTAAAGATCCGTTCGGCGCAGGCCAGCGCGTTCTGCAGCTCGGTGATGACGCCGGAGATCTCGTTGAACGGCTTGGTATATTGGTTCGCGTAGGCGAGAAAGCTGGTCAGCCCTCCGACGGTCATGCCGCCCGATATGACGGTGAGCGCACCGGTCAGCGCGACTGCCGCGTAGACCACATTGTTGATGAAGCGGGTGGACGGATTGGTGATCGAGGAGAAGAAGATCGCGCGGAGGGAACACTTTTCCAACCGTCCGTTGATCTCGTCGAACTGATCCAGACAGTCCTTCTCCCTGGAGAACGCGCGAACCACGGGCTGACCTCCCACGACCTCGTTGATCTGCGCGGTCAACTCACTCCGCGTGTCGGATTGGAGCCTGAACATATCATAGGTCTTCTTGGCGATAAAGGAGGCCACAAAGAGGGAAAGCGGCGTCAGAACCACCACGGCGAGGGTGATGAGCGGGCTGATGGTCAGCATGAAGACGAGGGTGCAGACGATCGTAGCGATACCGGTGAAAAACTGGGTGAAGCCGAGCAGAAGTCCGTCCGCAAATTGATCGACGTCGGCAATGACCCGGCTGACGGTGCCTCCGTGCGGGTGGGAATCCACATAGGACAGGGGCAGATGGGTCAGCGTGTCGAACGCGTCCCGCCTCACGTCGCACACTACCCGGTACGTCATGCGGTTGTTCAGGGAATTCATCACCCATTGCAGGATCCCGCAGAGACACGCGCAGACGCCGATGCGCACAAGACAGTCCGCGATGCCGTCAAAATCCACCTCTCCCGCGCCGGTCATGCAGTCGATGGCGCGTCCGCAGAGGATCGGGATGTACAGGGAAAGGATCACGGCGGCGGCGGAGAGAAGGATCGTCAGGACAAGGATCGGAAGGCTCCGTTTGAGATAGGAGAACAGACGTCGCCATGTGTCCCGGCGGAGCGTCGTTTTTTCAGTCTTCGGCATTGTTCAGTCCTCCTTTCCGTACTGGGATTCATAGATTTCGCGGTAGACGGAGCAGGTTTTGAGAAGCGCGTCGTGCGTCCCGATCCCGGCAACAGCGCCGTCATCCAGCACCACGATCTTGTCCGCGTGCCGGATGGAGGCCGTACGCTGCGAGATGATGACTGTCGCGGGCTTGTAGTCGAGTCCCGCCAGCTCTTTGCGGAGCGCGGCGTCGGTGGCGAAATCCAGAGCGGACGCGCTGTCGTCTAAAATCAGGATCTCCGGACGTCGGACGAGAGCGCGGGCGATGGTGAGACGCTGTCTCTGACCGCCGGAGAAGTTGCGCCCGTTCTGCTCCACGGCGGAATCGAGTCCGTCCTCCTTGGAGAGGATCACGTCGGCTGCCTGCGCGGATGTGATTGCGGCGTCAAGGGCCTCCCCGTCCGCGTCCCCGCCCCACAGCAGATTGGAGCGGATGGTCCCCTTGAAGAGGCTCGCGCGCTGGAGGACATATCCGATCTTGTCCCGGAGCGTCTTTGCCGGGTAGTCCTTCACATTGACGCCGTCCACGAGCACTTCCCCGTCCGTGACGTCATAAAACCGTGGAATCAGGGCCGCGAGGGAACTCTTGCCGGAGCCTGTGCCGCCGATGATCCCGACGGTTTCCCCGTGACCGACCTTGAAGGAGAGATCCGTGAGCGCGGGATCGCCTCCGTTGTAGGACAGCGTCACGTTCCGAAACTCCACGGCCGGCGCGGTCGGATCCTCGCGCGGATCGGCATCCGGAAAACGCATGGCAGGTTCGGTTCGGAGCACCTCGTCCACGCGCTTCATACAGGAGACGGCCTTGGAGATCGAGATGATGAGATTCGCAAACTTGACCAGTTCCACGAGGATCTGTGTCATGTAGTTGTAAAGCGCGACGGTCTGGCCGACGGTGAGTCCGCCCTCGCTGACCCGGACGCCCGAGGTGTACAGCAGAAGGATGATGCCCCCGTTCAGGATCACAAAGGTCAGCGGATTCATCAGGGCGGAGATCCGTCCGGCAAAAAGCTGTCGGCGGTAGAGCGCGTCGTTGTGGGAGGCGAATTTCTCCCGCTCCCCACGCTCCATGCCGAAAGCCCGGATCACGCGCGCGCCGGTCAGATTCTCTCTCGTCGTGCCGGTCAGCGAGTCCAGCTCCTCCTGCACTTTTTTATACGCAGGGACGGATCCGAGCATGATCCCGAACACGACGGCGGCGAGAATCACGATGGCAGCGAGGAAAATCAGAGCCGCGCGCGCGTCTATGGTAAACGCCATGATCATTGCGCCGAACACGACGAAGGGAGAGCGGAGCAGGAGACGGAGCGCGAGGTTCAGGCCGTTCTGGACGGTGTTCAGATCTCCTGTGAGACGGGTGATGAGGGTGGGAACGCCGATCCGGTCCAGATCCGAGAAAGAAAGTTTCTGAATGTGGTCATACAGGGATCGCCTCAGGGCGGCGGCGCATCCCACGGAGGCTTTCGCGGCGAAATACTGTGCGGTGATGGAGCAGACGATCCCGATCACGCCGAGCGCGATCAGAAGAAGAAACCGGCTCACGACGAACGAACGGTCCCCCGCCCCGATGCCGCGATCCACGATATCCGCCACGACCAGAGGGACGAAGAGCTCGAACATGGCCTCGAGCAGTTTGAAGAGGGGGCCGAGGATGGATTCAAGGGTGTATTGTTTGAGATTGAAAAAAAGATTACGCAACCGATACGCCCTCCTTTCCCGCGTTTTGTCCGGAATGTCAAAAGCAAACGCCCTGTTTTGGTGATTCTGTATCTTTCAAAAGTCCGGAAAATACGCTATAATTTTCGTATAAAGGGATCCGGAATCGAAAAAACAGCGGATCCGCTCAGTCATTATACCATATTCACCGTTTGCTTTCAAGGAGTTCGCCATGATTCGCTATCAATCGTCCGCGTTTTCGCTGGAAATAGAAGGCTCCCGGGTCGGGATCGTGATCGACGGCACAACGGTGGCGCGGCTGGATATGCGCTCCGCCGTCCATCAGCTGAACGAAAACGGAGAACGTGTCCGGGATATCGAGCAGCAAGAGCCCGTCGTCATCAGCTCCGTTGAAACGGCGGACGGAATTCAGCTCGTCTGGCGCGGCAAAAGCTCCCTCTGGGAAGAAAAGCGATACACGCTGAACGCCGATCCGCTGCGCTTTACCTATTCTTTCACCGTGCGCGGAAAAGGCCGGGTGGACGGGATCGAGTACTTCTCCGGAAACGCATCGGATCCCGGCAGCGGGAGCGAATACGAATTTCAGTACGGCTTCTTTCCCTGCCAGTCGTGGTACAACAGCGAGGACTACTACTTCCGCGCCTCCACCAAATGCCACCGCTGGTCTGTATTGATGGTGCCTCCCATGTTCTGCTATGCCTTCCGGACGCCGGGGCTCTCCCGTCAACTCGCGCTCGGACTGGCGGCCAAGCCCGGGGAGCACAACTTCAACTCGTTCGACTACGTTCCGACCGTGTCCGGGTGGAAGAGCCGGTTCCATCTCGAAACGGATCAGTTCGGTCACACCGCAGCGGACGGCGAATGGGAGGCCCCGCAGATCGTCGGATACGCGGCGGAGGACGAATTCGACGCGATGCGGAAATATTCGGACTATTACTATCTGTATTCCGGCATGGACGTTCCGAAGAAAAAGATCCCGCCGAAGTTCTGGCACGGCCCCATGGCCTGCGGCTGGATCCAGCAGTTTGCCGAGAACGGGCTGCCCTGGAAGGGATCGGATGGGGCGAGGGAAGAAGTCTATCTCGATTATCTCTCGCGCTTGAAGGAGGCGGGCCTGTATCCCCGGTGCCTGATCATCGACGACAAATGGCAGAGCGAATACGGGGTTGACATTGCGAATCCGGAAAAATGGCCCGATCTCAGGCGGTTTGTGGACGAGCGGCGAGCGGAGGGGATCCACACCATGCTCTGGTTCAAGATCTTTGATCCGGAGGGAATTCCCGAGGAGGCTGTGGTCACGACGGAAGAGGGCGACCGGCGGGTGGATCCCTCCCATCCTGCCTTTATCAAGATCCTCGACGAAGCCCTGACCCGGATCTTCTCCTCCGGCGAGGGATGCTACGACTGCGACGGGATCAAGATCGACTATGCGTTTCAGATCCCGATCGGGCGGGCGTTCCGGACATATTCCGGGAAGTACGGGGTCGAACTGCTCTACGACTTCATGAAGCACATCTACGATAAAGCCAAGGAAATCAAGCCGGAGGCCATCATCAACTGCTCGCCCTGCCATCCGTATTTTGCCTCCGTCTGCGATCAGGCGCGGCTGCACGACTACAACCCGGACAACCGCTATTGCCGCGAGGACATGACGATGCGCGCGAAGATGTATTCCATCGCCATGCCGGGCGTTCTGCTCGATACGGACAACGCGGGCTTCAACACCTCGCGGGACACCATGCGCTGGCTTTTGGATCAGCCTTCCGTCGGCGTTCCGGATCTCTACTGCGTCTCCCCCATCCCGGGCGCGTTCGCGTTCCGTGAAGCGGAGCTGAAAGCGCTGGCGAAGGTGTGGGAGGAATATACGAAGAGGATCGATCTTGAGTATGGGGAATGAACAAATCCCCGCGTTTTTCAGGGAAGAAAGGAGGAGGACAGGATGAAACTGACCGGCTTCATGTCCGGCTGCAATCTCGGGCACTGGATCTCCCAGTACGGGAAGAAAGGCCCGGAACACTTCGACACCTATATCACGGAACCGGATTTCCGTAGAATGAAGGACTGGGGCTGCGATCATGTGCGGCTCCCGGTGGACTACTTTCTCTTTGAGGACGACGACAGGCCGGGCGAATACCGGGAAGACGGGCTTTACTACATCGACAGCGCGATCCGCTGGGCGAAGGGAGCCGCGCTCAATCTGGTGCTGGATCTGCATCACGCGCCGGGATTTTTCTTTGGGAACGGGGAGAAAAACGACCTCTTCACCAACAGGAGAAGTCAGGAGCGGTTTCTCGCCATCTGGAAATTCTTTGCGGAGCGGTACCGGGACGAGGGGGACAATCTGCGCTTCGAGTTGCTCAACGAGCTCGTGTGGGAGAACTCGGATCCGTGGAACGCGCTCTGGCAGGAAGCGGCGGAGGTCATTCACAGGGTTTCGCCCGAGCGTCGGATCATCGTCGGGCCGAACCGCTGGAACTCCGTCGGAGAGCTGAAAAATCTGATGATTTCAGACGATCCCCACATCCTGTACACCTTCCACATGTACGAGCCCTTTCTCTTCACCCATCAGCGGGCGTCGTGGAATCCGAAGAACGCGGCTTATCCGACGCCGGTGCGTTATCCGTTCGCGTTCGACGATCACCGGGCGTACTACGGCGACTGGATTCCGGAACATATGGAACGGGGCGGAATCGTGGACAAATCGTATCTCGAGGCGGTCATGCGTCCGGCGTTCGACTTCATCGAGAAGACCGGAAAGCCGCTCTATCTCGGAGAATACGGCGTGATCGCCAACGCGGACGACGACTCCGCCGCGCGATGGCTGAACGACGTAGCGGATATCTGTATCGCACACGGGATCGGGCGTGCGGTCTGGAGCTATCGCGGCTTTGCCCGGGTGACGGACGCGGACAACCGGGTGGCGGACGAGCGGATCATCCGGGCCATCACCCGCGCGGAATGAGAGGAGGAGCGGCATGACCTATCGATACGATCTTCACGTCCATACCGCGGAGGGGAGCGCGTGCGGCCACAGTCCCGGAGCGGAGATGGCGGATTTCTACAAGGAAAAGGGATACGCGGGCATCGTCGTCACGGATCACTTTTTCACGGGAAACACCAAGCCGGACCGAAGTCTGCCGTGGAAGGACTGGCTGGCGGCGTTCAAAACGGGATATGAAAAGGCCAAAGCGCGGGGGGACGAAATCGGGCTGACCGTTTTCTACGGGTGGGAGCATTCCTTTCACGGAAACGATTTTCTGACGTTCGGACTGGACAACGACTGGCTGGAAGAGCGTCCGGAAATCGTCGGGCTGGATATTGTGGACTATCTCAATCTGGTTCGAGGAGCGGGAGCGTTTGTCAGCCACGCGCATCCGTTCTTCGAAGCGAGGTACATTCCCTATATCCGACTCCTGCCCCGTCATGTGGACGCGGTCGAGGTGATGAACGCGCCGAAGGGAGAATTCATCAACAGAATGGCGCTTCACTACGCCCGCGCCTACGATCTGATCGAGACGGGCGGATCTGACTGTCACTCGACAAGCGCGACCGCGCTTTCCGGGATCGAGCTGGATCATCCCGTCTCCTCCATACAAGAGCTGATCGCCGTCCTGAGAAACCGGGAACACCGGATCATTCAGCCGGGAGAATGACGCTGACATCCGTGGGGCTTCGCTTCATCGGTAATCCATAACCATCATAAAGAAAAAGGAGAAGAAACATGAACACAGCGATTGAGGTAATGAAAAGCAGAAGAGCTTGCCGGGCCTATCGGGACGAGCAGGTGAAGGAAGAGGAGCTTGCGGTGATCCTCGAGGCGGGCACCTACGCGGCGACGGGCATGGGGAGACAGTCTCCGGTCATCGCCGTTGTGCAGAATCCGGAGGATTACGCGGAGCTGGAACGGCTCAACGGCAAAGTCATGGGCAACGAAAAGGGGCATCCCTTCTACGGCGCGCCCACGGTGCTTGTGGTCTTCGCGGACAGCTCCATTCCGACCTATGTCGCGGACGGAAATCTGGTGATCGGGAATCTGATGAACGCGGCGGAGGCAGTCGGCGTAGATTCCTGCTACATCTGGCGTGCGGCGGAGGTGTTCGATTCCGAGGAAGGAAAGGCGCTCATGAAGAAATGGGGCATTCCGGAAACCTGCCGCGGGATCGGGAACGTGATCCTCGGCTACGGCAAGCCGGAGGGCAAGAGAGAAGCCGCGCCTCGCAAGGAAGGATACGTCGTCCGGATCTGACGGACCCAACCGGACTCTGAACCCACGGAAAAAGCGCACAGCTGAAACCGATCGGCAGTTGTGCGCTTTATTGACTTGTCTGATGCTGAAACGCCGGATTATTTGGCGTCGAGCCATGTTTTGCCCATGCCGCAGTCCGCGGTGAGCGGAACGGACAGGGTCACGGCTGCCTCCATCTCCCGCACGAGAAGCTCTCCGGCTGCCTCTGCGCAGTCTTCCTTCGCCTCGAGGATCAGCTCGTCGTGGACCTGCATGATGAGGCGCGCGTCAAGTCCCGCTTCCTTCAGGGCACGGTTCACGCGGATCATGGCGATCTTGATGATATCGGCGGCGGTTCCCTGAATGGGGCTGTTCATGGCGACGCGTTCGCCGAAGTTCCGCAGATTCCGGTTGGAGGACTTGAGCTCCGGGATATTCCGGCGTCTTCCGAAGAGCGTGGTGGTGTAGCCGTTTTTCTTCGCCTCCTCCACGGTCCGGTCGAGATAGGCGCTTACGCCGGAGAAGGTGGCGAGGTAGTTCTCGATATACTGCTTTGCCTGTTTGCGGGTGATGCCGAGATCTTTGGCGAGGGAGAAATCGCCGATCCCGTAGACGATGCCGAAGTTGACGGCTTTTGCGCGCCGGCGGAGATCCGGGGTCACGTCGTCCGGATCCACATGAAAGACCTCGGATGCGACGGCGGTATGGATATCCTCGCCTTTGACGAAGGCGCGCTTCATGTTTTTGTCCTCCGCCAGAGCGGACAGCACGCGCAGCTCGATCTGGGAGTAGTCCGCGTCCACCAGAACACAGCCTTCGTCTGCGATAAAGAACCGGCGCAGTTCCCTGCCCAGCTCGCCGCGGACCGGTATGTTCTGCAAATTCGGATCGCTCGACGCGAGGCGTCCCGTGGCGGTTCCGGTCTGATTCAGGCGGGTGTGGATGCGGTTGTTTTCATCCGCCTGCGCCGCGAGCGGTTCGCCGTAGGTTCCCCGGAGCTTGGATACCTGCCGGTAGGTGAGAATGTCGTCGATGATGGTGTGATAGGGTCTCAGATCCTCGAGCGTTTCGGCGTCGGTGGACCATCCGGTTTTCGTCTTCCGTCCCGCGGGCAGTCCGAGCTCGTCGAAGAGGACCTCGCCCAACTGTTTCGGGGAGTTGATGTTGAATTCGTGTCCAGCCTTGAGCCACACGGATTCGGCAAGCGCTCGCTCCTCGGTCAGCAGCTGCGCGGCATAGGAGCGGATCCCGTCCGGATCGATGCGGAAGCCGGTCTCCTCCATCTCGGCGAGCACGGCGGACAGGGGGATCTCGATCTCATGAAGCAGCTTCTCTTCCCCGGTCTCGCGGAGGGCGTTCCCCATCGCGGAGGACAGGGCGCAGATGGCGGCAGCTTCTTTTCCCGGTGAATCCGGGACGGGCAGTCCGTACTCCGCCGCAAGATCCGGGAGCAGATAGCGGCTCTTCCCGGGATTCAGAAGATACGCCGCAAGCATGGTGTCGAACGCGCACCGGATCCCGTCGCCGGGGATGCAGAGCGTCCGGAGCAGGGATTTGAAGTCGTGGCAGAGGATCGGAACACGGCGGATAAAATCCGTCACTTCGCCGACGGAGGGAGAGCGGATCAGAAGCACGGTCCCCTCGGCCTGACAGACGGCGGCAACTTCCCCGTTCCACGCAAATGCGGCGGGGACGTCGGAGGGAATGTCCGCAAACCCGGTCACCTCCTCCGCTGATAGCTCCGTGAGGACGGGTTCCGCTTTCTTTTCCGACGCTGTGATGCCAAACCGCTTGGGCATTTCAGCAAACTCCAGCTCACGGCAGAGGGAGAGAAACGCGTCGGGATCCACGGGTCGTTCGCGCCACAGATTGCCCGGATCTCCGACGGGGGCGTCGCGGCGGATCTCGCTGAGTTCACGGGAGAGATACGCGCTGTCCCGCCCGGCTTCGAGCTTCTTCACGATACCGGGAGTCTGACCGGCAAATCCCCCTTCGGAATAGAGCGCGTCAAGAGATCCCTTCTCGGCAATGAGCTTGAGCGCGGTCTTCTCGCCGATGCCCGCCACTCCGGGGATATTGTCCGAGGAATCCCCCATGAGCGCTTTCACGTCCACAAACTGCGCGGGCGTGACGCCGTAGGTTTCCTTAAAAACTTCGGGCGTAAAGGCGACGTCCTCTTTCGTTTTCGCCAGAAGGACGGTCGTGGTCGGGGTGATGAGCTGGAGAGAATCGCGGTCTCCCGTAAGGATATAGGTCAGAAGATCGCCTCGGTCGTCATCCAGCTTCGCTACGGTGCCGATGACGTCGTCCGCCTCCCATCCGGGACATTCAAGAATCAGAAATCCGAGGCTTTCCGCGGCGCGCTTTGCATAGGGCATCTGAGCTCTGAGCTCGTCCGGCATACCCTTCCGGTTGCCCTTGTATTCGGAATAGGCCTCGTGGCGGAAGGTCGGCTGATGGACGTCGAAGGCGCAGACGCGGTAGTCCGGATCCAGCACGTCAAGATGCTTTTTCAGGATGGAGAGAAATCCGAAAACGGCGTTCGTGGGCAGGCCGTCCTTTGTGGAAAGGGGCCGGATCCCGAAAAAGGCGCGGTTGACAATGCTGTTTCCGTCGATGACAAGCAGTTTTTTCATGGAACAGAATTCCGTTTCAGTCGTTGTGATGGTTGGATTCAGTATAACACAAACCCGGGGCGGATGCAATTGTTTTTTTCGGAAATCGCAGGAAAAGGAGGCGTGAAGATGTGCATCATACCATATGAGGAACGGTACCGGGACGACATGATTTTCATGACGCTCGAAGCCAAGGACGCGCTGGGGCTGATTCCCACGCTCAGAGAGGATCTTTTGGATGTGCGGAGCAATTATCTCGACACGGGGGACGGTTTCTGGCTTGCGCTCCGCAAAGACAGGACGGAACGGGAGCGCGTGGTCGGATGCGTCGGATACCGGTCCGTTGCGGGAACGGAGGAGGTTTTCCTTCACCGGTTCTTCGTAAAGGCGGCCCTCAAGCGTCAGGGGATCGGGACAGCCCTTCTCCATACGGCGGAGGAGGCGATCCGGGCCGCGGGAAAGACGACGATCCGGGTGCATCTCGGCGGGGATCCGGAAATCTGGTTCGAATCGAGGGCATTCTACCAAAAGCACGGGTATCTCTACACCGACGATACGCACATGGAAAAGCGGATCCGACCCGTTCGAAATGACCTGCCGGTCTTTACAAATCCCCCGTCCGGTGATATAATGGAAAACCGGAACAAATTCATGAACGACACGGGAAAGGACTACACATGAAGGCTGAATTTTACAGGAACAATCGCAAAAAGCTGGCGGAGAAGCTGCCCGAGGGATCCCTTGCCCTCTTTTTCTCCGGATTCGCGCCGCGGAAACGGGCGGACGAGGATTATCCCTTTTTCTCCGACCGGAACTTTGTCTATCTGACCGGGATCGCGCGGGACGCCGGTCTGATCCTCGCCGTCAAAAAGGACGGGAGCGGAACGAAGGAAAAGCTCTTTCTGCTCCCGGCGGATCTTTTGAAGGAGAGATGGACGGGCAGAAGGACCAAAGCGGACGAAGCGGTCTCCCTGTCCGGCGTCGAAGAGATCGGATACACGGCTGATTTCGAACCGTTTTTCGCCGCCGCGCTCAACGATGTGAAGACGGTCTATCTGGATATCGACGAGACGCGCGATCTGCGGGATCACACCGAGGCGCACCGATTTGCCGATGCCATCCGGGAGCAGTTCCCGTGGCTCGGGATCGAAAACAGCCGTCCGATCCTCGCGGGGCTGAGAACCGTCAAGGAGGACTGCGAAATCGAAGCCATGCGGGAGGCGGTGCGGATCACCGGAGACGGGATCCGGGCCATGATGCGCGGCGTAAAGGACGGCATGAAGGAATACGAAATCAAGATGCTCTACGACAACGCCCTTGTGAAAAACGGTTGTCTCGAGCCCGCCTTCCCGTCCATCATTTCCGCCGGTCGGAACAATTTCTGCATCCATTATTACGCTTATCAGGGAACGGCGCACGACGGGGACATGGTTCTCTGCGACGTCGGCGCCTGCTATGATTTCGTGGGCTGCGACATCTCCCGCGGATTCCCGCTGAACGGAAGATTCAACGAGCGCCAGCGCAAACTTTACGAAGCCGTTTACGCCACCTCCCAGCACCTCTTCGGGATCATCAGACCGGGATACCTCATGGAGGAAGTAGACAGGGAGGCGAAGCGGTTCTGCTACGGGTATCTCCATGAGTACGGGCTTGTGGATAAGTTCGAGAACATCGGTAAGCTCATGTGGCACGGCGGTTCCCATCACGTCGGATTCGACACGCACGACATCGTGATCCGCCCGGAAAAAGTCGCGCCGGGGATGGTGTTCTGCGTGGATATCGGCGTGTACTGCGAAGAATGGGGCATCGGGTTCCGGCTCGAGGACAACTGCCTCGTGACGCCGGACGGATGCGAAAACCTCGGCGTGAAGGTTCCGCGGACGATCGAGGAGATCGAAGCGGAGATGCGAAAATCCTGAGGGACGGGATTCGCAAGATATACAGTCTCTACCGTTGGTAAGCGCACTCATCCGTGCTGTCACCAGACTTTGCTGCAAAAAATCGAAAACGGAGCCCGTGGAAGGCTCCGGAAATGCGGTTTTGATGGATTTGAGGTCGGCGCGGCGGTAGTGCTTCGCCGGGATATCGACGCGGAATCAGGAACTGCTCGCCTTTTCCGCGTCGATGGAGAGGACCAGCAGCAGCGCGTAGAGGGAATCGTCCGGATTTGCAACGTCGATGATGTAAGTATCCGTCAGCTTGAAGAGCTCCTTTGATACGGTGGCGACAAGGTTTCCCGCGGCGTCGGAGATGGTGTAATCAAACCCCATGAAATCACCGTCCGCCTGCCATCCGCGGAAGTC
The DNA here is from genome assembly GCA_015065385.1 of Oscillospiraceae bacterium. Taxonomy (GTDB): domain Bacteria; phylum Bacillota; class Clostridia; order Oscillospirales; family CAG-272; genus UMGS1696. The sequence goes on along the minus strand of SVQK01000103.1, from coordinate 5,065 downwards.
GATGTCGTAGTGCGGCAGGAAAACGGGACCGGTACGGCGGATCCTTCCGGCGAATTCGGGGCCGATATAGATCTCAAAAGTCGAACGGAACGCCCAGAACTTCTGCTTGACCGAGGCCAGATATCCCCCGTTCGCCCCGCGCACATGCATGAGCTTCGACCATGCCATCTCGCTCTCGACCGTATAGACCGTATTCCCCGCCTCGTCGTAAATATCGTAGGAATCCAGCCATGTCATGAACCGCTGCTTGAAAATCAGTTTCATGGAATCCTCCATCGTCTTTCATTCGGAATCGTCAGAAATGTTCCTTGCCGAACCAGTCGCGGTAGAGAAACAGCGCGAGGACGGAAAGAAGGGCGTCCAGAGCGTCGGCGGGGTCGTGGACCGTCAGCTTCTTTCCGATCGGGGATTGGGCGACCGTGGCGGCTGTCACCCGGTTCTCCCCGGTGATCCACCCGTGGGACACATGCCAGTGCCGGTACAGCACATAAAGGGTCGGATCCAGCCAGTCCTTCGACCAGGTGCGGTCCGGAAAAGCCAGCATCTCTCCGGCCAGTCTCGTATCCTTGTAGACATTGAAGCCCGCGAGACGGTGCTCGTTGACGTGCGCGCGCTCGAGGGTTGCGAGGTAAACGCCTCCCCCGTCCCGGACGTGGAAAACCGTGCCCTCCTCCTCGTATTGCGCGATATAGGCGAGGCGCCCCGCCCATCCTTCCGTCACCCGGTAGGACGAGGATCCGGTCAGCCGTCTGCCGATGATAAGCGTCAAAGCGATCCTCCTCCCTGCCGTTTTCGAACGCGGTCCCAGATCATGACGGCGCTCAGGGCGAGAACCGCGTCGCATGCGTCCCCCTGAGAGATCCCCTTTGTCAGCCGGAGGACAAAACCGCGGAGCGTCTTCCGGATTTCCGCCAGCTCCCTCCGCCTTCTTGCGTCCGATTCCCAGATCGGAGCGGTGAGGATATGTCCGTCGAACTCCCGCTTTCCCCACGAAAAGGAAAGCACGGGCAGGGCGTCCGGATCCTTCGAGACCCTCTCTGCCGCCGCGACGGTTCCCACGCGGACACTGCCCTTGTAAACATTGAAGATCAGCGAGCCGCGGATAGCAGTGTCCCGCTCGAGCGAGGCGAGATACGATCCGTCCTTCGCACGCACATGGCAGACCGCGCCGCCCTTTTCCTCCGTCACCGTGAAAACCGGCGTCCGGGAAAGAGGCGGGCACAGCGTCATGACTCCGCCGCGCCCCATTTTGGCAGAGAGCTTCATGCCGGATCCTCCCCTTCGTCTTCGGGTTTCGATACTTCCACGATCCGGTTCGCCCAAAAGCCGGAGCGCAGAAGCGGGACTCCGATGAAGAGCTTTACCACGTCGATGAACTGAACGGCAAAGTAGATCGGGACGATCCCCAGTCCGGTGAACCGGCAGAGGATGAAGGACAGGGACGCGGGCACGACCCATGTGTAGACGGAATCAAACAGAAACGTCACGAAGGTTTTTCCGCCGGACCGGATGGCAAAGTAAATCACATGGATGAACGCGTGAATCGGCGCGGCGGCTCCCGCGATCATGAGGAACGACGAGGCCATCGCCCGGACCTCCGGCTCCACGTTGTACAGGCGCGGAATGAACGGCGCGGCTGCTACGAGGAGTCCTCCGACCGCCACATGGGAGACAATGGTGAAGAAGATCAGCTTGTTGTTGACGTCGATCGCGCCTTCCCGGTCGCCCGCTCCGAGCCGCTGACCGACCAGAATGGACACTGCGGAACCCATGGCGAACATGATGACGCAGAAGAGATTCCAGACGGTGCCCGCGATATTCGTGGCCGCGATGACCGTAATGCCGCGCAGGGAGTAGTTCCGGTTGATGAAAGTCATCCCGAGGGACCACAGGATCTCGTTGACAAGCAGCGGCGTACCGGTGACGGCAATCCGCTTCACCAGAGCCGCTGGGATCCGGAAACGGCGGTAGACGCCTTCAATGAAGCGGAACCATTTGTGCCTGCGATGGCATTGAGCGACCACATAAGCCGTTTCCACCAGCCGGGACAGCACCGTCGCAACCGCCGCGCCCTTCACGCCCATTTCCGGAAAGCCGAATTTGCCGTAGATCAGGAGGTAGTTGAAAATCAGGTTCACGAAAATGGCGATCAGGCCCGCCGTCATCGGTCCGACCGTCTCTCCGGTTTCGCGCATGGTCCCGGCGTACGTCTGCACCAGAGCGAATGGCAGAAGGCCTATCACCGCGACGCTGAGATAGGAACGGGCTTCGGCGACGGTCCGGGCAATCTCCTCCGGCGTGTTGGTCTCCCCTTTCAGAAAGAGCATCATCAGGCTGTCTCCGAACAAAAGGAAGACCGTCACGGCCGCGGCGGACACGACGACGGAGAACACCAGCTTGACCCGGAAGGTGTCCCGCATGCCCTGCCAGTCTCGCAGTCCGAAGAACTGCGTCCCGAAGATCGAAGCGCCGGAAAGACCGCCGAAAATCGCCAGATTAAAGACGAATATCAGCTGGTTTACAATGGAAACCGCGCTCATGGGCAGCGTCCCGAGGCCTCCGACCATCAGATTGTCGAGCAGCGACACAAAATTGGTGATGCCCTGCTGAATGATGAGGGGAAGGACAAGGATGAAGAGCATCCGGTAAAAGGCGCGGTCGCCGATGTATTTGCGGCGGAAATTCATGTCATATTCGCCTCGTCGAGACAGGCTCCGCAGTCCCCTTCGCAGGCCTCGCCCATATCCGCATCCAGACCGAGCTCGGCTTCCATTGCCTTGAGCATGATCGCGCATTCGATCCGCTTCCGGAACAGCTCGCAGCCGTATTCGTAAACGCCGCGGATGGAGCCGGTCGCGTGATAGGCATTGGCCGCGCATCCTCCGGAGCAGTAGAATCTTGCCCAGCAGTCGGCGCATTCGGGCCGCGCGTACACGTTGCAGAGCTTGAATTCGTCACGCAGTTCCGTATTCGTCACGCCGTCCCATACATTGCCCATCCGGTACTTTTCATCTCCTACGAACTGGTGGCAGGGATAGAGGTCGCCCGAGGGCGTTACGGCGAAGTATTCCGTTCCGGAGCCGCATCCCGCGATTCTCTTGTAGATGCACGGCCCATGGTTGAGATCGAGCATATAATGATAGAAGGTAAAGGGACGCCCTTCCTGTTTCCGTTTCAGCATTTCCTTCGCAAGGATCTCGTACTGCTCGAGAATGACGGGGAGATCCTCGTCGGTCAATGCCCACGGCGTTCCGGGCGGGGAGACCACGGGCTCCATGGAGAGCTCCGTGAATCCCAGATCCGCCATGTGGAAGACGTCCTTTGTGAAATCGGGGTTGCGGTGGGTAAAGGTGCCGCGCATGTAGTAGCCGGTCCCGCCGCGCGCTTCGACGAGCTTTTTGAATTTCGGCACGATCCGGTCGTAGGAGCCGTTTCCGGCCCGGTCCTTCCGGGAGGCGTCGTGGATCTCCTTGCGTCCGTCGAGGGAGAGCACCACGTTGTGACATTCCCGGTTGCAGAAATCGATCACGTCGTCGTCGATGTTCACGCCGTTTGTGGTGAGGGTAAAGCGGAAGTTCTTTCCGGCGTCCTTTTCGATGGAGCGGGCGTATTCCACAAGCTGTTTCACCACGCCGAAGTTCACGAGAGGTTCTCCGCCGAAGAAATCCACCTCGAGATTGACGTGGCGTCCGGAGTTCTTCACAAGAAAGTCGAGCGCGGCTTTTCCCGTCTCAAAGGACATGAGCGCTTCTTCCCCGTGGAACCGCCCCTGCGCCGCGAAACAGTATTCGCAGTTCAGGTTGCAGGTATGCGCGACGTGAAGGCAGAGTGCTTTTACGTTTGTATAGCGCGCCTTGAAATCGAAGGAACGGTCCTTGTATTCGTCCTCGGAATAGAGCGTTCCCTCCGCTTTCAGCTCTTCGATATCGGAAAGGCAGTCCCGCGCCTCCTCCTCCGTCAGCTCCGGGAACTTCTCGAGGGTCAGGGCGACGGTTTCCTCCGGACCGCACGTCTCGTACAGCCCGATCATTTCATAGGCTACCTCATCCACGACATGGACGCTGCCGCTGCAGACGTCCAGCACGATATGGCAGCCGTTCAGTTCATAGCGATGGATCATGGTCTGACTCCTGTCCGCCGTTCTTTCCGGATGGGATCCGGGCTCACAAATAAAATCCGCCTGCCGGTCCTGAGGCAAGCGGTTTTTATCGGAAAGCAAGACAGCTTATTTGTTGTTCTTGTTCTCGCACTTCTGGTTGGCAACGCCGCAGGATGTCTTGCACGCGGACTGGCAGGAGGTCTGGCATTCGCCGCAGCCGCCGTTCTTCGCGCTGGCTTTCAGGGTACGGTTGGTGAGGGTACGGATTCTCTTCATGACGATAGTTCTCCTTTTCCGGATGGATTTAACGGGAATATTATAACAGAGCGCGCCCGTTTTGTCAATGGGGTGGGGGAAGATTTCGACGCGCGGTTACGCTTTTTCCGCGCGTTTTCTTTTCCGGATGCGGCTCCCGCCCTTGAACGGCGGCGAAAAAAAGTTCATAAAAAACACTATCAATCGAGCCGCGGTTATGGTACAATAAACACGTCCATCATCCCAAAAATCACAAAGGAGCTGTCCGACATGAAGAAATTCTCACTGATCGTCCTGTCTCTGCTGCTTGCTCTGAGCGTTGTCTCCTGTTCAGACAGCAACTCCGGCGACGAACCCGCCGACGATGCTCCGGCTCAGGCCGAACAAACCGAACTCAGCGCGCCCGAAGTCATCGGGAAAACGCCGGAAGAGGAAGAGCCCGCCGCGGAAGAAGAACCGGCGGAGGAGCCGACCGCGCCCACGGAAAACGTGGAAATCACCACCATCACAAGACTGGAGCTCTCCCAGCCAGCCAAGATCATCGACGGCACGCTGGTCATGTATTTCACCGACGAAGAGCTCTGGTACGAACCGGACGCGGAATGCAACATCGGCCTGATTTCCTCCGAAATGGCCGATTCCATCAGGGGCACGCTCGACATGAAGTCCTATCCCGATATGTTCTCGGGGGACGACTACCGGGGCGCCGCC
>SVQK01000102.1 GCA_015065385.1 Oscillospiraceae bacterium | reverse complement strand
GAAGCTGAGGCTTCGGCACACCAATATAGTCATCCAACCTTATCAGAGTTATCGCACGCGAGCTCACGGCAGAGGCCGTTCGCCTTCTACATGGAGCGATCAAAACCCATGAAGTTTAGCTTTTTAGACTGAGAATAGTATAAAGCACACAAGAAGGGATCGTTCCGCTCTCTCGGATATGCGGGAGAGGTTGGACGATCCCTTCTTTTTTTATTTGCAGAACTCCTTCAGCCGTTCCCGCGCGCTCGCTCCGCCGGAGTCCGTGCTCTTCAGGCGGTCGGCATAGGCGGCGAAGGTGGAGCAGATGGCGGGATGCGTGATGACGAAGGTGACGCAGGGCGGTTTCAGGCGGGTGACGGACGCGGAAGAATCGGTGAGGACGATCCGCGTACGGGCAAAGGGAGGCTCGGGAAGGGGGACAAAGCGGTAATTCCGCCGCGATTCCAAAAGATCGAGGACGGAGCGGACATGGGCGGTGTATTCCTCCGGCGAATAGGCAAGCTCCATGCCGGGCAGATCCGCAAGGACCGGAGCGGCAAAGGATCCGTCTTTCGCCAGCGGGGCAAGCGGAACGCACTCCCAGACTCCGCCGGCGGACAGGGCCGTTTCGAAAAGCGCGCGGCGTCTTGACCATGCCGACCGGACCTCCGCCCTGCGGGGATCGTCCGCGCCGACGCCGCACCGGTCGAGAAGGGAGAGCAGGGTCTCCTCCGGCATTGTCTCGAGGGACAGAACCGTGCCGAGCTGCGTCAAACCTCCGGACGCGGACGCCGCCCCGTCTTCCGATCCGACCGCGATCCTCACAAGGGGTTTCGCCTCCTCCGCAAGTCCGGCATACGCTTCGGCATACCGAGCGAGAAGAGCCGGATCCGTGTGAAAGCGGTAGATGTTCGACAGCTCCTTCCCGGCTACGTTGGCCGCTTCGACGCAGGCCACCCCCGGACAGAGGAAGATCGTGTGGGTAAAGCGGCTGTCCCGCTGCTTCCGGCAGTAGAACGACTCCACAAGGCCGGACATATAGAGGGGCATCCAGCTCTTGATGGCGGCCACCATCTCGGTCAGGTTCCGGTCCACGTTGTGGATGATCCGAATCCGCACGCCCCGCTTCACGCACGCCAGCATGAGCGCCGCCCACTGACGCCGGAACGCGGGATCGTCCACCAGCCAGTCCATCGGCTCGTCGGAGTACAGGCGCATCTCTTCCCCGCCCTTTTGGAGCACCGCGCCGAGGAACCGGAGCACCGCGGACCGCAGGCCTTCCTTTCCGAACTCGACCGTCTCCCCCTCCGCTTGATCCGGGAGGGAGGGCGGATCGGGCGGGAGCACGGTGTCCGGATCGATGGAGAAGGAGTCGATATTATCGACAAGTTCCTCGATCAGCGGGCTCTCGTCGGCTCTGTCCAAATCGAACAGCCATGCTCTGAGCCGTTCGGCAGCCTCCTCCCCGTCCGAGGGCAGATCCGTCTTCATCCGCTGCGCGAGCGCGTCCAGTCCGTTCTGCTCCCGGATCCGGACGAGCATGACTTCGCAGATGGAGTCGGCGATCTTCGAATTCCGGTCCGGGCGCCGCAGACCGTTGCGGAACCGGCTGATATAGGAGGCGTCCAGATTGAGCAGGCGTCCGGCCCGCACATTCGAGAGGCCCGCCAGCTCCATGAGCGCGCTGAACTTCCCCCCAAACGAGCGGAATCGGACGCTGTCCGTCTGGCCGGAGGACTTTGCCGGTTTCGCGCCGCTGTCCGCATAGAGCCAGTCCATGAGCTTCCCGTTCAGTTCCTCCGGTTCTGTGTCGCGGGAACAACCGGTAAGGGCGCGGAGACTGCCGATCCGTCCTCGCTCCGCAGCGCAGCGAATCACAGCCTCCGACAGCCGTTTTGCCGCGCGTCCGTCCTTCGGAGGGATCCGGGCTCCGCTGCGCATCCGGCTGATGTTGGAGGGATCGCACCCCGCCGCCCGGGCAATTTCGGCGGAAGACACCCCCACAGTTTGAAAAAGCTCGTTGATCCGGTTCTGAAACATGACGCCGCTCGTCCTTTTGCAGTTCTGTTTACATCAGTGTACCACACCTCGGCGGGAAAAACAAGCGGGAATACCGGATTGCCAATCAAACTGTCATTGTCAATTTTGTGGCAACTTTTTTGCCCCCCGCGGGAATCCGGCACCGTCCGCAACGGTTCCCCCCTCGCGGCGGACGTTTTGTTCCACGAAAGGTGTACAGGACAAGCCTCCCGGAACCGGGAAACGATCCGATCCGCGGGAGGCTTTTTCGACGGGGAGAATTCAGGATTTACTGCTGAGCCTCGTCAAATACTTTATAGTCGTCCACAAACGCGATTTCGTCGAGATAGAACGCTTTGCCGAGCATGTCATCCGAGGAGAAGTCAAAGTACATATAGACCGCCTTGACCGTGTTTCCTTCGAACCGGTCGCCCGATCCGCCGCGGTAAGCGAAATTCGACGTCGGGAACGCCATCCAGCCCTTGAAATTTCTGACGGAGGAATCCTGCGCCGCGCCGAAGCATCCGTCCGTGCCGTGGTACATGGTCTTCCAGCTGTCCGCTCCCTCCGGCAGGCAGTAGAACGGCAGGTCTGTGCGCCCGTCGATATCGTCCGTGGTGTATAGCTCGTCGTACTTGTTCACGGCACCGAAGCTGGCCTTCCGGAAGTCGATCCCGGTGAAATCCACCCAGACGCGCAGATAGCGGGTACTTTCAAAATCCTGCGCGTTCCGGTTCACCGCGTCGGCATACAGGTAGAGGGCGCGGTTTCCGTGACTGCTTGCGTTCAGCTTCACGGATCCGGCCTTCGAGCCTTCAAATCCCTGTTCCCTCGCAATATTGAACAGCGTGTCCCCGTAGGAAGCCGGTCCGTCCCATTCGCCCGTGAAATAGTCGCCGTCCGCCGTGCCGCTGAAAACGCCGTTCTCCTCGGATCTTCTCGGACGCTTGTAGTTCTCAAAATCGGTGAAGGTTCCGGCGAACCGGGTGGGATTCGGTTCATAGTCGGCCGCTTCGCTGACAGGCGTTTCAAATGCCGCGGTGATGGGCTCGCCCTCCACGCCCCACGCGTTGACCGGGTAGACCGATACGGTATAGGACGAGCCGTCGCGGAGCCCTTTGACGGTACACGACACCGTTTCCGGCATCGGCTCGAAGTAGTATTCGGAAAAATACTTTACCTCCTTGCTTCGTCCCTCCGTCTGCGCGACAAGCCGGTAACTGTAGATGCACTGGTCGTCCTTCGCCTGCGGAACGGTGACGGTGACGGAGCTGTCTTTCAGATCGCTCAGGGTGATTGCGCTGCCTTCTGGGAAGAACGGAGCCGACGCGCCCTCTCCTCGGGCGGGGGTATAGAGGAAGGTCGAAGGATCGGAGGGCTTCTCGATCCAATACCGGAGCTGTTCGTTCGGATCGTCGGTGTTCGACGGCGTTTTGAAGAAGTCGTCCGTCAGGATGTTGTAGGGCTGGATGAGCACCCGCCCCTTCGCGTCCGCTTCGACGATGTAATACTGCGCGGCGTTCTCTTTTCCGGGAGGAAGCGTCCCGCCGGTCATGCCGCGTTCCATCTCGAAATAATACAGCGTCCCCGTGTTGAGGAAGGTACACTCCTCCTGCCAGATCGACAGGGGGTTGTTCATCGGCCCGTGGGAATCCCCGGAGAAATCGATCACCTGAGGATACGCGCCGAGCGCTCTGCGGAGCACGGTGTAGTCGGGGGTGTACCAGGAGCGGCTGACATAGACCGTATCTTTGATGTGGTGGTGCTGGAAGGTAAAGATCGGCATTCCGGGCGCGTCCTCGGCGGCGGTTTTCAGCTCGTTTTTCAGCCAGCGGATCTGCGCGGCGGGGTAGTCGTTCGTGTTCCGCGGGGAGACGCCGATGATGTGGAATCCGTTGATGACCACATGCGGATCGAGCGTATCGCTCATGCAGTCGAGATATACGTCCGGGCCGCCTCCGATCCACTCGTGGTTGCCCATAGTGGTGATGAGCTGTGTCTCTTGCCGGATATGGGCGGCGACAATGGCTTTCAGAGCTTTGTATTCCGCTTCCCAGCCGGTGTTCGTGATATCGCCCGCCATCATCACCGCGTCAAGCTTCTGATACGTCGGATGCGCGTCCGAGTAACGGTAGGCAGAATCGAAGAGCTTGCCGAGCCGCACGGCCCGTTCGTTTGTTGTGTCGGTGATGTGCGTATCCGAGCAGACCGCAAGCCGGATGACGGGGATAAAGCCGTCCGCGATGTCTTTTTCCATGTTATCCTCCTGGATCTCCGTCTCTTCCGCTTCGGGCTCGGGCGTCGGATCGTCCGCCTCAGGAACCGGATCCGGGACTTCGTCCGATTCCGCCTGTTCCGTCAATCCGGCTGTCTCGACCGGAGGCACAGGATCATCCGCTCGATTCCCGCCCGAACAGGACGCGAGCGCCGCACAGAGAAACAGCCCTGTGATGATTTCCAAAAGCCTCCACGGGCTTTTACGCCGTTTGCCTTGTTTTTCCATTGTCTTCCCTCTTTCCGCTGCGATTCTTTGAAATTTCCGCATTTTCCATTATACACGATCCGGAGGAAAAAAGCCAGAGATTCCGCGAAGAAGACAAAAAACACCGACGAACAAACATGCGGAAAACCCGTATGCTGCCCGTCGGCGTTCTGATTCAGTTATTCATCGGAACGTTTTCCGTCCGAATACCGAATGATGCTCAGTGTCTCTTCTTCGAAACAGCGAACCCGCCGAGGGAGATCACAGCCGCGATGGCAGCGACCACGCCGAAGTCGAAGGTGTTCGGAGCCATGGCCTTCGCGTCGAGGATCTCGTCCGCCGTCGCGTCGCCTTCGCCGCTCACCACGATCTCGTACAGGGAGTTGCCCCATTCGGTCGCTCTCTTGGAGGAGTGAATGGTGATGAAGCGGACAGCCGTGGTGTCGAATTCGACGACGTTCTTCGCGTCGGCGTTT
>SVQK01000101.1 GCA_015065385.1 Oscillospiraceae bacterium | reverse complement strand
ATGCAGTCTCCTTTTCCATGCGCGTTTCGATCGCTGTTTGCGACGCCCTCGGCAGAGCAAACCGAAGAACTTCGGCGTCAGACGGAGTTCTTCGCATGTTTCAGCTAAACGAGCATAGTCCGCGCGAGGATTGGGATGTACAATCGAGCTTTCGATGCAAGGACGAGTGGTTAGGTTATGCCATATGGCCAAGGGGGACCCCCGGGAGGGGTACCTTCGGCCTGAGATGGTATCCCTCCCGGCGCCCGGCCTGCGCAAGGCCATAAAATCAGAAACGCGTAGCGTTTCTTTCCTTCCTCCCTCGAAGAGGGTTAATCCAATCCGCAAATGCGGAGCATTTGCACATCCTCCGCCGAAGGGTCAGGAATGACCCTTCGGGCTTTTGGCGAAAGCCGAATCCTATGGAGTTGGGATCTAAAATCCGCAAATGCGGAGCATATGCGCGTCAGTCCTTCCCGTGCAGGTATGCTTCGAACCGTTCGATATCCTCCGTCTTTCCCACGACGGCGAGGGTGTCGTTGGCGGAGACCTTGGTCTGGGGGGAGATCGAGATGTTCACCTCCCCGCCGTGGCGGACGGCGATGATGTTGAGACCCCATTTCTGGCGGACGTTCAGCTCGAGCACCGTCCTCCCGTCCACACGGGGCGTCAGCGTCAGCTCCATGATGTCCACCTTGTCGGACAGGCTGATGTATTCCAAAATGTGCGGGGAGGCCAGCTTTCCGGCGGTGCGCAGGGCCATGTCGCGCTCGGGGTAGATCACTTCCGCGCCGAGCCTCGTGAGGACTTCGCCCTGCTCCTCGCTCGTGGCTTTGGCGATGACCCGCTTCACGCCGAGCTTCATCACGTTCAGCGTCGTCAGGATCGAGACGTCGATCTTCGCGCCGATGCCGATGACCGCGACGTCCGCATCCCCCACGCCGCAGGCCGCCAGATTCTCCGCTTTCAGGGCGTCGGCGACAAAGGCGTTGTCCGTGAACTCCGCGGCCCGGTTGATGATCTCGCGTTCCCAGTCCACGGCGAGGACGTCCTTCCCCTGCCGCGCCAGCTCCTCCGCAAGCGCGAATCCGAACCGTCCGAGCCCGATCACGGCGTAAAGCTGTTCGTCTTTCTGGATTTTTTTAGGCATATTTTTTACCTCGTGTGGGTGTCATGTGGGTGAGTCGGGAGAATCTTCCGTATGAGATCGGGTTGAACCGGCGGAGAGACGCGTCTGCCCTCTCCGTCAGCGTCTTCGACTGCGCCGCCTCTCCCGGGAGGGTTCCTCCCTACGGGAGGGGGCAAGGAGGAAGCTGAACTTCATCGTGCAGCCCCCTGTTTCATGCGCGTTTCGATCGCTGTTTGCGTCGCCGTCTCGGCAGAGCAAACCGATGAATTTCGTCCCCGACGGAATTCATCGCATGTTTCGGCTGACGCAACATAGTCCGCTGAAAGTTCGCCAAAGGCGAATTTCTGAAGTTCGCCAAAGGCGAAACTTCGCGCGAGGACATGGGTTGAACAATCGGGCTTTCGATATAGAATCGAGCTGTTAGTTTATGCCATATGGCCAACCGAGTTGCAAGCAACTCAGGACCCCCGGGAGGGGTACACAAGTTCGCGGAGCGAATCTTGATCGGCCATGAGATGGTATCCGCGATCGAAGATCGCAGCCCGGCAGCCCGGCAGCGCGACTGCGTCGGCGCGGCGTAGGGACATAAAATCAGAAACCCGTAGGGTTTCTTTCCTCCTCCCTTGAAGAGGGTTAATCCAATCCGCAAATGCGGAGCATTTGCAACTCCTCCGCCGACAGGTCAGGAATGACCTGCGGCTGATAAAGAAAGCCGGTCCCGATGCAGTCGGGAAAAATCGCGCACCTCACCCGATCGGGATCTCCTCCTCGGCGCGGGAGACCGGAGAGGGCTTTTTCGTGTTCAGAAGCGTTGCGACGGACAAAGGCCCCAGCCGCCCGACGTACATCGTCAGCATGATGAGGATCTTCGAGGGGACGGACAGAACGGGCGTGACCCCGGTGGAAAGCCCGGTTGTCCCGAGGCCGGAGAATTCCTCGAACAGGAGGTCGCGCAGCGGAAGATCCGGTTCGAACAGGCAGAGAAGCGCGGTCGCGGCGATCCCCCAGGCGAAGCCGAGCCCGATGATGACGGACGCGCGGTGAAGGGTCTCGTCCTTGAGCTTCCGCCCGAACGCGCAGGCTTCCTCGCCCGTGGCCGCCGACCGGAGGGATTTCAGAAAGACAAAGAGCGTCGTGGTCTTCATGCCGCCGCCCGTGGAGCCGGGGTTGGCCCCGACGAACATGAGCGCGCACATGACGAGGATCCCGGCGTTGGAAAATCCGCCCATGGGATAGGTGGAGAATCCGGCGGTCCGGGCCGTGACGCTTGAGAACACCGCGCCCATCCACGAGATCCGCCCGCCCTCGGTCAGCTTGACGAGCAGCGCGCCGCCGACGGTGAGGGCCGCCGTCATGAGCAGAACGACCTTCGTGTGGAGGGTGAACCGCTCGCCCTTTCTGTGCCGGAACAGTTCCCGGAGCACGAAGAACCCGAGCCCGCCGACGAGGATCAAGAGGCAGGTGACGAGATTGAACCAGACGTTGTGCGTGTAGACCCCGACGCTGTCCCCGTTGCCGAGCGCGTCGAAGCCCCCGTTGTTGAAGGCCGCGATCGAATGAAAGACGGACAGCCACACGGCGCGTCCCGTCGGATAGTCCCGGGCGAACACGGGGAAGGACAGGACCGCCCCGACCGCCTCCGCCGAGAAGTCCACGAGCATGACCGCGCGGACGAGGGGCTTGATGCCCTCCCAGGTGGGATAGTTGAGGGCCTCTTTGACGAGGTTGTTTTCCCGCTGGTTGAGCCGTCCGCCGAGCAGGGTGACAAGCCCCGCGCCGAGGGTGGTGATGCCGAGTCCGCCGATCTGGATGAGCACGGCGATGACGGCCTGTCCGAAGAAGGAGTAGGCCGCGCCGGTGTCCACGGTGACGAGCCCCGTGACGCAGACGGCGGAGACCGCGGAAAACAGGGCGTCGAGCGGCGAGACCGGGACCCGTCCGCTGTGGGAGACGGGCAGGCAGAGCAGGAGCGCGCCGAAGAGGCTCACGGAGAGAAAGCCCAGCGCGATCAGCCGTCCGGGGGAGACGCGGAGCCTTCTCCGCTTCGCCCTCGCCCTCATAGGAGATCCCCCTCGGATCCCGCGAACCGCGCCGCAGTCTCGGCAGCCTCGTCGAGCAGGGCGGCAAGACCCGCGTCCTTCACGCCGACGACGTAGTTTTCGCACCGGCTTTTGTTCATGGGGATGAGCACCCGGCGCGCGGGGGAGGAGGAGACGGCGGTGGCCATGGCGGGGGTGATTTCTCCGAGCATGGCGTCGGCGATGATGATGCCGATCGGCCCCACGATCACATCGGCCCGGCGGGCGCAGACGATCACGGCGTTTTCCCCCGTGGCCCCCTTCGCCGACGCGGAGCCCTTGAGCATATTGGCGGTGGCCATGGCGTTGGATCCCACGACGGTCAGGTCGAACGCGGGATCCGCGGGATCGAGCAGCGCGGAAAGGCGTTCGGCAAGGGCTCTCCCGATCCGGCCTCCCTGCCCGTCCACGATCAGAATATGGTTCATCTTCCGGACCTCCGAAAGGTTATCTTTTGTGACGGTCAATCCTTTCGAAAAGGGCTGAAAGGAAAGAAACGCTCCGCTTCCATTATACCGCATGACTGGGCAAAATGCAAGTGCCGGCACGCGGGGAGGGAGCCGGAACCGTTGACAAACCCTCCCCGTCGTGCTAAAATGGGGCCGTAATCCGGAAACGGCAGCGAAAAGGAGATTTCAATATGGCTAAAACCATCATCACCGCGCATTCGGGGTGCGAGGGGACCGCTATGAACAGCATGGAGCATATCCGGGTCGGGCTCTCGTGCGGGGCGGACATGATCGAGATCGACATCCGCGAGGCGGGGGGCGTTCTGTACCTGTCCCACGATATCGGGGATCCGGCGTCCTGCGTGTCCTTCGGGACCTTCCTCGGCGAGCTGAAAAAAACGCCCGGCGTCCGCGTCAACTGCGACGTGAAGACGGACGGGCTGGTGGAGGCGGTTCTGAAAGAGGCGGCGGCGTTTGACCTCACCGACCGGATCGTCTTCACCGGCAGCTGCATGGGCGAGGAGGCGCTCATCGGACAAATGGGCGGCGAATTCTGGCACAGCATCTGGGATCCGGCGGAATACGAACCCGCCCTGCGCTCCATGGAAAAGTCCGGCGCGAAGATCCTCAACATGCCCTACCGCTTCGCCACGGAGGAGAGCGTGAAGGAGGCGGCGTCCATCGGCGTGTCCTTCTCCTGCTGGACGGCGAACAACGAGGCTGAGATCCGCCGCCTGCTCGCCCTCGGCGTGTACAACATCACCACCCGCCTCCCCGTCCTCGCCCTCGGGCTGAGGGAGGAGATACAGGGGGCGTAAGGCGGTTTGCGTTCTGATACTGTGGGGGGGACGGGGAAAGCTGCTTTTCGACTGACCGGTTAAAGGGAGAGCGATCCGTTTCAATGAGCGTTAATCGAAAAGGTTGCGTGTGTCTGCCCTCTCCGTCACAGTCTTCGACTGCGCCACCTCTCCCGAAGGGTTCCTCCCTGCGGGAGGGGGCAAGGAGATAGCTGAACTTCATCATGCAGTCTCCTTTTCATGCGCGTTTCGATCGCTGTTTGCGTCGCCTTCGGCAGAGCAAACCGAAGAACTTCGGCGTCAGACGGAGTTCTTCGCATGTTTCAGCTCCACAAATATAGTCCGCGCGAGGACATGGGATGCGCTTTCAGGTTTGAATTCCGAGGTGAGAGAATAGGATTATGCTCTCCGGCCAAGGAAACCCCCGCACGGGGGGAAAACTGCGGCCTGAGCTGGTGTCCCCCCGTGCCTCCCGCCCCGAGTGGGGCTTCTGTTTACCGCTCGATCTTTCCGATCGTGCCGTCGGGGTTGTACCGGAATTCCGTCACGCAGACGGAGCGGTGGAACAGGCTGCCGCCGGGGAGCTCGTCGGTGTGGTAAAAGAGGTAGGATTTCCCCTTGAAGTCGCAGATCCCGGGGTGGTTCGTGAAGCAGCGGCCCTCGTCCATGAGCACGCCGCGGTAGGTCCACGGGCCGGTCGGGGCGTCGGACGTGGCGTAGGCGAAGTGCTCGTTGTGCCCCTTCCCCTCGGCGAACGCGGCGTAGACCATGTAGTACAGCCCGTTCCGCTTGTAGAACCACGGACCCTCTCCGTAGCTCGTCCCCGTCATGTGGCCGCCCTTTCCGAAGGACTCCGCCGTCATGGGGACTTTCACGACGCCGACCGACGCGTCGAAGGAGACCATGTCCTCGTTCAGAAGGACGTAGCGCAGCTCGGGATTGCCGAAATAGAGGTATGCCTGCCCGTCGTCGTCGATGAAGACCGTCGGGTCGATGTCGTTCCAGTCGCCTTCGTCCACCAGGGGATGCCCGAGATCGGCGAACGGCCCGGCCGGGGAGTCGGACACACCCACCGCGATCGCCATTCCGCCGCCGGTTTTGTGGACGGGACAGTACAGGTAGTATTTCCCGTTCCGCCCGACGCACTGGGGAGCCCACGCCCGGTCGTCCGCCCACGCGATATCGCCGAGGGAGAAGACCTTCCCGTGATCGGTCCAGCGCTCCATGTCCGTCGTGGAGAAGCACCGCCAGTCGTACATCGTGTAGAAATCGTTGACGAGCCTGTCCTCGTCGTGGGTCGTGTAGAGGTAGAGCGTGTCCCCGTCCACCATCGGCGCGGGATCGGCTGTGTAAAGCGCGGGGAAAAGCGGAGTTCTGTCTTTCATGGCGCGGTTCCTTTCCGGTTTTAGGATTTTGCTCCATTATACCACACATCCGCCCCCGGCGCAAGACGGTTCCCCCGCCAATCCCCCAAGGCTTCCTCTGTAAAGTCGTCTTTCTCCCTCACCCAAAAACTCCCCCGCAACCGGCCGTTTTCATTCCGCCGGTGCCGAGGGAGTGTTTTTTCACCAGTACTTCCTGTCCAGCGCGCGCATCTGGGCGGCTTCGGTGACGTGGCGTTTTTTGAGCGGGCCGCCGATGATTCCCTCCGATTCCCGGACGCCGGACTGCGCGGCTTCGAGATCCGCAAGCGTCCGCGCGACCCGCAGGATCCGGTCGTAGGCCCGGGCGGAGAGGTTCGTGCGCGTGAAGACGCCCTCCATCACCCGGCGGCATTCCTCGTCGAGGGAGCAGAACAGGCGCAGCTCGTCCGTCTCCATGAGGGCGTTCGACCGGCTGGCCCAGTCCGCGAATCCCGCCGCGCGGAACCGTTCCCGGGAGAGATCCCGCGCCGCCTCCACCTTTTCCCGGAGGGATGCGGAGGATTCGCCCCGCTCCTCGTCCGAGAGCTCGGCGAAATTCAGCTCCGGCATTTCCACCTGAATGTCGATCCGGTCGAGCATCGGGCCGCTGATCCGCGAGAGATACGCCTTGATGTCCGCGCTCTTGCAGGTGCACTTGCCGCTCCGGCTGCCGTAATACCCGCATTTGCACGGGTTCATCGCGCAGACCATCATGAACGACGACGGATAGGTCACGCGCCCCGCCGCCCGGGTGATCGTCACCTGCTTGTCCTCGATCGGCTGGCGGAGCGCTTCGAGGGCGTCCTTTTTGAACTCCGGGAACTCGTCGAGGAAGAGCACGCCGTTGTGGGCGAGGGAGATCTCCCCGGGCAGCGGGACCTTGCCGCCTCCCACGAGGGCCGCCGTGCTCAGGGAGTGGTGCGGTGAGCGGAAGGGCCGGTTCAGAACGAACGGGATCTCCTCGCCGAGCATCCCGGCGCACGACCAGATCTTCGTCGTCTCGAGGGATTCCTCGTAGCTCATCCGCGGAAGGATCGTCGGCAGGCGCTTTGCCAGCATGGATTTTCCGGATCCGGGCGGGCCGATGAGCAGGATGTTGTGCCCTCCCGCGGCGGCTGTCACCATCGCGCGCTTGGCCCGGTACTGCCCCTTGATCTGCGAAAAGTCGTCGGAGGTCACAAGCTCTCCGATGCTGTCGTAGGGATTCGCTCCGGCGGGCTCGAGCGGGGCCGTCCCGTTCAGATGATCGACCAGCGAGCGGATCGAATCCACGCCGTATATGGAAATCCCCTCCCGGCACGCCACGGACGCCTCCCGGAGATTGCCCGCGGGGACGAAGATCTCGCACCTCCCGCTCTGGATCGCCGCCAGCGTCATGCCGAGCGCGCCCCGGACCGGACGGATCTCCCCGGAAAACGAAATCTCCCCGATGAAGCTCATGTCCTCCGTGTTCGCCCCGATAAAGCCGCAGCAGGAGTAAATGGCCACGAGGATGGCAAGCTCGATCGCCGTGCCCTCCTTCTTCTTGTCGGCGGGCGCGAGGTTCACGGAGACCTCCGCGGAGGGGATGGGATAGCCGCTTTCCTCGGAGCCGGTGTAGATGCGCTTTTCGGATTCCCGGATCGCGGCGTCGGGCAGTCCGACGATCTCGAACGACGGCAGTCCGCGGCGCGCGGTACACTCCACGGCGACCTCGTACCCGTCCGCCCCGTACGTTGCGGCGGAATAAGCGGTGGACAGCATGGGGGGAGACCTCCTTGAGACGAAATGGGATAACGCGGAAGGGCCCTCTCAGTCAGCAAAGCTGACAGCTCTCCCATAGGGCGAGCCGAGGACAGCGTGCGGCGGGGCCTGTACACGGTGCTTCCGAAACTGCGTTCGCGTCCGAAAGCCGGTCGATATGTTCAGCTTCACCCCTTGCCCCCTCCCGCAGGGAGGAACCCTCCCGGGAGAGGTGGCGCAGTCGAAGACTGTGACGGAGAGGGGCGCTCGGCTGCCGTAAGGACCCGGTCACATTTTACCATACTCCCCGCCCTATCGCAAGGGGATCGGGGAATTTCCGGGAGATTTCGCTGATTTTTCGCCCAGCCTCTTGACATTGCGGGGATTTCCATGTAAAATAATAAGAGCTATGCGAGCTTATATTTTTTCTATGGACATAGAGCAAGGAGAACCAACGACATGAGCCTGAAATCCCAGGAAACCATCGGCGCGAACCAGCGCAAGGTCACCTTTACGGTGGACCGCCCCGTCTTCGACAAGGCAGTGGACAAGGTGTACCATCGTCAGGTCAAGAACATCACCATCCCCGGCTTCCGCAAGGGCAAAGCGCCCCGCGCCATCATCGAGAAGATGTACGGCAAGGAAGTATTCTTCGAGGACGCCGTCAACGACTGCATTCCCGACGCGTGGGACGCCATCTCCGGCGATATCACCGAGACCGTCGTCAGCCGCCCCGAATTCGAAGTCGTCACCATCGACGAGAACGGCGTCGAGCTGGCCGCCACCTACTATGTAAAACCTCAGGTTGAGATCAGCGATTATATCGGCATTCCCGTCAACCGTCCCGCGGTGAAGGTCACCGACGCGGAAGTGGAAGAGGAAATCGACAGAGTCCGGAACCGCAACTCCCGCATGATCGAAGTCTCCGACCGCCCCGCGCAGAACGACGACCTCGTCAACATCGATTTCGAAGGCTTCGTGGACGGCGTCCCGTTCGACGGCGGCAAGGCGGAGGGCCATCAGCTCAAGCTCGGCTCCGGCCAGTTCATCCCCGGCTTCGAGGATCAGGTCGCAGGCCACTCCGTCGGAGAAGAGTTCGACGTGAACGTGACCTTCCCGGCCGACTATCAGGCTGAGAACCTCGCGGGCAAGGAAGCCGTCTTCAAGTGCAGGCTCAACGGCATCAAATACACCGAGCTCCCCGTGGTGGACGACGAATTCGCCCGCGACGTCTCCGAGTTCGACACCCTTGACGAATACAAGGCCGACATCCGCAAGAACCTCGAAGAGAGCCACAAGAAGCAGGCCGACGGCAAGGTGGACGACGAGCTGATCGACGCCCTCATCGGCAAGCTCAATGCGGATATCCCCGAGGTCATGTTCGAGAACGAGACCGAGAATCAGGTCCGCGACTACGACAACCGCCTCCGCATGAACGGCCTCGACCTCAAGACCTACTTCCAGTACACCGGCCTCGATCTGGACGGCCTCCGGAAGCAGATGAGACCCGGCGCGGAGAAGCAGGTCAAGACCAGACTCGCCCTCGAGCGCATCGCCGAACTCGAAAACCTCACCGTCACCGACGAAGAGGTCGAGGAAGAGTACAAGCGTCTCGGCGAGCAGTTCGGCATGGACGCCGAAAAGGTGAAGGAAGCCGTTGACAAGCCGGCCATCGAAGCCGACCTCAAGGTCAAGGCCGCGATCGACCTCGTCCGCGAAAAGGCCGTCGTCACCGAAGTGGAAGAACCCGCTCCCGCCGCCGAGGCCGAAAACTAAACCGTTCCCTCGATTCCATCGGAGACCCTACGACGCCGCTGTTCCAGATCCGATCAGCGGCGTTGATTGTTCCAAAGGCGGAACCGCCTTTCTTCATCAGCCCGAAGGGTCACTCCTGACCCTTCGGCGGAGGAGTTGCAAATGCTCCGCATTTGCAGATTTACGATGGTTCCGATTCACATCGGAACCGGATCGCTCAATCAGCCGCAGGTCATTCCTGACCTGCCGGCGAAGGAAGTCGCAAATGCTTCGCATTTGCGGATTTTGAATCCCGACTTCGTCGGGGAAGGAAAGAAACGCTACGCGTTTCTGGATTTAATGGCCATGCGCCGCGCCGACGCAGTCGCGCTGCCGGGCAGCCGGGAGGGACACCAGCTCTGGCCGCAGGTGCCCCTCCCGGGGGTCCCCCTTGGCCGTATGGCATAAACTTACAGCTCGAATCCGCATCGAAAGCTCGATCGCACATCCCGTGTCCTCGCGCGGTCTCTGTCAGTGCAGCCGGAGGTCGAAGAGCTTCAGTCGCGCATTACACGGGCGCGGCGGGGATATCCTGAACCGAGGGTTCTTCCCCGCGGATGTATGCATAAGCTGTAAACCGGTCAACTCTGTTTTCAAGTTCAGATTCCGCCTGTGCGTTTATCCGTAAAATACGGCTGCTGTCAATCAAGTCCCGCTGAACTTTAGGCTTGCCTCGCCCTTTGGGAGAGGTGGCGCCGTCGCAGACGGTGACGGAGAGGGCCTTTCGTTCGCATGTTCATTTCAACTTCCGCCGGAGCGACGGAGTATCCCCCTGAAAATCAAAAATCGATCTATATATTGCGCATCTTTAAGGAGGTCCATCCCATGGCACTTGTTCCTATGGTCGTGCAGCAGACCAATCACGGCGAGCGGTCTTACGATATCTATTCCCGGCTGCTGAACGAACGAATCATCTTCCTCGCCGACGAAGTCAACGACGTGACCGCGTCCCTCGTGGTCGCCCAGCTTCTCTACCTCGAATCCGAGGATCCCGACGCGGATATCTCCCTGTATATCAACTCCCCCGGCGGATCCGTCACGGCGGGCCTCGCCATCTACGACACCATGAACTTCATCAAGTGCGACGTCTCCACCATCTGCGTGGGCATGGCGGCGTCCATGGGCGCGTTCCTTCTGTCCTCCGGCGCGAAGGGCAAGCGGCTCGCCCTCCCGAATTCCGAAATCATGATCCATCAGCCCTCCGGCGGCTCCCAGGGGCAGGCGACCGACATCCAGATCCAGGCTGAGCATATCTTGAAGATCAAGGACCGCCTCAACCGCATCCTCGCCGCGAACACCGGCAAGCCCGTCGAGGTCATCGCCGCCGACACCGAGCGGGACAACTTCATGACCGCGGAGGAAGCGCAGGCATACGGCCTGGTCGATAAGGTCATCGCAAATCGGGGGTAAACGGCATATGGCAACGTCTCGGAACGGCTCGAAGCTGCGGGTGGAGCGCAACTGCTCCTTCTGCGGACGCAGCGAATCGCAGGTGAACTTTCTGATCCCGTCTCCCACCGGGCTCTATATCTGCGACAAGTGCATCGACGCCTGCAACGACATTATCTTCGACCACATGAACGACACGGAGGCCGAGCCCCTGTCCGGTCAGAAACTCCCCACGCCCGCCGAGATCAAGGCGACGCTGGACGAGTACGTCATCGGGCAGGACAAAGCCAAAGTCGCCCTCGCCGTCGCGGTCTACAACCACTATAAGCGCCTCATCAGCCGGGAGGGAGCGGAAAAGAAGAAGCTCCGCCGGAAGAAGGACGGGGAAGACGCGCCCGCCGGGGAGACCGTCGAGATCCAGAAGTCGAACGTCCTTCTGATCGGCCCGACCGGCGTCGGCAAGACCTTCCTCGCGCAGACCCTCGCCAAGACCCTGAACGTCCCCTTCGCCATCGCGGACGCCACGACCCTGACCGAAGCGGGCTACGTCGGCGAGGACGTCGAGAACATCCTTTTGCGCCTCATTCAGGCTGCGGACTACGACATCGAGCTCGCCGAGCGCGGGATCATCTATATCGACGAGATCGACAAGATCTCCCGCCGCTCCGAAAACCGCTCCATCACGCGGGACGTGTCCGGCGAGGGCGTCCAGCAGGCTCTGTTGAAGATCCTCGAGGGCACGGTCGCCAACGTCCCGCCGCAGGGAGGCCGGAAGCACCCGAATCAGGAGTTCATTCAGATCAACACCGAAAATATCCTCTTCATCTGCGGCGGCGCGTTTGACAACCTCGATCAGATCATCGAGGCGAGAAAGGGCCAGACCTCCATCGGGTTCCGCTCCGATATCAAGAAGAAAGAGGAAAAGCGCGCGGACGGCGTGTTCAAGGACGTCACCGCCCACGATATCGTGAAATACGGCCTCATTCCGGAGCTTGTGGGCCGCCTCCCCGTGATCGTCGGACTGGAAAACCTCGACGAGGACGCCCTTGTCCGTATTCTCACCGAGCCGAAGAACTCCCTCGCCAAGCAGTATAAGGAGCTCTTCCGCATGGACGGCGCGGAGCTGGAGTTCACGCCCGAGGCCATGAAGGCCGTCGCGTCCCTCGCCATCGAGCGGAACACCGGCGCGCGCGGCCTCCGCTCCATCCTCGAGGAGACCATGACCGATATCATGTTCGCCCTCCCCTCCCGGAAGGACGTCGTAAAGGTCGTCATCACCGAGGACAGCGTCCGGCATCACGCGGAGCCGGAGTATGTGACGAAATAACGCGCAAGGCAGGACTTTCCCGTCGCGGGAGGTCCTGCTTTTTCGCTCCGGACGGCGGGAAATCGCCGATCCGATTGCAATTTTCCCAAAAATGTGGTACACTACCCCCCGAGGGATGAAATCCGTCCCGGCGCGTACAGTCTGATACTAAATCCCTTCTAAAAGGGATTATAAGGAAAGAAACCCTACGGGTTTCAGGATTTGGATGCCCTGCTCAGGGCGGGAGGCACGGGGGGACACCATCTCAGGCCGAAGGTTTCCCCCCGTGCGGGGGTTTCCTTGGCCATATGGCATAACCTAACCGCTCGTGCCTGTATCCGAATCTATTTGTTCAACCCACTGTCCTCGCGCGGCCTATGCTTGTGCAGTTTGTGCCATGCTCGGAGCAAGCTCCTCGGCCTCCGGCAGAGATTCAGGCGCGCATTGGGCAAGGAGGCCATCGTGGGTATGTGCAGACAAAATTTGTCAGAGCTGTTCTGTGCACGATCAAACCGTTTAGAAGCGAAACAATATGAACAGAAAGGAGACGCACTCATGCCCAAGGATAAGAAGAGAACGGACGTCGAGCCTCTGAACAAGGACGATCTCGAGGCTGTTACCGGAGGCGCAAGACGCACCCCCGATATCAAGCCCGTGCAGCCCGTCGTGAGCGAGACCGAAGCCAGAAAGCCCGGCATCGTCAAGCCGATCACGCCCATCGTCACCGAAACGGAGGCGGTCAGAAGGCCGGACGAGCCCGGAGTGCCCCCCGATCCCACCGCCTGACCTCCTCGCCGCCGCGCCTCAGAGGGGAGAGTACGGTCTCCCCTTTTGAGGATGCCCGGCATGAAACCCGGCGCGTTCCGTTTTTCTCCGAGCCCGCCTGATCCGCGCGAATCCGGACGGGTCCGGACAAAAGCAGAAATCCCGGTGCCGGAGCGTGAGGGCGGAAGATGCCCGAAGATCCCCGGATCCCCGGATGACCGGATGCAAAAGTATAGAAAGGACCTCCCCATGAACCTCAGACGAACCGTTTCCCTCCTCCTCGCCTCCCTCCTGCTCTCCGGAGCCTTCGCGTCCTGCAATAACACGGACGCGCCCTCGGAGGAACCCGCCCCCGCCGTGTCGGATCCCGCGGAACAGCAGCAGGAGCCGGAGGAGCAGTCCCCCGCCGACGCGCCCTCGGATCCCGAGCCCGCCGGGACGCCGGAAGATCCCGCCCCCACGGAAGAGCCGAGGGACGAAAGCCTCCACGATTCCCCGATCCCCGCGTCCGACGGCGGCATGGTCGAGCTCGATAAGAACCTCTTCTACGCCAAGACCGGCGACTGCGGGTTCTCCGCGTTCCTCGCGGGCGGCGGCGCGTCCTCCGATGCCGAGGTGGTCGCCTTCCTCTCGTCCCTTCTGAAAGCCCCGGAGCTGGACTTCGCCTCCGTCGGCGCGGGATGCAGCACCTACGCGGCGGAGAGCGCGGACGGCGGGCGCGTCTTCGGGCGGAACTTCGACTGGAGCTGCTCGCAGGTGCTTCTTCTCGAGACCCATCCCTCGGACGGATACGCCTCCTTCTCCACCGTCAACCTCGATTTCCTCAGAGAGAGCGCGAATCTGCCGAAAGAGGTCCTTCCGACGGCCTCCTGCTACGCCCCGCTCGACGGCTTGAACGAAAAGGGACTCGCCGTCTCGGTCAACATGATCAGCGACTCCGCCCGGATCGCGCAGAAGTCCGACAAGCCAGACCTCACCACCACCACCGCCGTGCGCCTGCTGCTCGACCGCGCCGCGACCGTGGACGAAGCCCTCGAGCTGCTCGGGACGTACGATCTGCACGGCTCCTACGACATGATGATCCACTTCGCGCTGGCCGACGCCTCCGGACGGGCCGTGGACGTCGAATACGTCGGGCAGGAGATGGTCGTCGTCGAAACCCGGATCCTCACGAACTTCTACCTCGCCGAGGGGGAGAAGCACGGGATCGGCTCCGAGGAATCCCACAGACGCTACGACGCGCTCGAGGCGTTTCTGAACGCCCACGAAAAGGCCGATATCTACGACGTCCGCGACGCCCTTTTCACCGCCCGCGAATCCGCGTTCGACCCCGACCCGTCGGAGGGCACCGAATGGAGCGTCCTGTACGACCAGACGAACCTCACCGCCACATGGTACCGCCGCGAAAACTTCGATCAGGGCTGGACGGCGAAGCTGGGAGGGTGAATAGGAGGCGCAAATACTCCGTATTTGCAGTTTCCTCCGCCGAAGGGTCAGGAGTGACCCTTCGGGCTGATATAGAAAGCCGTTTCCGACGTCAGTCGGGCGCCCGACGCTGTCGGGATCAAAAAAAGGGGCTCTGCTTTTTCGGCAAAGTCCCTTTTGTTCGTGCGCCCGCGCGGTGCTCAGCCGCCGATCTCGGAGTAGGATTTGTTCAGCTTTTCCGTGCCCTTGTTCAGAGACTTCATCATCTTCTGAATGTAGGACGCGGTCTGGTCTGCCGTGGTATTGGTCTTGAGGAACACGAGGTTGCTCAGGCCGCCGATGGACTGGCTGAGGGCGTATCCGAGGTCAACGTACTGGACGTCGCGGATGATGTGGAACATGTCGGTGTCTTCCGGGGCGTCGGAGAGCTTCGCGCCGAGCACGGTCTCCCAGACGGCGGGGATGACGTTGTTGTAGTTTTCGCAACTGATGGCCTCGAGGCAGTAGGAGATCAGCTCTTCATGCGCGGCGGAGGAGAGGAGCACGCCCCAGTAGATGTCGTATCCGGCGGAGGCGTAGTTTTCCTGCATCTCGTCGAACTTCGGAGCGGGCAGGATGCCGTAGGACACGGAGGAATCGCGCATGCTCTCGTACAGGTTGCGGTTTTCGGAGAACATGAAGAGGCCGCGGCCTTCCTTGAACATGTCCACGTTGTAGTCGGTGCCGGTGGACGCTCTGGTGAAGTCGTCCATGCGGTCGAACTTTTCCATGACGGCGACCATCTTGTCCACGTTGCCGGAGAACGCCACGTTGCCCGCCTCGTCCTTCACCATGCAGCCCGCGCCCATGTCGGACTGGAACTGGAGCCAGCCGTAGCTCGCGGTGAGGAAGCCCCACTGGTCCTTGTCGTCGAAGACGCCGTTGCCGTCGAGGTCCTGCTTGCCCTTCTCGGCCATCGAGATCATGTCGTCGAGGTACCACTCGCCGTTTTTGACCTTCTCGTAGGGCAGATCCATCTGGAGGTCGATCATCAGGGCTTTGTTGAAGGACACCGTGCAGTTCATGTAGATGCCGCTCATCGCCATCGAGTTGGCCGTGGCGAACAGCCGGTTCTGGATCGTGAAGACCTGGGACGCGCCCTGCCACCACGGCTTCGAGAAGTCGAGGATCTCAAAGCTCCGCAGATCGCAGAAGTCGCCCTTTAAGCCGTTGTTCATCGTCATGTTGTCGTGGCTGTAGACGATGGAATAGGAGTCGTCGCCGGAGATCGCGCAGTTGTGGACCATCGTGGAGACGGGGTCGAGGTCGTTGTCGTCGTTGCAGGTGATGTCCACGTTGAACCGGTCGGAGATCTTCGAGCGCTGCTTGAAGAGCGCGTCGTTGACGACCTCGCCGTTCATCTCGTCGGCGTAGATGTACTTTTTCGCGTTGTACCACGAGGTGGTGAGGATGGAGAACGTTTCGCCGCCGAAGTCCTTTTCTGGCAGGTCGTCCCCGACGAGTTCGTCCTCGGCCTCTTCTCCGGAGGCTTCGGCTTCGTTCACCGATCCGGCCTGAGCGGCGTTTCCGCTGTCCCCGGAGTTGTCGGCGGCCTTTTCGGAGCATCCGGCGAGCCCTGTCAGGGACGCGGACGCCATGAGAGCCGCCAGAAGGATGCTGAGAATCTTTTTGTTCATGGCAGGAACCTTTCCTTGCGCGCTCTGACGGGCGGCGCAAAACGGTAGAAAATGGATTGAGATTATTTCGGACAGTTTATTATATCAGAACATTCCGCCGCGCACAAGGGAAAACGGGGACTTTACGAAAAGTTTACAGGATACGGGAGAATCAACGAAGCCCCGAAATGCGCCGCGGCGGAGAGTTGTGCGCTTTGCCCCCTCGCGGAAGAGCCGCCGGAGTTCGGACAAAAGCGCGGGGTTTCCGTCCTTTCCGTTGACAAATTCGCCCCGGGCGTGTATAATGATAAAAACAATCCAACCGAAAGGGAGAGGGCTACACCATGACGTACGATATCGACCGTCATTCGGAGGAATTCCGGCTGAACTGGGAGCGGTTCGTCCATGCCTGCGACGCGGCGGAGGCGGAGGGACGGTGGGACACCGACGGGCTCGGCGAAATGGAGGGCTACTATTTCAACACCGTCCTCGGGGTCATCCTCCACCTCATCATCACCGACGGAAACGTCGCGGAGCGGGAGGTCGAGGCCCTCAACCGGAACTTCGGGTTCGACTACACCGTCGAAAGCATGCTCGAGCTCTACTACAGCGTCGGGGAGCAGATCGAGGGGAACTATCTCGAGAACGCGAAGGAAGCCCTCGCGCTCCTCAACCGGATCGATCCGGCTATGGCGGACGACTTCCGGGATCTGTTGGACCTGATCTGCACGATCGTGGCGGAAAGCGACGAAGGCGTCAGCGAAACCGAACTGGACGAGTTCCGCAAGCTCGCGGAAGGGCTGTAATCCGACTTCGTCGGGGAAGGAAAGAAACGCTACGCGTTTCTGGAATTGGATGCCCCGCTCGGGGCGGGAGGCACGGGGGGACACCATCTCAGGCCGAAGGTTTCCCCCCGTGCGGGGGTTTCCTTGGCCATATGGCATAACCTAACCACTCGTCCTTGCATCGAAAACCGATTGTGAATCCCACTGTCCTCGCGCGGTCTCTGTCAGTGCAGTCGGAGGTCGAAGAGCTTCAGTCGCGCATGACACAGAGGGGCTTTGGACAGCGAAACAGGGAGACAGCCGCGCGAATACAGTTTGACAAAATCTGAGATGACCTTTTTCAAGTT
>SVQK01000100.1 GCA_015065385.1 Oscillospiraceae bacterium | reverse complement strand
CGCATGACTTTTTCTCCCTTTTCGTGTGTTTTGAGGTTTGGTACACCTGTATTATACACCAAAAGCGGAGAAAAGTCAGCTGCTTATCATCCTCTGCTTGCCTTGTCTTTATTGGGCTTGCAGGGGTTTTGAAAGAGACTAACAGGGAATCAGGTAAGGAGGAGAGCATCATGACCCTCACCATCCATCAAATCACGAAATCCTACGGCGCAAACCTCGCGCTTGACCGCTTCACGGCGGAGCTCGAACCGGGCATCTACGCCCTCCTCGGCCCGAATGGCTCGGGAAAATCCACGCTCATGAACATCCTGACGGACAACCTCAAGGCAGATTCCGGCTCGATCGCCTACACCTCGGACGACGGCATGTCGGAAGACGTGCTCAAAATGGGCGTCCGCTTCCGGGAAAAATTAGGCTTCATGCCGCAGTATCCGGGACTCTATCCGAACTTCACGGTGGAGCGGTTTATGTGGTACATGGCCGCGCTCAAGGGTATGACGAAGGCGGAGGCGAAAGAGCAGATCCCCGAGATCCTCCGGGCCGTGGAGCTGGACGACGTACCGGGGCGGAAGATCGGCGCGCTTTCCGGGGGCATGAAGCAGCGGCTGGCTCTCGCGCAGGCCGTTCTCGGAGATCCCGAAATCCTCATCCTCGACGAGCCGACGGCGGGACTGGACCCGAAGCAGCGCATTTCCATCCGCAACTATATCTCCCGCATAGCCTTTGACAAGATCGTCCTGATCGCCACCCACGTCGTGCCGGACATTGAGTTCATCGCGCGGGATGTGATCATGCTGAAAAAAGGCGTGATCGTGGACAACGCTCCGCCGCACGTTCTGACGGATAAGATCGCGGGTTCCGTCTGGATCGTGCCATGCGCGGAAGCTGAGGTACAAGTATTTCAGAACCGCTTCCGCGTGACGAACATCTCGCGGGACGAGCAGAGCGGAGAGATCCTGCTCCGGGTGCTGTCGGAGGAAACGCCGGACGGAAAAGCGAGACACGCCGCCCCGACGCTGGAGGATTATTACCTCTGGGTGTTCGGAGAGAGCGGGGGAGGTGAAGCGCAATGACGAACAGAAAAGCAGCCGTGAAAAACGCTGTCTGCGGCATCTTGGCAGGGAGCCTGATTCTCCTCGGCGCGGTTTCCTGCGGCTCCGGGCAAACCCATCCGCAGGACGGCGCGGGAGCTTCCGAAACGGAAAACCAGCCTGCTGCCAATATCTATGCCTTTCGGATGGAGAACGGAAAGCTGAACTGGAATCAGCCCGGGCTCCCCTACAAAGTGAATCTTGTTTCCGCGAAGACCACCCCGGTCTGCACGGATCCGCTGTGTATGCACGACACGGAGGAATGTCCGTTTTTTGACTGCTATGGCTGCGCCGCGGGGGGAGAGATCCTGTTTTACCGCCGCGGCTCTCTGTCCCGTTATGAGAACGGATTCCGCGGAACGGAAAAGCTCTGTGTCTGCGCAGTCGCCGACGGAAAAACGCGGGTTCTCCGGGAGTATGCGGACAATCTCGTTTTTCTCGGCGTCCGCGGCGAAACGCTGTACTATTATACCGCCGAATGGAGCAATGAAGGAGACGGGCTCGTCTGTACATACAGTCTGCACCGGGCGGACGGAAAAAGCGGAGCCGTCGAAGACCTGTCTCTTCCCGAAACGTATCGGACAGAGGGAGGATATATCGACAACAGCGATTACCCGAACCTCCTGATGTTCGAGGGGGACACGATTTACTGGACAAAATACGCAGAGGACAGAACGGCGTCGATTTTGCGCTCCGATCTCGACGGACGTAACTGGACGGAAGTCAGAACGGGCGTCAGGACTTTCGCAAGCGTCTATTCCGAGGGATACGGCTATACGGCCGGTATTAAGGTCGAACTGGAGGATCCGGGAGACAGGCGCGGGGAAAACGGCGGAACGGTCTCATACTCCCTCCGGAGAACAAGACCGGATTCCGGGGAAGAAGAGCCCGAGACGATCGCGGACAATATCGGAAGCTCCAATTTCCTTGTAACGGACCGCTATATCTTCACGATGGAGGGCGTCTCACCCGTGCCGGAGGGGATGAAGATCAGGACCGACCCGTTTTCCTACGGCGGAGACGTCGGTTCCGAAATCCTGAACGGATGCCGCGTATGGCGGATGAACCTCGACGGAAGCGAACGGACGCTTGTGGGCGAAACGACGGAGTACTATTTTGCAGGCCGGCAGGGAGTCCCGGACAAGGTCCTGTTCGATTATTACGAAGATGAAACCAACGACTGGCTCGCCTTCTTCTTTATGGAGCAGGACGAAAGCGGCAGGTTGGTTCTGTCGGAAGACACCCTGATCCTGAACGCGGAAACGGGCGAGTTCACAGTGAGCGAATTTGTCCGATAAAAGACCGCCTTTCCGACGCCGGGGGACACCGTCCGGGCCTTCGGGGAGGAAAGCGGGAAAGGAGAAGGCTGACATGAAACGTTCCATCCTCTGCGCATTCATTTTCTGCGTTCTTTTTGCTTCGTGCGGCAAACACACCGTCTATTTCCCGGATGTGGATTATTCGCCCGTGCCCCACGCGGAAAAGGAGCTGCTGCCCGGGATCGAGCCGGTCTACGCGGACGGGCTTGTCCCGGAGAATTACGAGCCGATGAGGGACGATCTGATCCTTCCGTTCAGCGTCGGAGACACGGAAACGCGTTATCTCGTCAACCCGTATTCGACCCGGACGGTCCGGCTCTGCCACGATCCGCTGTGCACCCACGACACGGATTCCGCCTCTTGCCCGGAAATACTTCTGCGCGGGCCGATCCTGTACTGGAACGGGAAATTCCTCTTCTCGGGAGCGGACAGCGCGGAGGTTGACTGGTATGAATCCGACGGAAACGGCGGCTGGATCGTCACAAAGAAGACCGTCCCGTACGGCGGGCGCGGGATCATCCGGTATGACCCGCTCACGCTCGAGAGAAAAGCCGTCCTCAAAGCCGAAAGCAGAGCGCTTTACAAATATGATATCGAGGACATGGTGCTTTACGGAGACGATCTCTACTACTACGACCGGGTGCAGACGGAGGACAACGAAGTCCGCCATCGCCTTTACCGGCTGAATCTCAGAACAGGAAAGACCGCCGATCTCGGGGAGTATCTCGGATACAGATTTCTCATTGTGCGGGCCGGGTATATCTGGAATTATTACGGCTTTTTGGGTCTGAACGATTCCCCTCTGTGGGAAGAAGCCGCGGATTACTGGATACGGTGTGATCTTGACAACGGTAATCCCGAGAAGATCCCCGTCCGGCATGAGCTGTGCGGGGACATGGACGGCTATGTTCTGCCGCGCGCGGATCCGGACGCGTACCTGAGATATCTGTTGTATGTCGGCGAAAAGGACGAGCCGCACGTCTACGAGACAGGACGGAGGATCCTCAGCTGGAACGGCGGAGCCGCCGTCGAATCGGATCTGGACGAAGACGACAGAGAAGTCCTGTTCTTCCACGACTACCGTACGGGAGAAGACCGGCAGATCTCCGAGGACTGGGCCGAAGAGTACAAAGACTTTCTGCCGACCGTCGCCTGCGTTTACGCGGATCGGTACGCGATCTACGCCATGCACGAGACGAGGTACGAATACCGGGCTTCGTACGGAAGGGTGCGGTTCTATGTGCGGGCGGACATTTTCACGGGTGAGTGCGCCCCGATCCTGCCGGGGGATTGAGCGGAGGTTTTCGCGTTAAGTCTGCTGTCTCAGCAATACATACTCTCGTAAAGAGTCGTTCCTTCGGGAGCGGCTTTTTTCCGACCGGAAGCGAAAAAGGATTGCACTCGAGGCAGGGATATGATAAAATGAATGCCGAAGGAAAAGCCATTTCGCACAATAAAAGAGCGGTATGCGTGAGAACCGCCTGTACGGTTCCGGAAGGGACGACAGCAAAGCCGGGCTTCAGCTCAACTCACTCGCAGAAATCGGGACTGCTACAAACCGATACCCGAAGCGAGAATTCTTGCCGTATTGATGAAAGCATGGGACGATCAATGAAAAACGAATCTGTATATACCTACCAGCCAACAGGACGGGGAATCCGGTACGAATCCGACGAACCCTTTGATCCGGAAAGGTCAACTCCGTGTGTCCTGTATCCCGACAACCGCCGGGAACTGCTCTTCGATCCGGAAAAGCTGAAAAAACGGGAGAAAATCCCCTTCCGTCCGTTTGTCCTCGCAAAGCTGTCGCCGCGGTACGAGATCCACTTTGACAATGTGGGCGGCATGGGCGGATACGGACGGCTCGCGTTTACAAGAGGCGAGGTTCCCGTATTTCTGGACGAATTTCAGCATGTCACCGCGGAATACGAGAACGGGGAAGTGCGCTATACGGCGCAGGACGACCGCATCTCCCCCGATCCTGTCCGCGTGACCTTTGTCTCGGGCCGCGGCGCGTGCGGGCTTTTGATCCAAGTAGATACCACAAATACCCGTCTTGACGGGGACACGAAGCTGTACTGGCTCCACGGCGGAGTTCTCGGCTGGCAGACGCACAGTCCTTACCGGCTGGAGTTTTCCCGCGATATGGTCCGGGGCAATGTCGTTTCGCTCACCGGATCCCATGCGTCGATCCGTGTAGTGGAGGAAGCGGAGGACGCGCCGAATCCGTTCGGACTGAAACGCTTTACCTCCAACGACGGGTGGTTCGCAAAGGACGTTCCGATCATTCTGCGCGCGGACGGGAACAGCTTCACCGCCGCTCCCCCGGACGCCCTGCGCTTCTTCCGGCCGGGGCAGATGGTATCCGGCTCCGGGAGAGAGGTCCCCGACGCCATCGCCTGCGCAAAACTCCCGACCGGGTGCGTCTGCTATGCGGCTGTCGGGATCGGAAACGCGATCCGGGAAGTGCCGCTCAATGCGTTATTCTCCTCCATGTGGGGGAGCAACCGGGCCATTGCGGAACGGCTGACGGTCAAAACTGGTGATCCAGCGTTTGACGGAGCGGTGGCGGCGGGGGCGTTTCCCACGGACGGCGTGTTCGGCGACAATGTCTTCCTGCACGGCAACGTGTCGTGGCGGGAGGGGTATCAGGGCTGGCGTGTCGCCTACGGACCGCTGGCCTACGGGATGTTCCGCGAGGCCGCAGAGCATTTCCGGAATCACTTTACCTTTACAAGGATCACCGAGGGTCCGGACCGGGGCGGCTTCAACGGTACGATCGAGGGAGCGCGCCCGGATGGGATCACATCTTACAATATGCACCAGACCTTCCTCCATCAGGCGCGGCGTTATTGGGAATACACCGGAGACAAAGCCTTCGCCGCGGACCTGCTGCCCATTGTGGAAGGGGCCGTCGAACGGGATTTAAGGCGGCTGAAACCCGGAGAGGAGATGCTCCTTGAAAACTGCCTCAATACATGGATCAGCGACCACCACTGGACGATCATGGGGCAGTGTACGCAAGGCTCGGCATACCTTTACAATATGATGACCCTCGCCGCGGAGCTGTCGGACGATCCGGATCGGAAGGCGCACTGGACGGAGCAGGCCGAAACGGTGAAGCGGGATCTCAACCGGATCCTCTGGCAGAAGCGGAAGGGCGTGTTCGCCTACGCGCGGGATCTGAAAGGAAACGGCCTGATACACGACGAGCCGGAGCTTGCGGACCTCTACCATCCCACCGAACTCGGCATTGCGGACCCGCTTCAGACCTACCAGATGCTCGACTGGGCGGAGGACAACCTCGACTGGGTGAAGACGGACAACGGAGGCAGGATGTGCCGCAGTTCAAACTGGCATCCGAACGGCGGCGATCTGTACAGCCATTCGATCTATGAGCTGAACGGCGGGGAGGAGCTGAACCTCGCGCTGGCGTATCAACAGATCGGGCTTGCCGGGCCTGCTTATGAGATTTTCAAGTTTGTCTATATGTCGCTCTACGGCGGGCGGGAGCCGGGCATTCCCAACTTTGACTATGATACGAACAGAGTCCGCGGGGTTCCTCATCTTCATACGCATACGGCACTGAACCTCCCCTGCCATCTTTCGGTAAACGGAACGGGTCGGATGAATCCGCTCTTCGGCGACACGATCGGTATGTTCGGGCGGGAGGTATTCGAGGGGATCCTCGGCATTCACCCGCAGCTCCAGAGGAACATAATCACCCTCGCTCCCTGTCTGCCGGACGAGCTGCCGGAAATTGCCGTGCACTCCGCGCTGATCGACTACGAATACAGGAAAACCGAAACTGACCTCCGGCTGAAATACGACCTGAAAAAGCCCGGAATCTCGCTCCGGACGAACCTGTGTCTGCCCGTCTCCGAAGTTCTCCGCGTGATGCTCGGCGGGCGTGAAATCCCTTATTCCGTGACGCCCGGTTTCTCCGCTGTCAGTGTTTCGCTCGATTGCGGCAGCACGTCATCGGGGGAGCTCTGCATCGAATACCGGAATCTGAACCTGTCTCCCGCAGACCCGCGGCGCGAGGTTTCGGCGGGGGAAGTGCTGGATCTCGGCTGGGCGGGAGAGACAGTCGTCTCTCTCGAGGATCCTCAAGGTCTTTTGTCCGACGTGCGGTTGGAAGGAGGAAGGGTGATCGCTGCTGTCACGGGAAGCGAGGGCAGCGGCGTATTCTTCCTGCGCATGAAAGCCGGAGGAGCCGCGTACATCCGTCCCGTCAAGCTCCGGATCGGGAAGAAGAAGGCTCCCGAGGTGTTCCGCTCCTTCCGGGAGGAGTTTTCCGCGCCGTATGCGTGGAAGACGGTGGACATGGACGCCCTCTTCAACTACGACTCTCCGAAGAATGCCGCCGACGGGATCATTTCCGCGGCAGAACGCCCGCCTGAGGAGTACAGCCAGTTCAATTTCGGCTATTATACCTGGCACGTCGTCGGTGATTTTAACCGAGGTCATCCGCTCTACGGACAGACACCCGACCGGTGGCGCAGTCTTGTGAATGACGACGGAATCGCCGTGACGGGCGAGGGGATCCCGTTCCGCTCAAAGAGAGAAGGAGCCTGCATGGCGGCGGCGACTCTGGTCTCCCCGTCCCATCCCGACCGGATCACCGTCCCCGTGGGAGAATGCGGCCGCGCGGTTTACCTTCTCATTACAGGAATCACGCTTCCGATGCAGTCCCATGTGGAAAATCTCCGGATCACCGTCCGGTACGAGGACGGCACGGAAGAGACGCATCCCCTGTGCAATCCCGACGGGATCGGGGATATGTGGTTCACCAAGTTCGGGCGGTATCATGACACCCCGTCGAACGGTTTTGAGAACATCGGAAGGGGACGGGGCGCGCTGTCCTCCGCCGGTCAGGATCTCACAAAACCCGTGGAGACGGATCTCGAGGCGCACATCCTCCGCTTCCGGCTCAAAGATGGCGTCCCGGTCCGAGAGATCGAAATGCGCGTTATCGCAAACGATGTGATCTTCGCGCTGATGGGCGTCACGGTGCTGAAATAAGGTCTGGCCTGTTTGATCTTTCCCGATCCGATATCTGAAAGCAAAGGAGTGAAAAACATGAAGAAGTACATCCGCATTCTGTCCCTCCTCACGGCCCTGCTCATGACCGGGAGCGCGCTTGTCTCCTGCGCCGGGGAAAAAGAGCCGTCTTCGGAGGAAATACAGAACGAACCCGTGACGGCAGATCCGTCCGAAGACAGTTCTGCCCCGGAGACAGAGGAATCGGAGGAGACCCGCCCGCGTCACGCTCTGGATCTGGACGCGATCGACTTCGGCGGCGACGAGCTTCATTCCATCGCGCCCAACTGGCAGGGCTACAAATACTACTTTTTCGCGGACGAAGCGAACGGGAACGCCATGAACGACGCGGTGTACTCCCGCCGGATCAAGACGGAGGATGCGCTGAACATCGTCATAATCAACACGTTCGAAGCGGATCTCGGCGCGGTCGTCTCCACCGCGAAGGCAAACGTGCTTTCAGGAGACACCACCTATGATCTTGTGTTCAACCACTGCATTCAGGGAAACGCCTCCCTCGTTTCGCAAGGATATCTGTACAACCTTGACCTTCTGCCGTACATCGACATGAAGGCGGACTGGTGGAACCGGACGCAGATGGACGCCTTGCGGCTGGGGAAGAACACCTATTTTGCCGTGAACGACATGATGCTCCCCTGTCCCGCCGTTATCCTGTTCAACAAGGAACTGATCCGGGACAATCAGCTGGACAACCCCTATGACCTTGTGTACGAAGGCCGGTGGACCCTCGACAGCATGGGGGATCTGGCCCGCGCCGTGACGATGGATTACAACGGGGACGGCGTCATGGACATAAACGACCAGTACGGGCTCGCGGCCGACGGTTGGGGGAGCAGCTGCTACATCAATTTCATGACCGGAGCGGGGCAGTTCATCACCTCGCGCACCGACGAGGGAAGAGTCCGGCTGGATTTCAACACGGAGAAGACGCAGTCCATCTTCGAACTCTTCGCCGGTCTTGCGACTGAAAACGTCATCTATGCGCCGCCCTCCAACGACGAAGACGTGATCCTGCGTCTGGAAACCGGCAGAGTGCTGTTCCAGATCCTGTTCCTCGACAAGGTGGAAACGCTCCGGGACTGCGAGGTGGACTTCGGGATCCTGACCTATCCGAAATTTGACGAGCAGCAGAAGGACTACATCAACCTCGACTGGGGAGGACTTCTCGCCGTTCCCCGCATCATTTCGGATCCGGCGCTGATCGGCGCGGCGATGGAACTTCTGGCATGGGAGAGCGGCAACGAAGTGATTCCCGCGTTTTACGATCTTGTCCTCGCCGGAAAGCTCGCCCGCGACGAGGATTCCGCCCGGATGCTCGACATCATTTTCGACACGATCGCCTATGAGGTCGGCGGGAACTATTTCGGATTCGACACCGGCGTGAACGATCTCTTCTACTCTCTGCCGCGGCTCGCGGTGAATCGGAAGTCCTCCGATTTCAGCTCGCTGTATAAGAAGCTGGAAAAGCCCTCGGTCAAGGACATCGAACTGTTCTATAAGAATCTTGACAGGATCGAGGAGAAGGACGGCTGAGACGGAATCGTTCGCACAGGTTTCCCCCGCGCAGATTTTTCATACCAAAGGTTGATCCCCGCCCCATGGGAAGGGAAGCGCATCTCTTCTCAACGGACGGGGGGCTCTTGTTTTTCTTCAAATTTACCGAAAAATCTTGACTTTTCCACAACCATATTGTAAAATAATACCATAAATATCGCGGAACTCAAATCCGCAGGAAAACGGAGGAGTCTTTATGAAGAAACGTACTCTTTGCCTGATGTTAGCGGCGCTGCTTCTGCTGCTCGCCTCCTGCTCTGAGAGCAAGACCAATGCGGAGGAAGAAACCACGCCGTCTGCCGTGTCGGGAGGGATCCCTGTCGAACAGACGGAAGAAACCGAGGAAACCACCGATGGCCGGGAGATGTACGCGCCTGAGCTGCCGGAGCGGAATTACGACGGTTACACGTTCCGCATCATGTCTCGGGATGACAGCATGCATTCCTATCCCGTGCACACCCGCGATCTCATTGCCGAGGAGCAGACCGGGGAAGCGCTGCACGACGCGGTTTTTGCCCGTAACGCGAAGATCGAAGACCAACTTGGCATCAAGATTACGATTTTCACCGAGAACGAAACCGTGAGCGAGACCACCCCCAACAATCTGGTGGAGGCCTCGGTGATGGCGGACAGCGACGAGTACGACATGCTCGCCACCCACATGATCTATGGCGCCAACTCTGCCGTCAAGCATGTGTTCCTGAACTTCCGCGACCTTGAATATACCGACTATTCGAAGCCCTACTGGAACCCCTCCGCGCAGAAGGCGTTCTCCGTCGGAGACAACAATTATCTGGCTCTGTCCGACTTCTGCTTCAGCTCCGCCGACAACACGCACTGCATGGTTTTCAACAAGAAGCTGGCGGAGGACTTCGGCGTGGGCGACCTCTACGGCATGATCCGCGAGGGCACATGGACGAACGATGCGTTCAGCACCCTTGCCGAGAGCGTGGCTGTTGACGCCAACGGCGACGGGAAGATGGGCGAGGACGACGTGTTCGGCTACTTCATCGGAGGCACGAGCGGTCTGATCAATTTCCTCTTCGCCGCCGATCTGCACGTCACCGCAAAGGATGAGGACAACATCCCCTACCTCGACCTGATGTCCGAGCGTACGGTCTCGGTGTTCGAGTGGGCGTACAAGCTGGCGCACTCGGATTGCTCCTATACGGTCTCTTCCTGGGTCAGCCAGGATGTGCCGCGCATCTTCGGGGCGGATCACGCGCTGTTTATGACCACGCAGGTGGGCGTGATCGAGGATCTGCGGGAGATGGAGGCGGACTTCGGCGTGCTGCCCTATCCGAAATGGGACGAGCAGCAGCAGAACTACGGACACTATGTGGACGGACACGCTACGCTGATGGCGATTCCCAAGACCTGCCGCGATCTGGAGCGCGAGGGGATCTTTCTTGAGGCGATCTCCTATGAATCCTATCTCTCCTGCCTGCCGGTGTACTACGACGTTTTGATGACGAAGAAGAACGTGCGCGACGAGCAGTCCGGGGAGATGCTCGAGCTGGTGTACAACTCCCGTGTCTTCGATTTCGCTTATGTCTACGACAATTTCGGCATGTCCTTCTGCTTCAGCAACCTCATCACGAGCAACAATGAGGATATCGCTTCCTACTACAAGAAGAATGAGAAGGTCGCCAACAAGATGCTCGAGAAGAACATCAAGGCGTATGGGGAAGGGTGATTGCCGCCGGCAGATGGGGTCCGTGACCTGCCCGAGACGATCAAAGATCTTTTTGATCCAAACGCAGTACTTCTTGCAGAATTTCAGAAAAATTTGACTGACCTTGTCGAAACCGCATAGGTCGGGCAGGTCCTTCGTGCAGTTGACGATCAATACCATTGTCGTTGTCTGCGCGGCGGGCCTGTTTTCCTTTTTCCGTTTTTTGATACCTTTTTCCCTCCCTCCTGTAAGATCCGCGCTCCGTTCCGGTACATACATAGCAGAACCACAGGGAGGAAACCAATGAACGGAAAACGAATCATTACGGCGTGCGCGGCGGTTCTTGTCCTGCTCACGGGATGCCGCCGGGACAAATCCGATCCGGCTGTATCGCCCTCGGTCAGCGCGGAACCCGTACAAAACGGAGCCGTGACCGAGGACGGGATGCTCACCTGCATCTTCCGCGAGAGCAAGCTGACTCTCCCGGACGGTGCGCAGATGCTCTTCGCGGTTCAGCCGTACCGGGATCCCGACGAAGGAACGGTCACCTTTGCGGCCATGACCCGGGAACGGGACGAGGGCGGCATGTGGAAGGCGGAGGCGGGCATCACGCTTTTCACCTGCACGGCGGAGGGAGAGCTGATCGGGAAGGAGGAGACGGACCTCCGGCCTTCGCTCGTTGCGTCCTCCGGTGCTGTGACGGAGAACGCGGTCTATCTGGAATACGGCACCCGTGACAACAACGCGCTTCTCCGCTGGGACAGAAAAACGGGCGAGACCGCATCCACCGGGGAAGGAACGGTTTTCTTCGGCCGGTCCGGCTTTCTGTTTGAATCCGTCGTCGCGGACGCGGACGGGCGGATCTGGTGCACGGACAAAACCGGATTCGTCGTGCTGAACGGGGATCTGACGCTTTCGGCGAATTTCGATCTGCCTTCTCCCGTCTCATCCGTCGCGCGGGGAGGGGACGGAGCGGTATGGGCTTTATATCAGTTCGGAGGGAGCGTCCGGGCCGCGCGGATCGATCCGGACACGGGCGGGCTCGGGAAGGAATATACCTTCTATTCCGATCTCTGCCAAAGCCGAGGATCCCGGGTCCTGATCGACGCCGTACAGCCGATGGACTGCGACTTCTGCCTGTACGACGGAAACGCGGTCTGGGCCGGTCGGGGGGAGGAAGACGGATCCGTCCGGGAAGAGCGGCTCGCGGATTTCGCCAACTCCGGGATTCCCGAATTCTCTTCTCTCGGCGATTTCTGGATGGAGAAGGAGGGCGTTTTCCCGGCGGCGGTCGTCGGAGAGGATTTGATCCTCACGGCGTCGGGATCCGGCGGATGGCTGGCTGTCCCGGGATTCTGGCTGCGCGCGCCCGACGTCGATCCGTCGAATCTGAAAACCGTTGTCCTCGCGCACTGCTGCCGATTGGAACCGGCGGTCATTGCGAAGATCCGCACGTTTCCCGCCCTGCATCCCGACGTCCGGGTGGAGGTGCATGATTACAGCGTGTACAACACCGACACGGATCCGACAGCCGGAGAAGCCCAGCTGATGTTCGACATTCTGAACGCGGGATTCCGCCCGGATATCGTCGCTTCGCGGGCAGTCGTATCCAGCTATCAGCGGGTTTCGGACCGCTCCCTTGTTCCGCAGATGCTGAAGCGCGGTCTGATCCTGGATCTGACGCCGTGGCTGGAGACGGACAGCCTTGTCAATCTCGAAAACCTCTTCGGCTGCATGCGCTCCTTTTTCGACGACGGGGAGGGCGGGATCTGGGGGATCTCTCCGACCATGGAGGCGGACGCGCTGGCAGTCAGTCCTGCGTACCTGCCCCTCTTCGGCGGAAAGACCGAGTGGACGCTCGGAGAAATGCTGGACTTCTTCGAAGCTCTTCCTGCGGATACGGAACGATATTACAGTATGTCCCGTAAGACCGCCCTTTCCGATCAGAACATACTGGGAGACGGCTATGCCGTTTTCTTCGACCAAGACGGGAAGATGGACCGGGAGCTTTTCAAACGGTACCTTGCCTATCTTTCGACTCTTCCGAAGGATCTGCAGGAGTGGCAGCGCATAAACGGCACCGACGTCCTGAATCCGCTCCCGGCTTTGATGAACGGGGACTGCGCCCTGGACCGGTCGAACTGCTGGAACGAACGCTTCTACGCGGCGAATTACAGGCGTTTGGGCGCGGGGGTGATCGGCTTTCCGACGAGATGGGGCAGCGGCATCCGGGTCGGAACGGAATGCGCGTTCTCCCTCACATCCTATGCGGAAGATGAGGATCTCTGCTTTGAACTGGTCCGCTCCTTCTTCACCCTCGACGGGATCCGGCAGAATATGGGGTATTATCCGATTCTCGTGCCGTTCTTTTCCCTGAAATCCCTCTACGAGGAAGTCCAGTTCGCCTGCCGCTCCGACGGACGGTATATCTACGAGATCCCGACGCGGGAAGAGCTGGACTGGACGTATTCGGTTCTCGACCGGCCCGTGATCCCGTGGCTCGAGCAGACGACGAAGGAGATGGGGGAACTCTGCAATGAGGAGATTTCCGCGTATCTGTCCGGACTCGGTACGGCGGACGACTGCGCGGACAAGGTACAGTCCCGCGTGTCCGTCTGGCTCTCGGAGCGGAGTTGAAAGAGGGGACGATTCTTCGCCTTTCCCTTGATTTTTCCCCTCCTTCATGGTAGAATGGATCCGATAACAAACGGACAGGAGGAGTTTTATGAACTTCCGTCAGATCCATCTGGATTTTCATACCAGCGAAAAGATCCCCGGCATCGGTTCCGCGTTCTCGAAGGAACAGTTCCAGCGCGCCTTGAAGCTCGGTCACGTCAACTCCATCACGGTATTCTCGAAATGCCACCACGGATGGGCCTATCATCCGTCAAAGGCCAACGAACAGCACCCGAATCTCAAGTTCGACCTGCTCGGCGCGGAAATCGAGGCGGCCCATGAGATCGGCGTGAAAACGCCCGTCTATCTCTCCGCCGGGCTCGACGAGAAGATGGCGCGCCGTCATCCCGAATGGCTGAGACGGCAGAAAAACGATACGATCAACTGGGAGAATCCCGGCTATCACGAATTCTGCATGAACTCCCCCTATCTCGACTACCTGATCCCGCAGATTGAGGAAGTGGTGCGGAATTACGACTGCGACGGGATCTTTCTGGATATCGTCGGCGTCCGGACCTGCTGGTGTCAGAACTGCGTGAAGACCCTGCTCGACGAGGGAAAGGATCCCTATGACGACGAGAACGCCCGCCAGCTCGGAGAGAGGGTTTACGCCAACTACTGCCGCCGTGTGCGCGAGACCGTGGACCAGATCAAGCCGGGGCTGCCCGTCTTCCACAACAGCGGCCATATCCGGCGGGGGCGGCGGGATCTCGCGGACGTGGACACCCACCTCGAGCTGGAATCCCTTCCCACGGGCGGATGGGGCTACGATCATTTCCCGCTGTCCGCCGCGTATTCCCGTACGCTCGGAAAACAGTTCCTCGGCATGACGGGAAAATTCCACACGACCTGGGGCGAGTTCGGCGGATTCAAGCATCCGAACGCCCTGCGGTACGAAGAAGCGCTCTGCACGGCCTTCGGGGCGAAGTGCTCCGTCGGAGATCAGATGCACCCGGACGGCTGGATGGACGAGGCGACCTATGCCCTGATCGGGGAGGCCTACGCGGAAGTGGAGGAAAGAGAGCCGTGGCTGGACGACGTGACCTCCGTCGCGGACATTGCCATCTTATCCGAAGAAGCCGTCTCCAACTACTACGGATCCGCCCGCATCACCCATTCTCACGGAGCGAACGCCGACGCAGGAGCTGTGCGGATCATGCTGGAAGGGAAGTATCTCTTTGACGTGATCGACACTGAGGAACCGCTCGACAAATACAAGCTCGTGATCCTGCCCGACCGCGCCCGTCTGGACGAAAAACTGGCCGCCAAGTTCCGTGATTTCTGCGGTCGCGGCGGAAAGGTCCTCTGCACGGGAGAATCGGGGCTGTCGTGGGAGGGCGATTCCTTTGTCCTCGATCTCGGCGCGGCGGGCGTCAAGCCCTCTTCGTTCCGCCCTGTCTATTTCCGCCCGAAGTTCGATCTCGGGGTGCTTTCGAACAGCGCGTTCGTGATCTATTCCCCGGCGTGGGATCTCGAAGCGGAACAAGGGGCCGAAATCCCGATCGAGCGGGAGAACCCCTATTTCAACCGCACGACCTTCGCATTCTCCTCCCATCAGCACACGCCCAACGACAAGAGCGTCCGGACTCCCGCGGCGACAGTTGGCAGGGACGGGGCCTATATCGGCGCGGAGCTGTTCTCCGAATATGCCGAAAAGGGCTCCCTCATTGCCAAGCTCCTGGTCGAGCATATGATCGACGAGCTGCTCGGCGACAGGAAGACGCTTTGCACCGATCTTCCGGCGCAGGGGGTCGTAACCATGATGGATCAGAAGGAACAAAGCAGGCTCGTGAACCACCTTCTCTACGCCTCCCCGGTGAGAAGAGGGAACGGGATCGAGGTCATTGAGGATATCATTCCCCTGTATGACATCCACGTCAGCCTCCGCACGGATCACAAACCGTCTCGCGTCTATCTTGCGCCTGAGAAGGAGGAGATCCCCTTCGCATGGGAGGACGGCGTGCTCTCCTACACCGTCCCGAAGCTCGACTGCCATGCGATGGCCGTCATCGAGTACGGCGCGGAATAAGCGTCAGGAAAACGAACAGGCGATAACAAACAGGAAGAAGGAGCTCCTTTGCGGGAACTCCTTCCTTTTAGTGTATTTCATTCTATTTTCATTCTAAACTGTAGCATATGGGTTTTG
This sequence comes from Oscillospiraceae bacterium, assembly GCA_015065385.1. Lineage (GTDB taxonomy): Bacteria > Bacillota > Clostridia > Oscillospirales > CAG-272 > UMGS1696. The sequence goes on along the minus strand of SVQK01000100.1, from coordinate 47,942 downwards.
ATCGCTTCATGTAGAGTGCGAATCGCCGTGCGGCTCAACTTGTTGAGCGGATGGGCATCGCGTGCGATAACTCTGATAAGGTTGGATGGCTATATTGGTGTGCCGATGATTCAGCTTCACTTTATTGGTTCAGCCAATACATTTTCCCTTTTTCAAAGTTCTTTGCAGCTCAACTTGTTGAGCAAGCTTTCATCCGAAAGAAAGCCGCGTCTCCCCTTTACAAAAGTTTAGAATGAACTTAGTATTCAGTTCTTCGCTTCCTCGTCGCCGCGGATCAGGGTGAAATTGCCGCTTTTCAGCGTTTCGATCAGCTCCTGTTCCGAGGTGATGGGAAAGTCGGTGCGGATCCCGCCGTCCGGCATGTGGTCGGGATTGTGGTGATCCGTGCCGGAGGTCATGAGCTTGCCGTACTTTTTCGCCCATGCCTCGGCGATGTCGTTGTTGGAATTGTGGCCAGGGTGTCCGTTGTAGATCTCGATCCCGTCCACATGCTCCGGATTGGTGGCGACCATGCCGAAGCGGAAGGGATGGGCTTGGATCGTGAGAATCCCGTCTTCCCGCGCGATCTTCGTGAATTCGCGGATCCCGTCGCGTAGGATAGTCCCGGTATGACGGACGAGCCAGTCCCGGTCGAATCCGAACACCAGATAGTCGTTGGAATTCTGGGCGAACCGGAATTCCAGCCCCATCAGGATGTGGAACCGATCCCCGGCACATGCTTTCAGCTTTTCATACGCCGCGTATTTCCGGTCGATCTTCGCCTCCCATTCGGCGGGGTTCAGATAGTCCCCCGTCGGGGTGAAATGGTTGGTGAGGCAGATCGTCGAATAGCCGTACCGGAGATACTTTTCGCAGATGCCCTCCACGGATTCGTGGGAACAGCCGGAGGCGTCCTTCGAATGGCAGTGCAGCTCGGTCTTGTACGTCGCGCCCATTTATCTCTCCACCAGAACCGTCTTGATCTCGAAGGAACGGAAGGTCAGCTTCACGGAGCCGTTCTCGAGCGGGAGCTCTTCCTTCTTTTCCTCGAGCATGTTGGTGAGCCAGACCTTCTTCGCACCGTTGAGCGCGAGCACGCAGTTTGTCGCGCTGCGTTCCGCCTCATACAGACGGAGCACATAAGCGTCCTTGATATCCTCGGCGTTCTTCACAGCCTCCGCGATGATGTTTCCGGCAGAGAGGGAGAAGAGGGCGGGCACGTCGAGGGTCTCGTTCAGAAGTACGGTCGGCGCGTAGTTGAAGGCATAGGCCGGCTTGACGACGGATTCCGCGTTGAAGGGGCCGACGTGCGGCAGCAGCGCGTATTTCATCGTATGCAGGCCGAAATCGGTGAACGGGTCGGGACGGCAGCCGCCCTTGTGGAGGGTCAGGCGCAGATCGCTCCCGGCGCAGGAAATGCCATACTTGCAGTCGTTCAGCACCGCGACGCCATAGTTGGTCTCAGAGAGGTCGGTCCATTTGTGGTTGCAGACCTCGAACTTCGCGGATTCCAGCGTGGTGTTCCGCGTGGTGGGACGGTCCACATGGCCGAACTGGATCTCGTTCTTCATGAAGGCGGAGCGGACGTTGACGTCGAACCCGGCTTTCAGGAGGTGACGGCGTTCGTGCCAGTCCACCGTCATCTCAAAGTCGATCTGACGGGATCCGGCATAGAACACGGTGTCCACCGTCGCCTTCGACTTTTTACCGATCGCGTAGACGGCGCGGATCCGGTATTCCACGGAGCCGTCGGAAATGACCTCGACGGATTCGGGGGCGGTGACGGGCTTCATCTTCAGGAACACGTCGTCCTCGATTTCCCAGTTGTCGTAGGCTGTGGGCATGTCCTCGCCGAACCAGAGCGTTCCGAGCGGCGCGCCTTTGCGGTTGGCGATTTCGCGGTCGCACTGGCGGTCGATCAGGGATGAAATGTAGCCGTTTTCGTCCAGCACTGCGACATAGTAAGGCGTTGTGAGGACGGATCCCTCCCGTACGAAGGGGGCGGGCTGTTCCGCGGAGGCCCCGGTCTTGAGCGAGACGGCGGAGAGGGCGGGAAGTTCCATCCGGACGGCGGTCTTCTCTTCGCCGTTCTGATCCAGATAGGTCTGCGCGGTCTTGTTTTCGAGGGAGAGGGCGCCGGGCAGGGTGACGACGGTGTTGACGCCGAAGGACAGCGGATTGAACACCGTGACCGTATCCTCAGCCGGAGAGGCGAGGGACGCCATGGACGCGCGGGTGTTCTCGGCAACCTTTTCGTTCATCGCCGCCATCTCCTCCTTGTACACCTCATAGACGCGCGGGATGGAGGTGCCGGGGAGAATGTCGTGGAACTGGTTCTTCAGAAGGATCTTGTAGAGATCGTCGTGATCCGCGTCCGTCGGACGGTTTGCCAGCACGTTCGCCAGCTCCATGCCGTAGAGGGCGATTTCCGTCTTGCGGTTGGTCTTCTTGACGATGTGCATCTGCGTGAGCGTGCCGCGGTGGAATTCCAGATAGAGCTCGCCGTCGTACATCGGGAGCTTGTCGCGCCGCTCTTCGAGGGTGTGCATGAATTCCGACGCCGTGGTGGAACGGATTTCGGGCATTCCGGAGAGATCCTTCGCGCGTTTCAGAAATTCGAGCATTCCGTAGGTCGGTCCTCCGCCGCCGTCTCCGTAGCCGTAGGCAACGAGCCGCTGATCGTTCGATTTCTTGTCGCGGATCTCGCCCACGCAGCCGGTCAGCGTTCTCACGTCCGGAATCAGGTGCATCCGGTTGAGGTGCGTGATGACGTCGGTTCCGTCGATGCCCCGCCAGATGAAGGTGTCGGCGGGGAACTGGTTGCAGTCGTTCCAGCTCATCTTGGTGGTGTAGAAGTACTTGACGCCGCTCTCCTGCATGATCTGCGGAATCGCCCCGTTGTACCCGAAGGTGTCCGGGAGCCAGAAGGAGTCGGAGCGGTAGCCCAGATGCTTTTCCGTGAACCGCTGGCCGAACAGGAACTGACGGACCATCGCTTCGCCGCCGGTGATGTTGCAGTCGCATTCCACCCAGACGCCGCCGTTGGGCTCGTAGCGTCCTTCGGCAACGCGGGCCTTGATGCCTTCGAAAATGTCCGGGTAGTACTGACGCATCCAGTCGAGATGAAGCGCGGAGGACTGGATGAAGGTATATTCCGGATAATAGTCCATGAGCGTCAGGGCTTCCGCGTAGGTGCGGGCGCATTTCCGGACAGTCTCGGAAACCGGCCAGAGCCACGCCGTGTCCATGTGGGAGTGACCGAGCACGCCGATCTTGCCGCGGGAGACGTCTCCGTGGGACTTTTCAAGGGCGGGGGCAAGGCATTCGCGCATTTTCGCGCAGGATTCCCGAATCTCGTCCTCGTCCGCGGAGGCGATATCCCCGATCAGGTAGGGGAAGGCGTTCATGAGGCATTCATGCGCCTTCATCGCCGTGAAGTTCTCCCCGGGGAGCTTGGCGAGCTGCAGAACGGTCGCAAGGTCGAAAACAAAGTCCTTCACGAGCTTGTCCATGACGCAGAAGCGGATGCCGCTGTAGACGTGATCGAACTTGTCCGAAACGCTCTCGTCCCGTCCGTACTGATCGTAGGGCTGGGTCCCGAAGCAGGTGTGTCCGGCGTAGCACTCGAAGGAAAGCTCGAAGGTTTCCCCGGCCTTCGCGTCGAAGGAAACGAAGAACGCCGGATGCTCGCCGCCGATGAAGTGATTCTTGGAATTGATGATCCCGGCGGGCTTGCCGTTCTTGAAGCAGAGGATTTCCACGGCGTTCGCGTCCGGGATCGCGCAGAGGATCTCGCCGTCGGCGCACTCCGGAACGACATAGGTCGTCGTCAGCCAGAGATTGCCCCATTCGTGTCCCCATGCGGTTCCGGGCTCGACGGGCTTCATCAGGGAACGGTCGGGAGGAAGGCGGAGATGCTCGTCGGTCTCATACCCGAGAACGGCGTCCGCCTGTCCGACGGGCTTGAGAATGTGGGCCGCGTACAGCTCCAGCACACTCTCGAATTTCCGGTAAGTGCGTCCGATGTAGGTGGGATTGTTCATGATACACTTCCTTTTTCGTGGATTTGGTGTCGGGAACAGTATAGCATAATCTCGAAAGGATTGCAAGAAAATTCAGGGAATTGTCCCTCTTTCCCAATCGAAACCGATAGATGTTTGTGTACTTTTTCTCGTTTTAGCTGTGTAGAATCGTCAAAAACTATGGATTTTGCCCAGTTGACAAAACGGGGGCGGAGTGGTATAATCCGTGACAAGCGAATATCCAAAGACTGTGACGAAGACTCGTATCGTTCAATCAGCCTTCAACAGAGAGTCCGCGGCGGTGGAAAGCGGGCGGGGCGGAGCGGTGCGTATCCCTTCCGAGTCGGGGAAGGAAAGGCCCTCGGGCTGAGTAATGATCCCCCGCGAGCGCGGCGTGACTGGCGCAGGACTTGTCGGAGTCCGGAGAGCGGCATAGCAATATGCAATTTGAGTGGTACCGCGGATGATTTTCATTCGTCTCAAGTTTTTTGAGGCGGATTTTTTTATTCGGCGAAACAACAGGGCGCGATTCTCCGAGCCTCCTCCGAAATCAGCAGCAAAAAAGGAGAAAGAACATGGAATCCATCATCAGAGAAGTAGCCAACCGCATACGCGAAACCCGTCTGATCTGTGAGATCAGCGAAGAGGAAATGGCGGTGTGCACCGGCGTGACCCTCGAGCACTACCGGGAGCTGGAGGGAGGGGAAGCGGACTTTTCCTTCACCTTCATCTATAAATGCGCGGCGCGGCTTGGCATCGATACAACCGATCTTTTAGCGGGATCCTCCCCGACGCTTGCGGAATACAGCGTCACGCGGGCGGGCGGCGGTCTTCCCATCGCGCGGAGAAAGGGATTCTCCTACCGCAACCTCGCGCCGCTCTTCAAGAACAAGATCGCCGAACCCTTCCTTGTCAAGGCGAAATACGTTCCCGAGGAAGCCGATCAGCCGATCCGTCTTTCCAGCCACGACGGGCAGGAATACGACTACATCCTCACCGGAAAGCTGAAGGTCTCCGTGGACGGACATACCGAACTCCTCGGCCCCGGAGATTCCATCTACTACGACAGCTCGAAGCCGCACGGCATGATCGCGTGGGAAGAGGACTGCACGTTCCTCGCCACCACGATTTCCAACGGCGCGCCGGCTTACGATTATCCCGACAATGCGGAACAGACTGTGGAAGCGGAAGTCAGCGTGGAAAACCAGCTCTCCCCTCTGCCCGAAGATCCGGTCGCCCTCCGGTTCATCGAATGTATCGAAGAAAACGGAAAGCTCAAGGAAATCAGATTCAAAAACGAGGAGAAGTACAACTTCGCCTACGATACGGTGGACGCAATCGCTGAGAAGACGCCGGGCAAGGTGGCCCTGCTCCATCTGGACCGGAATAAGAACGAGACCCGCTTCACCTTCGGGGATATCTCCCACCTGTCCAACCGGGCGGCGAACTACTTTGAGTCCCTCGGGATCCGTCAGGGCGACACCGTCATGCTCGTGCTGAAACGCCACTGGCAGTTCTGGATCGCCTCCATCGCGCTGCATAAGCTCGGTGCGGTCGCTATCCCTGCCACCCATATGCTGGTCGAGCACGATTTCGAGTACCGTTATCGCGCGGCGTCGGTGAAGGCCATCGTCTGCACGGGGGACGGTCAGACCGCGATGCACGCCGAAAACGCGGAAAAGCTGGTGGAACAGGACATCATCAAGATCATGTGCCACGGCGAGCGCGAGGGATGGCATTCCTTCGACAGCGAGTTCATGGCTTTCCCCGACACCTTCGAGCGCAGAATGAGCGCGTGCGGCAGCGAGACCATGTACATGCTCTTCACAAGTGGCACTACCGGCTATCCGAAGATCGCGGCGCACAGCTACAAGTATGCCCTCGGCCACTATATCACCGCCCGTTACTGGCACAACGCCGACCCGAACGGCATCCATTTCACCATCTCTGACACCGGCTGGGGCAAGGCGCTCTGGGGCAAGCTCTACGGCCAGTGGCTCTGCGAGAGCTGCGTATTCGCCTACGACTTCGACAAGTTTGAGGCGGACGACATCCTCCCGCTGTTCCACAAGTACAACATCACCACCTTCTGCGCGCCGCCGACCATGTTCCGCTTCTTCATCAAAGCCGGGATCGAGCGGTACGACCTCTCCAGCCTCAAGCACGTCACGATCGCGGGAGAGGCGCTGAATCCGGAGGTCTTCTACAAATTCAAGGAGTACACCGGCCTGTCCCTGATGGAGGGCTTCGGTCAGACGGAGACCACCCTTGTGATCGGCAACTTCGTGGGCGACACGCCGAAGCCGGGTTCCATGGGCCATCCGTCCCCGCTGTTCGACGTGGATATCGTGGATCCCGACGGACGCTCCTGCGACGTTGGCGAGACCGGCGAGATCGTGGTCCGGACCGACAGGGGAATTCCCTGCGGACTCTTCAAGGGGTATTACCGGAACGAAGAAGCTACGAAAGAGGCATGGCACGACGGCATGTACCACACCGGCGACACGGCATGGCGCGACGAGGACGGCTATTTCTGGTATGTGGGCCGCATCGACGACGTGATCAAATCCTCCGGCTACCGGATCGGCCCGTTTGAGATCGAATCCGTCATCATGGAGTTGCCCTATGTGCTGGAATGCGCCGTCACTGCCGTCCCCGACGAAATCCGCGGTCAGATCGTCAAGGCGTCCGTGGTGCTGGTAAAGGGGAAGGAAGGGACGCCGGAGCTTGTGAAGGAGATCCAGACCTACGTCAAGGAGCACACCGCGCCTTACAAGTACCCCAGGATCGTAGAGTTCATGGACGAGCTCCCGAAGACCATCAGCGGCAAGATCCGCCGGGTGGAGTTACGAAAGAAGGACGCGCAGTAAGCGGAGCATTCAACAATACTATGAAAAGCGGGAGAAGCGGCGCGCGTTTTTCCCGCTTTTTTGCCGGAAAATCCGAAAAACCTCCAACCGTCCGGCAGAACCGGTGTCCGTATGGGTGAGAGCTCTCAGGGAGAACAAACCATGACAAGAGAAGATGCAGAAGCCGTAACCGTCCGCATGGCAAAGCCCGTCCTCGCCTACCTCGCGTCAAGATGCGCGGCGCACGAGGATGCGGAGGACCTGTCGCAGGAGATCCTGTTCCGCGCGTACCGGTCCCTGCTGTCCAGAAACGACGTCGGGGATCCGGACCGGTATGTGTGGCGGTGCGTCCGGAACGGGCTTGCGAATTACTACCGCGGAAAAGCGCGCAGCAGCGTCGGAGTACCGATCGACGAGCTGGCCGAGACGCTGCCCGACCCGGACGATCCGTTCGCGAACCGGGAGGACGACGAAATCCTGTTCCGTCTTCGTTCGGAAATCGCGTTTCTTTCCGTGCAGAGACGGAGGATCGTCTCGGCGTACTATTTCGACAACCGGACGACCGATGCGATCGCGCGGGAGCTCGGAATTCCGGCCGGTACGGTGAAGTGGCATCTTTTCGAAGCGAGAAAAGAACTGAAAGAGAGGTTGACCGCTGTGAGGGATTCAGAACAGCTGAGCTTCAATCCCATCCGCTTCGCGAAGGTGATGACCAACGGGGGCGTGGGATCGATGGGCGGGAACGATCGCTTCTTCCGGAGCATCCTGTCCCAGAATATCGCCTATTCCGTCTACCGGGAGCCGAAAACCGCCCGGGACATCGCAAAGGACCTCGGCGTTTCCCCGGTCTATGTGGAAGGGGAGGCGGAGTTTCTCGAGGAATACGGATTTCTCGTCCGGCAGGGGGACCGGTATTCCGCAAACATTTTGATCAACGAACCGGATGCCGAAGAATGCGCGCTCCGGGAAACGATGTACGATCGCGCCGCGGAGCTGATCGGGGACGGCCTATGCGACGCTCTGACCGCATCGGGACTTTTGGAGGAAACCGATCATCTTTGGGGCGGCGTCTCCGGTCCGATGACCATGAAGGCCGATCCGCCCCGCGACAGGAATCTGATGCTCTGGACGCTCGTCCCGTATCTGGCGGCAGTCAGCGGCCAGAAGCTCCGGGAAGAGGAGGCCAAGGTCTCCTTCGAAGAGGCGGCGACCGTTCGGCCGGACGGAGGGCACAATATCTGCGAAACGTGGATCGAGCCGCCCGGGATCGGACCGATCCTTCCCGACGGCTGGTGCGGCCCCTGCTGGAACCGGTGGGACGGATTCTGCATCTGGCAGACGGATTCTCCGTGGTCGGGACGGCGTGTCACGGACAACTATACCTCGGAAGCGATGCGGGACCGCGGCCTCCTGATCGCGCTGAGCGAAGGCGCGGAGCTGAGACCGGAGGAAACCGCCCGGCTCTGCGAAAGAGGCTATATCGCCGCGGTCCGGGAGGGCGGATGCGTCAAGACCGGATTCCGCTGCGTCTGGATCGACGGGGCAGACATGAACCGCCGACTGATCGAAGTGGGAGACCGGGTCAGGGAGGGGTGTCGGGAACAGATCCGGAAGCTGAAACAGCCGTACATCGATATGGTGATGAAGCGGACTCCGGAGCGGCTCAGGGCTGTGCAGGCGTTCGGACTCGGATATCTCTTCCACAGCGACGGGGCGTTCATCTATCGCTGCATGAAGCGGCTGCTCGACGCCGGACGGCTGACACTGCCCGATGAAGAACTGCGGCGTTCGCTCACCCTCGCAGTCATCGACGAAAGGGAATAAAAACCGATGGGAGAAATTTTTGAGATTTCTCCCATTTTCCGTTGAAATTCCGGCTGCGTTATAGTATAATATTCCTATAACCGGAACAAACTGGAAGGAGACGCGCCTTGAGAATCGTCTTTTTTGACCTCGATACCCTGCGCCCGGATCACCTCGGATGCTACGGGTATTTCCGCAATACCTCCCCGAACATCGACTCCATCGCGTCGGAGGGTGTGCGCTTCGACCGATACTACTGCTCGGACGCGCCCTGTCTCCCCTCCCGCAGCGCGCTCCAGTCCGGCCTGTTCGGCATCCACAACGGAGCGGTCGGACACGGCGGGACGGCGGGGGATCAGAGCCTTGAAGGGGAAAGCCGCGGATTCCGCACCGAGTTCGCCCGCACCAATCTGTTCCATCAGTTCCGCAGAGCGGGCCTTCACACGGTCTCCGTCTCCACCTTTGCCGAGAGGCACACGTCCTACTGGTTTTACGGCGGATTCCACGAGATGTACAATTTCGGGACCGGCGGAGGCGAGCGCGCGGATCAGATCTCTCCCATCGCCATCGACTGGATCGAGCGGCACGGGAAGGAAGACAACTGGTTCCTCCACATCAACATGTGGGACGCGCATACCACTTACCGGACACCCGCCGAATTCGGCAATCCCTTCGAGGGGGACGATTTCTTCGACCATACCTGGATGACGCAGGAGCTGATCGACGAACAGCGGAAGGAAGCCTCGCCCCACGGCGTCCACGAGATCGGCATGTACAACAACACGCCCCTGCCAGGCTATCCGCGCCAGCCGATGGAGGTCCGGGATATGGACGAATACCGGAAGCTGGTGGACGGCTACGACTGCGGGATCGCCTTTATGGACATGCACATCGGATATATCCTCGACGCGCTCCGGCGGGCCGGCGTCTACGACGACGTGTCCTTCATCATCACGGCCGACCACGGGGAAAACATCGGCGAGCTGAACAGCTATTCCGAGCACTCCACCGCGGACGACATCACCTGCCGGATCCCCATGATCATCAAATGGCAGGGCGGCATGAAGGGGATCTCCGCCTCCAGCCTCCGCTACAACATCGACCTCGCCCCGACGATCGCGGATCTGTTCGGACTGGAACCGGCAAAGCACTGGGACGGCACAAGCTATGCAGATACGATCCGGGAAGGGAAGTCCGTTCCCCGCGAATACCTCGTTCTCTCCCAGATGGCGCACGTCTGCCAGAGAAGCGTCCGGTTCGGCGACTGGCTCTGGATGAAGACTTATCACGACGGCTACCACAACTTCCCGCGTGAAATGCTCTTCAATGTGAAGGAGGATCCGCACGAGGAGAAAAACGTCGCCGCGGAGCATCCGGATCTCTGCGACCGCGCCGCCCATCATCTCCTCGACTGGTTCGACGAGAACATGATGACCTCGAAGTCCGGCCACGATCCCATGCAGACCGTCCTCAGAGAAGGCGGCCCCTTCCACACCCGTGGAGAGCTGAAAGGTTATGTCGAGTATCTCCGCCGGACCGACCGCGCCGAAGAAGCCGAACGGCTCATCGCCCGTCACCCAGACGAGCTTTGAATACGCACACCCATACACCCAAAGAAAAAGGAGGAAAACATGCCCGAATTCATTACAACCTTCATCAACGAGTACCTGGTGAACTATGTGCTCAAAATCCTTCTGGCGATCCTCGTCCTCATCATCGGCTTCGCCGTGGCGAAATGGCTCGGCGGCAGGCTGACGAAGAGCAAGCTGCTCGCCAAAGCGGATCCCAACACTCAGAACCTGATCGGCAACATTGTCAAGACCGCTGTCCGCGTGGTGGTGATCCTCACCATCGTCATGATCCTCGGCGTACCTCAGTCCGCTGTGATCGCGGTGCTCGGCTCCTGCGGCCTGGCAATCGGTCTCGCGCTTCAGGGCGGCCTCTCCAACATCGCGGCGGGAATCGTCATCATGATCTGCAAGCCGTTCCATGTGGGCGACTTCATCATCGCGGGCGATATCTGCGGCGTTGTGCAGGAGATCGGCCTGTTCTACACGAAGATCCTCTCTCCGGACAACCTCGGCGTCACCGTTCCGAACTCCACTTTGTCCGGCGCGACCGTCACGAATCTCTCCTCCGAGGAGACCCGCCGTGTGGACTTCGATCTGAACGTCAACTACAACACCGATATCGAGCTGGTCCGCAAGGTTCTGCTCGCCGTCGCCCAGAGCAACAACCTCGTGCTGAAGGATCCCGCCTCCGAGGTGTTCGTCCATCAGCACGGCCAGTACGCGCTCGGCATCAAGCTCCGCGTGTGGGTCAAGCCCGCGGATTACTGGACGGTTTACTTCGACATGTGGGAGGACGTCAAGGTCGCCTTCGACAAGTTCGGCATCCAGATCCCCTATCAGGTCATCAACGTCAACGTGGACAACACGGGCGACTGATTCTTGGTCGGAACCGGAACAGACTGACTTTTTCAGAACGGCAGGGAGTCTTGCAAAAGCTCCCTCAGCCGTTCTTTTTGAATCCACGGAATGAAATTTACTCTCCCTCCTTGAAATGGAACGGACAATATGATAAAATACAACCAAACTGCAAGCATCCGGAGAATCGGGATATGGTGACCGTGTCAAAAATCAGAAAAACCTTCGGAGGAGCGATCTGCCGCCGCTGCCTCAACCGGGAATACGGCGCGGATCTGGAACGCAGCGAATGCCGATACGAGAAGCATTCCGGGATCTGTCCGGTGTGCGGGGAACGTCAGCATATCGTAAAGCGGCTTGCGCTGAGGGGGTATATCAGAACCCTTTTCAAGCGCTGAGCGGCATATTCCCGGGCGAAGAGGCGCGGACATGTTCCGGGATTGCGTCCGGCGCGCGTTCTGCGCGGATCCGCGCTTGAGATTCGGAAAGACAGAAGAGAAAGGAAAAACGGCTATGACTTTCAGCGAACTGATTCTGAAACGGCGTTCCGTCCGGCAGTACACGGGTGAGACCATCCCCATGGACAAGATCCGGAGCATCCTTGAGGCGGGACTGCGCGCGCCCAACGCCTGCAACGCCCAGCTTTGGCATTTTTATGTGCTTCTCGGTCCGGATCGGATCGGGGGACTGATTCCGGACGTATGCCGGCAGGAATGGATCCGGAAGACGGCGTTTGTCGTCGTGATCACGGAGAACGCATCGCCGCTGGCGGAACGGTTCGGCGAAGAAAAGGCCGTTCTTTTCACGGCGGAGGATGCGGGCGCGGCGGCTGAAAACATGGCCCTGACCGCGGCGGAGATGGGATATGCCTCGTGTTTCGTCGGAGCGTTCGACGCGGACAAATGCCGGGAGTATGTAAAAGCCGGGGCGGAGGAGAAGCCGGTTTTGCTGCTGCCCGTCGGAGTTCCCGCCGCAGACGTTCCCCTGCGCGACAGGCGGGAGTTTTCGGAGTCTGTGACGTTTCTCGGAGAACTTTCCGACGCGTCGGAGAAGACCGAAGCGGACGAGGAAGAACTCTTCCGCATGGAACACCGCTATCTGCCGAAGGCTGTGTTCGACGATCTCGGACTGCCCGGCGCTTCGTTCAACAACATCAATCTTGAAAAGACGCGCTTCACGGACATCAATCTGAAATCCGGCTATTTTGGCGGCATGACCTTCGAGAGATCCTATTTCGCCGGTGTCGATCTGAAGGAAACGACCTTTGAAAATGCCGATTTCAGCGGCGCGCATTTTCGGAACGCCGACTTTACCGACGCGGTTTTCGAAAACTGCGAGGGCAGGGAATGAACCGGCGGGACGCGGAGACGGAGAAGCGGCTGATCATGCGGAAATACTTGCACCTCGGAGATTAAAGATTGCTTAATCTTTGCGTCTCCCTCTTGCATCCCGGACCGATCCGTGGTATAATGCTTTTGTCGCCGGGAGAACGCTGCCCGGGGATGATCTTCGGGGACGTAAAGGTTTCGACGGGGATTTAGAAGTGCGATAAGCGGGTAGAGCTCGGGGTAACTCTTAAAAAGGCTCCAAACTAAAATAAACGCTAACGACGAATTAGCAATCGCTGCCTGACAAAGGCGGCTGTCCGTCCGGGGAGTGCTGCGGCCCCGGAATGTCCCGAACGGGAGTGCGTCCTACCTGACCACGGCATCATTTCAGCAGCGAACGTGAACGGCGAGTTTGCCTTTGTAACCGTCATGCACTAAACGGCTACCGACCTGCGTACCCTGATCGCCGGGGACGCGGGCGGGAAACACAAAAGACGATCTGCACCCGGAGAAAGTCGCGCGGATGGGTTTTCGGACGCGGGTTCGACTCCCGCCGTCTCCATAACAAAGAGTCAACCTTCAGGTTGGCTTTTTTGCTGTAGGTCGGCTCTGCCGCGAATCCGCTTTGCTTCCTTCGTGTAGATAAATCGCAGGCCATTGATCGGGCAGCGGAGGAAAAAACCTTCAAACCCATTGCAAAGAGTTGGAAAAGCGTGTATAATAGTATCATCCGGTACTTTGCCCGTCAGGGGATTCCGCGGCCGTCAGTTTGGTCCGCTTTCCGCAGCAGTCGGCAGTCGTATCACGGAAGAAGCATCGAAAACACCGGCAGAGCGTGGGAAGGGTATGAAACGGGAAAAACAGGAAATCGGGTTGCAGGAAAAAACAAACCCATTATTCTATATCCTCATCGCGGCGCTGATCGCTGTTTTGGGCTGGCTTTTAGCCGACGACTATCTGTCGCGGGCTCGGGCCGAAGAGGCTGCCGGGAGGTATCTGAACGTCATGGATCGCATGATGATCCCGATCCGCGCGAGAGGAAAGGAAATTTACGAGGAAGAGGCCGGACTGATCCGTTCGGAGATCGGATCGTTTGTGCTGATCGGCGACAATCTGGCGCTGGATACGCCGCACGGTTCTCTCGAAGGGGAGCTCATAAAGTCGATCGACGATCATCTGTTCAGCGAACTGGCGGACGGATTGCGGCGCGTCGCGGAAGTCAGATATCCCCAATATCTGGCGACACCGATGAAGAACGGCGGCGTCACGGACGAAGGCCTGTACGAGGTGGCGTCGAGAATCGGGGCGCGGGATATGGTGATCGCCGAGGATTTTGTGATCCCCGGAGGATTCGACGAAGTCCTTGTCAAGCTGAACGATGAGGACGGAACGCCTCTGCGCTTTGCCCTGCAGGAGAGCGTACGGTTCGGTGAGGTGACGATCTCCGGTATCGTCGGCGGTTTCTTCGCGGCGGACGAGTATTACGATCCGCTCCATCCGATGTTCACCTACGGCCGCTACACCTTCGGACGGGACGTTCCGGTCAGCGCGGGCGAAATCGTGACGTTTGAAACCATGAAGAAGTACACCGGCGCCGTGACGGTCATCGCTTTCCGGGAGCAGGAGGGACTTTCCTCGGACAAGATCGTCGAGCTCGTCGGGGATATTGTCGATCGGCAGAGAATCAGCCGGTATGTCATCGTGTACGGACAGGACACGGACGGCGAGACTGCCGATCTTCTGGAGGAACTTTACCCGGGCCGCTTTATCGGATGCCCCCGGAAAATGTATGCCGAAGACTACCGCATCCTTGTGGAGCAGATTTATGACTGTCTCGACGCGCAGGGCTGCTGGGACGTTCTGAAATCCAGAAAGGACCTTTACCTCGCGGAACTCGAGGACATGATCCGGACAAAGACCGGCTTTGAAGCCGTGAATCCGCCGTATTGGAAATGATCCCGGGTTTTGATCGGACGGCACGCTTTTCATAAGGCAGCCGTCCGTTTTTTCCGCTTCGCGGCGGAAAACGGATTTTCAGAGCCGAATTTCCGATCCTCCCTTGACAAAATGACGGAAAAAGTGTATCATGATACCGTAAAATCCGCTGTTTTGCGGAAAACATCCTGATTCAAAGCAAGGAGAAACAATATGTTAGCACAAAGACCTCCGATGGGTTGGAATTCCTGGAATACGTTCGGCGAAGCCATCAACGAGCAGGTCGTCCGCGATACGGCGGATGCCATCGTGGAGAAGGGCCTCAAGGACGCCGGCTATGAGTACGTCGTGATCGATGACTGCTGGTCCCTCCGGCAGCGCGGCGCGGATGACCGCATCGTTCCCGATCCCGTGAAGTTCCCCTCCGGCATGAAGGCGCTGGCGGACTACGTTCACTCCAAGGGCCTGAAATTCGGCATGTATTCCTGCGCCGGCACCAGAACCTGCGCGGGCTATCCGGGTTCCTTCGACTATGAGTTCATCGACGCGAAGACCTTCGCCGAGTGGGGCGTGGACTTCCTCAAGTACGACTTCTGCTACAAGCCCCGTCTCGCCAACGGCCCCATCCTCTACAACAGAATGGGCATGGCTCTGAAGGCATCGGGACGCGAAATCCTCTTCTCCGCCTGCAACTGGGGCTCCGACGAGGTTGAAAAGTGGATCCGTTCCACCGGCGCGCACATGTACCGCTCCACCGGCGACATCAACGACTCCTTCCAGTCCTTCAAGGACATCGCTATGAGCCAGGTTCAGAAGCTCGCCTACTCCGGCCCCTGCTGCTACAACGACATCGACATGCTGATCTGCGGCATGCACGGCAAGGGCAACGTGGCGAACGGCGGCTGCTCCGATATCGAATACCGGACGCACTTCGCCCTCTGGTGCCTCTTCCAGTCTCCGCTGATGATCGGCGGCGACCTCTCCAAGATGGACGACTTCAACCTCGATCTGCTCAAGAACAAGGAACTCATCGCCATCAACCAGGATCCCGAGGCCAGACCTCCGATGATGCTCGGCCACGGCGACAGACCGATCTTCTTCAAGCACCTCGCCAACAACGAGTACATCCTCGCCTTCTTCAACTTCACCGATCGTGACGGCTGGAGCGATATCGAGTATTACGACCTCGGCCTGACCGTGGCGTCCGGATACGGCTTCAAGTTCCACGATATCTTCACCGGCGAGGAAACCGGCGTTACCACCGGCCACTTCTCCACGGGAGTCAAGGCGCACGACTGCCGGATCCTCCGCGGCACGCTGGTTGAGAAATAAGCGTTGAACGAAGCCGACGTAAAGCAGCCCGTCTGCATGAAATGCGGCAGAACGCTGACCTTCGACGAGATCGGGATCCATAAAAAGATGATCAACCGCGGGGCGACGGAGTTCTTCTGCCTCACCTGCCTCGCCGAATCCATCGGATCCACCGAGGAGCGTCTGAGAGAGCGCATCGAGCATTTCAGAAAACAGGGGTGCCTGCTGTTTCAATAAACCGTAAACCGGGGCGGTCCCGGCTGGGATAGTGAACGGAGAATAGAGTTGCGTCTCACAGCGTCTATTCGCTGTTCACTATTTCCTTTTTGACCGCTTCCGGATCCCATCGGAAGGAGCATTGCGCATGAAGGTACAGTTTCTCGGCACAGCCGCGGCGGAAGGCGTTCCGGCTCTCTGGTGCGACTGCGAACGGTGCCGCCGGTCCCGCGAGATCGGAGGACGCGCCCTTCGCACCCGTTCTCAGGCGTTGATCGACGGCGTCCTGCTGATCGATTTTCCCGCCGACACGTTGAAGCATATCTACGACAACCGGATCGATCTCTTGAATGTCCGGGACTGCCTCGTCACCCATACCCATATGGACCACCTCTATCCGGAGGACGTCGCCATGCTCCAGCCCGGCTTTTCCCATGCCCCGGAGGACTACTGCCTGACCTTTTACGGAACGGACAAAGTCGGGGAAAAACTGGCCGGTCCTCTCTCCCGCGCGGGAAAGCACGGAGCGTTTCACGAAATCACGCCGTTTACCGCGTTATACGTCGGACGGTATGAGGTGACGGCCTATCCCTCGATTCACGATCCGTCCGCCGGCCCCGTGTTCTACGGGATCTCGGACGGGGAAAAGCGGATCCTCTATGCCCACGATACCCACTATTTCCATGACGACGTCTGGAAGATGTGGGCGGAGACGAAACCGCGCTTCGACCTTGTCTCTCTCGACTGTACCAACGCCTGCCTGCCGCTGAACTATGTCGGGCATATGGGGCTGGCAGAAAACGCCGCCGTCCGCCGCAGGATGCTCGAAGAGGGATACGCGGACGGAAAGACGCTCTTCGTCTGCAATCACTTCTCGCACAACGCCACAAACGTGGTTTATGACGATTTCGTACCCATCGCCGCCGCGGAGGGATTCCTCGTATCGTACGACGGCATGACGTTGACGGTCTGAACCGTCGGAGGGCAATATGAACAAAGTCTACTGCATCGGCAACGCGCACCTCGATCCGGTCTGGCTCTGGGAATGGTATGAGGGATACGCGGAGGTCAAGGCGACCTTCCGTTCCGCGCTCGACCGCATGAAGGAATTCCCGGCGTACAAATTCACTTCCGCCTGCGCTGCGTATTACGAATGGGTCCGTGACAGCGATCCCGCCATGTTCGACGAGATCCGCGAGCGGGTCCGGGAGGGGCGGTGGAGCGTCACCGGAGGCTGGTACATTCAGCCGGACTGCAACATCCCCTCGGGCGAGTCCTTCGCGCGCCATGCCCTGATTTCCCAGCGCTTCTTCCGGGAGGAATTCGGCAAAGCGGCCGAAACCGGCTACAACGTGGACTCCTTCGGACACAACGGATCGCTCCCCATGATCCTCCGTCAGTCCGGGATGAAGCATTACGTCTTCATGCGTCCCGGCCCGCACGAGAAGCCCCAGATCCCGGACTCCCTGTTCCTCTGGCAGAGCGCGGACGGATCCTCGGTTCCGACCTACCGGATACCGATCCAGTACAATTTCAACCTCGGCTGCTTCGACAATTTTGAAAAGGTGGCCGGAATGGCTTCTGAGCACGCCATGATGGCATTCTACGGTGTCGGCAACCACGGCGGAGGCCCGACCATCCGTCTGCTCGAGCGGATGGAGGAAGAGCTGGACGACCGCTTTGTCTATGCGACTGCGGACGAGTATTTCGACGCCGTCCGGGATCTCCCCCTGCCCGTGGTGAAGGAGGATCTGCAGTTCCACGCGAAGGGCTGTTATTCCGCCTGCTCCATGATCAAGAAAAACAACCGGATCAGCGAGCACCGGATGGCGGCGGCGGAGGCCTATTCCGTTCTGTCCGGCAGGCTGGCGGGCACGACGTATCCTTCCGCGGAATTCGAACGCGCATGGAAAAACGTGCTGTTCAATCAGTTCCACGATATCATGGGAGGCTGCTCCATCCGTCCGGCGTACGATCAGGCCGCGATGCAGCACGGGGAGGTTCAGGCCATCGCGGATCGGGCGGAGAACTTTGCCTGTCAGCAGATTTCTTGGCGGATCGACACCGTCGGCGACGCTCCCCTTCGTCCCGACAAGCCGGGGTGGGGCGCCGGCTGGACAAACGAAGGCGTCGGCACCCCCATCGTGGTGTTCAACAGCCATCCGTGGGACGTGACCGCGTTTGTCACCGTCCACGACCTGCCGAAGCGCGTGACGGATGAGAACGGAGTGCCGCTGCCCTGTCAGTCCGTCCGCTCCCCCCGCACCAACGGCCGGAACGACAAGTGGGAGATCGGATTTCTCGTCACCATACCCGCGCTCGGGTACAAAACGCTCCGCGCCTTCTATCAGGATGAAGCGGAGGAAGGGAAGAATCCGTTTGCCGTCGGGGAAACCTTCATCGAAAACGACCGGATCCGTCTGACCTTCGATCCCGCGACCGGTGAGCTTGTCTCCATGACCGAGAAGGGAACGGGCAGGGAACTGCTCTCGGGGCCGACGGAAACCGTTCTCATGGACGAAACGGACTCCGACACTTGGGCGCACGGCATCAAAGCTTTCCGCAAGGTCGCCGAAGTCTTCCGTTCGGGCGAGATCAAAGTGATCGAATCCGGGCCGGTCCGCGCTACGGTCCGCACCTGGCAGAGAGGGGAACACACCGTGATCCGTCGGGATTACTCCCTTGTGGCCGGATCCGATCAGGTGACCGTCAGGACAAAAGTGGATTTCCGGGAGCACCACCGGATGCTGAAATTCCGGATCCCGACCGCCGTACAGAATCCGAAGATCCTCTGCGAAATCCCGTTCGGAACGATCGAGCGGCCCGCGGACGGATCGGAACAGGTCTGCCACCGCTGGTTCGCCGCGACGGATCCCGGACAGGGTGGGGAAGGCCTTGCCGTTCTGAACGACGCGAAATACAGTTTTGCCGCCGACGGATCCGTCCTCGAGCTGACGGTCCTGCGCGGGGCGATCTGGGCGGACCATTTCGGGACCCGGGACGAGTTCTGCGAATACATGGATCAAGGCGAGCACGAATTCACCTATGCCCTCATGCCATACCGCTCTGTTTACGAGACAACGAAGAGAGCCGCCGAGCTCAATCAGAAGCCCTTCGCCGTGCTCGAGACCTTCCACAAGGGACCGCTGCCCCAATCGTATTCCGGGATCCGGGTTCCGGACGGCATCCTCGTCACGGCGGTGAAAAAGCACGAGGATTCGGACGCCGTCACGGTCCGCGCGTATGAGTGCGAAGGGAAGGACACGGAGACCGGGATCGAGCTGTTCGGGACGAAATTCGAGGCCTCCTTCGGGCACAACGGCGTCAAGACCTTTATCATCGGCGAAGACGGTGTCCGCGAGACCGATTTTCTGGAGGACTGAGCCATGGCGCGCTACATCGGAATCGATATCGGGGGGACCAAATGCGCGGTCTCCCTCGGCAATGAAAAAGCGGAAGTCCTCTCCTCTGTCCGGTTTCCCACAGAGGGGCCGGAGGAGACCGTCGGACGCATTCTCGACGAGGCGGAACGGCTGAAAGCGGAGTCGGACGAACCCGTGCGGACGGTCGGCGTCAGCTGCGGATCCCCCCTCGACCCGTCGCGCGGGATCATCGAATCCCCGCCGAACCTCCCAGGATGGGACAATGTCGAAATCGTCCGGCTGGCGGAAGAGCGGCTCAGAATCCCGGCAGTCCTCTGCAACGATGCCAACGCCTGCGCGCTTGCGGAATGGAAATTCGGCGCGGGCAGAGGATGCCGGAACATGATCTTTCTGACCTTCGGGACCGGCATGGGCGCGGGTCTGATTTTAGACGGACACCTGTACAACGGAACAAACGGAAACGCCGGAGAGGTCGGTCACACGAGGATCGAACGGTTCGGCCCCGTGGGTTATGGCAAGCAGGGATCCTTCGAGGGATTCGCAAGCGGCGGAGGCATCGCGCAGATCGCCAAAACCGCGGCGATCGAGCACCTTCAGCGGGGCGGATCGGTCGGATACTGCCGACACTGGGATGAGCTTGAATCCGTCACGGCGAAATCCGTCGCGGAGGCGGCGCGGGCGGGGGATGAGACCGCCGTCCGGGTGTACCGGCAGGTAGGAGAGATGCTCGGGAGGGGTCTGTCCCTGCTCGTGGACATCCTCAACCCGGAGCGCATCGTGATCGGGAGTATCTTCCAGCGGTCTGCGGATCTGCTGCGGGAGCCGATGGAGCGGGTGATGAAGCAGGAATGCCTGCCGTTCTCGCTCGCCGTCTGTGAAATCGTACCGGCAGAGCTCGGAGACGACATCGGAAACCGCGCCGCGCTCACCCTCGCCATCGATCTGGACGAACACTGAACACGCGCCCGGCGATCGCTTCAACCTTCGCCGGGTTCAGGAGGAACTTATGGAATCACTGGATCTTCTGATCGGACGGTATCCAAAGCTGATCGGATGCAAAAATGATATCGGGCGGGCCGCGGATCTGCTCACGGACGTTTTCCGCTCGGGCGGCACGCTTTTCACCTGCGGAAACGGGGGCAGCGCGGCGGACGCGGATCACATTGTCGGGGAACTGGCGAAGGGATTTCTGAAAAAGCGGCCTCTTGACGCGGATTTGTTGGGAAAGCTGTCCGCCGCATACGGGGAAGACGCGGGATTTGCGCGTTTGCAGTCCGGTTTGCCCGCCGTTTCCCTTCATTCGCAGTCCGCTCTGCTGACCGCCTTTGCCAACGACTGCGATCCCGCGATGATCTACGCTCAGGCTCTGCTCGCTCTGGCAAAGCCCGGCGACGCGCTTCTTGCGATTTCCACCTCCGGCAATTCCCAAAACGTTGTGAACGCCGCAAGACTCGCAAAGGTGCTGGGCGTGACCGTCGTCGCTCTGACCGGGGAGCGGGAGTCCGAGCTGTCCGCGCTGGCAGACTGCGCCGTGCGGGTGGGCGATGTTCCCACCTACCGGGTACAGGAGCTCCATCTTCCCGTCTATCACTGGCTCTGCGCCAGAATCGAGGAATCCTTCTTCAAGGAGTAAAGGACAAATGAAACTGTTTCTTGATACCGCCAATCTCGACGACATCCGCGCCGCCGCGAAACTCGGCGTGATCCACGGCGTCACCACCAATCCCACCCTGATCTCCCGGGAAAAGGGGGATCTCTCCGCCATTATCCGGGAAATCGCCTCCCTTGTGGACGGCCCGGTCTTTGCCGAAGTGATCGCACAGAACGCCGAGGGAATGATCCGCGAGGGAAGAGAGCTTGCGTCGATCGACAAAGCTGTCTGCGTGAAGATCCCCATGACCGAAGCCGGACTCACCGCAGTTTCCGCCCTTTCGAAGGAGGGGATCCCGGTCTGCTGCACGCTGGTCTTCTCCGCCGCGCAGGCTCTTCTCGCCTCGAACGCCGGAGCCCGGTACGTCGCGCCTTTTATCGGGCGGTTTGACGATATCGGTTACGACGGGATCGAAGCGGTTGCCTCCATCGCCGAGGTCCTCTCCGACGGGGAATTCGGAACGGAGGTCGTTGCGGCGTCGGTGCGGTCTCCGCTTCATGCTGTGGAAGCCGCCAGAGCCGGAGCGGACATCGCGACAGTCCCGCCGAAAGCGCTCTTCCAGATGATCCGCCATCCTCTGACCGACGCGGGACTTGCGAAGTTCATGAAGGACTGGGCGGATTCCGGGCGGGAGGCGTAACGCCGTGTCGGACTATATCATGGACCTGCGGAAGATCGTCGGACACCGGCCTCTTTTGCAGGTCGGAGCGTCGGTGATCGTCGAAGACACCGCGGGACGGGCCTTTCTGCAGCGCCGGACGGACAACCACATGTGGGGCTATGCCGGCGGATCCGTCGAGCTGGACGAGGTCGTGGAGGACGCCGCGCGCCGGGAGCTCTTCGAGGAGACGGGACTTCAGGCGGAGGAACTCGAGCTGTTCGGCATTTTCTCCGGTCCGGACACGCATCATATCTATCCGAACGGGGATGAAGTATCAAACGTCGATATCGTCTATCTGTGCCGGAAGTGGTCCGGGGAAGAAATCCCGGAACGGGAAGAGGTGGAGACGATGGGGTGGTTCCTCCCGGACGCTTTGCCGGAGAAGCTCTCCCCGCCCATCCGCAAGCCGCTTCTGACTTGGGCGGAAAAACAGCTTGCCGGAGCGGAACCCGTGAAAACGGTCGAGATCCTCGGCGACAACCGGAATCCGGAGTTCGACGTGATCCGGGACGGATGCCGCGGGATCGTGATCCGGGACGGGAAAATCCTGCTCTCCCGGGAGACGGTGACCGACTGGTGGCTGCTCCCCGGCGGCGGGCTGGAACCGGGGGAAACCCTCGCTGCCTGCTGTGAGCGGGAAGTCGCGGAGGAGACCGGATACCTCGTCAAAGCCGACCGCCGCGTCCTGACGCTTTACGAATACTACGGCGATACGCGCTACGGCAGTCATTATTTCCTCTGCTCGCTGACCGGAGAGGGGGAACAGCGACTGACCGAAGCGGAGGCCGAACGGGGATTGATACCCGCATGGCTCCCCATCGACGAGGCGGCGGCCATCTTCTCGGAGCACCGCTGCTGGGCGTCCGTAAACGAAGAAAAGCGCGGCACCTATCAGAGGGAATACACCGCGCTCTCCGAGATCCTCCGGGATCTTTGATCCATCCTGCAAAAGGAGTATATCTATGGCAAAAGTCCTTCTCTTGAACGGAAGTCCGCATAAACACGGCTGCGTCGCCACGGCGCTTGACGAGATGATCCGCGTCTTTCAGGACGGCGGCGTGGAGACCGAGCTGATTCAGGTCGGGAGCGCGTCCGTCCGCGGATGCCTTTCCTGCGGATCCTGTTCCAAAACTGGAAAGTGCGTCTTCGACGATCTTGTGAACAAAACCGCGCCGAAATTCGAAGCAGCCGACGGACTTGTGATCGGCAGTCCGGTTTATTACGGCTCCCCGAACGGAACGATCCTGTCCTTCCTCGACCGGCTCTTCTACAGCACCCCCTTTTCCAAGCACATGAAGGTCGGGGCCGCCGTCGTGAGCTGCCGCCGCGGAGGAAATACCGCCTCCTTCGACGTCTTGAACAAGTATTTCACCATCAGCGGCATGCCCGTCGCCTCGTCCACCTACTGGAATCAGATCCACGGATTCTCGGCGGAGGACGCGCGAAAGGATCTCGAAGGCCTGCAAACCATGCGCAATCTGGCGCGGAACATGACCTTTCTCATGAACGCCATCGCGGACGCCCGTGAAAAATACGGCCTTCCCATGCCCGAGCGCGGCGCATTCACCAGCTTCTCCGACGGGAAATAATATAGTCAAGATCGAAAAGACCGCGGCAGGAATTCAATCCTTCGCGGTCTGTTTTTTCTCCGGCTTATTTCCCGCAGAGATCCCACACGAGCGTTCCGGCTCTCTCCTTCACAGGGATGAAGATCGGGACCTCCTTCCGCGTCTTCGATGCGCCGTTGGGCGAGTGGATGGACAGATACATCTGCCCGTCCGTGTCCGTGAAGAGCATCCCGTGACCGCCGTCGTACTCCCCGGTCATAGTCTTCGAGTAGAGCAGTTCCTTGTCCTGCGACCATTTGCCGTCCACCCGCCCGTTGTCCGAGCGCGCGATCCCCACGCAATAACCCGCAGAATCCCAGTTCGACCAGAGCATGAGCAGCTCACCGGTGGAGCAGCGGTACATGAAACAACCGTCCGTGACCTTATTCGCCGCCCATGAGGGATCGTCCGCCCGAAACAGCTCGACCGGCTCCGAAATAAAACGCGTCAGATCGTCGGACAGCTTCGCCGCGGCCATTCTCCCGCACCCGTCCTCGGTGGAAGTCCACTCGTGAACGAAAATCATCCATGGCTGCCCGTCCTCGTCCACATAGAAGGTTCCGTCGATGGAATCCCAGTCGGACGGGGTGGCGTGTCCGCCGGTGATTTCACGGAACGGTCCTTCGGGCGTGTCCGAAACAAAGATGGATGTGCCGCGATGCCCTGTTTTCTTCGATTTGTAGGTAGTGAGCATGTAGTATTTCCCCCGATACCGGTGAACCTCGGGCGCCCAGAAATTGGTCTCCGCGTCTTCGGGCACCTCCACGCACATCCCCAGATCCTCGAACGCGCCGCCGAGGGAGCCGCTCGTGTTTTTGAGGCAGTGCCAGCCCGTCCCGTAAGCGTAATAGACTCCGTTTTCGAGGACAATGAACGGGTCTCTGAGCTGAGGGATCGTCGATGTGATGATCGCGTCTTTCATCGTATATACTCCTTTGCGTTCCAATCCGTTTTTTCGCTACATTCCCGTGACCTTATCTTAGCATCAAACCGCGCGATTTTCAAGGCCTTTTTGAAAGATCCGGGAAAAACCGGAGCGCGTGATAAACTCTTTTCGTGGAAATGGACGGAGGTCTTGCGAAACCGTTTGATTTTTGCTATAATATTCAAAAAGAAGAAAAGGAGCCGCGCCATGAGAGCTTTGTTCACCGTTGACCGGAAGGACTATCCGCCGGACGGCGATGCCTCGCTCCGTGTCTCAGTCCGTGCCGTTATCCTCCGGGGGAACCGGCTGATCATGCTGAAAAGCGCGGCGGACGGTCATTTAGAGTTTCCCGGAGGCGGGATCGAGGAGGGAGAGACGCCCGAGACCGCCTTGATCCGCGAAATCCGGGAGGAAACCGGCCTGACCGTGATTCCCGACAGCATCCGGGAATACGGTTCCGTCCGCCGCATTGAAAAGGGAAAGCGCGAATCCGTATTTATTCAGGACAACGCGATCTATCTCTGCGAAACGGAACCGACCGCCGCGCAGCAGTCCCTCTCCGAGAAGGAACGGGCCGAAGGAATGGAAGTCATCGAAACGGATCCGGCAGCAGCACTTCGGGTCAACCGGGAGTTGATGCGGACAAACGGCGAGTCCGGTCATTTGCTCCGGGACTGCGGCGTGCTGGAACAACTGATCGCCCATGGGATCGTCCGGACAGGATTTCCGACAAAACGCCCGTCCATGATCCTCTTCGATTACGGCCATACCATCCTCTGGGAACCGGACTGGGACTCCATGAGGGGCAACCGGGAGCTTTTGAAATACGCCGTGAAGAACCCGAACCGCTGTACCGTTGAGGATGTTCAGCGGGAAATCGATTCCGTGTTCCGCGAGATCGACGGGATTCGGGAGGGGATGGGAGTGGACATTTCCTGTGTCGTCGGCGACCGGCTGGCCTTCGGACATTTGGGAATCGAGCTGTCCCTCACGCCCCTCGAGCATGAGATCGTCTTCTGGAACGCCGCGTCGAAGGGAGCCGTCGTGCCGCACGCGGACGAACTGATCGATCATCTGAACGAAACCGGCATCCGAACCGGCGTCATCAGCAACAACGGATGGTCGGGAGAAGCCCTGAAGAATCGCATCGACCGTCTTCTGCCCCGGAACCGGTTCGAATTCGTCCTCTCCTCCGCCGACTACATGATCCGCAAACCGGACAGAAGGCTGTTCGAAATCGCGCTTATCAAAGCCGGACTCGCTCCAGAGGACGTCTGGTTCTGCGGAGACAGAATGGAGGCGGACGTCCTCGGGGCGCACGGAGCGGGGATCTTTCCGGTTCACTACTCCGGATTTGACGATCCCGCCGATTCTTTGACCGATCCCGGATTCCCGTATCTCAGCGTCCGGGACTGGCGCGAGCTGATCGGTTTTTTGAAAACGCTGTCCGACCGGGTAGGGGACAATGACCGTCCGTCTCCTCGATCCCATCCGTAAATCACGATAGGAGAATTCAGCATGTTCAACGGAAAAATGAAAGCCGTCACGTTCAGCTACGACGACGGCGTGACGCAGGATCAGCGGCTGATCCGCCTGTTTGAAAAATACGGTCTGAAATGCACGTTCAACATCAACTCCGGTCTTCTCGGCCATCCGGGATCCCTGATCCGGGAGGACGTGACCGTCGCCCATGTAAAGCCGCGCGCCTGCGAAGTGAGGGCGATTTACGACGGGCACGAGATCGCGGCCCACACCCTGACCCATCCCGCCCTTTCCGCGCTCTCCGACGAAGACGTGATCCGCGAGGTGGAGGAAGACCGGCTCGCCCTCTCCGAAATCGCCGGGTATGAGGTGGTCGGCATGGCTTATCCGGGCGGTACGCACGCGATGAACGAGCATGTTGCCGACCTGATCCGCACCCGCACGGGGATCCGTTACGCCCGCACAACGACCTCCTCCCATTCTTTCGATCCGCAGAGCGATCTGATCGTCTTCAAACCCACCGTCTATCATCACGTCGAATGGGACGAGCTCTTTTCCCTCGGCGAACAGTTTGTCAGCCTGAAGCCCGACCGCCCGCAGATCTACTATATCTGGGGACACGCCTACGAATTCGACATCCACGGGGACTGGGAGCGGTTCGAGGACTTCTGCCGCCTCATATCCGGCCACAGCGACATCTTCTACGGCACTAACCGGGAAGTTCTGCTGTGAGGCCGCTGAACGCGGATTTCACCGATCATTCATCTTGTCCCGGAGGGTTCCATATGCGGAAAACCAGACTTCCCGGCCTCCCGTCTGACTGTCCGAAAGAGTTGGCAAACGAATTTGCGTCCGTCCCCGTCTACGACAGCAGTTGTTCCGATACGGCGCGGGTCTATTATCTCGACACGGACGGGGGATTCTTCCTCAAACGCTCCCCCAAAAACACGCTCCGTGAGGAGGCCGAGATGACAAGGATCTTCGGAAACGCAGGACTCGGCCCGGAGGTAGTCGCTTATCTGTCGGCGGACTCGGACTGGCTGCTCACCCGCCGCGTTCCCGGAGAAGACGGGACCCACATGACCGACCACCCGGAGCTGCTCTGCGACATTCTGGCCTCCGCGTTCCGGGAGCTTCACGACAAGGGACTCTCGCGGGTCGGGGACGTCCCTCTTCCGGATCGGACCGCCGAAACCCTTGCGGGGGCGGAGCGCGGACTTGCCTCAGGAGTTTTTCACTCCTACCTCCGTCCGGAACGGTATCAGATCCATACGCCTGACGACGCCCGTGCGGTCCTTGCGGCACAGGTGGAGGCGTTCCGTCCTTCCTGCCTGATTCACGGGGACGCCTGTCTGCCGAATGTTCTGATCCGGGACGGACGCTTCTCGGGTTTCATCGACTGCGGCGCGGCGGGATTCGGAAACCGCCATTCCGATTTGTTCTGGACGGTCTGGTCTCTGGCGTTCAACCTGAAAACCGACGCATACGGGGATCGGTTCCTCGACGCCTACGGCCGGGACGCCGTGGATCGGGATCAGTTCCGCACAGCCGCCGCCGCGGAGTCGGTCACGGCGGACGAATAAACCATTCAGCCTCGTGCGCGGAAGCCGCAGAGGTTCATCATCAGGAGGAAACACATGAAAAAGATTCCCTTTGACAGCGGCTGGACCTGCGAGGTCTACGGCAAAACGGAGAACGTCACCCTGCCCCACGACTACATGGTCGGATCGCCGCGCCGCGCGGACAGTCCCACCGGTCCGGATATCGGATTCTTCGAGCCCGGACGCGCCGTGTACCGCAAAACCTTCGAAAAGCCGGAGGGAGAGCGGTGCTTCCTGTCCTTCGACGGGGCGATGGGACAGTGCGAGGTCAGCCTGAACCGGCAGCTGGTCGCCTTCCATCCCTACGTATACACAGCCTTTGTCTGCGATCTGACGCCGTATCTCAGAGACGGGAGCAACGAGCTGACTGTCATTTCGGACACCACGGCGCAGGTCTCTTCGCGTTGGTACACGGGCGGCGGTCTGTACCGGAGCGTCACGATGCTCACATCCGGAAAGAGTTATCTTCTGCCGGACGGGATCTTTGTGAAGACACCCCGCCTGTATGACCGCGCGGCGTCGGCTGAGGCGGAGATCCGGCTGTTTTCGGCCATCCGCGCGGAGGGAACGCTGACGGTGACAATCGCCGGGGCGGAGCATGTTCACCACATCCACGCGGACCCGGGCGAGAATTCCTATCTCTTCCGTTACCGCCTCAGGGACGTGGAGTTCTGGACGCCGGAGACGCCCGTCCTGTACGACTGCGCCGTCCGGTTGGAGCTTGGGGGAGAATGCGACGAGGCGGCGGTCTCCTTCGGCGTGCGGACGGTGGAGACGGATCCGGAGCAGGGACTGCTGCTCAACGGCGAGCCCGTAAAGCTGTACGGAGCCTGCGTCCATCACGACAACGGCATCGTCGGGGCGGCGTCCACCCGTTCGGCGGAGGAGAGACGGGTCCGGATCCTGAAGGAAAACGGCTTCAACGCGATCCGCACCGCCCACAATCCGCCCTCCGCGGTCATGCTGGACGTCTGCGACCGAATGGGCATGATGGTGATCGACGAGATCTTCGACTGCTGGCGGGTCGGCAAGAAGGACTACGACTATCACCGATTCTTCGACGCACACTGGGAGGAAGACACCCGCTCCATGGTTCTGAGAGACCGGAATCACCCGGCGGTCGTCCTCTGGTCCACGGGCAATGAGATCCCGGAGAAAAACGGGACCTCGGACGGATACCGCACCCACAAGGGCATTCTCGACGTGATCCGCTCCCTCGATCCCACCCGTCCCGTGACGCACGCTTTCTGCACCTTCTGGGACAACTGGGACATGGAACGGCAGTCTCAGGCGGAGAGCGGGTTCGGCGCGGAGGTGCTCGATTTCTGGGCGAAGCGCACCATGCCCATCGCGGATCTGCTCGACGTGTCGGGCTACAACTACCTCTATGACCGGCTGGACAGGGACGAGGTTCGTTTCCCGGACCGCCTGATTGCCATGACGGAATCCTTCCCGCTGGACGCCGTGCTGTGCGCGAAACGGATGGAAGCGGATCCGAGGTTCATCGGAGAGTTTGTCTGGACGGGCTGGGACTATTTCGGCGAAACCGGCCTCGGGCACGTCCGGTACGGTCATGAAGGCAGGGAATACGGTCTGACCGGACACCCGGAGCACATCGCCAACTGCGGCGACTTCTCCATTGCGGGCTTCAAGAAGCCGCAGAGCTGGTTCCGGGACGCCGCGTGGGGACTGAAAGCCGTGACGGTTCTCTCCTCCGATCCCGCAAGGCACGGAGAACAGTACTCCATGAGCATGTGGGGCTTTTACGACGCGGAACGGAGCTGGACGTGGCCCGGACAGGAGGGGAAGAAGACGGACGTCTTTGTCTTCACGCTCTGCGACGAGGCGGAACTGTTCGTCAACGGCGTCTCCGTCGGTCGGATGGCTCCGGATGAGAACGGAACGGCGAAGTTCGAGGCCGTCTACGAGCCGGGGACTCTCTCCGTCAAGGCATACCGGAACGGGATCTGCGTCGGAGAGGATCTCATTGAGACAACGGGTCCCGCGGTCGGCGTCCGGATCACGGCGGACCGCACGGGCATGACCGGGAAAGCGGAGCTTGCGTATCTCGAGATCGAGCTTGTGGACGAAGAAGGCCGGGTTGCCTTCGCCGCAGAGGACGAGGTGGCCGTGTCCGCGGAGGGGGCGGATCTGGTCGGACTCGGCTCCGGACGGATCGACGACGATCACATCTACACCTCTCCGGTGTGCAGAGCGTATCACGGACAGCTTCTCGCCGCGTTCCGTCCGACCGGCGGGGAAGAGCGGTTCAGCGTCACGGTGAGCGGTCGGGCTGTCCCGGTCGTATTCCGGGAGGCGGGGAGGTAAACGGTGCCCACGATCAAATCGGAGCTCATGGACGAGGCGGCGGTAAGGCGTTCGCTGGCCCGCATGACCCATGAGATCATCGAGAAGAACAAGGGGGCGGAGCGTCTTTGTCTGGCGGGGATCCGGAGGCGAGGCCTGCCCATCGCAGAACTGCTCGCCGCGAACATCATGAAATTCGAGGGGATCGCCGTGCCGGTCGGATCCGTGGACGTGACCCTGTACCGGGACGATCTGACGGAGACGGTGGAGGTGCCCCGAGCCTCCGCCGTCCGGATCCCGGTGGACGTGACGAGGCATACGGTGATCTTAGTGGACGACGTGATCTACACCGGGCGGACGGCGCGCGCGGCGATCGAGGCGGTGTTTT
The DNA here is from genome assembly GCA_015065385.1 of Oscillospiraceae bacterium. Classification (GTDB taxonomy): domain Bacteria; phylum Bacillota; class Clostridia; order Oscillospirales; family CAG-272; genus UMGS1696. The sequence goes on along the minus strand of SVQK01000100.1, from coordinate 18,068 downwards.
CAATCGGGCGTCCGTCGGTCATCCAGCTCGCCGTCCTGATCGACCGGGGGCACCGGGAGCTCCCCATCCGTCCCGATTTTGTCGGAAAGAACATCCCCACGTCCCACGACGAGATCGTTTCCGTTCTGATGAATGACATCGACGGCATGACCGCCGTGCGGATTTTGGAGAAAGATCGGACATAACCGGTACAACAGTTTCACATATCAACGCGAAGGAAAACCGTACCTCCCGGAGAGATACGGTTTTCCGGATTTTATACGGCTTTCAGCGGCTCGGGAAAGGTTTTTTCCCCGCCGGCTGTTACCGGGACGACGAACCGCCTCATCCGCTCGACGCACGCCTTGAAGCGCGGATCCTCCCGGATCGGGTCGAACCATTCCCAGCCGTGCTCCGCTTCGAGGGGGACCATATCCCAGACCGGGCATCTGACGTTATGGTCGAACTCTTCTTTGCCGTCCTTGCGATCATAGTACATTGGAAGGCCGAAGAAGGTCTCCTCCGCGCGTTTGCAGAGCACCAGGCCGTCCGTGAAGTTTTCCACGTCCTCCGGATTGCGCACCCCGGTGCACCATGTCAGGGAAAGGTGATCCAGCTCCGGGCAGCGGAAGGTCAGCTTCGTTCCCTCCGGCATGGAGTAAAACCGCTCGAACAGGCGCGTCGTGTCTTCGAGATGGGATAACGCTTCTTCCTTCCGGTCGGTGGAAGCACAGTAACAGGCGAGGCGGAGCCCGTCGGCGATCCGTTCGGAGTACCATAGATCGGGCTCCCCGTCGCCGGATACGAGGTTCATCCCGGACGTGCCCGAGAACAGATTGATAAGCTCGAGATTTCGCCGGACCGCTCGTTCGAGGTCTGCGATGGCTTTTTCAGGGGATGGATGGTCCTGCACATGAGTGAGACGACTGAATATGCCATGGAGTAGGGAGAGAAGATAGAACTGCCTGTATCCGTTCCCGGAGGTCTCTATGTCCATTTCTCCCGCCCGTTTGCCGCCGAACCCGCACCGTGCGTCCAGAAGCGCTTCCCGACTCATATCCTTTCTGGTAGCGAAGCGGGTCAGAAGTTCGGGAAGATCGCTCTCCGGCGCGTTCATAATCAGCCATTCTTTGGCGTAATCGCGGTCGGACTGGCTTGCCGTCTCCAATTTGAGCAGCTTTTCCGTCAGCTCGCGCTGTTCCGAAAAGTTGCTTTCGCCGCTCTCCGAAAGATAGAGGACCAGACGGACAAGGGGCAGAGGCTTTTCGGGGAAATCCCTGTGCAGCTTGCGGAGGCGGTCGATTGCGGTGTCGGCGTCCTCCTGGTGGGTACGGAAGATTTCCCATTCTTCGCTGAATTTCGCTTCCCGGAACGCTTGATTTACGCCCATGAGCTCGTCGGTCGTCACGCCGAAAAAGCGCGCGATCTCCGGGACGCACTCGATGTCCGGGTAGGAATTGTCGTTCTCCCAACGGCTGACGGACTGCACGGACACGCCGAGCTCATCCGCAAGCTGTTCCTGCGTGAGATTTTTCATTGTCCGCAGTCGTTTCAGATTTTCTGCGAGGTAGAGTTTCATCGGATTCTCCTTTTTTGAAATAGCCCCGCGCGGGTTCTTCTGACGTCGGATACAGGATAACACAGATTCGTCCCCGTGTCCATATCCTGCTGAGAGAGTTTTTTTCCCGCTGAACGATGGGTATAAGAAAACGGATTGATTGCTCACACAGTCAATCCGTCGGTTCTCGAACGATTTGGAGCGTTTTTTCGCGCCGTTATTGGATCAGATCCGCGAAGCTCCCGTCCACAAAGGCGGCGAGCTGTTCCGGATTCACGATGAGCTGAACGCCCCGCATGCCCGCGCTGACGTAGATCTTTTCGCAGAGCAGGGCGGTTTCATCGAAATAGGTGGGGAATTTCTTCTTCATGCCGACGGGCGAGCAGCCGCCGCGGATGTAGCCGGTGAGCGGGAGCAGCTCTTTCACATGGATCATCTCGCACCGCTTGACTCCGGCAGCCGCGGCGCATTTTTTCAGGTTCAGCTCATAGGCGACGGGAATGCAGAACACCTGATATCCGCCCCGGTCGTCCCGGCAGACAAGGGTCTTGAACATACAGTCCGGATCCAGTCCCAGAACGGCGGCGGCGTGCGTTCCGGAGAGATCGCTCTCGTCAACTTCGTATTCTCCCGTGCCGAAGGGGATTCCGGCGTTTTCCAAAAGCCGCATGGCGTTCGTCTTGGTCATGAAGGGGCTCCTTTGCGTCAACGGATGCTGTGATTATACCAGAGACGGGCCGGAAAATCAAGGGCGGCGGCGCGCGGTTCCAAAAAAAGACCGGCGGGAGGGTCAAATCCTGTCAGTTTGGCGATTGAAGCGGGAGCGGATTCGTGATACAATAGAGAAAATCAACCGGATCCGCAGGCGGACGGAGCGGATTCCGGACTACCGAGCGAGGCGGAACCATGGGGGAGAAAATCAGAAAACTCCTGAAACGGTATTTCATCGGCGCGATGGGAGCGATGGCGCAGGGCCTTTTCGCGTCCCTTCTGATCGGCACGATCTTCAACACCCTCGGAACCTATACGGGCGTTCAGCTCTTCAAGGACATCAACACGTTTGCGGCGGCGTCCTCGGGCATGGCGATTGGAGTTGCCGTGGCGCTGTCCCTCAAAGCGCATCCGCTGGTGGTCTTTTCGTCGGCTGCGGTCGGATACGCGGGCTATTCCATCGGTGTCGAGGTGGAGAAATTCGGCGGGAGCGGCGAGCTGTTCAACGCCACGGCGGGACCCGCGGGCGCGTTTGTCGCGGTGATCGTCGCGGCTGAGATCGGGATGCTCGTCTCGAAGAAGACGAAGGTGGATATTCTCGTCACGCCGGTTGTCACGGTGTTTGCGGGCGTACTTACGGCGCATTTCGTCAGCCCGTTCATTGCGCGGATTATGTACTGGCTCGGGGCGTTCGTCAATACGGCCACGGAGTACCGGCCCCTTTTGATGGGGATCGTGGTTTCGGTGGCGGTGGGGATCGTTCTGACCCTGCCCATTTCCTCGGCTGCCCTCTGCTCCATGATCGGGATCGCGGGCATCGCGGGAGGCGCGGCGGCGGTCGGCTGCTGCTGTCAGATGGTCGGATTCGCGGTGTGCAGCTTCCGGGAGAACCGGTGGGGCGGTCTCGTCTCGCAAGGCCTCGGCACGTCCATGCTCCAGATGGGGAATATCTGCCGCCATCCGTCCATATGGATCCCCCCGATCCTTGCCTCCGCGATCTGCGGGCCGCTCTCCACGCTCGTGTTCCGGCTGGAATGTGTCGGCGTCTCGGCGGGCATGGGGACCTGCGGTCTGGTGGGACCCATCGGAATTGTGGCGGCGACCGGTTCCTCCCCCATGATGTGGGCGGGGATCGTTCTCCTTTGCTTCGTTCTGCCCGCCGTTCTCTCCCTTCTCTTCGCGGAACTGATGCGGAAGATCGGGTGGATCCGCTCCGGCTGGATGCAGCTCGAGGGCTGAATCGACAGAATCAGCGGGGCGCGGATCCTTCTTCGGGAGGAATTCCGCGCTCTCTTTTTGATCCGACACGTTTTTTCCCTTGAAAACGGGACGGTTTTATGATATGATAACGGAAGAAGAACGAGCAAAGGAACGACGGATATGCCGAAAGAAAAGACAGGCAACAAGATCATCGCCGTGAACCGGAAGGCGCGCCACGATTATTTCGTAGAGGATACCTACGAAGCCGGGATCGCGCTGTTCGGCACGGAGGTGAAGAGCGTGCGGCAGGGGCAGGTGAACCTGAAAGACTCCTACTGCAGGGTGAAGAACGGCGAGCTGTTCGCGGTTGGCGTCCATATCTCCCCCTATGAGAAGGGAAACATCTTCAACCGGGATCCCATGCGGGACAAGAAACTCCTGATGCACAAGCGGGAAATCCTCAAGCTTAGCCAGTATGTGACGCGGGACAGCTATACGCTCGTACCTCTGTCCCTTTATTTCTCCGGATCCAACGTGAAGATGGAAATCGGGCTCTGCAAGGGCAAAAAACTCTGGGACAAGCGGGAATCCGACGCAAAGGCCGAGGCCGGACGGGAGATCGAGCGAGCCGCCAAATCCCGCGCCAAATCCGGACGGTATGAAGACGACTGACGGTAGGCCCGCCCGGAAACGATGGAAGGACTTCCTTCTGTCCCTGCTGTTCCCGCCCGTCTGTACGATCTGCGGGGAGCGGGCCGAGGAGGACGGACTCTGCGGGGCATGTCGGCGGAAGTACGCTGAGGAGACGTTCGCGCGCTGTCCGATCTGCGGGATGAACGCCGGGAAGTGCCTCTGCGGGACGGAATTTGCGGAGTCTCTTGAAACACAGCTCGGCGGGAGTCGGTTCCTCGTTCTGAGCTGGTACGTCCCCGCAAAACGCAGAGACGGGGAAAACCGCGTCACCGACCGCATGATCCTCGCGCTGAAAAATCACGGGACCTTCGCGGACTTCTTCACAGGCGAGCTGGCGCGGGAGATCGGAAGACTCTTTGAAACGTGCGGGGAGGATCCGCGGGACTGGACGGTCGGATGGTGCCCGCGCTCCCCGGAGAAGTTCATGGAAACGGGATTCGATCAGGGCGAGGAGCTCGCGGTCCGTCTTGCAAAACGGCTGGGATGCGGATCGAAAAAGCTGTTCGTCCGGTCGTCGCGGTCGGAGGAACAGAAGGAACTCGGGGCCGCCGACCGGAAGAAGAACGCGGAGGACAGCCTGAGCCTGAGAAAGAACGCGGTGACGCCGGGGGAGAAGATCCTCTTGACGGACGACATCATTACGACGGGCTCTACGATCCGCTCGGCGGCGTCCCTGCTCCTTGAAGCGGGAGCATCCGCCGTATTTCCCGTCGCTCTTGCGCGGACAATGCCGGAGCCTCGGGAAGACGGGAAGAACGGCAGGCCTGAGGATCGCTCGGACGGGCACGGAAATCAGGTGAATTGAAAACGGGGCAGAGGGACACATTTCCCATACGATACGCCCCGACAGGAGGAAACAGGATGAAGAAACTCGGAAAAAGAATCGGCGCTGCCTTTGCGGTCATTCTCGCGGCGGCGATGCTCACGCTGTCCGTCGGCGCGGCGGATCTTGCGAAGGCGGAGGCTAAAGCGGCGGAGCTCAAGGAACTGGGACTGTTCCGCGGCGTATCGGATACGGATTTTGATCTGAACCGGGAACCGACGCGGGTGGAGGCCCTCGTGATGCTGATCCGGACGCTGGGCGAGGAACAGGCCGCTCTCGGCGGATCCTTCTCCCATCCCTTTACCGACGTGCCCTCGTGGGCGAATTCCTATGTCGGCTACGCGTATCAGAAGGGGCTGACCAACGGTGTATCCGCCACGGAATTCGGAAGCGGGAACGCGTCCGCCGCCATGTATGTGACGTTCATGCTCCGCGCTCTCGGCTATTCCGACGCGGCGGGGGATTTCAAATGGGACAATCCCTTCGATCTTGCGAGAAAAGCCGGGATCGTGACGGACGCGGTCAATCTTTCGAAATTCCTCAGAGCGGACGTGGTCGAGGTTTCCTATGCCGCGCTCTCGGCAAAGCTCAAGGACGGATCGAAGACGCTGTCGGAACGGCTGATCGCGGCGGGCGTCTTCCCGGCGGAAAAGCTGAAGACCGCGAATCTCGGCGGCGTCACCGAGGTTGGAAAAGTGGAAGGACCCAAGCAGATCTTTAAGCCGGAGCCGATATACGAGAAACCCGTTCAGCCCGACGATCCGGCGATCGGGGAATAAAGCGGATCTCCGTTCGACGGGATCTGCGGAAAAACTGGCCGCCGCGCGCCTTTCCACGGGAGGGGTTCGCGGCGGTTTTTGCGTTTCTCTCGGCCGGTTTCATGCGTTTTCGTTGTTTGCATGGAAAACGCGCGGGACGGAGGCAAATGTTTGTTGATCTTTCCAGTTGTAAACCCACTTTTTTTGTGGTAAAATAGACCCGGAAAGAAAAAAGGAGGAGCGGATTATGATGATTTCAACCCGGGGACGCTACGCCCTGACCGTGATGATCTATCTCTCGGATCACGGCGGACGCTTCGTCCCCCTGAAAGAGATCGCGGAGAAGGAAGGCATTTCCGAAAAATATCTCGAGAACATCATATCGGCCCTTTCAAAGGAAAACTATCTGGAAGGGCTGAGAGGAAAGGGCGGGGGATACCGCCTTACGAGGGAACCCGCGGACTACTCCGTCGGGGCGATCCTCCGGCTGGTGGAGGGTCCGCTCGCGCCGGTCTCCTGCCTCGAACAGAGTCCGAATCCCTGCGAGAAGGCCGGAACCTGCCGCACGCTCCCGATGTGGGAAAAGCTCGGCGATATGATCAACCGCTATCTCGACGGCATCACCCTCGCCGAATTTGCAGACGTCATGGCGGACGCGGAAACGCCCTCGTGATTTCGAAGGAACGGGCCGACCGTTCACAGTTTGTTTACGCAGCGAACCGTAATAACCCCATTGACACAGCGGGGCAACGGTGATATAATCCCACCGGAACGATGGGTTGAAAGAAGGGAACCGTATGATGAACATATACGCCGACAACGCCGCCACGACGAAAACCAGCGAGGCAGCCATCAAGGCCATGGTCCGGGTGATGGAGGAGACCTGGGGCAATCCGTCCTCCCTCCATTCCGTGGGTCAGCGGGCAAAGGAAGTGCTCGAGGACGCCCGCGAGAGAGCCGCCGCGGTGCTGGGCTGCGAGCCGCGCGAGATCACCTTTACCTCCGGAGGTTCCGAAGCGGACAATATGGCGATCGTCTCCGCGGCGAAGAACGGAGCGAGAAAGAACAGGAAGCACATCGTCTCCACCGCCTTCGAGCATCACGCCGTGCTCCACACGCTGAAAAAGCTGGAGAAAGAAGGCTGGGACGTGACCTATGTGCAAGTCCCCGAAAACGGCATCGTGACCGTGGAGTCCATCCGGGACGCCATCCGGGAGGACACCTGCCTTGTGACGGTGATGTTCGCCAACAACGAGATCGGCACGATCCAGCCCGTCGCGGAAATCGGAGCGCTCTGCCGGGAGAAGAAGATCCCCTTCCACACGGACGCGGTGCAGGCCGTCGGACATGTCCATGTGAACGTGAAGGAACAGAACATCGACATGCTGTCCCTGTCCGCGCACAAATTCCACGGGCCGCGGGGAATCGGACTTCTGTACGCCAAGCGCGGGATCCTGCTCTCCAACCTGATCGAGGGCGGCGCACAGGAGAGAGGGAAGAGAGCGGGCACCGAGGATATCGCCTCCATCGTCGGCATGGTGACGGCCATGGAAGAAGCGGTGAAAACCGTGGACGAGCACGCCGCCCTGCTCATTCCCAAGCGGGACAGGCTCATCGAAGGGCTTTCGAAGATCCCGCATTCCACCCTCAACGGAGACCCGGTGAACCGTCTTCCCGGAAACGTGAACATGAGCTTTGAGGGCGTCGAGGGCGAATCCCTCCTGCTCCTTCTGGACGACCGCGGCATCGAGGCCTCGTCCGGCTCCGCGTGTACCTCCGGATCCCTCGATCCCTCCCATGTGCTTCTGGCCATCGGCAGACCGCACGAGGTGGCGCACGGATCCCTCCGCCTCACCTTCGACGCAGATGTGACCGACGAGGAGATCGACTACGTCATCCAAAACGTCGCCGAGGTCGTGGAGTATCTGAGAGGCATGTCCCCCCTGTGGTTCGCCAAGGTGGAGGGCAGAAAAGAATTCTACCTCTGATTTCAGACAGAGAGTGTGCAATAAAGGAGAACGATCATGGCATTATACAGCGATAAAGTGATGGATCACTTCCGGCATCCCCGGAACGTCGGCAAAATCGAGGACGCGGACGCCATCGGAGAGGTCGGCAACGCGGTCTGCGGCGATATCATGAAGATCTATCTCAAGATCGAAAACGACATCATCACCGACGTGAAATTCGAGACCTTCGGATGCGGCTCCGCCATTGCGTCCTCTTCCATGGCGACCGAGCTGATCAAGGGGCGTCCGGTTTCCGAAGCGCTCGAGCTGTCGAACAAGGCGGTGGCCGAAGCGCTGGACGGACTCCCGGCCCACAAGATGCACTGTTCCGTGCTGGCGGAGGAGGCCATCAAGAAGGCCCTGCTCGACTACTACACGAAAAACAACATCCCCTACGACGAGTCGATCTTCGCGGGACTGGACGAAGAGATCGAGAGCCATCACGACTAAGACCTGCCCCATCGCCGCCGCGTTTCATCCCCCGGAAGGAGCGCGGCGGCTGTCTATTTTTTGAAGCAGCCGTCCGAAACCAGCATAAAACAGCAGAAAAAAACAGTAAACTTCAATCAAACCTCTTGACAAAGCAACGCTCGATGACGTATAATACATGTATCGACTCCGGAACAGTCACAAAACGTTAAAAAACGACAGTTCAATACAGGAGGGGTACATGGAAGAGGAAGTCATGTTCAAGGAAGAGCGGCAGGCGGAAATCCTGAAAATCGTGGAGCGGGACGGGCGGATCGGAACGGCCTTGATCCAGCGGAAGTTCTCCGTCGGATACGGAACGGCGAGGAACGATCTGGACGAGCTGGCGGAGAAGGGCCTTTTGAAGCGGACCCATGCCGGAGCGGTCTCGATCCGGACGGAGGGCGTCGGGCAGTCGGCCGGGATCCACGGGCTGTCGGCAAAGGAGCGGTGCGAAGAGGTGAAGGAAAACTACCGTCGCATCGCGGAAGAAGCCGTGCGCCGGATCCGGGAGGACGAAGTGGTGTTTCTGACCTCCGCGTCGATGGGCTATCTGTGCGCGTCAGCCATTCCGGATGGACTGCGCTGCACCGTGGTGACCAATTCTTCCTCGGTGGCGGAGGTACTGCGGAAGAAGCCGGGCGTCCGGGTGTTTCTGACGGGCGGCGAGATGGAGGAGAACGGGAATTTCTACGACGACTTCACGCTCTCCGTGCTGAAGCAGTTCCGCTTTGACCGTGCTTATCTTACGGCGGCGGGCCTGTCTGCGGAGTTCGGAATGTCGGCGCAGGGGAGTGGGAGCGTCGGTGTGTACCGACATGTGATCGCCCGGTCGCGGGAGGTCTGCGCCCTCTTCCCGGCCGAGAAGATCGGAGCGGAGTACATGCGGCAGCTCTGCGAAGCCGAGGAGATCGACGTGCTCATCACGGAAGAGAGCGCGTCTTCGACCGAGCTGACCGCGCTGGAAGAGAAGGGCGTGAAGATCGTTCGGGTTTGAATCGGAGGACAACGGAGGCGCAGGATGGACGGAGGAAACAGAATGACAGCTGGGAAAAGGCGGTTCCGGGCGGCGATCTTCGATCTCGACGGGACGCTGTGCTATACCTATCCGGATCTCAAAGCCTCTCTGAACGCGGCGATGCGGGAGCTTGGCTATCCGGAGCGGACCGACGCGGAGCTGATGAAGAACGTCAACTGCGGCGTGCGGGACTGGGTGCGCGGCGGGATGCCGGAAGAACTGCGCGGCGACGAGCGCGAGGTGGACCGCTGTCTCGAAGTCTACACCGGGATCTATTCGCACCATTACTGCGACCACACGACGGTGTACGACGGACTTGCGCCCGTGATTCGGCGGATGAAGGATTCCGGCTTCTGGCTGGCCGTTCACACCAACAAGGAACACGAGGATGCCGTCGGGATGGTGGAAAAGCTCCTGCCGGGCCTGTTCGACTTCATCCTCGGGGACGGGTTCTGTCCCTCGAAACCCGATCCCGCCGGAACGCGGATGATCGAGGAAAAGGCCCGGATCCCGGGGGAGGACTTCGTTTTCATCGGGGATTCCCATGTGGATATGCAGACGGCGAAAAACGCGGGTCTCTTCGCGCTCGGCGTATCCTGGGGCTACCGGGAGGCGTCGGTGCTGTGGGATAACGGCGCGGACGCTGTGGTCTCCACCCCCCGGGAGCTGGAAGAATTCCTGTTCGGAGGCGCGGACGGCTGACGGTTCCGGACGGGCGGAAAAATGAGAAAACGTGCAGCGATCCCCACGTCGGCGGACGGCTGCACATTTGATTATCCGCGTTCGGCTTCGGTGCGTTTCCGATTCCGTTCCGCCCGGCTGAAGACGCATCCGCAGTAATCCTGACGGTAGAGGCAGAACTCCTTCGACAGTTCGATCGAGCGGCGGTACCCGTTCTTTTTCTTGAAATCGGAGAACAGCCACGGAACGCCGGTTTCGTCGGAGAGGGCGGCGCCGATTTCGTTGAGCCACTGCGCGTTTTTGTAGGGACTGATGGACAGAGTCGTGGTAAAGAGATCGAATCCGCCTTCCTTCGCCGCCTCCGCAGTCCGTCTGAGCCGGAGCTCGTAGCACCTCCTGCACCGCTCCCCTCCTTCGGGAAGGGATTCGAGTCCCCGGGCCAGCTCGTAAAACGGAGCCGGATCGTACGGCGGCGCGAAGACGGAGACGGCGGGGTATGCGGCGTCCCTGAGAAACCGCTCGAGCTCCGAGAGGCGGAAGGCGAACTCCTCTTCGGGAGCGATGTTCGGGTTGTAGAAAAAGACCGTGATCTCAAAGCATTCGGCGAGGACCTCGAGGCAGTGGGAGGAGCAGGGAGCGCAGCAGGCATGCAGAAGCAGACGGGGCCGCTCTCCGCTCCGGCGAAGTTCCTCAACGGTCTGCTCGAACAATCGGGCATAATTCTGTTTCATTCTGACGCCTCCTTTCCGGCGATGCGCGCGGATTCAGTATAGCACAGTCCGCCGCGGTTTGCAAGGGAGTTTTTTTCTTCTGTCCCTTGCGCCGCCCCCGGAGATGGAGTATAATACAGCAAACCGGTTTTCGGGAGGGATCATGAACTATTTCGTGCCCCGGTATTTCGCCGGGTTCAAATGCAAAATGGGGGACTGCCGGTCGGCCTGCTGCGTGGGGTGGCCGGTGACCGTATCCATGAAGAATTATTTCACGCTCCTCGGAGTGCCCTGCCGGAAGGAACTGCGGGACCGGCTGGACTGCGCGCTCCGTGTGGTCGATCGTCCGACCGAGGAGGAATACGCGCGGTTCTCTCCCAACTGGCTCGGGGACTGTCCCATGCGGATGGAGGACGGACGCTGTTCGATCCACGCGGAGCTTGGCGAGGAGGTCCTGTCGGACGTCTGCCGACTGTATCCGCGCGGGGTCCGGCTCTGGAACGGGCGAACCGAATGCTCGGCCTCGAACAGCTGCGAAAAGACGCTCGAGCTGCTCTGGGACGAGACCGAGCCCATGACCTTCGAGGCGCGGGATCTCGCTCTGACGCCGCCGCCCCATCCGGGATCCCCGTCCCCGACGGAAGGGGTGCCCATGACGGACGAATTCCGGTTTTCTCTGATCGAAGCGGTCGGGGACAGGACAAAGCCGCTGGGAGAGCGGATCCGGGATCTGCGGCGTCTCATGAGCTGCGCTCCGCTCACCGAAAGCGGGGACGGCATTCGGGCGGCTCTTCGGATAACGGCGTACTACGCGGATCGGAGCGACAGCATCCGGGAGGCGGGCTGTGCTGTGATCGGACGGTACGAGAATTCCCCGGATCTCTATCGGAAGGACGCCGCGGCATTTGAAGCGCGGTTTCCGAAGTGGGAACGGTTCTGGGAGCAGATGACGGCGAATCACATGTTTTTCTCTCAGTTTCCGTACTACGGGATCGCGCGTGAGGAGGCGTGGAAGTCGCTCGCCGCGGTTTACGGACTGACGCGGATCCTTGCGGTGGGAACGCTCGCCGCGAGAGAGGCCCGGGATCCGGCGGGGGATCGGGACACGCTGATCGACGTGCTGGCGGCGGCGTTCCGGCTCATCGCGCATACGCCGTTCGAACGGAGCGTTTCCGCGGCGCTCGGAGGATGTGACGGCGGGGAGCTGCTCGGGCTCTGAAGACCGGATTGCGCATTGTACATGGGAAAAGACGTGCCGCGCGGCGAATTTTTATCATTTCCGACACAGAATCAAGCGGGATCGTTTACGCGTTCCACCATTTTGACACTTGCTTTTTCGAGGGCCGTCATGTATAATAGAATAGAATAACTGACAGAAAGGATTATGCCGCCATGCTTTCCGCTTTGAAGAATTTCGGCGTGACCTTCCTGATATCGGCTCTGCTGTTCGGTGTGATCGCGTATTTTGCGACGCTCTTCGTTTCAAACACGGTGAACAGCATTCTGGACGACGAATCCAATGAACTGAACGATATCATTTCATCCGAGGGGAGCCATCCGGAGGAAACGGACGCTCCCGCCGTGACGCCGTCGGAACCCGTCAAGGATCTTCCGGAGGGGGAGAGCTTCGATCTTCTCCTCGTGACGACCGATTACCGCCCCGATCTGTACGACAACTACCGGCCTACCTCGGAAACCGTCTCGCAGATCGCGGAGGGACTCGAGGACGCGGTTCCCACCATCGGCCTTCTGTCTGCGGACTTCCGCGAGATCAACGCCACGGCCATCGTGCTGGTCCGGGCCGACCGGGACAAGCAGCAGTTTGTCTACACCTATTTCACGCCTGAGATGCAGGTCTACACCCCGAGCGGATTCCGCACCCTGTCCGAGGTCTACCGGCTCTACGGCATGAATACGCTGGCCGAATACGTCAACGCCATGACCGGCCTGAAAATCCACTACACGGCCGTGATCGAGGGGTACCACTTCAACGAGCTGGCGTCCCTTCTCGGACCGGTGCGCGTGACCCTCCCCCGGGATATTTACACCGACGGGAAAGAGATCAACATGAACTACGAAACCCTCGTGGAGCGGATCGGAACGGACGGCTATCCATGGACGGAGCATGTCCCCAACACATGGCTCATGGGCGCGGGCGAGAACGAGCTGGACGGCGACGCGCTCTACACGCTGAGCGTCGCGGCAAATCATACCGAAGCCGACCGGGACGCCAAAATGAAATACACGCTCGACATTGTCCGGGCTTATTTAGGAAAACTGACCTCGGAGGATGCCCCGGAAGCGCGGCTTCTGTTCGAACAGCTTGTGACCGAGCGGTCGAGCTGGATCCGGATCGAGGGATACGAGCCGACGGAAGAAGAACTTCAGGCGATGCGCGCGGAAGAAGAGAATCCGGGCGGAGCCGCGGAGGAACAGCCGGCTGCCGAGACTCCCGATCTGCCCTTTGACCCGACGCCCATGGATACCCCGAACCAGTCCGGCACGGGCGGAGAGAGCGGGGAAGAGGCGAAAGGGGAGAAGGAGGCCGGACCGATCTGGATTCAGCCTCTCGGGGAGCCTGAGAGCTGCATCCTTTCGACGGACTGCACCGTTCAGGCGTTCGAGGAGTCCTTCGAAATGCTCAGCGCGGTTTCCCGGTTCGAGAGCGTGGTTATCACCTATCCGTGCACCTATGTCCCGGCGTCCGAAGACCGGAGCGAGTTCTACACGGTCCGCCTCAAGGACGGTCTGGATCTCTTCCTGCCCTACCGGATCTCTGCCGCCAAATAAAAGCGGAGCGGAAACGGGAGCGTTCCTTTCAATCATTTTCAACCACACACGAAAGAAGGTACCATCCAATGCGTATGTCCAACGAAGCGAAAACCATGGAGAAGATCGTGGCTCTCTGCAAGAACAGAGGCTTTGTGTTCGCGGGCTCCGAGATCTACGGCGGTCTGTCCAATTCATGGGATTACGGCCCTCTGGGCGTGGAATTCAAGAACAACGTCAAGAAGGCGTGGTGGAAGAAATTCGTCACCGAATGCCCCTACAACGTGGGTCTGGATTCCGCCATCATCATGAATCCCCAGACATGGGTCGCTTCCGGCCATCTGGGCGGCTTCTCCGATCCTCTCATGGACTGCAGGGCGTGCAAATCCCGTCACCGCGCCGACAAGCTCATCGAGGACTACGCATTCCAGAACAAGCTTGACGTGAATCCCGCCGGATGGACCGACGAGCAGATGAGCGCGTATATCGCCGAGAACCACATCAAGTGCCCGGACTGCGGCGCGGAGGACTTCACCCCCATCCGCAAGTTCAACCTGATGTTCAAGACCTTCATCGGCGTGACGGAGGACTCCTCCAACACCGTGTACCTCCGTCCCGAAACGGCGCAGGGCATTTTCGTCAACTTCAAGAACGTGGCCCGTACCACGCGGAAGAAGCTCCCCTTCGGCATCGGCCAGATCGGCAAGTCCTTCCGGAACGAAATCACCCCCGGCAACTTTGTGTTCCGCACGCGCGAGTTCGAGCAGATGGAGCTGGAATTCTTCTGTAAGCCCGGCACCGACCTCGAGTGGTTCTCCTACTGGCGGAACTACTGCGCCGAATTCCTCTACTCCCTCGGCATGACGAAGGAGAACATCCGGCTGAGAGACCACGATCCCGAGGAGCTCTGCTTCTACTCCAAGGGCACCACGGACATCGAGTTCCTCTTCCCGTTCGGATGGGGCGAACTCTGGGGCATCGCGGACCGCACGGACTACGACCTGACCCAGCATCAGAACACCTCCGGCGAGTCCATGGAGTACTTCGACGCGGAGACGGGCGAGAAGTTCATCCCCTATGTGGTGGAACCCTCCCTCGGCGCGGACCGCGTGGCGCTGGCCTTCCTGTGCGACGCCTATGATGAAGAAGTGGTGGATCCGGAAAAGAACGACGTCCGCGTGGTGCTCCACCTGCATCCGGCGCTTGCTCCCGTCAAGGCGGCAGTCCTTCCGCTCTCGAAAAAGCTCTCCGACAAGGCGGGCGAGCTGTTTGCCTCCCTGTCCAAGAAATACAACATGGAATTCGACGACGCCGGCTCCATCGGCAAGCGGTACCGCCGTCAGGATGAGATCGGCACGCCGTTCTGCATCTGCTACGACTTCGATTCCGTGGAAGACAACTGCGTGACGATCCGCGACCGGGACACCATGGAGCAGGTGCGGATGCCCATCGATCAGGTGGACGCGTATCTTGCCGAAAAGCTGGACTTTTAAGACGGATTTTGATCCTTGTGAGATCATGGAGGGACGTATATGACGATCACTTTATCCAACGGAAAAGCGTCCGCGGTGGTGCGGACCTACGGCGGCGAACTGATTTCCTATCAGCGCGACGGCATCGAATATGTGTGGCAGGGAAATCCCGAGCACTGGAACGGTCAGGCTCCCATCCTGTTCCCGGTCTGCTGCTCCGCCAAGGACGGCAAGATCGCCTTTGACGGCGCGGAATACCCCATGCCGAAGCACGGGATCGCGCGGAAGAGAGAATTCGAGCCCGTCTATATCGGCAAGACGAAGGTCGTTCTCGAACAGCGGGAGACTGAGGAAACGCTGAAAATGTTCCCCTTCTGCTATTCCCTCAAAGCGGAATACGAGCTGACGGAGGCGGGTTTCACGGCAAAGTTCACGGTAAAGAATCTCGACCGCAACGAAATGACCTTCTGCATCGGCGGCCATCCCGGCTTCAACTGCCCGCTCACCGAAGAGGACGGCGGATTTGAGGATCACAGCCTGTACTTCGAGAACGCGGAGGGCTGCACGGCCTCCATCACCAAGGACGGCTACATGAACGCCGAGGTGCCGAAGCTGGACATTCTGAAGGGCACGAACGAACTGCCCCTCGTCTGGTCGGACTACGACAACGACGCGATCATCCTCGAGGATCTGCCCGTGAAGTCCGTGAGCCTGCTGTCCCGCAAGACGGGGAAGGGATTCCGGTTCGACTTCGACGGATTTGACGCGCTCGGCCTCTGGACGCCGGATCACAAGCACTCCCCGTTCATCTGCCTCGAGCCCTGGAACGGACTTCCGGCGGACGTTGCGGAGACCACCGACGCGAAGAGCAAGAAATACCACAAGACCACGAAGCCGGACGAGGAGTATTCGGTCGGCTACGCGGTGACGGTGATCCGCTGACCGATGGAGTTATGTTCAATGTCCGTGGTTCGGGGACTCCTCGACAAATACGGACTTGCGCCGAAAAAAGGATTTGGCCAGAACTTCCTTGTGAACGCGGCCATTCCGGAGAGAATCGCGGCCTGCTCCCGGGAATTTGCTCCCGGGGACAGGCCTTCCGGCGTTTTGGAGATCGGCCCGGGCGTCGGCGCGCTGACCCAGTATCTGGCGCGGGAATATGACCGGGTGGTGTGCGTGGAGATCGACCGCGGCCTGATCCCGCTGCTCGGGGAAGCTCTGGCGGAGTATGGGAACGTGACCGTGGTCGAAGCGGACTTCATGGAGCTGGATCTTCCGGCGTTCATCGGCGAGCGGTTCGGGGATCTGATCGAAGCCGGGGGATCGGTGAGCGTGTGCGCCAACCTACCGTACTACATCACGACACCGGTGATCATGAAGCTGGTGGAGGGATTCCCGGCGAACGAGCCCCTTCCGTTTGCGGCCTTCACGGTGATGGTGCAGTTGGAGGTGGCGCGGCGTCTGGCGGCTCCGGCGGGATCGGCTGACTACGGATCCATCTCCGCGTCTCTCGCGCTGCGGTGCCGGACGGAAAAGCTGTTCGACGTCGCCCCGGGGAATTTTCTGCCCGCTCCGAAGGTATCCTCCGCCGTCGTGGGGATCGTTCCGCACGGAGGGATCCGGGAGGTCTATCCGGACGCGCCCGCGGATCCGGAAGCGCTGCTCCGGTTCGGAACCCGGGTCGGGGATATGATCGGGCTCGCGTTCGGTCAGCGGCGGAAAACGCTGGTCAACGCGCTGTCGGGGCAGTATCCGAAGGAGAAGACCGCGGAGGCGCTGCGATCCTGCGGCCTGCGGGAGGATATCCGCGGAGAAAAGCTGTCGGCGGAGGATTTCTGCCATCTTGCGGATCTTCTGGGACGATAACAAGAGCATACAGCCGGGTCGTCGCATCCGGCTTTTTTCAAAAATCCGTGACAATACGGAGAACGGAGGACGGTCAGATGAAGAGAGTGAAGGACGAGGTGTGTCCTCAGTTCGGGAAGTGCGGAGCATGCCAGACGCTGAATCTGGACTATGAGGAAGAGCTGTCCCTGAAAATGAAACGGGAAATCACCCTGCTCAAACGGTTCGGGCATATCGAAGAGATTCTGCCGTCTCCGGGCGGTGAGGAAGGGGAGCGTCCCCTCGGCTATCGGAACAAGGCGCAGTATATCTTCCGCTACAACGGCGGCAGGATCAATATGGGGCTGTACCGCTCCTCGGACGGGGGACTGACCCGGGTGGACCGCTGTCCCATGGAGGCTCCGGAGCTGGCCTCGGTCGCGCGGAAGGTGCGCAAGATGATCGAGCCGTACGGGATCAAGGTCTGGGACGGCAGGCGGGGCAGCCTGCGCCATGTGATGGTGCGCAGAGCCTTTGCCACGGGGGAGATGCAGTGCGCGCTCGTGACGCGGGACGGGCTGTTCGACCGGGCGAAAGAATTTGCCGAAGAGCTGGCGGGACGTCATCCGGATCTGAAATCCGTTTCTGTCATTCAGAACGACACGGAAACCGCGCTGTTCATGAACGGGGAAGAATATGTTCTCCACGGCGAGGGAACGATCGAGGACGAGCTCTGCGGCTGCCGGTTCCGGATTCCCGCGAAGGCGTTCTATCAGATCAACCCGCGGGCGACGGAGTTATTGTACCGGAAGGCGGTCGAATACGCGGAACCCGGTCCCGGAACGCGGATCCTCGACGCGTACTGCGGGATCGGGACGATCGGGATCATCGCGGCGAAAGCGGGATGCGGATCTCTCGAGGGCTTTGACGTCAACGAAGATGCCGTCCGGTGTGCGGAAAAGAACGCAGAGGCAAACGGAATCGGAGGCGCGGTCTTCACGGCGCGGAAGGATGGATCGTTTCCGGCGGACGCGGAAGGGAAGTACGACGTGATTTTCGCCGATCCGCCGCGTGCCGGGTGCGACAGACGGTTCCTCTCCGCGATCATGAGAGCAAAGCCGGAGAAGGTCGTGTATGTGTCCTGCAACCCCGAAACGCTCGCGCGGGATCTCGGAATCCTGAAAGAAGCGTACCGCGTCCGCGCCATCCAGCCCGTCGATCTGTTCCCGGGAGGGTATCATATCGAGACAATAGTATTATTACTCCACCAACAAACTAAAGTTCAATTTTGAGTTTTGGGATCGTCATCCTTGATATTCTGGTAAGCGACTTTTTCGTGTTCAAAATAGGAAGCAACATGCTCAGGTTTCTCCGAGAGGAACGCCATGAATTCTT
>SVQK01000008.1 GCA_015065385.1 Oscillospiraceae bacterium | reverse complement strand
CCGAAATTCATCGGTTTGCTATGCTGACGCGCCGCAAACAGCGATCGAAACGCGCATAGGATGGGAGGCTAAACTTGAAAGATCGGTTGACCGAGGTATGGAAAAACGAACCTACGCGTGACTGCACTCATGTTTCGCTGTCTTCGCCGCGACCGTGTAATGCGCGACTGAAGCTCTTTGACCTCCGACTGCACAGACAGAGACCGCGCGAGGATTTGGGATGCGCTTTCAGGCTTGAATTTCGAGGTGAGCGGTCAGGATTATGCTCCTCGGCCAAGGGGGACCCGCACAGGGGGCACCTGCGGCCTGAGCTGGTGTCCCCCGTGCCGCCCGTCCCGCGTAGGGACATTAAATCCAGAAACCCGTAGGGTTTCTTTCCTCTCCCCTCGAAGAGGGTTCAGCTGAATCCGCAAATACGAAGTATTTGCGCCTCCTCCGCCGAAGGGTCAGGAGTGACCCTTCGGGCTGATAGAGAAGGGCGGGCCCGGTGCGGTCGGGATTCAATCAGAAACGCGGCGCGTTTCTTCCTCTACCTCCCCATCAGCGCCTCCGCCTTCTCGGTCGTGATCAGGTACGCCACATCCGACGAGGCGGGGGAGCAGACGGTCTTCGCGGGATCCTCTTCCGACGGATTGCCGATATAGAAGACGTACGAGGTGTCGAGGTAGTTTGTGACGCTGCTGCCGTCTTCGCCGGAGGTGGAGACGGACTTGCGGTAGTTCACCGTGACGGAGCGGGATCCGTCGAGTCCGAGGGCGGCTTTTTCCGCGGCGTCGGCGTGGTAGTCCGCGTAGTCGCGCAGGTAGAGCGTCGAGAAGGAGGAGAGGTATTCGTCAAGCTCTTCCGCGTCGGTGAGGGTGACTTCCCGCTCCCCGTCCCGGATGACCACGCTTGTGACCAGATCCCTTGCGGTCCAGTCGGCGGAGGGGATCGTGTCGCGCGCGAGCAGGTCGGGCAGGGCTTTTCCGAAGTACATGCCGAGGTTGTCCGACGTGAGGTAGATCTTGCCGTCCGCCATCAGGTAGTAGGCCTTGGCGACAGCGTTGTAGTCGCCGCAGAGGTAGGTGTGCGTATCCCCGCCGTAGGAGGCCGTGACGGTGCAGGACGGCTCGGCCAGCCCGCAGGCTTCGAGGCCGCCTTCGACCGATTCGACGGCGCGGAGGGCGGTGATCTTCGTGACCGCGGTCCCCATGGAGGCGAGGGCGGACTGATCGAGCGGGAACGCCGGATCGTCCTTCCACTGCCACGCGCCGTTCACGACAATAAAGGCGAGCGGTTCGCGCCCGTTCGAGGAGTAGGTGAGGGAGGAGAGCTCCGAGGGCTCGAAGGCCGCGACCGTGACGTTTGCCGCCTGAGCCGCTTCCATGGCCGCCTGCGCTTCCTCCGCCGCCTTTTTCGCGTTCGCCGCGCGCAGGGCTCCGTAGGCGAGGGCGAGGACGAGGGCGACGGCGCAGAGGACGCCTAACTTTGCGAGGGGATGGCTCCGGCGGCGTTTGGGTGTCTGTTCCATCTTATTTCTTCCTTCTTCTGAACCAGATCACGAACCCGGCGGCGAGGACGGCGAGAGGCACGACCGCGATGAGGGTGACGGCCCAGAAATGATAGTCCGCTTCGGTCACGGCGAGAGGTTCGATCTGGGAATTCCGCCCGGGCAGGGACAGCATGGCGTGGGACGAGTCGGACATCCAGTTCAGAACGGCGAGGAAGGTCGCGGAGTTGCCGCCGAACATATCCGAGCGGGAGTCCGCGATATCCGTCGAGGAGAACCACACGAGCCGCGCGCCCGTCGTTCCGTTCTCCGCGATCGCCCCGAGGTAGAACATGCCCGAAACGTCGCTGTCCTCCTTGGTGTAGAGGTTGTCGTTGGTCGGGTTCTTCTTCGCGTAGGCCGAGGAGGAGGTGTAGAAGACCGGGGTGACCGTCGCGTCTCCCGATCCCGTCGAGAGGATGCCGTGGGCGTAAGACAGGAGGGCGTAGGAGTTGCGGTTGAGGGAGGCGAGGGGTTCCGCGTCGGACGCGCCGTAGGAGGGAACGATCATGTGCGGAACCATCATATATTTGTTCTGATCGCCTTCCACGACGATGCCGTCCACCGGCTCCATGGAGAAGTCGGCGGCGAGGGCGGTGAGGTTCGGCATTTTCTCCGAGGAGAAGGTCATGCCGCTCGAAACGAGAAGGATCTGCCCGCCGCGGCCCGCGTAGTCCCGGAGCACGGCCAGCTCGTCCGCGGTGAGGTCGGCGGTCGGATTCGAGATGAAGAGCACGGCGCAGTCGTCGGGAATCGCTGTGAGGTTGAGCAGGCTGAGGTTCTCGGCGCGGATGTTCTGGGAGTCGATATACTTCTGGTAGGAGGCGTCGATTTCGCTCTCGCCGTGGCCGGTCAGGGTGTAGAGCACGGGGATCGAGTCCCTTGTGACGTAGTCCGCGGCGGCCGCGAGCTTGGCGTCCCCGGTGAACTGCTGCTCGAATCCCTCGAGGGGCTGGCCGTACATCTGGTAATACTGGCGGAGCTGTTCGTACTCCGCGGCGGAGAGGGTGTCGCCGGTCTCCTTGTAGACGTAGACGGTGAAGTCCGCGTAGTCGAGGGCGTAGGACCGCTTTCCGCTGACGGCGATCACGGAGTTGTCCGAGAGGGACTTGTCCGTGTACTGCTCGGCGAAGAGGGGATTGGAAGCGGGATCGACGGTGGCGTAGCTGATATGGGAGTTGAGATCGCGGTACCGGTCGAGCAGCTGGGTGAGGATAACGCTCTCGTTCCCGCGCTCGGTGAGGATATAGAACTTCACGTCCTCGCCGATGTTCCGGATGACCGCTGCGCTCTCGTCGGACACGGTGTAGAGGGAGGTGGCGGAGTTGTCGAACTTGGTGAAGGAGGACGGCAGGTTCGAGACGAAGAGATTCAGAAGAATGAAGATCGCAGCGACGACCGCCGTGGTGGTGACGGTCAGGGAGCCGATTTTGAGGGTTTTTCTGCCCGCGGGATTCTTCGGCTTTTTGACCGGTTCAGTCGTTTCGTTCAGATTCGGGTTCTGATTCATGACGGACCTCCTTCCTTTACATCCAGCGCTTCTTCTCCATGGACTGAACGGTCAGCCACACGAAGAGGACGGCGACGGAGAGATAGCAGACGACGGCGGTGAGATCGAAGAGGCCGCTCGAGAAGGGCGACATCCGGTCGAAGAGCGCGGCGGCTCCGAGGATGGAGGGCACGGCGTTCGTGAAAAGCTCCGGCTTTGCGACGTAGGCCAGCGCGACCGCGGCGAGGAGAATGACCCCGACGCAGACGGAAACGCCCGCGTTTTTCGTCATGAGGTAGAAGATCACGGCGAGGATCACGGCGAGGACGAGGAAGCAGACGAGGGAGGCCGCCGCGCTGTCCGGAATGATCGGGGCGAAGAGCGGCATGAAGAAGAGCAGCAGGAAGAGCCCGAGGGAGATCACCGCCGCAATGACCTGGCTCTCGGTCAGGGACGAGACGAAGAGGCCGATCGCCGAAAGAGCCGCTCCGAGGAGGAAGAACGCGAGGATGGCTCCGTAGTCGGCGGCGTAGTTGACGTTCCCGAACCGGCCGAGGATCAGGGGGTAGAAGCACATGATCCCGCAGGGCACGGCGAGGACGGTGACCATGGCGAGGTATTTCGCCGTGACGATCTTCCAGAGGGGAAGGGGCAGGGCGTAGAGAAGCTGGTCGGTTTTCTGGTGCTTTTCCTCGGCGATGGAGCGCATGGTCAGCACCGGGATCACCAGCACATAGACGAAGTTGGCGGACAGTATAAAATTCCCGGCCAGCGCGATGGAAAAGGTGGGGTATCCGCTCCGGAGGCAGTAGACGGCGGTATAGATCCCGGTCAGAAGGAGCAGGAACGCCGCGGTGATGGCTCCGGTCATGCCGTTGAAGTGGGAGCGCAGCTCCCGGTCATAAATCGCTTTCATGGATCATTCCTCCCTCAGCCGCCGAAGAGGGGCGTGTACTCGTCGTCGGATGATTGCTTGCGGGATTTTTCGGGTTTGTTCGGCTTGGACTCAGGCGCGGGTTTCTGTTCGGGTTCCGGCTCCGGCTTTTGTTCGGGTTCCGGTTCCGGCACAGATTCCGAAACAGATTCCGGTACAGGCTCCGTATCCGGTTCGGGCTCGGACTCCGTTTCTCCTCCGGCGGATTCCGCTCCGGCAGGCTGCGGGGGCAGGGAAGGGGAGACGGTCTTGGGCCGGTCGGCGGTGAGCTCGAGGAAGACCTTTTCGAGGGTGGTCTCCTCGTAGGACATGGAGAGGATCGGCATTCTCGCGTCGGCGAAGCGGAAGAAGAGCGGCTCGCGGACGTCGGTCTGCCGGTCGGCGGTGATCCTCGCCCGGACGACGCCCATCGGCTTCTGCTCGATTTCGGCCTCCGTGACGCCGGGGACGGAGTCGGCGATCCTTCTCACGGTTTCGGCGTCCCCGCGGGCGGTGAGGTCCACGATGTTCTTGCCCTCGTACCGGTTGACGAGGTTTTCGAGCGTATCCGCGGCGACGATCTCCCCGTGCGCGATGATGACGGCCTCGTCGCAGACCTCGGAGATCTCCCCGAGGATGTGGGAGGAGAGAATGACGGTGTGATCCTTCCCGAGCTCCCGGATGAGGGACCGGATCTCGATGATCTGGCGGGGGTCGAGGCCGACGGTGGGCTCGTCGAGAATGACGATCTTCGGGTCGGCGATGATGGCCTGCGCGATGCCGACGCGCTGCCTGTAGCCCTTCGACAGGTTCTTGATGAGGCGGTCGGCGTATTCGGTGAGGCCGGTTTTCTTCATGGCGGCGTCCACATGCGGCCAGACGTCGGAAAGTCCGCGCGCCCGCCCGACGAAGGCGAGGTATTCCTCGACGGTCATATCGGGGTAGAGCGGCGGCTGCTCGGGGAGATACCCGATGGAGGACTTGGCGCCGATGGGATCCTCGTAGATATCGTATCCGTTGACGGTGACCTCGCCCGAGGTGGCGGCCAGCGTCCCGGCGATGATGTTCATGGTGGTGGATTTCCCGGCTCCGTTCGGCCCGAGGAATCCGCAGATCACGCCCTCCTTTACGGAGAAGCTGACCCCGCGGACGGCCTCGAACTCCCCGTACCGTTTGACGAGATTCTTGACTTCGATCATAGCTTCTTGACCCTCTTTCAGAGCGGCATTGGTTGATACCTGCTATTATACCACGTCCGCGTAAACGATGGGTGACAAACAAATGAAATTTTGTGATCGATTGTGTTTTTTCGGAAATCCTGTTTGGACGGATGGAATAAAAAAGAAGACGAAAACGCACTTGACAAAGCCGGGGAAGGGATGGTAAGATACAGGTAACCGGAAAGTTGGAGTTTTTAGGGGAAGAGGGGACACTTTCTGCGGAAAGTTTCCCCTCCCTCGACCCTCCCTTTCAAAGGGGTTAAACATGGAGCGAAACGTCGAAACGTATTTGATTTCATGCCTATTTATTTCGCGCGACTCCCTCAGTCACTGCGGTGACAGCTCCCTCGGTGCACGAATCTGACGATTCGTGAGGGAGCCTTGGGGGTTAAGAATGAAGCGATCCCGCTGTCGGACGGTTCAGTGAATAGTGGAGTGAGCGTCGGCCCTCTCCGTCACAGTCTTCGACTGCGGTCTTCGACTGCGCCACCTCTCCCAGAAGGGTTCCTCCCTACGGGAGGGGGCAAGGGGTCAGCTGAACTCTGCCGTGCAGCCTCCTCCGCCGACAGGTCAGGGGTGACCTGTCGAGCTGATATGGAAAGCCGGTTCCGACGCAGTCGGGATCTTAAATCCGCAAACGCGAAGCGTTTCCATTCTATGTTAAGCTTTCTTCTTAAGAAAGGAGTTTCCCCATGACGAGCAAAGAACGAGTTTTGAAGACGATCCGTTTCGAGAAAACCGACCGCGCTCCGTTCGCCGTACTCAACGGGCAGATGTGGATCGCCGCGCGGCACGGGCTCACCATGGCGTCCATGCTGGATCTTCCGGACGCCGGGGCGCAGCTGTTGGTGGACGCTTACCGGGAGATCGGAACGGAAATCATGACCTCCGGGTGCGCGGCGGCGTGGCCGATGATGGAGGTCATGGGCGGCAAGGTGAAGATGGACGCGATTTCCGCCGAGATCCTCACCCGTCCCCTGTCCTCGCTGGACGAGATCGAAAACTTCGACGTGAACGAAGTCATCGCCGGGATGCGGCAGGAGCACTACTATCAGCGGACGCTCGTCCAGATGCGCGGGATGCGCCGGATCGTCGGGGACGAGTGCATGATCGGCGGCGGGTTCTTCGGGCCGTTCACCATGGCGGCGCAGATGCTCGGCGTCGAGGACTTCATGGTCGAGCTTCTCGTCGGCGAGGAAGAGGACGTTTTGAAGGCGATCGACTTCGCCGCGGAGATCGTAATCGCGTATCTCGAAGACCTGATCGAGTGCGGGCTGGATCTGATCACCGTGCCGGAGCCCGCCGCGTCCGGGGACCTCATCAAGCCGTCCGACTTCGAGAAGTTCGTGCTTCCGGCGGACGTGAAGGTGCGCGACCGCTTGGCGGACAAATGCCCCGCGTACCTGATCCATATCTGCGGGAAGACGGACAAGCTGGTCGGCACCGTCGCCGAAACGGGCATGAGCATCTTCTCCGTGGACTCGATCAATATGGTCCGGGCGCAGATGGATTCGGCGGGCCGGTGCGCGCTGTTCGGGAATCTCTCCCCGGCGCATATCCTGTCGAATAAGACCCCGGACGAGGTCTACGCGATCAGCCGCGCCCTTCTCGAATCGATGAAGCCCTACGGCGGATTCATCCTCGCCCCCGGATGCGACCTCGCCCCCACCATCCCGCTCGAAAACCTCCAGGCCATGGCAAGAGCGGCAAGGGAAGGGTAAACGGCGGGGATCGGGAATACCCCTCCGCCGAAGGATTGCTCTCCCATTCAACCCCGTTGAAGGGAGGATGGAGGAATGTAGTTTGACACTCCCTCCGTCACGACCTTTCAGGCCGTGCCACCTCCCTCTGAGAGGCTCCTTCTGCGAAGGAGGCTTTTACAGAACTGCCGTCAACTCCGCCGAAGAAAGGACCTCACCCATGAACGATATCCGCTATCTCACGGATCACTACGACGAAAAGATCGCCGCGATCAACGCCCTTGACGCGCCCTTGAACTTCGTCTTCATCACGGATATGCACAACGGGCTCGCGCGGAAGAAGCTGCCGGGCTTCGGGGATCGGGAATTCGGGAACACGACGGATCACATCCGCTCGATCCAGTACATCCTCGACCGGTGCCCGGGGATTTCCTGCGTGGTCAACGGCGGCGACATCGGGAACGACTACTGGCCGTCCGCGGAGGGGATCCGGTCCACCTATAAGGAGACGATGGACGCCCTGTACGCCCTGAGCGTGCCGGTCCACTGCTGTATCGGGAACCACGACGACGCAACGGCGATGGCGGAGCAGGAGAAGGACAACGCGATCGCCATCCTGCCGGACGAGATGCACAAAATCTGCATGAAGTACAATCCGACGGCGGAGAACTACTACTTCACGGATCTGCCGGGGAGCGAGTGGCGGTTCGTTCTCTTGAACAGCTGCGACAGGCCGTACCGGATCGGGGCGAACGGGCGGTTCATTCAGGACTACCCGCTCGAGATTTCGAACGAGCAGGCGGTCTGGCTGGAGACGGAGGCGCTCTGCACGGACCGGAAGATTTTAGTGTTCAGCCATGCGCCGATCAGCAACGTGGGGATCTTCGGCTCGATCGGCCGCGGGGGCGGATACGTCCGGACGCACGACGACACGCTGAACTCCTCCCGGGTCTACACGGCCCTCCGGGACTGCCCGAACGTGAAGGCCCTGATCTGCGGCCACGTCCACTACGACAACCTCCTCTACCGCGACCGGCTGGTGATGGTGACCTCCCAGTGCGCGTTCGTTCAGGAATGGGCCCCGAGCTGCCCGAAGCGCGAGTACGGCACGATCACCGAAACGGCCTTCGACGTCTTCTCGATCAAAGGCGAGCTCATGCAGATCACCCGCTTCGGCGCAGGCACCGACAGAGCAGCCACGCTGCTGAGGTGAAGGGATCGGACGCCGTCAGGCAGTCACTCCGTCAGGCCGTCAGGCAAACAGGCCCTCGGAAAAGGGGAGAAGGAGCGTTTTATGTTTGAAACAACAAAAGCCCGATTCGGCAGGCTCGGCTATCTTCTCTCGGTTCATGAGGACTGCGCGGGGGAGGGGCGGTATCCGACGATTTTGTATCTTCACGGGGCGGGATCGCGGGGGGAGGATCTGGACGTGATCCGGAATTCCTCGTTTTTCGTGAACGCCATCCGTCTGGACGCGAAGGCCCGGATCTATGCGCCGCAGTGTTATGCCGACACATGGTTCGAGGTGTTCGAGCAGCTGATCGCGTTCGCGGAATTCGCGCGCGGCGAGGCGGGGACGGATCCGGAGCGGTTTTCGCTCGCCGGGGTGAGCATGGGCGGATACGCGGCGTGGCAGCTGGCAATGTCCCGTCCGGAGCTGTTCTCCGCGCTGACCCCGGTCTGCGGAGGCGGGATGAGCTGGAACGCGGCGCGCCTGAAGGAGATCCCGATCCGGGCGTACCACGGGGAGCTGGACCGGACGGTCTTCCCGGAGGAAAGCGTCCGCATGGTCGAGGCGGTCAACCGAAGCGGCGGCCATGCCGAACTGACCCTCTACTCCGCCGCCGACCACAACGCATGGGATCCCACATTCAGCTCGCCGGAATACTGGCAGTGGATTCTCGGGCAGAAAAAAGGAAGATAGCTCATACTAATCTCAAGCTAAAAGGGAAACGCGGCTTTCTTTCGGATGAAAGCCTGGCAAAGAACTTCATTGGGAAGGGGACAAAGGATAGGCTATACCAATCAAGTGAAGCTGAGGCTTCAGCACACCAACGAAGCTTCGCGCAAAGCGCGAACTTCTGAAGCCATCCAACCTTATCA
Source organism: Oscillospiraceae bacterium (assembly GCA_015065385.1). GTDB lineage: Bacteria > Bacillota > Clostridia > Oscillospirales > CAG-272 > UMGS1696. The sequence continues at coordinate 3,673 of SVQK01000008.1, read as the reverse complement.
GAGTTATCGCACGCGATGCCCATCCGCTCAACAAGTTGAGCCGCACGGCGATTCGCACCCTACATGAAGCGATCAAAACCCATGAAGTTAGCCTTTTAGGCTGAGAATAGTACTACTACATCCTTCCGCCCTCCCTTTCAAAGAGGTTCGGTGGGAGAGCGAACCGTCTGGATATTGTTATCAAAAAACCGCGTTTCCGTAAGAGCTTGACTCTTTGGAATCGCGGTTCTTTCTTTGGATTTGCGGCCGTCAGCCGTTGAGGACGGTCTCCCGGTCGGGGAGGAAGGCGGGGCCGTAGTCGGCGGCGGTTTTTTCGAGGGCTTTTTCGCAGAGGCGGTCCATCGTTTCGGCGGAAAGGCCGAGGGCGGAGGCTCCTTCGGCGACGGACCAGCTGACGAGCGATTTGTTCCCGTCGCCGCGCCAGCTGAGGTAGGCGTCCATGCCGGCCTCGCGGATCATGGCGGTTTTGAGGTTGTAGACCGTGACGCGCGGGATCATCTTTCCGGGATCGCCGCCGTCGAGGTAGTACTGCTCCACGGCTCCGGCGTTCTTCGCGGTCAGCGGGATCCCATCCGGGAGGTCGAGGAAATACCATGTGTCGCCGGTCGCCAGAATCTCCTCCGCGCTGAGGCCGAAGCGCACGGCGAACGAGAGGATATTGACGCCGCAGAGGTCTTCGTTCTGGACCTTGGTCGCCCACGCGCCGTAGAGCTGGGGGCCGACTTTGGCGATCAGGACCTCGGGGATATCGTGGTAGGAGTTGCGGAACGCTCCGGCATGGGCGCAGGCGGTCCGGACGTAGTAATAGGTGAGCATATCCCGGGCGTCGGAGGCGTCATAGTCGGAATTCCGCACGCCGGAGGTCATCATGGGGATCTCGCCCTCTTCGGTGGAAATGCCGGCCGCGCCGTTGAGGGTGTAGAGCTTCATGCTGAGCAGTCCCTCGTCCGCGGCGTCCGCGCTGTCGGTGTCGAAATCGAAGAACGCTTCGGCCTCCGGCGCCGGTGCGGCATCATCGGCGTCGGCACGGAGTTCGGATGCCTCTTCCGCCTCGGCGCAGGCATAGGAGTTCGGATCGGGCGCGGCGGGTTCCGCGGGGGCGGCAGGGGCGGTGAAGCGTCCGTTCGATGCGGCGGGTTCTTCGCTCGCCGGCGCGCTGCTTCCGAATCCGAATCCGGCAGTCACCGCGGATTTTTCTTCGGCGGCCGGTTCCGGCGCGGGTTCGGGGGCGGGCGTTTCCATGGCGAAGAGCATCCCGTCCGGCATTTCGGGGGCGGCTTCTTCGAACGCCTCATCGAAGGCCGCTTCCGGTTCGGCTGCCATTTCCCACATGCCGTCTGCTGTGGCTGTTGCAGAATCGGCCATGGACGCGGCGGAGTCGGCGGTTTTGAGGTTGTGCGTCAGCCGGGGCAGGACGCTCAGGCCGATGGTCCCGACGAGCAGGATCGAAGCGGCGAGCGCGCTCCAGCGGATCCACGTTCCGCGGCGGTTCTTCTTCCGGGGGGCGGGGAGGATCTTCCGGTCTTCCTCCCGGATCTCTTCCCGGATCCGCTCCATGATCCGCTCGGTCATGCCGGACGGCGGGGCGGGATACGCGCTCCGGAGCAGGTCCCTGAGGGCGGATTCCTCCTCCCCGGTCAGCGCGGTCTCCGGCTCGCGCGGATTCAGTTTTTTATCGTTCATCATAGGCTGCGCGCCGAGGCGCGTCCTTTCAAAGGAATCAATCTGACATTGCCGAATGCTTCATGAGTCGCAAATGCTTCGCATTTGCGGATTGGAATGCCCCGCTCGGGGCGGGAGGCACGGGGGGACACCATCTCAGGCCGAAGGTTTCCCCCCGTGCGGGGGTTTCCTTGGCCATATGGCATAACCTAACCGCTCGTCCTTGCATCGAAAACCGATTGTGAGTCCCACTGTCCTCGCGCGGACTTAGTATGTTTAGCTGAAACATGCGATGAATTCCGGCTTCACCGAAATTCATCGGTTTGCTCTGCCGAGGGCGACGCAAACAGCGATCGAAACGCGCATTGGATGGAAGGCTGAACTTGAAAGACTGGTTGACCGAGGTTTGGGCAAACTTTGATTCGCGTGGTTGTCTCCATGTTTCACTGTCCGGATGCGCGACCGTGCAATGCGCGATTGAAGCTCTTTGACCTCCGACTGCACAGACGCGGACCGCGCGAGGACAATGGGATGAATAATCGAATTTGGATACCGGGACGAGCTGTCGCCTTATGCCATATAGCCAAGGGACCCGCACGGGGGGCCCAAGTTCGCGGAGCGAAGCTTGATCGGCCATGAGATGGTCCCCCGTGCCGCCCGGTAGCGCGACTGCGTCGGCGCGGCGCATGGCCATAAAATCAGAAACGCGTAGCGTTTCTTTCTTCCTCCCTCGAAGAGGGTTAAGCAAATCCACAAATGCGGAGCATTTGTGACGTCCTCCGCCGAAGGGTCAGGAGTGATCCTTCGGGCTGATCAGGAAAGGCTGGTCTCGGCCGGAGACAGCAAAATCTCCGGCTGTCATCTATTAGACGCCGGAGATTCAGAAAAAGTTCCCGTTTTCCAGAATTGTTTTCAAATTTGCCCGACCGCGGTTGAGACGGGATTTGACGGTGCCGAGTTCGAGGCCGAGCATCGCGCTGATTTCCTGATAGGGAAGGCCGTGCAGATCCCGCAGGACGACGACCTGACGCTGGTCGTCCGGGAGGGATTCCACGGCGCGGCGGACGGCGAGGATCAGCTCCTTGCGCTCCACGGCGTCTTCCGGGACGGTATCTCCCGAGGTGACGGGAATGTCCCATTCGGTCGTGCCGTCCTCGTCCTCCTCGCCCGCGAAGGAGAGGGAGGCGGCGGGGCGTCTGGCGGCGGATCGTACGGCGTCCTTGGCGCAGTTGACCGCGATCCGGAACAGCCATGTGGAGAACGTGCTCCCGCCGCGGAAGGCCGAGAGGTTCCGCCACGCCTTGAGAAAGGTCTCCTGCGCGATATCCTCCGCCAAATCCTGCGGCTGGGAGGCGGCCGACAGCACCCGGACGGCGACGTTGTAGACGAATCGCTCGTACTGGCTGACGAGGGCTCCGAACGCCTCCCCGTCCCCGTCCTTTGCCCGCTCGACCAGACGAAGGACCTCCTCGTCTCCGAGCGCGTCCGGCTGCGGCGGCGGTGCGGGCGCGGGAACCGGCTCCGTGTCCTTCTCGGGCGGATCGGATGGGAGCGCGGACAGAAACAGAAACAGCATGGTACCCTCCCAACGGTCACGGCCCCGGCGAAAAACCGGATTGAATCATAAAGTTCCCGGGCGATACGGCGCAAAAAAACCCGCCGCTCCGGTGCATTGTCATTATAGCACAGAACGGCGGGGAATGTCAACGGGCTATCACAAATGTCGGGAATCTTCACCGAATTTTAATCGTTCGGAAACAAGGCGCAAATACGGGGGAGGGGGCCGAGATCTCTTGCGGCATGATTTATGTAAATACAGAGGGTCCCCCGACCCTCCCATTCGACGGGGTTGAGTGGGAGAGCGAACCGCCGAAACGTACTTGATTTCATGCCTATTTATTTCGCGCGACTCCCTCAGTCACTGCGGTGACAGCTCCCTCGGTGCACGAATCTGGTGATTCGTGAGGGAGCCTTGGGGGTTAAGAATAAAGCGATCCGTCTCAATGAGCGT
>SVQK01000099.1 GCA_015065385.1 Oscillospiraceae bacterium | reverse complement strand
CGAAGAGCAGTATCGCCGCCGCCGAGGCGAAGGACGGATAGCCGCCGGAATCACCGTAGAGCATGTCGTAGACGTAGCCCACGATGGTGTTCATCTCGGCCGCGCTCAGATTGGTGCCGAACAGCGCCACCGCGTCGGAATAGGCCTTGAAGGCCCCGATGAAGCCGGTGATCACCAGATAGAAGATCATGGGGGAGATCATGGGCAGGGTGATCCGCAGAAAGATCCGCCCCTTTGAGGCTCCGTCCACGCGCGCGGCCTTGTAATACTCCGGATTGACGGAGGCGAGGGCGCTCGTCAGGATCAGGATCTTGAAAGGCATCACGACCCAGACGGTATAGATACACATGACGAGCATCTTTGCCCAGTACGGTCCGTCGATGAAATCCACCGACGGGCAGCCGAACCAGTTGATGAGCAGGTTCACAAGGCCCTCGGAATAGGCGGTCTTCTTGAAGAGGATCATGAACACAAGTCCCACCGCGAGCGTATTCGTCACATAGGGCAGAAAATACACGGTCTGAAAGACGTTCTTGAGCTTTGTGATCGAATTCAGCCCGAGAGAAATGAGCAGGGCGAGGCCGGTGGAGACGGGCACGGTGATGATGACCAGAATGAACGTATTCCGTACGGCGGCAAGGAAATAGGGATCCCTCAGAACATAGGAGAAATTATAGAGCCCCACGCCGCGGAAGGTCTGGGAGGCGGAGTTGTATCCTTCCTCAAGGGAATAGATCACGACGTCCGCGAGCGGGTAGATCATGAACACGGCGAGGAAGCAGAGCGCGGGCAGCAGGTAGAGCCACGCCTTGAAGTTCTGTTTCTTCATCGTCCGCTCCCCCTGCGGATCTCATCCTCACGGTAGATCCGCTTTTCGGTCGTCTTGTCGAAGAGGTGGGTCTTCGTAGGCTTGATCCGGAACCGGACCTCCCCGCCCTCGAGGACAGCCGCCTCCTCCGCGTCCACGATCGCGCGCCCGCTGACCGAAGTCAGGGCGGGATGGCGGAAGACGATGCTGGTGTCGCGGCCCATGACCTCTACCTGCTCCAACCCGCATCGAAGCGCTCCTTCGGGATCGGGGACAAAGCCCTCGGGTCTCACGCCGACGGTCACGTCCTGATCCGCGATGCCGCCCGCTTCTATCACTGGATCTTCCCCGATATAGAGCATCCCGCCTCGCACCTTCCCGTCAAACACGTTGATGGGCGGCGTTCCGAGGAATTTCGCCACGAACAGGTTGACCGGATCGCTGTACACCTTCTGAGGTTTGGAAATCTGGTTGACAGCCCCTGCCTTCATCACCACGATCAGATCGGAAATGCTCATGGCCTCCTCCTGGTCGTGGGTGACAAAAATGGTGGTAATGCCCGTCTCACGCTGAATGCGCCGGATTTCCTCGCGGGTCTGGAGTCTCAGCCGCGCATCGAGGTTGGAGAGGGGCTCGTCCAGCAGGAGAACGTCCGGTTTCTTGACCAAAGCCCGGGCAATGGCGACGCGCTGCTGCTGACCGCCAGACATTTCGGAAGGACGACGTTCGAGCAGACCGCCGATCTGGACAAGATCCGCGGCCTCCATGGCTCTCTTTTTCATTTCATCCTTCGAAAGCTTCGCGTCCCCCCTGAAATTGCCGAGCGGGAACATGATGTTCTCGAGCACGGTCATATGGGGATACAGGGCGTAATTCTGAAAGACCAGTCCCACGCCTCTCTTTTCGGGGGGGAGGTTTGTGACCTCCGTATCCCCGAAAAAGATTTTGCCCGAGGTGGGAGGCTCAAGCCCGCTGATGAGGTTCAGGGTGGTGCTTTTTCCGCAGCCGGAAGGGCCGAGCAGACCGATGAGCATGCCGTCCGGGATTTCGAACGTGAAATCGTCCACCGCCGTCACTTCGGTCTTGATCTTGCGATTCCGGTTGGGATAACGTTTGGTCAGGTGTTCCAATACGATTTTCATACGGATCGTCCTCTGTCCCTCTTATTCGGCAGGTTCATCGGCGGAATTCCACGGATTCAGGGTCACGAAGGGATTGACGGTCGTGCCCATGACCGTCGGGAACTCGCCGTTCCATTTCTCGATCTTCTGCAGCTCGATGTATTCGGGGGATTTGGACAGCTCGGCCTGAATGACGGAGATCGCGTAAGCCTCCGCGTCCGCGGTCAGCTTCTTGGAGTCCGCTTCGGCCTGTGCCCCGATGACCTTCTGTCTGGCCTCTTCCTCCTTGGCCGCGGTTTCGTTCCGCACCCGGAGGGCTTCCTGTTCCGCCGCAACCTTGTCCCGGATGGTCTGCTCGAAGCTGTCCTCGAAATCGATATCGGCGAGGTTGACCGCCGTGATGGTGACGCCGTAGGGATTCAGGGCTTCGCGGAGCTCGTCTTCCACCAGCTCCTGAGCGATGGAGCGGTTCTGGATCAGCTCCTCCGCCTTGTACTTGCCGATCGTGTTTTTCAGGATACTGTTCAGATTCGGCACGATCAGAGTCGATTCCACGTTGCCGACGCCGACTGTCCGGATAAGAGAATCGATCTGACCGGTGGCGTAGACGTAGTTGACCTTGACGTAGATGCTTTCGACAGTCTGGGTGTCCTTGGTGTAGGCAGGCTGATGGGTCTCGTAAACGTGTTCGCGGATATCTACCTTTTCGATAGCTTCGATGAAGGGAAGGGAGAAATGCGCGCCGGGCTGCAGAGAGCTGTTCCGGATCTTCCCGAGGTTGTACTTCACGCCGATGAAGCCCTCCGGGATTACCGTTATGCAGTTGACGAGAACGATCAGGACAAGCACGATCACGACAAAGATCAGGATATACTTTCCTAAGTTCTTCGGCTTATTGATTTTGATGGGTTCATTCACATTCATGGATTCAGTCTCCTTTCTCCGGTTTGTCTTCAAAAATCAGGATCCTCACGCCGCCTTCCCGTCCGTGAACCTCCGAGCGGAAGGTCTTTCCCCGAAAATACGCCGCGAGGGGTTTGCTGTCCGTCAGAAACACGGGGATCGCGCGGATCGGGCCGGGTTCTCCCGAAGTCTCGCCGACGTTCTCTACAAAGAGCGAGCATCCCGATCCGTCCGCGTCATGCCCATGGAAGAGATAGCGGGCGGCCAGTCTGCGGGGCATGCCCGGTTTCTGCGTCTGCACGTCCGCGGCTCCGGGACGGATCTCCCCCTCAAACAGCGGCGAGGACGTCCGTCCCGTGAAGGGAATGATCGTCACGGCTCCGTCGGGGGAGGAAAAACCGCTGATCTCCTCCCCGCGGATATCGATTTCAAAGGTCATGACCGGAACCGGGTCTTTCCGCTCTTCTTCCCCGGATTCGTCCGGGGGCAGGAGCTTGTCGAGTTCCCTGCCCTTCGCCAGCTTGTCCACGATCAGATCGACCGCGCGGATCTGCCGCATCAGAGGATCCTCGACAGCCTCCACCTTCACGCCGCAGACCGTTCCCTTCACCTCCGCAGCCCTCTGAGGAATCGCGGGAGGGAAAAGGCTCCCGTATGCCGCGCCGGATTCGATTCTGTTTCTGACCTCTTCGGGGGAGATGCCGATCAATCGCTCAAAAACGGTATAGAGCAGTCCTCCGTCAGCGCCGTGCTTATCGAGCTTCGCCGTCAGCGCGTCCCAGAGTACGGAGGCTTTCATCTCCGTCACAGGCGTGCGCGGCATCTCAAAGGGCCTCCGGTTCTTCGCCGGTCCAGTGCTCGAAGAACTCCGTCCCGCGCCATCTATCCTCGAGAAGCGCGCGGTGGGTGGTTTCCACGTTGCACCATTCGTCGATGCGGGAGAGGCCGAATTCCTTCCAGTCCTCGAAGAAGCGGTTGATCGCGGCGGGATCCTTCTCGCCACGGAGCATCGCCGCCCGTTTCAGGCGCACCCAGCGGATGGACAGCCGGTTCTTTTCCACTCTCCAGAGGCGCAGAGGATCGCCCCGGACCGCTTCGGCCGCTTTGTCGAACAGGGCGTCGTACCGGTCGAGCATGTCCTCTTCGAGGAACCCGTGGATGGGGTTGTCGTTGAATCCCACATGGTCTCCCCTCGCCTCGCAGGTATCGCAGAGCAGGTTCAGGTATTCGTCGAGATAGGGCGCGGCGTCCCCGTAATAATACTCCATGAAGTCCCGGCGGTGCGCGTCGAGGTCGCAGTCCGGATCCCAGAGCAGCTTGGAAATGAGGTAGGCGCGCAGTTCGTTGAAGTCCACGCCTCCCCGGGAAGCTCCGTTGGCCTGCTCGAAGACGCCGCGGACGCTGTTTTTCGCCATGGACTTCGCGTTCGGCTGAAGCACCCGCCAGTTGGGATGGGGCGTAGGATAGTGGGCGAAGCAGGTGGTATAGTCCCAGATATAAACCCTGTCGCAGATCCGTCCCCAGTCCTCGAGGTCCGTGATGAACTTCGACGGAGTTCCGTCGGGGCGTCTCACGCTCCTGCTCTCGTCGTCGCACGCGTCGAAGGGATGGCAGAAGCAGCATTCGATCGAGCAGAGACGGACGCAGACGTTATGCCGGTTCCGCGTGATCCTCGGCGCCGGGCGGGAATAGATGTAGGCCAGCGTGTCGAACACCACATCCGGGAATTCCGGTTCCAGAGCCTCCGCCACTGCGTTGACAAAGCGGAGCAGCGTTCCGGAGGGACTCCCCTCCTCTTCGTCGATCCGGCGGCAGTTTTCACACTGGCAGTTCCCGCCCCAGTCGTTCTGGGAGAGGGACATGAGCCTGTGGCCGGGATGTTTGAGGAGCCATTCCCGTGTCTTCTCGATCATCAGAGCCAGCACGTCCGGATTGGTCAGGCAGAGCTGGGTGCGTCCTCCGTCGGTGGTGACCCGTTTGCCGTTCACAAGCGCGAAATACTCAGGATGATCCTTCCCATAGACGGACGCCGGGATCAGCGTGTCGAAGGAATGGACGAAGTGGGCGTAGGTGAGGTTTCCTCCCATGCGGGGCTGGAGACTGCCCGTACCGTTGAAACGGCGTTTTGCGGAAAACCGGGGATACTGCTCCACATCCGCGTAGTTGTGGCGGCGGTATTCGAAGGCCGGTTCCTCCTTCACATGGAGTTCGGGGATGGTCAGCTCCGGATCGGTCGGGATCTTCTCGCAGGTCGGCGTGAAGAAACGACAGCCGAGACGCTCGAGAAAATCGTAGACGCCATAGAGAACGCCCCGCTTTCCGCCGTGGATCCGGACGTTTTCACCGTCGGATTCGATCCGGAACCCGTCCTCGGAGCAGCCCGACACGTCGAGTCCGGACGCCTCTCCCACATAGAGGGAACCGCCTTCAAACGGATCGTCAGCTCCTATGAGCGGAATGCTGACCGAGGTGATCCGGTCGAGATAATACCGCAATTCCTTTGCCGCGTAATTTGCGGGAGCGTTCCGATTCGCAAGATCGGACGCCGTGAGACGGATAGCGGCAAGCGGGACTCCCCCTTCCGCCAGTCGGATGCCTTTCTGTTCCATATGGTTATCCTCCTTGATTCCTGATCGGACGGCGTCCGCCCTTGACAGAACTCCCGTCCATGGCTAATATGGCGAATGAATGCAAAGCGTTATTATTTGAGACAGCGTTCTCTGAATTTCGTCCTCATCTCTTCCGTCACGCCGAGGCCGACGCGGAGATACTCCTCAAAGCTCCCCCAGACCTTGTCGATTCTTTGATACAGCTCGTCGAGGTAGGCAAAATCCGCGCTGAACATGGCGAGAAGCGCGGCCGACGCCTCCCCGGACCGGTCTCCGAGCTGACGGGATACGGACTCCGTGAGAGAGCGGATATCCCCGGCAAGGCAGACGTTCGTGAAGATATAGTCCTCTCGGATCGCCTCCCGGCTCACGCCTAAAAGTTCTTCGGCGATCACTGAGGCGAATCCGGCCCGATCCTTTCCGGCGGTGCAGTGCCAGAGAATCGCGCCCGGGCGGTCTTCGCAGAGCAGGCGGGCAAACGCGGCATATCCTTCGAGCGCGGCAGGAGAGTCGGCAAAGGCAAGATAGGTGCGGCGCATGTAGTCCCGGGCGGCCTCCGCGCTCTTCATGAGAATGCGTATCGCCTCCTCGTCCGAGTCCCGATCCCGAGTGACGCCCGCGGTCAGGCTGGAAATGACGGGAAGGCGGACGACCTCCGCGCCGGGGATGTCCGGATCGGGATGCTCGTTTCGCTCCTTCTCCGTCCGGAAATCCACGATCATCCCGACCAGCGCAGCGAGCTTTTTCCGATCCGCGTCGGTAGCGGGGGCGAGGTTTCCGCTCCGGATCAGAAGCCCCCGCCGCACCGTTCTGCCGTCTTTCGTCCTCATGCCTCCGAGATCCCGCGTGTTTCTGAGACCTTCGAAGGGCAAAAGTTCGCTCATATTCGTCCCTCGATTTTTCTTTCTTTTTCTTATTTTACCGCATCGGGGGTGGCCTGTCAAGACCTTCCGTTCCGATCCGCGGATGATCATTGCAAAGGAGGGCTTCATGATGACCGATCCGATCCTGAAAACGCCCGCGTCGTGGTACGGCGATATGGGACGGGAAGGCGGAAATCAAAGGATATGGGAAAGCCGTCCTCCGGGGGGAGCGGATACCGATTTGATACTATTCTCAGCCTAAAAAGCAAAACTATATGGGTTTTGATCGCTCCATGTAGGGTGAGAATCGCCGTGCGGCTCAACTTGTTGAGCGGATGGGCATCGCGTGCGATAACTCTGATAAGGTTGGATGGCTTCAGAAGTTCGCACTCTGTGCGAAGCTTCGTTGGTGTGCCGAAGTCTCAGCTTCACTTGATTGGTATAGCCTATCCATTATCTCCTCCCTATTAAGTTCTTTGCCGGCTCAACTTGTTGAGCGAGCTTTCATCCGAAAGAAAGCCGCGTTTCCCTTTTAGCTTGAGATTAGTATGACAACGGAAAAAGGAGCGGACGGTCACCGCTCCCTGTAAGCTGAATCTGACGCGGATAAGGTGAGGTTCATTCCCCGTCCACGGCGTAGCGGAAGGCGCTGAATCCCGCGGATCCTCCCGCCTCCCGGGTTGACGCGCAGAACAGGCCGACCCGGACTCCGGTGAAATGATCGAGCCGGTACACCAGCTTGTGCGGGCCGCCGAGATCCTTCCAGCCGTCCGCTGTTTCGACGGCAAACCGGACAGTATCCCGCAGATCCCGGAAATCAAAGCTCATGCGAAGGCGGACCGACGGACCTTCGAGCGGAATCCGGTCCGTTTCCGAGAAGCCCTTATCCGTCTTTTCCCGAAGTACGGCGAAATACCGGTCGTCCTCCCGCTCGAGCGCGCCTTCCGCGAAAAGGCCCTGCAAAGCGACAAATCCCGCCCGGTCGCCGTTTTTCAGATCTTCGCCCTTCACCGTCACCTCCGCACTGCAGCCCGGTCCGAAAGTGCGCTGGGTCAGCGTGTTCCGGCAATGCTCAGCGTCCGGAGAGAGTTTTCCGGTCCGGATCCGGAGCTCGCCCGCGCCCCATGATACAAGGGAAAGGTCGGGCTCGTGGTTCCATTCCCAGACGTCGGAGAGGACGGGATCCGAGAAATCGTCCCCGGAGAAAAGCGGTCGGCACGGAAGAGACTCCCTCTCCGGCAGAGGATGGATCTCATGCGGCGGTGTTTCCAGCTTCGGGAAACCGTCTTCCCAACAGACGGGAACAAGAACCGGGATCCGGCCCACCGCGCCGTGATCCTGAAACAGCATAGCGTACCAGTCCCCGTCCGGCGTGTCCACAATGCCGCCCTGCGCGACACCCTGCCGGAAGAAGCCCATGTCGTCCTCGAGAACGTCGCCGCCCGTCCACTCCCCCGTCAGCGAATCGGAGGAAAACACGGCCTCCGTGCGCATATGTCCGGCGGGCCAGTGGATCAGGAAGAGATAATAGCGTCCGCCGATCTTGTAGATATGGGATCCCTCGTAGCCGAGTCCCGGAGGCGTGTCGCGGACGATCACCCGGTCCAGTCCTCCCGGCAAGGGTTCGGAGAGATCGGATCTCAACTCGGTCAGACGGATCTCCCGGTTGCCGTAGACGATGTATGTCTTCCCGTCGTCGTCGAAGAGGATCGAATTGTCGTGATAGAATCCCTTCATGGGGCGGCGCGTCCACGTTCCCTCGACGGATTCGGCGGTGTAGTGATAGGTCGTGTGGGTGTCGTTTGCGGAAAAGACCGCGTGGAAGAGTCCGTCGTGATACCGGAGGGATGCCGCCCACATCCCCTGCGAATACATCCAGCCTTCCTCCATCCGGCGGGCCGGGGTGGAATCCAGAATGTCATACACATGGCATGCCGTCTCCCAATGCACAAGATCGCGGGAGCGGAGGATCACCCCGCCCGGAAAAAAGTGCATGGTCGTGCTGATCATGTAGTAGGTCTCGCCGTGACGGATGATATCCACATCGGGATAATCCGCCCATATCACAGGATTGTTCGCCATTGTCGCCGTCCCTCCTCGATCGGATTTGCTCCATTATATCAGGAAAAGGGTGAAAAGTCCATAGGGCGCGCCGTTTTCCCGCCCCAAGAAAGCGAGGTTTTCCCTGCTCTCCCCGAACACCGTGAAAAAGGCTGCCGCGGTTTTTCTTCGGATAACGGATCAGCCTTTTCCGTCGAGCAGGTTCAGCGCTTCCGGAAACACCTCGAGCGAGCGACGAAGGATCCCGTGGATGTGGGCGATAGCGACACCGTAATTCACAACCGGAACGCCTGTCTCAGCTGCGCGCGCGATCCGGCTTTTCATCTCGCGCTCGTTCAGCATGCAGCCGCCGCAGTGAACGACCAGTTTCCAAGGAGTGAGATCTTCCGGAAACTCGCCGCCGGAAGTGAAGGAGATCGCCGGTTCCGCGCCTGTGAATTCCCGGATCCAGCGGGGCAGCTTTTCCGTCCCGATGTCCCCGCATTGGCGGTGGTGGGAGCATCCCTCGGAAATCAGCACGGGATCCCCGTCCCGGATCTTCGAGAGAGCCGCCGCGCCTTTCACAAGCTCTGCGAGATCCCCCTTGTAGCGGGCGAACAGAATGGAGAAGGACGTCAGACGCACGTCACGGGGCACGATCTTCGCCACCCGCCCGAACGCCTGAGAATCCGTGATCACAAGGGACGGCGGGGCGGATAACGCTTCGAGCGCGGAGGACAGCTCCGTATCCCGGCAGCATACGACGGAACAGCCGCCCTCCAACAGATCCCGGATGGTCTGCTGCTGAGGAAGGATCAGTCTTCCCTTCGGAGCCGCCGCGTCAATGGGGATCACCAGTACCGCGCACTCCCCCGGCTTCAAAAGGTCAGCCGCGATGTGCTTCTCCGCCTCTGCCTCGCGGCGTCCAAGTCGGGCAATCCGCTCTTTCAGCTCCCCGATCCCCGCTCCGGTCAGCGCGCTCACGGTAAGTCCGTGTCCGTCGTCCGGCATCCGCGCGTCCGGAAGATCGGATTTGTTGTATGCGATGACATAGGGGATCCCCCGCGCTTCAAAGCGTTTGATCAGATCCCGGTCCGGGTCGGTGAGACCGAGGGAAGCATCCACGGCCAGCACAGCGACGTCCGTTTCGGAGAGCATATCCTCCGCGCGGAGCACCCGTTCCCGGCCAAGCTCGCCCGTGTCGTCGATCCCGGGCGTATCGATGATGACCACCGGACCGAGGGGGAGAAGCTCCATGGCCTTTTTCACCGGATCCGTGGTCGTTCCCTTCACCTCGGAGACCAGAGACAGCTTCTGCCCGGTGACCGCGTTGACGAGGGAGGATTTCCCGGCGTTGCGCAGTCCGAAGAATCCGACGTGGACCCGTTCGCCGGAGGGGGTATCGTTGAGTCCCATAGGTGTACTTCCTTTCCGATCAGGCGATTTTATCGTGGATTCACATAACTCAGTTGAACGCGGAGGCCATCGAGGAGGGGTTGAAGATCCGGTTCGCCTGCTCGTCCGTCAGGTCGATGCCGAACACCTCTTTATAATAGGTCTTCGTCTCGGTCGTGATGTCGTAATCCGCGAAGAGGTCCGGATAGACGGTTTTCGCCATCCAGATGAGCGTGACAGGGGTGTCCACGCCGCAGGTGTAGCTCCGGTACATGCCGAGAGGCATCTTGTTGATCTTGCCGTTTTGCACAGCGGAGACCGGGCTCCAGTCCCAGTTGCCCACGGTGTTGTTCAAGAGATCCGCGGGCTGGGAGGCGTTGAAGTTGGTAATGAGGATGCGGTCCGGGTTCCAAGAGTAGATCTGCTCCATGCTGACGGCGGTGGAGTTGTCCGACTCCATGACTTCGCCCACGTTGACCGCGCCGACCGCGTCCGCCCACCACTGGCCGAAGAAATGCTTGCCAGAGGTGGTGATGGTGGAGTCGTTGTACTGGAAGAGGAAGAACACGCGCTCCCGCTCCTCGTCGCTGAGTCCGGCCACCCGCTGCTGCACCCGGTCAAAGACATTCGCGCTGTAACTCTTCACCGTCTCGTAGCGGTCGTTCTGCGGGAACATCTGGGAGAGGAGAAGGATCCAGTTGTTGAGAGTCTCGATCGCGTCATAGTCCCATTTTCCGGCGGAAACGGACACGGCGGGGATCCCGGCGTTTTTCAGCGCTTCGCCGATTTCCTGCGTGCCGCCGTAGAATACCACGTCCGGATTGAGCTTGAGAAGCTCTTCCACGTTGACCGCGGTTCCGTCGATGAATCCGGTTTCGGCGTTCAGGATCTCCGGGTAGAGCTCGGACAAAAGGCTGTTCTGCGCCGCGGTCATGCTCGGCTGAGCCATTCCGACGATCTTCTCGGCGGAGTCAAAGAACACGGCCAGAACGGACGGCAGAGGGTAGATGTCGCAGACCACGATGCGGTTGATTTCCTTCGGAACGGTCACCTCGTTCCCGGCGTGGTCCGTCACGGTGATGGTTCCGGAATCTCCGGCGTCGTTCCCGGAGGAGCAGGAGGTGAGGGATAAGAGCATGGCAAGGGAGAGGAGGAGGGCGAGGATGCGGATGGGTTTCATAGAGCAAAGTCCTTTCTGAATGGGGTGAGATCTTCTGTGAGATTCGGAATATCGTGCCGGAAGAGCCGTCCGGAAAAGCCCTCGTGCGGAAGAGGAACAAAGCGGACGTTCTCCGGGACGATCGGTTTGTAAAGGGGATCGGCGATGACGATCTCGCAGTCCGCAAGGTACGGGGCGATATCGTCCTCGTCTATGGCGGAGAGGATTCCGGCGGCAAAAAGGTCGTCGTCCGGTTCCACGGCGGAGAGCGCGGACCACGCGGATCCGGTCTCAAAGGTCAGCGCGGAGGCGAGGGAGGCGGCGGTGAGCCCTTCCCCGAGTACAAGGCGGCGGGTTTCCCTCACCGTCGGGAGGGAGGGCAGGATCTTTGAGACACCGGTCTTTGCAGCTTGACGGACGGCGTCTGCAATCCGGTCGTTCCAGCGTTCGCCGCAGGGTGTCGCTGCCACATAGGGGATCCCGAACCGGTCATACAGCGTCCGAGCTGCTGCCAGTCCGGAACCGGATACGGCCAGACTGACGGAGGCATTTGCCGCGTCCTCGAGTTCGTCGAGTCTGGATCCCATGGCCCACGAGGAGCGGACGCCGATCCCGCGTTTTCCGAGAGCGTTCTTCATCGAGTCGGGCGCGCCGTAAACGGAAAAATCCAGCGGTGTGAGTCCGATCAGATTCACGTCGAGGGAGAATCCGCTCTTCTTCCCCACGGGTTCCCTGACCATGCGGCGGGCGAGCGCGTCAAAGGCCATCCCAGCCCCGCGGACGTAGGAGTGCATGCCGTCCGTGGCGAATCCGAACGAGGGAATTCCGGTCCTGGCTTCGATTTCCACGGCTACCGCGTCAAAATCCACGCCGGTCATCATGGGGATGGGCGTTCCCGCGACGGCGACGAACCGCGGATGAAGCTCTTCCGCCGCCCGGGCGCAGTCCCCGATCAGCTTGCCGTCGTCGCCGAGAATGGCCTCGGTCTCGGTCAGCGCGGAGATGAAGACCAGCGAGTCGGTGTCGTACCAGCGGGGCTCGTCGTGGGTGTTGTAGGTGGAGTTGCAGCCGGACGCGTCGTGCATGACGGTCATGCCGCCGAGCTCGAATAGGGCGGACGCGACGCCCGAGGTATCCCCGGCATAGGTGGAGATGATCCGTGCCGTTTGTTTCAGAGACATGCGCCGCACCCCATTCCCTTGATCCCGATCAATGACCGGGTGTCTTTTTCTTTGAGCCAAGCCTCCTCCATGAGGGACGCGATGCCGGTGACCGCGTCAAATCCGGTGAATCCGCCATTTTCCACAAGATTTACGAAATACGGCGTTCCGGCGAAATAGGCAGCTTTCTGTCCGACAGCCAGCGTTTTTTCCTCCCGTTCCCTCCCGGCAACCCGCATGACCGGATGGACGGTCGGAGACAGGAGAAGATCGGGATACTGTTCCGCGAGCACGTCGAAATCCCCCCGTTCCTCCCCGCTCACGCCGTCCAGATAGACCCGCTCCACCCGGAATCCGTGATCGAGCAGCATCCTTGCCAGACTAAGGGGGCGGGAGAAGGCGGTGTAGTCGATCTCGACGGGCGCGTCGCCGATCGTATGCTTCGCGTGAGAAAGCGCGGCCTCGCATGCCTCGATCCGTTCCCTGAAATCCGGAACCGGGATCCCGAGCGCGCGGCAGAGGCGTTCGTAATTCGCCCGGATCTCGCCGTAGTCGAAGCTGAGAGGCAGATGCAGGTGCGTCATGCCGAAGCGGTCGTGGAGCATCTGTCCCGCAGGAATCGCGGCCGGCTGGTTGGTTACGCAGAAGGAGGCTTCGGCGAGCGTGAGGTATTCCTCAAAGGTCCGGGTCTTCTGCAGTTCGCAGAGCTCGAAGCCGGACGCCCAAAGGAGGGAGGACAGATCCCCGTCCGCGTCGCAGGCGAAGTCGTTTCCCGCCACAAGCACCTTTTTCGGATGGGCGGGACGCTTTTCCAGAAGGCTGTAGAGCTGACGGCGCATGAGCTGATCCGGAGTCAGTCCCGATTTGCGCATGATGGGATTCATGTAGCAGTCCGTAAAGGCGACATCCGGGAAACGCTCCCGCAGGACCCGGTACATGTGATCGAGATCCGCGCCCATGAAGTGGTGGATGCAGCTTGTGTACACAAGGACGGCGGGAGGGGTGGGATCGAGCTTTTCGAGGATATCCGTCACGCCCTCAATGAGCAGCTCTTCAAGATCGCCGTCCGTGACGTTGTTCTCCCGGATGGCAACCGTGGAAAACCGTTTTTCCGCGCCCATCTCCGCCGCTGTCAGGACGACGCCGCGAAGACAGCCCTGCGCGCAGACAAAGATCTCGTGCGCTTCGGGAATGAGCATTCCGGTGTGGACGATATTCCACGTCCCGCGGGCAGGAGCGGAATACTCGAGCCCGGTATCGAACAAGGCGTCCGGGTTTGCGGAACCGACGGGGACTTCCCGGACGGGTTTCTCCCCGAACCGCCTCAGCCCGCCGCTCATTGGAGTCCTCCCGCTGCCGTCAGCACCGCGTCGGCGAGGGTCCGGTACTGCTTTGCCATTTCGGAATCCGGGAACGCCTCGACGACGGTCTTTCCGAGCTCCTCCGCCTCGAGTACCAGATCGGAGCGGTCCAGCGTGCCGACGACCTTCGAACGGATATCCTCCGCCAGCTCCGCGACCTTCGCTTCCTCGTTCTTCACGTTCCGACGGTTGAGAATCAGGCCGGAGAAATCCGCGTAACCGCGGGAACCGAAGTTCTCCACGGCAACGGCGATGTTGGCGGCGGCGTGCAGGGACATATTCTCCCCGGATGTCACCACGAAGACGTGCTGAGCGTATCCGGGACGCATGGGCATCGTGAATCCGCCGCAGACCACGTCTCCGAGCACGTCGTAGAACACCACGTCCGGGCGGCAGGTCTCGTAGGCGCCTTTTTCCTTCAGCTTTTCGAGCGCGGCGATGATCCCGCGTCCGGCGCATCCGGTTCCGGGAGACGGTCCCCCCGCCTCCGCGCAGACGATCCCCCCGTAACCCGAACGGATCATATCCTCGAGGGCGACGTTCTGCCCTTTCTCGCGGACCAGATCCAGAACGGTCTTCATATTCGTGCCGCCGCGGAGCAGGACCGTGGAATCCGCTTTCGGATCGCATCCGATCTGCATGACGCGAAGGCCCCGATCCGCGAGAGCCGCCGACATATTGGAAACGGTGGTGGATTTTCCGATTCCGCCTTTTCCGTAAACCGCGATTCTTACCATCTTATTTCCCCCTCCTCCGGCGCGACGGTCGCTTTGGCCCGAACTCCTCCGAGCCGGTTCAGCCGGTCCGTCAGAGTCATGATCCGGGCAGCGGACCCGCTCAGGATCACATTGATGACGTGCAGGTCTCCTGAGGGCATTCCCATTCGTCCCTGCACGTCGCTGCGGAACTCGTGGAACAGGGCGTTGATCTCCCCCGCCTTTTCGTAGTCCCGGAAAATCACCGAGACAACGGCAAGCACGCGCTCGTCTTCGTTCCGGGGCGCGGATCCTCCGTCCCACAGCCTGAGCGGCAGAATGCTCCGGTAGACGCTGCCCGGCGTCTCGAATTCCCGGATGACGGCCTCCACTCCGAAGGCTCGTCCGATGTTTTCCTCGGTCACAACCTCCGCCGTCGGACCCCAGACCGTCTCCCCGCCCCGGAACAGAAGGAGGGATTCGGCGGCTCGGGTCAGCGCGTGGTCAGGATAATGGGTGTTGAAAATCACCGCCATCCCTTCTTTCGAAAGCCGCGTGAGCGTTTCCAGCACCACAAGCTGATTCCGGAAGTCCAGATTGGATTCCGGTTCGTCCAAGATCAAAAGCTCCGGTTCGGCGGCGAGCGCGCGGGCGATCAGCACCATCTGAAGCTCCCCGCCGCTCATCTCGGTACAACGTTTCGACAGCAGGTGTTCGATCCCCATCTGTCCGGCGATCTGCCGAACGATACGGCGGTCGTCCTCGCCAGGGGTGGAGAAGAGACCGATCTTTCCCGTCCGTCCTAAAAGAATCATATCCTCCGCCGGAAGGGACACAGTACCTCCGCCTCTTGCCTGCGGAACGTAGGAGATCCGGCTGCGCAGTTTTCGCTCCGGGATCCCGAGGATATCCTCTCCGTCAAGAAGCGTCCGCCCGGCGTCCCACCGCAGAAATCCCATGAGACAGCGCAGAAAGGTGGTTTTCCCCGCCCCGTTCGGCCCGAGGACCGCTGCCAACGTTCCGGACTCCACGGAGAGATTCAGATTTTTGATGACAGGCGCGTCCGGTTTATAGCCGAACGACGCGTTTTCAACGGTCAGTTTCACAGCTGCCATCCCTCCGTTTTCCGCATCAGGAAGATGAAGAACGGCGCGCCGACCATCGCCGTCAGGATCGAAATCGGCAGATCTGCCGGGGAAATCGAACGGGCCGCCGTGTCCACCGCCGTGAGAAACGCCGCTCCGAGGAAGACGGACGCGGGCAGGAGCTTTCGGTGATCCGATCCGAACTTCATGCGGCAGATATGCGGGATCAGCAGTCCGACCCAGCCGACCTGTCCGCACATGGAAACGGAGGACGCGGTGACAAGAGTAGCGCAGAAGATCACGATTCCTCTGAGCAGTCCCGCGTTCACGCCCGCGGAGCGGATTTCGTCTTCACTCAGGGGCAGCAGGTTCAGCCTCCACCGCAAGAGAAGCAGAATCGCCACTCCGATGAGAATGGGCGGCGCGCCGAGAGCAAGTTCCCCGTATCCCGCCGATCCAAGCGTTCCCATGAGCCAGTAGGTGATGGAGGGGAGTTGGGTTTCCGTGTCAGCCATATACTTCACGAAGGAAATCAGGGCGTTGAAGAGTGAGCCCATCATAATCCCCGCCAGCACCACCCCGGAGAGACCGCGCTTGTTCCGCCCTCCGCCGCAGAGCACCGTCAGAAGAACCGCAATACCACCCGCGGCCAGCGCCGCCAGCTGAACGCCGATCAGAGACAGCCCGAGGAGAAGCCCGAGCGCCGCCCCGAAGGACGCTCCGGACGCAACGCCAAGCGTATCCGGCGTCGCAAGAGGATTGGCAAACAGGGACTGAAAGGCGCACCCCGCGGCGGACAGTCCGGCTCCGGTCAGCATGGCGAGAAGAATGCGCGGAAGGCGGATCCGCCACAAGGTGGACTCGATCACGGCGGACGGCACTTCCCCGCCCGTCAGGTGTCCGCGGATCGACGCGATCACGTCGGCGGGACTCAATCCGAGCCGTCCGATGCAGAGGGAGGCCGCGGCGATCACGATGGGGAGCAGCACAAGCCCTGCACCCCAGAGCACGGAGGAACCGGCCCGCCCGCCGCGCTCAGGCGTCCTTTCCGCTTTCCCTTGTTTTTTTCGACCGATCGCCATGTCAATCTCTGGAGGTCACGCCGGAAAAAGCGGTTTTCACACTGACGCCGTTCAGCTTGCCGATCTTGCCGGACAGGGCGGAAATCGTGTCCTGCGGTGCGTCCAGGGCGATGGAGATGATGTTGATGCCCCGTTTCCGGTAGGGGATCCCCATGCGTCCGATGATATATATGCCGTAATCGTGCAGAACTGCGTTGATCTGCTCCGCGGAATCCGGATTTTCCACGATGATGCTCATGACAGCGACTCGCGTTTCCATTGAATCCTCCGAATAAAACTATAAAAACTGCCGTACCTGAAACAGGCGCGGCAGCACGGATCACACCGGCAGCTATCCGGCGTTCTTTTTCCTATGTCCGTCGCCTTTCAGTCAGAAACCTCTTTGTGTCAGGCGCTTCACGGATAAGTATAACCCAAATCGGGGGAAAAGTCAAGGTTGATCGCGGGAATTTGCAAACGGTTCACATATTTCCCGCAGGACTCAGATCTCGACCTCGCGGTGAGCTTCGGCGGAACGGTAGATACCGTCGAGCATCCGCTGAACGATGAGCGCGTCTTCGATCGGGGAGATCGGTTTTTTGCCGGTGTTCAGGCAGTCGATGAAGTGGCGTATCTCTTCCTCATAGAAGTCGTTGCCGGGCACTTCCACAACCGTGTCGGTCAGCTTGCCGTTTTCGTCGTTCCCGTAAACGGTCAGAGGATCGAAGGAGCAGCCGGCCTTGGTTCCGTAGAGCTTGCTGTAGGACTCTTCCTTGCCGTTGATGGTCCAGGAGGCTTCGGCGATCATGCTCTTGCCGCCCTCAAAGCGGAAGAAGACGGAGGCGGAATCTTCCACGTCGAAGATCTGCGCTTCAGGTCTTTCGGCCAGTCCCTCGCCCCATGTGAAGGAGGCTTCGGAATTATTCTTGCCGATGCGGTAGGAGACCTCTGCGGAAACGGAAACCGGGGTCGGCTTGCCCATCAGATACCATGTCCGGTCGATGGCATGGACGCCGATGTCGAGCACGGGACCGCCGCCCGCGATCGCCTTGTTCGTGAACCATCCGCCCGGAACGCCGCGGCGTCTCACATAGGCGGTCTTGGCGAAATAGATCTCGCCGAACACGCCTTCGTCCCGCAGTTCGATGAACTTCTGCTGCTGCGTGCCGTAACGGGTGCAGACGGCCAGCATGAAGGTGACCCCAGCCTCGCGGATCGCCTTTTCCATCTCAAGGCCCTGCTCCAAGTTCGCGGCAAGGGGCTTTTCGCAGAGGACGTGCTTTCCGGCCTTCGCCGCCGCGATGGTAACGGGAGCGTGCGCGGCGGTCCAAGTGCAGACGTCGATATAATCCACGTCCGGCTCACCGGCGAGAAGCGCTTCAACGGAATCGTACCAATGCGGGATCCCGTACCTTTCCGCGGCTGCCTTTGCCTTCTCCGGAACGATATCCGCGCAGGCGACGACCTCCACGATATCCTTCATCTTCTGGTACTCGGGGAAATGGCCGTATCCGGCGATACTGCCGCAGCCTACCACGCCGACTTTCAGTTTCTTCATCTCAGTAGTCCTTTCTTTTCAGGCAGTGCCCTGAACTGTCTCCATTATACCCGCATGGGAGGGGAAAATCAAGACGGGAAGGAAAAGTTTCGTCAAGAAAATCGCCGCGGGCTTTCTCGAGGGAAGAAAGACGGTGGCAGCCAGTCCTAAGTCAAGCTTTTTCCCCCAAAAATGAATGAGAGTGTCACTCTTGCGCTCAAGGTAGATCCGCTTCATGAACAGGAAATCCGTATCTCTTTTTGTGGATTCCTGTTGATTTCCGAATGATAAAGTGATATAATATGAATGAATATAACGAAATGGGGATAATTATGAAGAATGGGAAGGTGTGGGGGTATAGGCATATTAGTTGATGATATATAAGTCAAGATCAACGGAAACAGATCGTGCAGATCTAAATGATATGAAAAGGAGACAAAAAATGGCAAAGAGTATTGACCCTGAACTTAGAAAAATCGGAGACTATCTCAAACTGGAAGAAAACTCTATATTTCTTATTCCTGAGTATCAACGTGCATACTCATGGGGGATTGTTAACTGTGATAAACTCTGGCAGGATATCACCGATTTTATTGAGACCGGTGCAAAAGAGCGTTATTTCTTCGGAACTATCATCATAAACGTAACAGTCCAACCACGACACCTCCGGTAAGAAACAGGAGGCGGCCTATCACCGTCTCCTTGTAGCTTCTGTCCGATTACATATCCGTTCTGCATGTTGCCTGAATCCCATCACTCCATGGTAAAAGCTCGTCAAGGAAGG
>SVQK01000098.1 GCA_015065385.1 Oscillospiraceae bacterium | reverse complement strand
TCCCGTACGATTTCTCCGCGTCAACACGGACGCGCCTGTCAGATTTGCGTATTCGTTCATTCGATTACCTCACTTTCGTTCAACGTAAATTTCATGTTCCGATTTGCGTACCGTGTTTTCTCTGCGACCATCGTCATCACCGTCCTTTCCGCCGCAGGGCTTGATCTGTATGTTGGACTTTGCTAAACTGATTGAGACGGGATTCATCATTTCCTGACATCGAAAAGAAAAATGCTCCTCACAATCAAAAAGTGGGAGCAGTATTTATTTTCGAGATTCGGGTTTGAGAGAACCCTCTGACGGGATTCTGCATTTTCCCTCCGACCGTATTGTGGAGGGTTTTCAGGATTTCCCAAAAAAGTACCGACGATTTATTTTTCCGTCCGAAGATTTTTCTGATGGTATCCCTCATATAGTCCCCGACAGAAGAAACGCGTTTTATTCCATCTGCGGAATAATTAACTGAGAGAAAGCATAGTTCTCCTGCGGGGCGTTGTTGACTTGTGATTCTTGCCGTTTGCTCCGGATGCCGTTCCTGCCCCCTGTTTCAAGACGGCGTTGCATCGCTCGCGTGCATGGCCTGTCCATGCGGCGGTCCTGGCAATGTCGTATCTCATCCGGTCGGTCGTTCGGTTGTCAATGAACGTTTTTTCTGTCGATGCGAGGGAAATTATAGCATCCCTCTTGCAATCCGTCAATAGATAAGTTATAATTATTGTGAGCTCTCTATTTCGATCTCTATTCTCCTCTATTTTTCAAAAAATTTTTCGGAGGCATCATGTTTTCCTTCCGCGCTTCCTTCTGGAACACCGACGTCTATATCAACGGACAAGAAAAATACGCCGCCAACGAAATCCTGACAGCGTATCTGAACGAGGCGGACGAGCTTCTTCGCATCCCCTGGATCGGCGATCTGAAGCGTCTGCGGCACGATCTGATGATCGAAGCGGATATGGAGTACTACCGGGTCGAGAACTACAACAGCAATGTCTGGGAGGCAGTAAAGATTCTCGACGGCCTGAACGAAGCGATCGACCGGATGCCGCCCTATGACAGGATTTACGTTCGCGGACACTATATGCTCACCGATCTGCTCAACGAATACAAGGAACTGTTTAACCGTGCGTTCGTTATGGATGAGGAAGACGAAGAACTGTCCCGCCTGACTCAATTTGAACCGGATGTGAGCGACCGGGAATGGCCTGATCCGGATCTCCCGGAGTCCGCGAAGGACTTCAACGCGGAACTCGCTGATTTCTTTGATTGTTACCTTGGACTTTTCGCCGCCTGCCGGGAGGTGAAAAAGGTATATGCCCCGTTTGTCACAGGGATCCTGCACCGCGAGTCCGCTTTCCCGGATTCCCATGTGCTTGCAAAAATGTTCCGGGATTTCGAGGAGCGGGAGGGACACCCTTTCCAGAAGATGAAATGCCGGATGAGCAGTTTTGCCTATCAGCCACAGAAAGATACTGATGGTGAAATGATCTTCTGCGAACAGATCGAGTTCCTTGACCTGCGCTCGTTCCTGTACTACGATTTCTGGAACGGTCTTCGGCTCAACCGTCTGCCGACGAAATGCGAGCTTTGCGGAAGGTTCTTCCTCCTTGAAGGCGGCAAGTACAGCCGGTACTGTACAAACCCCTTGCCAGACGAGCCTGACAAAACGTGTCGGGACGTTGGTTCCAAGCGGCGGTATGACGATCGATGCAGGACCGATCCTGTATGGCAGACATACAATCGGGCGTACAAGGCACACTATGCACGGTACATGAAAAAGAAAATGACGGCCGGGGAATTCGAGGCGTGGTCAAGAATGGCCTCAGAACTCCGCGACCGTGCGGCGGGGGATTTGATTCCGTTTGAGGAGTATTGTGCGCAGATCAGGAAATGAGCGCCATATCTGGGAGGAGTTCCTCGATTGCTTTTCTTGCAGCAATATGCTGGTCCCCATCATGGAAGAGGAACGGCTGCCCCGGACTGAAGCGGCGGATACCGCGGTGACGGAGGTGAGGAGCATCGCTCCGGTGAGAATGCCGACGAGAATCTTCTTGTTGTTGTTCTTCATAGCCCGTTCCTTCCTGCGCAGTCTGCGCGGTGCTTCTGCACCGTGCACATGTGTACTGCCGGATCTTTATCCGGGGTTGTTTTTGGTTGATGGCCGTATTATACCGGGCCATTCTGAAGGGCAAAGGGCGGGTCTGTGAGCGTTTCGGGAAATCGGGGTGCAGGCTTCAAAAAAAGACAAGGCCCTTTGTGAGCCTTGTCTGGTAAATGTGTTATCGAAAAACGAAGCTGCCGCAAACCGGAGAAGCGAGGATTTATTGTGCTTACGAATGAGATTTCTCCGTAACAGGTTACCCCCTCACGGATTCGCCGTTTCGTCATACGCATAATCCGCGAAGTCACCGAAGCCCCAGTCGCCGTAGCCGAGGTTGAAGGACCGGCCCGCCTCGCCCTGATCGACGGCGCGGATGGCGTCCATTTCCTCTTCCGTCAGCTCGAAGTCGAAGATCGAGATGTTTTCGAGGATGTGATCCGGATTCGTGGAGCCGGGGACGGGACAGAGCCCTTCTTCGATATGCCAGCGCAGGATGATCTGGTAAACGCTCTTTCCCCGCGCCCCGGCGATTTCGTTCAGCACGTCGTTGTCCACGTCTGCGCCTGGGCGATTGTGGTTCAGCGGGTACCAGCATTCCACCTGAATGTCATAGTTCTCCCGGTAAAGCTCCCGCGCGGCGGTTCTCTGGGCCAGCGGATGGCATTCGATCTGCGCGACCTGCGGCTTGATCTCCGCGTTTTCCATGATGTAGTTGAAGGCGTCCATGCGGTTGTCGAAGTTGCTGATGCCCAGCGCGCGGATCCTTCCCGCCTTGTACTCCGCTTCCATCACCCGCCATGCCGAAAGAATGTCCTCGAGCGTTCCGGCGGGATGGTGGATGTAGACGAGATCGATGTATTCGACCTGCAGGCGCTCCAGCATTCCCTCGAAGGCGTTCTGCGCGTCCGCCAGATTGCCGGAGATCTTGCTGGTCAGCCAGATTTCCTCCCGCGGGACGCCGCTGTCCCGGATCCCCCAGCCCACGCCGCGTTCGTTGTAATAGAACATCGCGCTGTCGAGATGGCGGTACCCGGATCCGAGGGCGGAGGAAACCATCCCCCGGACGGTATCGTTGAGCTGCTGACGCTGATTCCCGCCCTCGAGGCTCTGCACCTGCGTCCCGAGGCCGAAGCGCGGCATATAGACGCCGTTGTTGAGCCGCACCAGCGGAACGCCCGCGACGGACTGAATATGAGATGCAGCCTGAGGACCGCCGTCCGCCGTGTCGCCGCCGGGGCCGGGCTGAGTCACTTCATGGTCGAAGGCGTCCGGCTCGGGGAGCGGTTCGGCTTCTACAGGAGTTTCGGGCGTCTGGTTCTCTTCATCGGGCTCATTTATGACCGGCTCATCATTGAGAATCTCACCGGTGTTATCGGGCTCGTCCGTCACCACTGGAAGAGCGGGTTCGGTTTCTTCCTGCGGGAGGGCTTCCTCCGCTCCGCAGGCGGTCAGAATGCTCATAACAAGGAAGATCAATGCAAAGAAGACAAGTACGGTGTCGGTCGGGATGGTTTTTCTTTTGTTTTTCATATCGATTCTCCTGTTCATTCGCCGATGGCTGAGGGCTGCGGCAGTCCGCCGTTTTTTCATCTTCCGTGCTCCCCGAACAGCCAGCCCATGATGTCCTCCTCGCGGGCGAAGTCCCCCCCGCCTCCGTGCTGATCCCGGATCCCGCGCTCGTCGAACCACGCCTGATCCTTCAGATCCAGCACGACCAGCTTTTGGATCTCTTCATCGGGAAGGCCCTTATTCCGGTAGAGCCGCACAAGGTTTTCATACGTTTTCCTCACAGAGCCGCTTCCGTAGTAGCTGTCGTTCTCCCCCGTGACCATATAAACCGGCGTCATGGCTTCGACGAGCGGCCCGAGTTCTCCGTCCCACTGCGACGAACAATGCAGAAACGCCGTGTAAAGCTCGGGCGCGATCTCCATCACCAGGGATCCGGTCTCCCCGCCGCCCGAATACCCGTTCAGATACACCCTGTCCGGGTCGATGTTGTAATGAGCGAGGAAATACCGGGTCAGCGCGGTGGTCTGACGGGCGGAGGTCATGCCCCAGTCGTTCAGCTGCGGGGCGAGAATAATCATCTTTTCATTGTATTTCTGCGCCTCGATCCCGTAGTCCTCCGCCCGGATGTTCACGCCGACGCCCTGAAAGTACAGACCTTCATAGCCGGGCAATGTAACGTAGAGGGCATAAGATTCGGAGCCATCGTAGTCTTCCGGGATGTACAATCCGAAATGGATCTCGCCGTCGTTTTCACTGTGGAGAACGTTGTCGAAGAGAAAGCCGCGGACACGCTCGTCTCCGAAAACGATGTCCTCCGGCACCTTGGTCGTATTCTCCGCAGCATCGGTACCTTCTGCCGCGGAGCCCGTCATTCCAGCCCCAGACCTCTGACCCAATTCAGTATGGAGCCTTCGTCGGCGTGCTCGGAGAAACGGATCCCCTCGATCCAGTTCCCGCTTCCGGCCATTTCGGCAAGATTCGCCCCACTGTCTCCGAGACCGTTGCTTGTGGAGGTGCAGAAGGGGATAACAGTCTTCCCGGAAAAGTCGTTGCTTTCGATAAAGCTGTTTACAGGCCACGGAGTTTCACGCCACCAGAGCGGATAGCCGAACAGCACCGTATCATACGCGCTCCAGTCCGGAACCTCCACGGAGACCAACTCGATGTCCTGCAGCGACGCGTCGTCATGCTCCCGACAGACGCGGCTGTTCCGATCCCGCCAATTCAGGTCCGCATCCGTATAGGATTCGACCGGCACCAGCTCGAACAGATCCGCGCCCAGTTCCCCGGCGGCAAGCTCAGCGACTCTCTCCGTGTTGCCGGAGGCGGAGAAATATACCACGATCGCTTTTCCACCGGTTCCGGAAATGGTTTCATCCTCCCCGTCGCCGACCGCGCCTGTTTCGGGCGTGGGCGAATCATTCTGTTCCGCCGGACTCCCCTCCGGGCGCACAGGCTCTGCCGCTCCGTTTTGTCCGCTGTTTGATGTGTTCCCGCAGGCTGCGAACATACACGCGCAGGCAATTGTCATAAACAGCGCAAGGATCCTTTTCATTTCTTTCACCACGCCTTCTTCTCCTCTTCGCTCCGGTGCTTCGTCTTCCGCTCCTCCACCATCTTCACGAACCACTCCACCATGGCGGGATCATAGTGAGAGAAGAAGGAGCTCTGCCCCCGGTCGAGGGACGCGATCTCTGCCATATCCTCCCCGGTCAGGGTGAAATCGAAGACGTTGATGTTTTCGGCCATGCGCTCATAGTGGGTGGACTTCGGGATCACCACGGTGTTCCTCTGGATGTGCCAGCGGAGCATGACCTGCGCGGCGGTCTTTCCGTACTTCGCCCCGATCCCCGCGAGGACGGGATCCGCGAACAGGCCGTTCCTGCCCTCGCCGAAGGGAGCCCATGCCTCGTGCTGAACGCCGTACTTCTCCATCCACTTTTTCGCCTCGGTCTGCTGGTTGTGGGGATGGGTCTCCACCTGATTGACCATCGGGGCGATCCGGGCGAAGGAGGCCAGGTCCACCAGCCGGTCGGGATAGAAATTCGACACGCCGATGGCCCGGAGCACCCCCTCCTCGTACAGATCCTCAAGCGCTCTCCATGCTCCGTAATAGTCGGAGAACGGCTGATGCAGGAGCATGAGGTCGAGATAATCGGTTTTCAGCTTTCGGAGGGATTCCTCCACGGACCTCTTGCAGGCATCGTATCCGTAGTGCTCCACCCAGACTTTGGAGGTCAGGAAGAGATCCTCCCGGGGGATACCTGCTTTTTCCACCGCCGCCCCGACTTCCTCCTCGTTGAAATAGCTCTGCGCCGTGTCAAGGCTTCTGTATCCGGCCCGCAGGGCGTCCGTCACGCACCGCTCGCATTCGTCCTTCGTCACCTGATAGACGCCGTAGCCGAGGATCGGCATCTGAATCCCACCCGATAGGGTCACAAATTCCATCTTTTTCTCCTTCCTTCTGCCGGCGGCTTCATTGCCCGCCGCACTGCTTTTCCCAAAACGTGACTGCATTGCCGATCCACCCCTCCGCCGCGGTTCCCGTCCCCAGCCCGAAGCCGTGGGGCAGGCCGGGGAAGACTTCGATCATGGCGTCCGTGCCGTTTTTCCGGATCGCTTCGATCCTTCGCTCCATTGTCCGGTAAGACGCGATGCCGTCGGAGGTGCCCACCGCGCTGTAGGTCGGCGGTTCAGTGCCCGTCACCTCGGAGAGACCGGTGTAGTTGACGATCACGGCGGCGGGTGCGGGATGCGCCTTCTCACCGAAGCGCTCCGTGCCGTAGCTTCCGAGCCATGCCGCCATCCGTCCCCCCGCCGAGCCGCCCCAGAGGGAGTATCCGTCGGTGTCGACTTCCAGCTCGTCCGCGTGCTCATGGATGAACGCAATCGCCCGCGCCAGATCCTCGCAGGCCGTATCCGCCCCCGGTCGGTAGATCAGCGCAAAGGCATTGTATCCCATTTTTGAAAGCTCCAGAGCATGAGGAAAGCTATCATGCATCGCCCCGACGTAGGCAAAACCGCCGCCGGCATTCACGACGGCGAATTTCGTGCCGGGATCCCCCTTGAAGAAGAACAGGCCCGTGTCCTTTTTTGCGGGATCGGAGGCTTTTTCTTCGTCGGTGTAGATGTCGTAAAAGACCCGCTCGCCAGATAAGGTTTTTGTCTTCAGGTAATTGGCGATCTCCACGGTCATGTCCGGGTCGATGTGGCTGTACCAGGTGAGGGAGAGGTCGCCGAGCGTTTCCCCGCTGAAATATCCGCTGTTCACCGGAAAGATCAGCCGCCCCCAGTCGCCGAAGACCGGATCGTTTGCCACGTCGGAGATCCGGGTTGTCCGGTCATAGAGGCTGCTTGTCCGCTCTTCACGAAAGAACAGCGGCAGAGCGTTGTAGAGATACTCCCGCACGGCGTCGAAGTCGTGATAGCCGCCTTCCTTTTGATAGAACACATAGTGCTCCGGCGGGAAGGTCCCACGGGAGAGCATTTCCTCGGCCATATCGATGCTCTGGCTCTTCACGGCGTCCTCGGTCCCGACCGCGTGATAGATGAAGTACCCCCGCTCATCGAGGTCGCGGTCCTTCACAAGAGACTCGAGGAAGTCCACGTTGTCCCGAAACCGGAAGTCGCCGTAGGTGCCGTAGTACCAGCACGAGCCGCTCATGGGGAGAAAGTACCGGATGTAATCAGCATCATAACAGAATTCGAGCCACGTCGTCACGGAGCCGAGGGAGAACCCGCCGAACGCCCGGTGATCCCGGGAAGCTCTCAGGTCCTCGTCGGAGGTCGATTCCGCATAGGTCCGGTAGGTCCCCTCCACCGCGGGCATGAGAAATTCTTCAAAATCCCGGTGGAACTCCCGGAATTCCTCGATGGAGCTCGAAAAATCCCGGTCGCTGTTGTCGTTGTAGAAGCTGGCGGAGACGAAGATCATGGGCGCGATGTCCCCCGCCTCGATCATCCGATCCAGCATATTCTTTGTGGGAGTGAAGCTGAAATACTCCCCCGCACGCCCGCCCCAGCCGTGCATCAGATAGACGATGTCGTAGCGCGTATCCGCCTCCCCGTCGTATCCGTAGGGCGTGTAGACATATGCGGTTTTGGTGATCGCCGCGCCGTCCCGCACGAAATCCCGGGATTCGTAGTCCAGCCGCGTCACATTGCCGGGATGCTCGGAGGGCTCGTCGTAGGACGCGGGGACGGCGGTCGTCCAGCCGGTCTGCGGGATCGTGCTCACAGACGCGGTCTCCGTATTTTCCGAGACTTCGGACGGATTCTGTGTCCGGGCGGATGGCTGAGCAAGGGAGGATTCGGACACCTCTCCTGCCGTCCCGCACCCGCAGAGAAACAGCCCGCCGAGCGCCGCCGCAAGGATTCGTTTTTTCATGTTCCATACCTCCTTCACGGTTCATGGGTCAGGGCCTGACCGCGTACCGAAGCCACAGCGCGTCACCGGGGAGTGTCTCGGCCCCCAGAAGCGACAGGGAAACCGGAACGAAATCCGGCGCGAAGGCCGTGCGGTCGAAAAGGGTTGCAGCGTCACGACCTCCGTCCGCCAGAGGTGCCACGATCAGGCTGATCTCGTCGATGCATCCCGCCGCGAGAAAGGCCCAATTCGTCGCCCCGCCGCCCGTCAGCATCGCCCGCTCGATCCCGAAGAGCGCACCCAGCTTCGTGAGCATCAGAGGCAGATTCAGCTTTTCCTGCCCGGCGAAGATATAGGAGATCCCAAGCTCCCGGAGCCGGGTGAGGATCGCGTCGGAAACGCTTTCCGTCAGCACCTCGATCACATGGGAGACCGCCCCGTTCCGCTCCACGGTATTCCCGCTCCACCGAAGCCTTCCTTCCGGATCCACGGCGACGGCGTAACGGGCGGCATACGGATCCGCGGCGTAATCGAACCGCGCCCATTTTTCTTCGCTTTGCGGCAGCGTCCCCGGATCGAGAAGCCCGTCCGCCCAGATCTCCGCCGCGGTCGTGGTCCCGTTGATGACCGCCGTGCAGCCGTACTTCGCCCGGATCTCCCGGTTGGCGCGATAGACCGGAGCCATCCCGGGAAGTCCGAAGAAATCCCCGTCGATCCGCCCGTCGAGGGAGGAAACCATGTGGCAGACCACATAAGGCCGTTTTTCGTTCTCCATCGTCAATACCCGAGCTCTCCCAGCCAGTCCGCCACGTCCTGCCAGCAGTCGGCGGCCTTCGTCTGATTCACGGCGAAGCTGTTCTTCTCGACAGCCGCTCCCGGCTCCAGCTCCGCGATCACATCCGGCGTGCCGCCCCGTCCGCTGCCGAAATGGGTGTCGAAGGGGATGATCGTCTTCCCGGTGAAGTCGTACTCGTCGAAGAAGCTGAACAGGGCCATGGGCAGGGTGTACCACCAGATCGGATAGCCCACGAAGATCACGTCGTAGTCGTCGAGGCTGTCGATGTGCGCGGTGAGGACGGGACGTTCGTCGTTGTCCTGCTCCCGCTTTGCGTAGTCGGCGAGGGGATTGTAGGAGCCGGGGTACTTTGTCTCGGTCCGGATGGAGAAGAGGTCCCCGCCCGTCATTTCGGCGATGCACTCCGCCACATACTGACTCATGCCCTTCGCCTCCCCGTTGTCCATCAGCACCGACGCGGAGGACACGGCGTCCACTTCGCTGTTCTCCGCCATGGCGAAATACGCCACCAGGATCCGCGGCGCGTCCGATTCGTCGGCATTGTCATTCGGAGCCGTATTCTCCCCGGTACCGGCAGACGCATTTGCCGCCGTATTTTCGGGCCGCGTGGTCTGGGGTATCTCCGCACTCCTCCCGCAGGCGCAGAACATCAGAGCCGATGCCAGAAGCAGGGTCAGAAGCCGTTTCATATCCGTTTCCTCCTTTTCGGACTTGAGATTTTTCACTCCTGAGCGTCAAAGTCCGGCGCGAAGTGCAGGTACCCGTCGAGGGCCGCTTCCGTCGCCGTATAGTAGGGGGTGTTTTTGTCCAGCTTTGTGATTTCGGAAAGTTCCTCTTCCGTCAGCGCGAAATCGAACAGATCGATGTTGTCCCGGATGTGGTCCACGTTCCGGGAGCCGGGGATCACCACGTTGCCGACCTGCGTGTGCCAGCGGAGGATGATCTGCGCGTTCGATTTGCCGTACTTCTTCCCGAGCTCCGTGAAAAGCGGCTCGTTCACGAGGGACTTGTCCCCGTGTCCGAGGGGATACCACGCCATGACCGCGGTGCCGTACCAGGAGAGCGTCTCCTTCAGCTTCGCCTGCGGGTAGTAGGGGTGCGCCTCCACCTGCACGAACGCGGGCCTGATCTCACAAGCGGCGAGGATCTCGGCGAACTTCTCCTCCGGGAAGTTGGACAGTCCGAGGCTCTTTATCTTTCCGGCCTTCACCGCGCGCTCCATTGCACGGTACGCGCCGACGTAGTCCCCGGCGGGCTGGTGGAGGAAGAGCAGATCGACGTAATCCGTGCCGAGGCGGGCGAGGGTCTCGTCGATGGCGCGGTCCGCGTCGGCGTAAACGCTGGGCCAGAGCTTGGTCACGAGATAAATGTCTTCCCTTGCGACGCCGGATTTGGCGATCCCGCGGCCCACAGCCTTCTCGTTCATGTAGGCGTTGGCCGTGTCGATGAGGCGGTAGCCGTTCCGGAGGGCATTGAATACCGCCTGTTCCGCGTCCGCCGGGCTCATGAGGAAGGTGCCGATGCCGACCTTCGGGGCTTTCGTGCCATTGTTCAGAGTGATGAATTCCATAGTGACCTCCATAAGTTGAGATATTGTTTTGTTTTTCAGAGCTTCAGCGACGCGATCCACACCCTCACCGCCTGCTCCGCGCCTTTTTCCGCGTCGGACATTTCCACGGGGAGGCCGGGGAGAACCTTCGCCCCCTTCGCCAGCTTCTTCACGGTCCCGTATGTCCCGCCGTCGCCGGAGCCCATGTGGGTGTTGAAGGGGATGAGGGTTTTGCCCTTGAAGTCGTACTCGTCGAAAAGGGTGTAAACGATCATCGGGAAGGTGTACCACCACATGGGATAGCCGAGAAAGATCGTGTCGTAGTCCCCGACGGGCAACGCACCCTTGATCGCGGGGCGGGCGTCCCGGTCGTGCTCCTCCTTTGCGTATTTCGCCAGCGCGGAATAGTGA
Organism: Oscillospiraceae bacterium; assembly: GCA_015065385.1. Lineage (GTDB taxonomy): Bacteria > Bacillota > Clostridia > Oscillospirales > CAG-272 > UMGS1696. The sequence continues at coordinate 3,825 of SVQK01000098.1, read as the reverse complement.
CTCCGGTCGCTGTCGTAGGGGATCTCCGGGACAATTTCACACAGGTCTCCCCCGGTCTGGCGTGCGATTTCCTCCGCCAAGGCTTTTGACGATCCGTAGACGGAGAAATAGAGAATGAGCGGCTTCTTCACGGTGCTGTCCTCGCATTTCTGTTTTTTATAGCAGTTTTCCTTGACTGTGCCTTTATTATATGCTATAATCGGGCTGAAGTCAAATTCTTTCGGTTTATGCTTTCATAAATGCGATTTATAGGAGGCGCCATGGAAGTCTTTCTGCTCGAACAGCTGGACGCGTTTGCGAGAGAGGGGACGCTCTCGAAGGCGGCGGAGCGGCTGCACATGACCCAGCCCGCCCTGAGCCATTCGATGAAGAAGATCGAGGAGGAGCTGGGCGTGTCCCTCTTCACCCGGGAAAAGGGGAAAATCTCGCTGAACGAGACCGGGCGGCTGGCGGCGGACTGCGCGGCGTCCCTCCTGCGGCAGCACCGGGAGATGGCCGACCGGATCGTCGCCTACGACCGGAGCTTGAGAGAACTGCGCCTCGGCTCCTGCGCGCCCTATCCCATCGCCGCGCTCATGCCGCTCTTGCAGGACTATTTCGGAGACCGGTCCATCCTCTCGGAGCTGGTACCGGAGGACGAGCGGCTGATCCCGGAGCTGAAAAACCGCCGCTATTCCCTGGTGGTGGTGCGGGAAGCGCCAGAGGATCCGGATCTTTTTTGCGTGCGGTACACGGAGGAGCGGCTGATGCTGACCTTGCCGGAGGAGCACCGGCTGGCGGGGGAGCGGGAGGTCCGCTTCGCCGATTTCGCCGGGGAGAGCGTGCTGGTGCAGCAGAACGTGGGCTTCTGGATGGATGTGGTGAAGCGAAAAATGCCCGCCACGAACCTTCTGGTCCAGACGGGCATGAGCGAATATTGGGCTTTGATTCAGGCGACGAAATTCCCCTTTTTCAATTCCGACCGGATGTCGGAGCACGGGCAGGGGATCCCCGGACGGGTGAACCTCCCCCTCGCCGACGAAGAGGCGCACGCGGTGTTCCGGCTGGTATGCCTCGCCAAAGAGCGGAAGAAGTACGAGGCGTTCTTCAATGCTGTCCGGGCGGAGGCAATCGCGGGGAGACGATGAGGAGAATTTACGACAGCTTCATGAGCAGAAAGATGATCTTCGAAATCTCCGCCCGTGTCAGGGTTTTCGCCGGGCCGAATCTGCCGTCGGGATAGCCGTTGATGACGCCCGCGTCCGCCAGAGCGAGGACGGAGGGATCGTCACAGTCGGAGAAGGCATTCCCGGTTCCATCTGATGTGAGCCCGAAGAGCTTCGCCGCCGCTGTGCAGAAGTCGAGGCGGGTGATTTCTTCACTCCCATCCTGCTCCGCTTTGTCATCGCCGTCCTGCTCCGATTCACATAAACCGAGCTGTGCGGCCTTGTTCATGGCAGTATCCGCCCATGCGTCTCCGGTCACATCGGAGAGATCGCCGTGCGCACAGAGGAGCAGCTTCATCGCCTGCGCCCAGGTCAGCGTTCCGTCCGGCGCGAAGGTCCCGTCGCCCATGCCGTTGATCACACCGTCCTTCGTCAGCGCGGTGACGTATTCGTAACACCACGCCGTCTCGGGCACGTCGGAGAAGGTGGTCGACGTTTCGACTGCATTTTCATCGGAGGGAGTTACCTGCTCTGCGCTCCCGGTGTTTTCGGGGGATGTGCCGGTCAGCGCGGTGCCGTTCACATAGAGCGTATAGCCGTTATCGATGACGTTCGCCGCGTTCCCGGAGAAGGATGTGACATAGGTGTCGCCCGTCAGGATCCATTTGGACGTATCGTCCAGCGTGACGTTCACCGTGCCCACGCTGTCGGAGACCGCCGCGCCCTTGCCGTTGGTGATGTCCCCGCCGATCGTTCCGGTGAAGACGGAGCCGTTCGACAGGTTCATGGTCAGGGTGGAATCGCTGCCGACGAGGATCGTGCCGGTGAGAGTCTGGCTGTCGGCGTTCAGCGCGGCGATGTTGCTCCCTCCGCTCCAACCGTCGTCGCAGACGGAGAGCAGAACGCCCGCTGAATCGTTGTTCACGATCTCGACGCCCGACAGGGTGATGACCGCGTTGGTATGATCTCCTCATAGGCAAAAAAGAAAACACGGCACCAATGTCACGATACCGTGAATTCTGTTATGGAATTGTTCCTGCCCGCTGCATGAAAAAGAAAATGACGGCAGCGCGGCGTCCGCGCAGAGTTCGAGGCGTGGTCAAGAATGGCCTCAGAACTCCGCGGCCGTTTGGTTCAAGCACCCGGCGGGGGATTTGATTCCGTTTGAGGAGTATTGTGCGCAGATCAGGAAATGAGCGGCATAATTCTCCATATTTTATTGGATTACACCCAGATAAATATAATCGATATCCGTTCCCATAAATGTTCGCATCTGCTTATTCTTTTCTCTTCACCGGCACCCAGATCGCGCTATGGTAGTCGGGATCGGTCTTTTCTCCGTTCACACAATCATACCACTCCATACTGGCATTACCACAAAGCTCATACTCCGGATTTCCGGGCAGCCATTCCCTGAAGATTCGGGTGTTCACGCTCTGAAGTGCATCCGGGATCGGGCCCATACAGGTGAACACCGCCCGGTCGTTTCTGGGAAACTCATAAACAACCATGCCTTCCGGTATATCGCCGCCCGTGTATTTACCGGCAACGAGATACCGGAACCTTCCGCCGCCAATGTCATCGATACAGACGCCATATTCCCCGATGCAATTGTCCACCAGAGCCTGCTCGTAGGGATTCGACGGTGCATTTCCTGCATACACGCCCAAAGCATACTTTTCACAGATCTCATCCCAAAATTTCGGAATCTCCGTATAAGCGGTTTCATTGTCAAACTCTTTCTGAAAGCCGATGACCTTAAACGGGAACATCGGTGTGATTTTGTACTCCATCTGACTGCCTCCCTGAATGGATAGTTTAATTGTCAAGGGAAGGAAGGTGTTTACGGCCGCTCCGCCGCGCACCTGTGACGGTGTTGCGCCATGGAGCCGGGAGAAAGCCTTTGTAAAGCTTTCCGGCGTTTCATACCCATACCGAAATGCGATGTCAATCACTTTATCATCTGTCTCCTTCAGATCCCGCGCCGCCCGGTACAGCCTGCGGTTCCTGATATACTCTCCGATACCGTATCCGGTCATCAGAGAGAATCCCTTCTGAAGAAAGAACTGAGAAAGATACACCCGATCCGCCACATCCTGCACACTGATGTTGTCAGTCAGATGCTCTTCCATATAATCGATTGCCGTACGAATGCTGGTAAGCCACTCCATTGACCGGCCTCCTTTCCTTGATGGGATCATTGTATCTCTCAAAGCGGAAATTGTCCTGTCATTTCCTGCTCGGATCTGTCCTGCCGCTATCCCCTTCGGATCGGGTGCCGAATCACAGTTTTCAGCTTTTCCGGCGCCGTTTTTCTTGCGTCGCTCAGATAGATCTCATGGTGCATTCTCTGACTTGTTATGTCCAGCACATACCCCTGGGCTTCCATGTACTCATACATCCGGGCAACCGTAGCGGGTTCATCGTCATAGGCACCTACATGCAGACATTGAACGCACAGCCCCTCATCATAGGTCAGAAACTCTGCCCTTGAGAAGTCCGTCTTCTTTTTTCTTGTCGCCTCCTCGATGGCCCACGCAAAATCATCTGCGGTCACGAAATCGGGCAGACGAATCACGGAGATCCACCGAAAGGCATCTTTGTGCGCATAGTCAATGCCCTGAACCCCGTCCTGCCACCAGAAACCTTCCAGCGGAGGAACGACGTAATCGAAATAGCC
>SVQK01000002.1 GCA_015065385.1 Oscillospiraceae bacterium | reverse complement strand
TGAAATTCAAGGTTCTGAAAATTACGGGGGACGCGATTGGCAACGTTCAAACATATCAGCTCTAAAAATGCGGACTACTCCGCCGCCGAAAAGTACCTGACCTTTGAGCATGACGAGATACGTATGAAGCCCATGCGCGATGAAAAGGGACGGCTCATCCCGCGTGAAAACTTCCGCTTCTCCACTTTGAACTGCGGCGGGGACAATTTCGCCATTGCCTGCCTGCGCGCGAATAAGAGGTTCAGAAAAAATATGAACCGCGGCGAAATCAAATCTCATCACTACATCATCAGTTTCGATCCGAAAGACGGTCCCGATCATGGATTGACTGTTGATAAAGCGCAGGAAATGGGAGAGCAGTTTTGTCGAGACAACTTCGCCGGGCATCAGGCCATCGTGTGTACCCATGCGGACGGTCACAATCATTCCGGCAACATCCATGTTCACATTGTCATCAACAGTCTGCGGATTGAAGACACGCCGCGAAAACCGTATATGGACCGTCCTGCCGATTGGAAAGCCGGAACCAAACACCGCTGCACCGATGCCGCCATGAACCATTACAAATCCGAAGTCATGAAAATGTGCGAACGGGAGGGGTTGTACCAGATCGATCTTCTGAACGGAAGTCCGGAAAAGATCACCGACGCGGAGTATTGGGCGAAGCGAAGAGGACAACAGCGGGCGGATGCGGAGCACCCAGGTACAACATTTCAGACCGACCTTGGAAAACTGAGACAAGAAATCCGGAATGCGATGGCCATTGCCAAAACTTTTGAAGAGTTTGCAGAACTTCTTTTGAAATCCGGGATCATAGTAAAGGAGAGTCGAGGCCGATACAGTTATCTCCCGGAGGGGAGGCAGAAACCGATCACCGCGCGTCGGTTGGGATACGATTTTGAAAAAGCGGCGGTTCTCGCAAAGCTGGCGGAAAACGGGACACGCTTGGAAGAAAAAGACAAGAAAGAAATCAACATTCCCGACCTCCCGGAAGAGGCGAAGGAGCTTTTGCAGATCCTTGACCGGGAAAAACTCCGCGAGGATGGTAAGGGGACAGGCTATCTCCGCTGGGCATCGATCCACAATATCAAGGCCATGTCGCAAACCCTGGACGTGCTTCGGCAGGCGGGGCTGATGGATATGCGAAAACTCGAAGAGGCATATGACACCGCAAGCCGGGCATTTACAGAATCACAGACAGAAATCAAGTCCATCGAAGCCCGGATTGCGGAGCGGAAGGAACTGCTGTCGCACCTCCGCTCCTATGCCCGCACACGAAAAGTCCGCGACGAATACGACGCGCTGAAAACAGAGAAGCAGCGGCAGGTATATAAAGAAGCGCACACCTCCGATTTCATCCTCATGGACGCCGACCGGAAATACTTCCGTGAGCGCGGATATACACCGCTCCCGAAGATAAAAGACGTGCAGGCGGAACTCGACCGGCTGTACGCCGAAAAGAATGCCAGGTATGAGGAGTATAAGGCGCGGAAAGCGGAATTTCAGGAACTGGCAACCCTGCGGCAGAATATCCGTAAGGTTCTCGGCGAATCGGAGCGGGACAAGGCAAAGGAAAAGCCGACGAAAAGCTGAGACGCACATACGGAGTACCGAAACGTGACTGGGTATTTCTGTTCTTGAATGGAGGCCCCGTAACGAATCGTTACGGGGGCAAACCCATTGTCTTTATTGACTTTGCGATGAAGACGTGATTTGCGAGGGATCGGTCTGCAAGGTAAGAAGTGGAAATCCGCAGAGGGGTGAACGAATCGTTCACGGGTCTTCCTCTGTGACGGAAAACCGTCGGTAATATCGACCGAATTAGTATTACTGATATGCCCTCGCGTTTTGCGAGGATATATTTCCGGAATCGGGTTTCTCACTAAATAATGGAGTCGTGAAACGCAATGGGATATATTGAAATACGGAGTATCGTTTCGTTACTCCGTAAAAACCCATGTATTTATTGCCTTTTAGACCCCGTATCAAAATGCTATCCCGTCTCCAGTCACGTCATTGATTGGGCAATAGATGGGAATCCCACAGCCGGATGTCTGCCCCATTTTTAATCCGTCTACATGGAGGAATTACGTCATCAGTAATGACAGAATTAGCAGCACTTATAACGGGTATTTGTGATTTATCGTAAAAACACAAAATGGTGACCCCGTCTCATTTCGAGACTCACCCACTTTTTCCGCAATCACGGAATTTACCGCTTTTTCAGCCCTTTTTCCCGATTTTCGGATATACGGCACCGTATCCTTAACTTTGGTAAAATAGGCTACACAGGGGACAAGACACTCATCCCCTGAGAAGGAGGAAACTGTATGGATGAAGAACTGTATCACCACGACGACATTGACGGGCCGGAAATCGTATTTCCGGAGGGGATCGACGAGCCGGAGCCGACGCCGGAGAACACTTCCTATTATGTAAGGGATCTGGACGGTGTGCTCTGGTTCTACTGCATGAACTGGCGGACGCGGGTCCGTGAGTTCTTCCCCGAGAAAGGCCCGACCATCGGGGAGCTGATCGAAGATGCGGTGAAGTTCGCCGCGAAGACCGTAAAATAAACAGAAGAGCTCAATGAAATTGCATTGAGAGACTTGAAAACCGCCCGCGCTTATGGTATAATGAAAACGCCAGTATCGTAAGCGTGGGTTGTTTCCAAAAAAGGAGGAATTTGATGAAACAACCGTACAATACCGCACTTTATATGAGATTGAGCCAGGACGACCGGAACTACGGAGACGACAGTGTCTCCATCGATACGCAAAGGAAGCTTCTGCGACAATACGCGCTCGAAAATAACCTGCTTGTCGTCGATGAATACGTTGACGACGGCTGGAGCGGCACCAACTTCGACAGACCCGCATTCCAGCGGATGATGGAGGACGTGGACGCCGGGAAGATCAACTGCATCGTAACGAAAGACCTCTCCCGATTCGGGCGGGAGCACATCATGGTGGACTACTACCTCGAATTCGAGTTTCCGCAGAGACACGTCCGGTACATCGCCGTCGCTGAAAACGAAGACACGGAAAAGGGCCTGACCGATTTTGTCCCCTTCAAGAACCTGTTCAACGAATGGTACGCGAAAGACACCAGCCGGAAAATCAAAGCCGCCCTTCACGCCAAGTTCGCCGCCGGGGAGCACACCTGCACCTATGCTCCGTTCGGCTACCGAAAGGATCCGGACATCCGGAATCACCTCCTGATCGACGAGGAAACCCGCTGGATCGTGGAGAAGATCTTCGAAATGGCGCGGCACGGGGCAGGGCCGATGAAAATCGCCAAAACGCTGTGCGGAGAGCACATCCCGACGCCCGCATGGTTCCACTACATCCGGGGCGAGGGGTTCAACAACATCTACGACGGCGCGCCGGAGGACAAGGCGTGGGAATGGCAGATCACGCACGTCAAAAACATCCTCAGCGACGAGGTGTACATCGGCAATTCCGTTCACGGCAGACAGACGAGCATCTCCTACAAGAACAAAAAGTCCGTCCGGAAACCGGAAGAGATGTGGTTCCGCGTAGAAAACACCCATGAACCGATCATTTCCAAAGACATCTTCGCTCAGGTTCAGGAGCAGATCAAGCACCGGAAGCGCACGACGAAGCGCGAGGGGACGCAGATTTTCTCGGGGCTGGTCCGATGTGCGGACTGCGGATGGTCGATGACCTTTGCTACGAACACCAGTGGGAGGAAGCCGTGGCGCTACTTCAACTGCAGCTACTACCGGCAGCTTGGCAAGGTCGGCGGAAAATGCTCCTCGCACTACATCCGCTACGAAATCCTGTATGAGTACGTCCGCTCCCAGCTCCGCCGCTGGAGCCGGTTTGCCCAGATGGACGAAAAAGGCTTGCTCGAGTACCTTCTTCAGAGCGGCGACCGGGAGAAAGCGGCGGCCATGAAGAAAAAAGCCGCGGAGCTCTCCAAAGCGGAGAAACGCCGCGACGAGGTGGACAAGCTGTTCGCCCGGCTGTACGAGGACCGCGTGACCGGCTCGATCACCGAGCAGAACTACGCGATGCTGTCGCAGAAGTATCAAACCGAGCAGGCGGAACTGACGGAGAAAATCGAAAAGCTGACCGTCGATCTGGAAACCGTAAAGCAGACCGAAGCCGATGCTGAAAAGTGGATCGCCCTTCTCAAGCAGTTTTCCGACCCGGATCAGCTCGACGCGACGCTCCTCAACACGCTGATTGAGAAGATCTTGGTTCACGAAGCCGAGAAGGGCGAAAACGGCCTCCGCACGCAGGACGTAGACATCCATTACCGCTTTGTCGGGAAGATCGCGTGATCCTGAAACCCGAAGTCATTTCACCGAAAAACGAACGCAAGTCTTTATGGTGGGAGAGCTAACGCTGCGCGTTTCAGAAAATGGATGCCCTGCTCAGGGCGGGAGGCACGGGGGGACACCAGCTCAGGCCGCAGGTTTCCCCCCGTGCGGGGGGTTCCTTGGCCATATGGCATAAGGCAACAGCTCGTGCCTGTAAACAAGCCTGATTGCGCAACCCACTGTCCTCGCGCGGTCTTTGTTCGTGCAGTTTGAACCATACTCGGAGCAAGCTCCTCGGCCTCCGGCGGCATTTCAGTCGCGCATTGGGCAAGGGGGTCATAGTGGGTTTGTGCAGACAAAACTTGTCAGAGCTGTTCCATACGCGATCATACCGTTTAGAAGCGAAACAGTACAAGCCTTGTCGTCCCTCGGATCCCGATAAACAAACAGGACGCGTAGCGGGTTTTACCGACCTGCCGTGCGTCCTGTTTTGCGTTGTTTATAAAGTTCCGTTCTATGGCGGGGCGGAATCAGACCTGAACGGCGGCCGTGCCACGCGCGCATTATTCGCCGCTCTGTCCGTCGTCGAGAAGCAAGGCGCGGATTCTGTCAACATACTCCTGCCGGCGTTTTACAGTCTCGTCGGGATCTTCTCCTTCCTGTCTGACCCAGTAGTCGCCGAGATAGCTTGAAATCGGATTCTGCCAAGGGATGATGAAAATGTCCTCTTCGTCGATCTCGTAGGTGGAAAGAATGGCCCGCATCTCGGCAATCGACGCGCCTTTCAGATTCATGAGCTCTTCGAGCGTCTTGTTTCGGTTCGTCCCGGGCATAACGCCGCAGGACCAGCTGTCCGGCGCAAGCTGCCACACATAGACCTCCAGCCCCTTGAACGTGTCCAGATCAAAGTAGTCCGGGTATTTTGCCCGCAAAGCGTCCATATCGATCTCCTCCCCGATCCGGATGGCTTTTTCCTCCAGCAGAAACACACAGGAAATGCGGGTGTCGTCGGAATGGGGATCGTCCTTTTCGGCAATGTCATAATGCCCGCGCGTCAGGCAGACCTCCCCGTCCTTCTGGAGAAGAACATAGTAAAACACGGGATCGTAATACAAGGCTCCCGGCGCATCCGTAACGATCACCTGCCATGCCTTCACGTTGTTTCTGCGCAGGTCGGCGGCAGCGCTTTTTCCGTCGGGAGGGAAATACCGGTCGAACGTGTCCTTTGTCAGCTCCGTCTCCGTGAGCTGCCCCGCGTCCAGCCAGTTTTCCGAATGAAGATCCTCTTGAATCATGAGACGCTTGCTGCTGCCCGAAAAGAAGTAGGCGGCCAGCGGTATGTCGGAGGTTCCGCCGGATCTTTTTTCTTCATACAGGATCTCCCGGACGGCGTAAGTCCGTCTGAAAGGCGCGGCGGTGTACAGCTCGGCCCATTCGTAGGGAGTGAGCGCTCTGTGAGAGCAGGCTCTGCGCAGATAGTCCGCAAATTCCGGATCTGAAACTGCATACCGTTTTCCCTTCATCACAACCTCGACCATGCCGCCGGTCGTGTTGTATCCGTTTCCGTACACGAAGGAGCCGTCCTTTAAGAATACGCACACCTGATACCCGGGCGTCTGCCCCTCGTAACGGCCGCTCCTTTTTGCCCCGTCCACCGCGGAAAACCGCTCGACCAGCTCGTCGATTTCTTCGGGACTCAGCTCGCCCCGCACGTCGTCGCCGAGGAACAGGTTGAAATACGTCACCTTCTCGATGTCCGCTCTGTCGATCGTGAAGCCGCCCTGCGGGTTGGTCAAAAAGCACACAGCCAGAACGACACAGAGAACAACGGCAATCAGAATGACCCAGAACGCGGGCTTCTTGTAATTCAGAACGCCTTTGACCCGTTCCTTCACCCCCACCTCGCCGAACGCCAGAGGACAGGCCGCGATCCTCTTCCGCGGAAGACTGCAATCGAGAATTGCCTGCGAATACGCCGCCGTCTCCTCCCGGTTCAGCTCGCGCACGACCTTTTCGTCACAGGCCAGCTCGATATCCCGGCAGAGCAGGAGATACGCGATCCAGCAGAGCGGATTGAACCAGTGAACGGTCAAGAGAAGATAGCCGAGCGGCTTCCAAAGGTGGTCGCGCCGCCGCAGATGGGCTTTTTCATGCCGGATCACAACATCGAGCGTCTCCCCGGTCATGGAGGACGGCACATAGACGCGGGGCCGGAAGAGCCCGAGAATAAACGGCGTTTTCACCTCGTCGCAGGCGAAAATCCCCTCGCCGGCCGGGACGCACGCGGAAACCGTTTTCCTCAGCCTCAAAAAGCTGAACAGCGCATACGAAAGCAGAAGGACGATCCCGGCGCACCAGACGATGGTCAGAACGGGAATCACGATCTGCAGCGGGTTTGCGCTGTCTCCCACGGCGGGGGCGAACGACTCCGAAAGGACCGGGTTGATCGCCTCGTCGAGCGCCGCGATCCCCGAATCGACGGCGGGCTCCCGCTCCTGTGCGATATTCGCCGGGATCGGTTCGCGGCTCGGGATCAGGCTGAACGCGCTCTCAAGAGTGAACGGACAGACGAGGCGCGCGGCAACCAGAGCCCAGAGAAGGCAGGCGATCCATTTCGGCGCTTTTTTCAGAAGGAGCCGCGCGAGGATGACCGCTAAAATCAGCCACGACGCCGTGATGCTCATATTCACGATTTTCAGAAACACCATGCTCACCCCTCCTTCCGGAACGCGTCGATCATCTTTTGAATCTCGTCCGCCTCTTCCCGGGAGAGCTCCTTCCGGGAAATGAACGCGGCGATAAAGGCGGGCAGGGATCCGCGGTAGGAATCCTCGACGATCTGCTCGCTTTTCGCGGAGTAGAATTCCTCGCGGGGAACGAGGGAGGTCACGATGCCGTCCTTGTTCCGGAGAAGTCCCTTCTCGCACAGCTTGCGCAGAACGGTATAGGTCGTGGGCCGCTTCCAGTTCAGCTCAACCTCGCAGATCTTTGCGAGCTCTCCCGACGCGATCGGCTCGTGTTCCCAGACGATGTCTGCAAAACGTTCCTGTACAGCCCCCAGTTCAAAGTCTTTCATGACAATCCCTCCCGGTTTGTTTATCCGGATAAACAGCATCTTTAGTTTACTCCGATAAACAGAACTTGTCAAGCGGATTTTTCCGGGTTCAAAGAAATGTTACAAAAACGGGCGTCGTTATCCGGTGTTTGCGGCGGGGAACGGCGAACTTTTCAAAAACGATGAATTTCTACAAAACGACGATTTGCTGTTGACAAGGAACGGAGGATGTGATAAAATGAGACCATAATCATTTGTAAAAAGAAGCGATGCGACGTTCAAAACAATCTGCTCTTGTCAAAGATCATGATTTCCGCTTTCCCACAGCGGAGGTGCGGCATGAAGGAGCGGGATGGAAAGGAACGGAGGGCGGCAAAATGGAATTCATTCTATTATACATCCGGGAAAATATCCGCCGTCGGAAATCAAACTATATTCTGCCGTTTATCGCCTTCATTCTGAGCGGGATTTTGCTGTGCGCGACCGTGTTTTATCTGACGCTGTCCATCGAGGAGCCGCCGGAAGAAGTTTACTATTATCCCTATCAGATTTCCGTACAAATCGTTGACGGTCTTCATGAGAGAGAGATTGTTCATGCGCTTGCGGAGAACGAGTTTGTTCGGTTTGAAGGAATGGCGGAATGCGCCGATCTTTTTCCGGCTTATCAAAGTGAGATCGAGGAATTCGATCCCAAGCACATGACGCGTCATCTGTATTTGACGTCCATCCCGAAAGGCTCGGAGCATGCGGCTTTTTACGAGGGATTCGGCTATGACGTCTCCTCCCTCGGCGAATACGACGCCTTTGTCACCCCGTCCGTCTTTCACTATCTCCGAGATCATATCGAAAACGGCGTTCTGACCCTGGAGGGATTCGAAGCCCCGTCCGGCGGACCGCTTGAAGTGCATATCGCCGGGATCCTCGACCGACGGATCGCGGACGACACGGAGTTTTCCGTCGTCTGCTCCAACGCCGCGCTGCTCGAAAGTCTCCGAAAGCAGTGCGCCTCCGATACGGCCTTTACCTTTTACAGTTTTCGGGATGATGCCGTTCATACGAGAGAGGACTTCGCAAAGTTTCAAGACAGCATCGATTCGACCGGACTCACGATGAACATGCACGTCCACGTCCGTTTTCCGAGGATCGACGAGAGCGGAATTTATTCCGGGGATGTCAGCATCGCGCTCTTCAATCTGTTCTTTGCCGTTCTGTGCATCGCGTCCACGCTGAAACTGAAGCTGAACCGGGAAGTATCCGATTACAGAAAACTGCACAGTCTCGGCCTGTCGCCCGCCATGCGGTTTCTGCTGCCGTTTGCCGATATCATGATCCTGTCGCTTCCGGCTTACCTCGTTTCGCTTGTCTCTTCCGTCGCTCTGTTTCATAAGATCGCGCCGTACAACGCGCAGGCATATCAAAATCAGGGCGGAATCCTTGTTCCGTACTTCGATCCTTCCCCGGGGATCCTTCTTCTGTCCGCGCTGGTATTCTTCGCGGTCGTCGCGGGGGCGGCAGGCGTTTTGATTTTGCTCTTTGTCCTGCGCGCGCCCGGAACATACCGTTCCTTTGTCAAAACCTCGTCCGTGATGTACTACAACTCGAAATCTCTTGTTCTTCCGTACATCCTCCTCCGGTTCCGGCGGAACAGGGCGTACTGCCTGTTCTTCATCTTCATTGTCTGTTTCCCCCTGTTTGTCGGGGCCATGTATGGAACCGCCGCTTCCAATGTGGTCTCAAACGCGGGCGCGCTTTACTCGGATGCGGATATGCTCATCACGAAGAACGACGTGCCGTACGGACATGCCTCCACCTTTGATACGGTCCGCGAGATCTCAGCACTCGACGGTGTCGGGGCTGTTTATACGGTTGAGAAAACGAATCAGAATTACACGTTTGCAAAAGGCGAGACAACGATCTCCGCGCAGCTCGAGCGGCTGGACGGATACACCCTGTCTCAGCTGTCGGACTTCCTCGCGGACGGCCGTCTCGAAGACGTGCTGAACGATGAAACGAAGATCGCCGTGATCGATGCGGGCGGCGGATTTGTCCTCGCGGAAACCTTACGATGCGCCGAAACGGGAAAGAATTATGAAATCGGCGCGATCCTCGAAAACGTTCCGCTGAACGGACTTCCGCCGCGCTTCTGGGGGAACGAAACGCTGATGAAATCTCTGAAACAGGCCGAGATCCTTCCCGCGGACATACATGTATATCTTGAAAAAGATCTTTCGGACGAACGGTATTCCGCTTTGTGCGGGGAGATCCCGAACATGGTGTACGACCCTCACGCAATATACGCCAATCAAAGGGATCATCTGAAGAGTCTCGACGACGGCGGAACCGTAGACGCAAACGCGGCAAGAGCGATGAACGGTTTGATCTGCGTGATTTCGATCCTCTCCGTCTTTCTCCTCCATGCCCAGCATCAGATGAACCGGCAGGGGGAATTCACGCTTCTGTCGCGCCTCGGAAGCGGCGAGGGAACGATCCGGACGCTGATCTTTACGGAAAGCTGTCTCCTTGCGGCTGTCGGACTACTGATTTTCACACTGCTCTACGGCGGGTATATCGGCGCGGTCAACGCCGCCATCGCCTCCATGGGATCCTGGCAGTACAGCGGATTCCGCCTCGCGTGGCGCGAGATCCTTGTCATAGCTGCCGGCGTCTTGACCGCGGTCGGCATTTCGGGGTATTTGGGATATGATACGCGGAGGGATGAATCATGAACATACAGGCTGAATCTCTCACAAAGATCTATATTCAGGGCGAAAAACGGATTTACGCCCTGAATGAACTCAGCGTCAGCATCGCGGAAAACAAATTCACGGCGATCGTCGGCCCTTCCGGGTGCGGCAAATCCACGTTCCTGCGAGCGCTGTCCGCCTTGGAAAAGCCAACCGGCGGCACGGTTTCCTATGACGGTCAGGATATTTACAAGCTGTCGGAAAAGAAACGCGCCGAACTCCGGCGTCGGAAGATCGGCGTGGTTTATCAGGATTACAGTCTTCTCCCCACCCTGACCGCGCTGGAGAATATCTGCACCCCCTCGCTCATGGACGGCAGGAAGCCCGATCTCGAATACATTGCGGGGCTTGCGAAAACGCTCGGCATCGAAGACAGGCTGCACCACATCCCAAGCGAAATGTCCGGCGGGGAGCAGCAGCGCGTATCCGTGGCCCGCGCGCTTGTGAACCGGCCCGCGATCATCTTTGCGGACGAGCCTACCGGGAATCTGGACAAGAATTCCGCCCGCGAACTGCTCGAACTTTTGCTGCTGACGAAAAAGGAATTCGATCAGACGCTGCTCATGGTGACGCACGACCCGGATATCGCGGCGCACGCGGATATCGTCATCCGGATGGACAACGGGAGGATATCGGAATAGCGGATTCGTCCTGACGGCATCACAGCGTGCGCGCGCCATGCCGTTATTTGTGCTCCGCCAGCCAGATGGAGACGCGGGACTGGATCTTTTTCGCGCAGTCGGCGGGGGAGCTGACGCCTGCCGTGAGAGCGGAGATTTCTTCGTACACGATGGCGTTCACCTCGTCGTCCACGGTGTCCGCAATGAGCTTCGCGGGCTGATCCAGGAAGGAGCGGATCCGCACGGCGTCGTCTTTCGTGAAGTGCTTGAGGATGCCGGGGCGGTCGAGGTCGTCCTCGGTCATCGGATGGTCGGGATCGATGGTTCCCCAGCTTGACGAGCCGTCGTAGTAGAATGCGAATTCGTAGGTGAGGTATTCCTCCGCCTGCTTGTCAAATTCCGTTTTCAGGACCGGGAGTCCGTTGTGGTAGGATTCGAGCGAGCCGTCGCAGAAGGAGGAGATCACCTCCCACGCCTCGTCCGGATGCTCGCACCAGTTCGTCATGACCAGAGCGAGATCCGCCCGCAGCCACGTTCCGGATTCGCCCTCCTTTGCCGGGTAGCCGATCAGCCGGTAGTCCTCCGTTCCGAAGGGCATTTCCAGCTGAAGAAAGTCGCCGAGGTCGTGCAGTCCCTTGGACTGGAGGGCGACCTTGCCCGCGCGATACAGCTCGTACCGCTCCTCCCACGGTGTCTGCTCCAGAGCGGACACGGTCCCGAGTTCCATGTAGTCCTTCGGGAGCGTTTTCAGAAATTCGAGCCAGCGGAGGAAGTCCTCGCCGTCGAAGGAGCAGGTCCCGGCCTCCTCGTCGATGAACGCGCCGTAGGATCCGCCGAGATACGCGGCCGCGCTGTCCTGACTCATGCCTTCGCCGAGCTCCACGTCCGCGGGCAGGGAAGAGGCGAAGTCGAGGAATTCTCCGATGGTCCAGCCGCTCCGGTCCGCGTATTTGCCGAGGATCTTCCCGGTCGAGAGAAGGGTTTGGAGCATGAAGTCCGAGGTCATGCACCAGAGCGTACCGTCCGATGGATCGGTGAGCGCGGACTTCACGCAGCCGAAGAGATTGTCCGGCGTCAGAACGTCGTCCTTTTCCATGAAGGGAATGAGGTCCCGGTACAGCTTTTTCGCTTTCAGCGCGGAGAGATCCTGCCTGTCCGGGCTGCCCGCCACGATGTCCGGACGGTACACGCCCGTGACCATGTCGGAGGCGAGCTGACGGATCCCGGCCTCCCAGTCGTCCGAGGCGGCGTATTCGGTGTAGTCCTTCACCACGATTCTCATGTCCGGATGCGCCTTGTTGAAGGCTACGATCCTCTGCGGGAGGGAGTAGCCGAGATCCTGATTTCCGTAGGCCAGCTCGATCACCGTGACTTGCGAGAGATCGACGTCCTCCGCGTGACGGTACACCGCCGGGGAAGAGGTCCAGTTTTCCGGATCGGTCTGTTCGGCGATCAGAACGGTGTCCCGGTCGATGACGCCGAGGATCCGCACCTCGTTCGGGTTCAGGTTGGAGTTGACGTAGTCCACGAGGGTCTCGCTTTCGCTGCCGTTCTCCCCGAAGGTCATGCCGACCAGCGCGGTATTCGTCGAGACGTAGACGTCGAAGTCCGGACCGAAGAAGAATTCGCTGCCGTTCGGGAGAAGGATCGGTTTCCCGATGCTGTGGGAGACGGGATCCACCGGGGCGATTCCCGTACCCTCGTCAAACCAGCTGCAGATATACACCGTTCCGTCCGCACCCGTTTCCATGCCGTTGATCCATGAGGAAGTGAAAACGTTCGAGAGCAGCGTCATGTCCGGCTTCAAAACGGCGATCTCCTGATCCGCTCCGAGGTAGAGGTTTCCGTCCCCGTCCGCGGCGAGGCTGTTTATGGTGAACCATCCGTTCTCCGCGCCCTGGCTGAAAAAGCGCTCGAGGCGGTCCGTGGTCTCGCATCCGCCCTCCGTCCACCGGACAAGGGAGTTCTCGGGCGTTCCGCTGTCGTCCCAGCTCTGCGCCAGAAAGACCATGTCGTCCCCGACGGTGCAGCTGGCGCTCACATAGGCGTCCGTTCCCAGATCGAGCGGGATTTCTTCCTTCACGCCGTCCGGGCCGAGGCGGAAGAGGGCGGAGTTTGCCTCGTAGTCCCCGTCCTCGTTCTCGAAGTATCCGGTGGCGAAGCAGGAGACGGTGTCCGTCTCGGGGTCGTACGTCGCTGCCGCGGAGGAATCGATGCTGTATCCCTCCGGCAGGGGATAGACCGTCCCGCGGTAGACGCCGGTGAGGAGTTCGGTTTTTTCCGCCGCGTCTTCGTCTTCCGGGCTCTTTTTCTGTCCGCAGGCCGTGAAGCCGGAGAGCAGAAGGGAGGCGGCGAGGGTCCATGCCGCGATTTTCCGGATAAGGGTCGATGATTTGGTCATGGTGTTCGCTCCTTTGCCTTGATCGGCTCCATTATACCCGCCTCTTAATGAAGGAACAAGAGAGGAATGGTTAAAAATTCCTTAATCCGCCGTCAGCTCTTGACAGAATGAGAATGATGCTGTATAATACCTTCATACAAGTTCAAACGAACGCGAACGGGAGGTTCCTATGGCAAGACGGGAACGCGCGGAAGGCCGCGGAAAGGGCAGGAGCGCGCAGGAGATCCTCGCGGGCGGCCTTTTCACCTTCCTCTTCATGACCGGCATCGGGCTGGCCTCCAATACCCTCCTTCTGCTGCTCGGCTTTGTGATTTCCGTTCCCGTCAACGTCACGGGCTATACGGACGCGAAGACCCAGACGCTCTGGCTGATTTTCGCCGCCGTGTCCGAGCTGTTCTGCATGGTCTTCGGCTTTGTCTTCGAGCAGAACATCGGCCGGAACGCGGCGGACTACCGTGCGGCGGACGGGCATCCCCGCTCCCCGGACATTCCCTCCATGCTCGGCACGGTCGGGATCGGCGTCCTGCTCCACGGGGCGCTGACTGCGGCGGTGGCCATCGGGCTGATGCAGGCCCTGTTCTTCGCCGGGCCCGTTCAGTATTTTGCCCGGTTCATCGGTCACGGCACGCGGGAGGTCTTCGACGCCTCCGCTCTGAATTTCCCCCTTCCGGTGAAGCTGTGGGCGGTGGGATTCTATCTTTTGTTCTTCACCGCCGCGCTGTTTGCCGGGTATCTGACGGGACACGCCCTCCGAAACCGGGAACTGCGGGAGCACGAGGAATGGGCTCGGACGCTTTCGAACCGCCCGGAGGAGGCATGGAGCCGGGAGGACGCGGAGGCGGCATGGCAGAAGGATGCCTCCGTTTCCGAGAAGCCGAGGGAGGAGCGGCACACCCTCCGCCCCGAGACGGAAGCCTTTTTCCGTCAGCTGGGCAGGCGGGAAAAGGTCATTGCCGCCGGTCTGATCCTCGTCTGGTTCATGATCGACGTTTGGCTGTGGTTCCTCTACGGAACGAAAAGCGGACGGGGGATCATGTCTCCCTTTTCCGTGGCGTTCCCGACGCTGTTCGTTGTCCCCTTCTGGCCTCTGCGCCTGCATCGGAAAATCGCCGCTAAGTCCTTTTACGCCGAAATTGCGAAGATCGAAATGAAGACCGTGGGAACGGGCCGGGGAGGCGGAGGAGTGCGCGCGCGAGGAGGATTCACGACCTCCGTTTCGCCGGGAAAGAGCGCCGACCGCCAGAAGCTCCGGATCCTGCTCCGTTCAAGGCTCGGCGGCACGGAAGAGGTCCTTCTCCCGCCGGACACCGAGATCCATTACGCCGAGGGGATGCAGGTGTACTGCGCGGGCGGGCTGACCTATCCGATCCC